>JASGGU010000040.1:0-33134 GCA_047602645.1 Lachnospiraceae bacterium | reverse complement strand
TTTCAGGATCCGATGACAGGAACGGCAGCCAGCATGGAAATTCAGGAGAATCTGGCGCTGGCCTCGCGCCGCGGGAAAAGCAGGAAGCTCAATTGGGGAATTACCAGACAGGAGAAAGAAAAGTACCGCGGACTCTTGAAGGTGCTGGATTTAGGACTGGAGGATCGTATGACCTCGAAAGTCGGTCTGCTTTCCGGCGGACAGAGGCAGGCATTGACCTTGCTGATGGCAACTTTGCAGCAGCCGGATTTACTGCTTCTGGATGAGCATACCGCAGCACTGGACCCGAAAACAGCAGAAAAGGTACTGCGTGTCACCGATCAGATCATTGAAGAAAATCATCTCACGGCATTGATGGTTACTCACAATATGAAAGATGCCATCGCTCATGGGAACCGTTTGGTAATGATGCATGACGGAAAGGTAATACTGAATATAGCCGGAGATGAGAAGAAAAAACTGACGGTGGCGGATCTGCTGCATCAGTTTGAAGTTGTTTCGGGAGAGGAATTTGCCAGTGACAAAGCAATTCTGGCCTGATTTTTTATTTCATAGGAAAGACCTTATTACGTTGCAGTAGTAAAGTTTTAGTTTCCTGTAAAATAAAAGCACTCCCTACGGGATGCGCAGCTAAGTGCGCGGAACAAAAGCTGTGAAATATAGTTATAGCGTTCAAGTCCTTTTCGTTCGGAACATTATATAATGTTTCGAATGAAAAGGTTTTTTACTTTTATCGGATGGCTGATTCCTGTATAATGAAAAGAGAAAAAGCGTTAGGAGAGGAAGACCTGATATGAATGTGGGAATTAATAAAAAAAGGAGCGCGGAGCTCATTAATATGCTTGGAGATTTTTGTGGCTGCAGGGATGTTGCAGAGCTGACGAATGAGAAGTTAAGGGAAGCATATGGAATCAGCCAGGCAGATGTTATGGTACTGTTTGGCGGCAGTATTTTGTGCGGAGGTGATGTGCTGGCGAATGCAATGAAGCAAAATGCTGCGAAGACGTATGTGATTGTCGGTGGGGTTGGGCATACAACTGAAGCGCTGCGTGCGCAAATGCATAGGGAGTTCCCTGAATTTGAAGCGGAAAACCTACCGGAAGCAGGTTTGTTTGCGGCCTATTTAAAGCTCCGCTATGGGCTTGCGGCAGATTATCTCGAATGTAAGTCTACAAACTGCGGAAACAATATTACTAATTTGCTGAACCTTCTGCAGGTCCATGGGATTTCCTTTCGATCCATTATTTTATGTCAGGATGCGACAATGCAGAGGAGAATGTATGCAGGGCTGCGCAAATATCTGTCAGATGACATCATAATTATTAACTATGCATCTTATCAGGCGAAGGTCATTGAGCGAGCAGGTGAGCTTTCATTTGCAGAGGAGATCCGGGGAATGTGGGATATGGAACATTATCTGACTCTTTTGATGGGAGAATTACCAAGACTATCTGATAACAAGGAGGGCTATGGACCGAACGGAAAGGATTACATTGCACATGTTGATATTCCCGTTCAGGTACTTTCTGCCTTTGAAGCTATGAAGACTGATTGCGGCAGCCTGATTCGTAAAGCAAATCCGCTGTATGCATCATAGAAAGAATAAAAACAGGGAGGTCATTATGAAACTGATGCATTTATCGGACCTGCATTTGGGAAAAAGAATCTACGAGGCGAATTTTATTGAAGAGCAGGAGTATATTCTTGAGGAGATAAAAATAATCATACAAAACGAATCGGTGGAGGGCATTCTGATTGCGGGAGATATTTACGATAAGGCGGTTCCTCCTGTGGAGGCGATCCGCTTATTTGACAGCTTTTTAACCTTTTGTGCGGGACGGGGACTTCCACTTTGCATTATCAGCGGAAATCATGATTCGGCGGAGCGTATTTCCTTTGCGTCGGATGTACTTGTTAAACAGGAAATTTATTTTTCTCCGGTTTATGACGGAAATGTGCGCTGTGTGACGCTGAAAGACGGCTATGGCGAGATCTGTATTCATATGCTGCCGTTTTTAAAGCCTGCGCACGTGAAGCACATTTACCCCGAAGCAGAAGTTGAAAATTACGAGCAGGCGATACGGGTTGTTTTAGCACATATGAAGGTGGATCTCGAAAAACGAAATGTGCTGATGCTGCACCAGTTTGTGGCGGGAGCTGAAACGTGTGAATCGGAGGAGCTTCTCATCGGCGGTCTGGAGCAAATACCCGCATCGCTGTTTGGAGATTTTGATTATGTGGCACTTGGACATTTGCACGGCCCTCAGCAAATCGGAAGGGAAACGGTTCGCTATTGCGGGACGCCGCTTAAATATTCTTTTTCCGAGGCGGCGCATCAAAAATCTGTGTCAATCGTGGAATTTGCTGAAAAGGGAGCGGTTGCTGTGAGAACCGTGCCGCTTGTGCCGCTGCATGACATGCGGTGCATGAAAGGAAGCTATCTTAAGCTGACCGCGCGGGAAACCTACCGGGGGACGGCGGTTAAGGATTATTTACAGATTACGCTGACCGATGAGGAAGATATTCCGGATGCGATCGGAAAGCTGCGTGCGGTTTATCCGAATGTCTTAAAGCTTACCTATGATAATACACGGACGAGAAATCAGGCAATGACATCGGAAATTTCGGAAGAACAGGTACAGAAGCGCACGCCGCTTGAGTTTTTGGAAGAACTGTACCGGCTGCAGAACCATCGCGAAATGAGTGAACAGCAGAAACATTACAGCGAAGCTTTGTTTGAGAAGATATGGGAGGAAAGCGATGAAGCCAAATAAACTGACGCTCTGTGCATTCGGACCTTATGCGGCGGAAACGACAATCGATTTTACGCGGCTTGGCGGTAAGGGCCTGTATCTAATTACGGGGGACACCGGAGCGGGCAAGACGATGATTTTTGATGCAATTTCATTTGCGCTGTTTGGAACGGCCAGCGGGGAATTCAGGGAGCCTACGATGTTTCGAAGCCAGTATGCCGCCGCGGATTGTGCGACCTATGTGGAGCTTCTGTTTACCTATGCTGGGAAGGAATATCGGGTTGTCAGAAATCCGGAATACATACGGCCGGCCAAAAAGGGCGGCGGAGAGACAAAGCAGAAGGCGGAAGCTGTGTTGTATCTGCCGGACGGAAGTATCGTTACCGGCTATGCAGCCGTTACAAGGCAGATGGAGGAGCTGGTCGGCCTTAGCTGCAGCCAGTTTACACAAATCTGTATGCTGGCGCAAGGGGAATTCAGAAAACTCTTATTTGCATCGACGGAAGAGCGGAGCCGGATTTTCAGGCGGTTGTTTCGGACGACACCCTATCAGATTTTCCAGAATTATTTAAAGTCCGAGTCGTCCGGCTTAAAAGAGCAGTACGAAAATTATGACGGGAGCATTCGGCAGTATGCCGCGGGCATTCTTTATAAGGATGAAGAGATGAAGGAGCAGCTCGGCGAGGCGATTCGGATGGAGGACCGGGGTCATCTGCTGATCCTGCTTAAGGAATATTTGAAACGCGGAAAAGCGGAACAAGAGGAGCTTGACGAACAAATTAGCCGATCTGAGGCAAAACTCGAGGAAAAAAACAAGCTCGCCGGAAAGCAGGAAAATATTCTGCGTTTGCGGCATACTCTTTTAGAGGCAACAAGGCGCAGAGAGCAATGCGAAGAGATACTGGCCCGGTCTAGGGAGAATTATCAGAAGGAACGGGGAACAGAGGCGGTCATTCAGAAACTGTATGCGGAGCAGGAGCTTGAAGAGCAGCGCAGGCATGCGGCGCAGACGCGGGAAAGCTATCAAACAGCATCCGAGCGGAGTGCGAACGCCAATCGTATGTATATGAGTCATCAAAAACAATTTCTGGATGAGCAGGCAGGCATTCTGGCTGCGGAATTAAAGGACGGTGAGCCGTGTCCGGTCTGTGGCTCGACGGAACATCCGCGCAAGGCTGTTTTGAGTAAAGATGCGGGGCAGGCATTGACGCGCGAAGCGTTGGAACGCGAAAAGGAACAATGCGACCAATATAATCGGACAGCGTCAGAGTTGAGCCTGCAGGCCGGACTTCTGGCTGACAAGGTAATCAATGCAGAAAACCGGCTTGAGGAAATTACGCACAGGATGGAAGCGGCATTGGAAGGCGGCTGTGTCGGCGTTGATGTAACCAGGAGTGCCGGCAGAAAAATTGCAAAGGAAGAATATGCCGAGCGCCTTACAAAAGCAGAGCGGCAGTTAAAGGCAGCAGAGCAGGCGGCGCTTACGGAACGGGCGCGCGAGGAAGCGCTTACGGTACAGCTTGCCGAAGCGGACTCCGCGATGGAGCTTTTGGATGAAAATTCCATGGAGGTCTTAAAAGGAGTGATCCGCCTTTGTAAAGAGGAACTTGAAGCACAACGTTCTAAAAAACAGCGGCTGCTGCTTTGGATGGAAGCAGATGCAAAGTGTCTTTCCAATATCCAAAATCAATGGGAGGCACAGAAAAAAACGGAAGAGCGATGGCAGTGGGTGCGCGCGCTTTCCAATACAGTAAACGGGACCGTCAGCGGAAAAGAAAAGATCATGCTGGAGGCATATGTGCAGATGGTTTATTTTGATAAGATTATCGGCAGGGCAAACACCAGATTTATGATGATGAGCGGCGGACAGTATGAGCTGAAGCGAAGGGGACAGTCCGGCAACCGCCAGAGCCAGAGCGGTCTGGAATTAGATGTTATCGATCACTACAACGCGACGTTTAGAAACGTCAAGACGCTTTCGGGAGGAGAAACCTTTATGGCTTCCTTAAGCCTCGCACTGGGACTTGCCGATGAAATTCAGTCGGCCTCGGGCGGTATTCACCTGGATTCGATGTTTATTGACGAAGGGTTTGGAACGCTCGACGAAGAAGCCTTGGAGCAGGCCATGCGTGCACTAAATAACCTGACGGAGGGCAATCGGCTCGTAGGTATTATTTCCCATGTAGCAGAACTTAGGGAGCGTATTGACAAGCAGATTGTTGTTACAAAAGAGCGTACAGGCGGCAGCCATGTACATATGGAGGCCGGAGGCTTCAGGACGGGGGTTGAATAGCAGATCGCTATTTTCTTTTAGCGAAGGTTGTGATACAATGTTATCTGCATGTATGAAAAAATTAGCGCCGTATGGACGGGAGGATAAAAATGAGTAAAAAATATGATGTGATAATTGTTGGAGCAGGTCCCTCCGGAATTTTCTGCGCTTATGAATTAATAGAGAAAAAACCGGATATGAAAATTCTGATGATAGAGAAAGGGCGTTCGATCGAACAGAGAAAGTGTCCGAAGCGGGATACAAAAGTATGCGTCGGCTGCAAGCCATGCGCCATTACGACAGGCTTTGCGGGTGCGGGTGCATTTTCGGACGGGAAGCTTTCACTTTCTCCGGATGTAGGCGGTAATCTGCCGGATATTTTGGGCTATGATAAAGCAATCGAATTGATTAGGGAATCGGACAATATTTATCTGAAATTTGGTGCGGACACGAAGGTGTACGGCTTGGATAAGGCGGCTGAAATTCGTGAAATCAGGCGGAAGGCGATTAATGCAAACTTAAAGCTCGTGGAATGTCCGATTCGACACCTTGGGACAGAGGAGGGCTATAAGATTTACGCAAAGCTCCAGCATCATTTGGAGGAATGCGGCGTCGAGCTGAAATTTAACACAATGGTACACCAGATACTGATTGAAAACGGCCAAGCGAAGGGTGTTGTGGCCGGTAAAGAAGAGACGTTTCTGGCCGATGAAATCGTTGTAGCGGTTGGCAGAGAAGGTGCTGACTGGTTCAGTCATTTATGCGGTGAGGCAGGTGTGGAGACACAGGTAGGCACAGTGGATGTCGGTGTGCGCGTAGAGGTGCGCGACGAGGTCATGCAGTTTCTCAATGAAAACCTGTATGAGGCGAAGCTGATTTACCATACACCGACGTTTGATGATAAGGTGCGGACATTCTGTACGAATCCATCGGGTGAGGTGGCAACAGAATATTATGAAAACGGGCTGGCAGTCGTCAACGGACACGCTTACAAATCTAAGGATTATAAAACAAACAATACAAACTTTGCGATACTCGTATCGAAGAACTTCACAAAGCCGTTCAAGACGCCGATCGAATACGGTAAGCAAATCGCACAGCTTTCCAACATGCTTTGCGGCGGCCGTATTCTGGTGCAGACGTTCGGCGATTTTAAGAGGGGCAGGAGAACAACCGAGGAACGCCTTTGCAGGAATAACTTGATTCCGACGTTAAAGGATGCCGTACCGGGCGATCTGTCGCTTGTATTCCCGCATCGAATCATGGTGGATATTGAGGAAATGATACTGGCGCTTGATAAGGTGACACCGGGTTTGGCAAGCGATGAGACGCTGCTTTACGGGGTTGAGGTCAAATTTTACTCAAACAAGGTCGTTGTCAACACAGATTTTGAAACCAGTATCAGAGGGTTGTTTGCAATCGGAGACGGTGCCGGAGTCACAAGAGGGCTGCAGCAGGCATCTGCGAACGGGATCAGCGTGGCGCGCAGTATTTTAGATAAGAATGCTGAACTGTAATCATGCCGCCGTATCATATCATCAGGGTCAGAGGTCATATGCAAGGTAAAAAGAACGAAGGGGCGCTCGTGCGGTTGCTGACGAGCTGTCTGTTATTTCTAATAGTACTTTTTTTGCCGGCAGTGCTTGCGGGATGTAAAAAAGATAAAAAGACGGAAATCGTCCTGACGACGGATTTTGAGCAGGGCGAGGTATTTCGGATCGAAAACAGCTCCTGTATGTTACCGGAGATCATGGTATATCTGGTGAATTCGGAAAACCAGTATGATCAGATATTCGGTTCTGAAATCTGGCAGGTGCCGGTGGCGGATGGGACGATGGAACAGGAATATAAAGAAACAATCATCGCCCGTATTGCGCAGATTAAGGTCATGAATCTGCTTGCCGCACAGTATGAAACAGAGCTTAGCCGGGAGGAAGAGGAAAAGGTTGCGGCTGCGGCCAGAGAATATTTTTCTTCTCTGAACAGCAGCGAAATTGCGCTGATGGGTGTGGATGAGGCGACCATTGAACAGCTTTATCATGAATTTGCAGTTGCAGACAAGCTTTACCATGTCATCACAGATGAGGTGAACCCTGAAATCAGCGATGACGAGGCGCGCACAATTACCGTAAAAAGTATTTTAGTTAAGACTTATTCGACTGATTCGCAGGGAAACAAAGCAGAATTTACGGAAAATCAGAAGCAGAGTGCCTATGAGCGGATTCGGGAGGTTGTACAAAAGCTGAATGATGGTGAGGACTTTGATGTACTGGCCGCCGACTATAATGAGGATACACAGTTAGAATACAGCTTTGGGCGCGGTGTGATGCCTGCTGTCTATGAGGAGGCTGCCTTTAATCTTGAAACAGGGCAGATCAGCGGCATTATCGAAACGGAATATGGTTATCATGTGCTGCAGTGTGTCAGCACATTTAACCAGGAAGAAACAGATGTGAACAAACAGTCTATTGTGGCAAAGAGGCGTCAGGAGGCGTTTAATCAGGTATATGACGAATATGTTAAGACACTGACCTCAAACTTAAATGCACCGCTTTGGGAATCCGTGACCTATCAGAAAAATGAAAATGTAAACACGACGAGCTTCTTTACTATTTATGATAAATATTTTGTCGTGGCTGCCGGATAATTCTAAATAAATTATAAAGAAATCATAAATTATTAGCACTCATGTAAAATGAGTGCTAATTTTTCTTGACTTTTTTGCTGACTGCTATTAAACTTTTATATGATAACGAAAAACGGCTATACAATATTATTCAGGAAAGGGATGTATGGGAATGGCAGTAAAACAAGGTAATTTATCGATCAACAGTGATAATATTTTTCCAATTATCAAGAAGTGGTTATATTCGGACCATGATATTTTTGTGAGGGAGTTGATTTCCAATGGATGTGATGCGATCACAAAGCTGAAAAAGCTTGATATGATGGGAGAATACTCATTTCCGGAAGGACATGAGAACAAAATCAGGGTGATTGTAAATCCTGAGGAAAAGACGATGAAGTTTATCGATGCCGGTATCGGTATGGATGCTAATGAGGTTGAGGAATACATTACACAGATTGCTTTTTCCGGTGCGACCGCATTTTTGGAAAAATATAAGGACAAGACAAACGAGGATCAGATTATCGGTCATTTTGGACTCGGCTTTTACTCCGCATTCATGGTGGCGGATGATGTGCATATCGACACACTTTCCTATAAGGAGGGTTCAAAGCCGGTTCATTGGGAATGTGACGGCGGTACCGTATATACGCTTGACGAGGGTACGAAGACTGAAGTAGGTACGGAAATCACACTCTTTTTAAATGAAGCGAGTGTTGAGTTTTGTAACGAATACCGTGCAAGAGAGGTCATGAAGAAATACTGTTCCTTTATGCCGGTGCCCATTTATCTGGAAAAGGCAAATGCAGAGCCGGAATATGAGACAATCGACAAAGCCGACAAGACTGAAAAGGATGTTGTGATCGAAGAAATCAAGGAAGAGGCGAAGTATGAGGAAAAGGAAAATGAGGATGGCACGAAGGAGCAGGTAGAAGTATCTCCGGCAAAGGAAAAGCTGAAAATCGAAAAGCGTCCGGTTTCCATCAACGATACGCAGCCGCTTTGGACAAAGCATCCGAACGAATGCACGAAGGAAGAATATTTGGAATTTTACAGAAAAGTATTCATGGATTATAAGGAGCCTTTGTTCTGGATTCATTTGAATATGGACTATCCGTTTAATTTGAAGGGAATCCTCTATTTCCCGAAAATCAATATGGAATATGAATCAATGGAGGGAACCATTAAGCTGTACAATAATCAGGTATTCATCGCAGACAACATCAAGGAGGTTATTCCGGAGTTTTTGATGCTCTTAAAGGGTGTGATTGATTGTCCGGATCTGCCGCTGAATGTATCGAGAAGCGCGCTGCAGAATGACGGTTTTGTAAAGAAGATCTCCGATTATATTTCCAAAAAGGTTGCAGATAAGCTTTCGGGCATGTGCAAGACCGAGAAAGAGGAATATGAGAAGTATTGGGATGATATCAGTCCGTTTATCAAATTCGGCTGCTTAAAGGATGATAAGTTCTGTGAAAAAATGACGGATTATATCCTGTTTAAGAATTTGGAAGGTAACTACTTAACGCTGCCGGAATGTCTGGAGCTTGACAAGAAGAACGAGGAGACTGCTTCTGATGAGAACGGCGAAAAAGTGGAGGCAGAGGTCGTAGACGAGGAAAATGACGAAGAAGCCGGCAGTGAAGAAAAAGCACCCAGAAAGGTCATTTACTATGTGACGGATGAGAAGCAGCAGTCCCAGTACATCAACATGTTCAAGGAGCAGGGGATCGACGCGGTTATTCTGACGCATAATATTGACCAGCCGTTCGTGTCCCAGCTTGAGTCTAAAAATGAAGATATTAAGTTCCAGAGAATCGATTCGGATCTGACGGATTCGTTCAAGGAAGAGGTATCTGATGCAGACAAGGAGACAATAGCCGAGAAGACGACGACACTTTCCGAGCTGTTCAGAAAGGTGCTGCATAAGGAAAAATTAGAGGTCAAGGTAGAGAAGCTTAAAAATGAAGCTGTTTCTTCGATGCTGACGGTTTCAGAGGAAAGCCGCCGGATGCAGGATATGATGAAAATGTACAATATGTCCGGTATGGATATGGGTATGTTCGGCGAGGACGGAGAAACACTTGTCCTGAATGTGGGAAACAAGCTCGTCCAGTATATTTTTGAAAATAAGGACAGTGAAAATGTACCGATGATCTGTGAGCAGCTTTATGATCTTGCGGTACTCTCTAATAAGCCCCTGTCGCCGGAGGCCATGACGAAGTTTGTTGCAAGAAGCAATGAAATTATGCTGCTTTTAACCAAATAAATTACCGTAAAATACGGCAGGGAAGTCGGATGGAAAAAGGAATCCTCTATATTCAGGAAAATAAGGAGTTTGCAGAGCGATTTCGGAAGCGGTTTGCCGAGCGTGGCATACAATTATTTACAGCGGCCTCCGCAGCTGAAGCACTGGATATTTTGCGAGGACAGGAAATGGCCGTGTTGCTAATATCCTGCAAGATACCGGGTATGCGGCTTGATGAGTTTTTGGATCACTGTACCCGGTATCCGGAGATGGTGGTTGCTGTCTGCCTTGAGGAGGAGGATCCGCTGCTCGTGACAATGCTTGTGAACCGGTATCAGGTTCGCAAGCTGTTTCCGGCACCGTGGGATATCGATGAGATTATTGAAGAAATCGATGCTGTTCTCATGTATATGAAAAGCGCTGCCGAACAAAAAAAGCAGGAGTATCTGTTCAACAAAGAGAAGGCAGAATTTGAAAAAATACTCGGCAGTCTGACAGATGCACTTAAAAAACAGCAATACAGCTATTATAAGCTGAATACGATCACACAGATTTTACTGACTCAGTTAAAAGGGATGTGTGTGCCGGATTCGCCATGTTTTGAAGAACAGTACGGAATGATTGAGGATATCTTTACGACGATGCTGAAAATGCGAACGACGGGTACGACGAATAGTAACGGCTTTGAATCATTAATACTTCACGATATGGAGGAAATCAAAAGGGAGTATCCGGATTTTTATACGGAGGGAATTAACAGCTGCCTTAGCGGGTGTATAAGGAAGGCAAAGGTCGTTAATATCCGTTTTGCTCTTTGGCTGCTTGCAAAATGCGGCGCAGTCGTAATGGGGAAGTGCGGGATATTGATTTCCTCAGAACTGCTCGGTTCACAACGCGCTGTATTTGAAATAACGCTTAAGGGTATCGTGAATCATTCGCTTCCGGATCTGTCCGAACAGCTTGTCAGAGAGCTGTTGGATGTACTTTCCGTCCGATGGGAGCTTGAGAACCGGGAGCATACGCTTTTATACCGTATAGAATTTAAGACGGCGTCTGTCGGAGAAAACTAAAAAGATGTAAGGAAAGAAAAACATTTAAATAACATAAAAATACGCCTTGAAACCGGCTTTAAGCCGATCAAGGCGTATTTTTGATTCTTTGATTCCTTTATTGAGAGATCACCGCATTTGGGTCCAGAGGGATCGAAGTATCCGGTGCTGCTGTTCCGGCATCGGGTGTGGTTGTCGTTGTGTTGGCAGGGTTGACGATAAAATCTTCTATCGTCATGCCTTCCGGTATGGCAAAGAGAGGAACACCGTTCAAATAACTGTGGATACAGTAAGGAGTGGATGCGTATACATCATCCTCCGCGTCCACAACGATGACACCAGGTGTCGCGTAAGGACAAGTATCGCCTGCCCGCAGACCGGTGAGCGCACATACATTACCAACAACATGCCTGTCACAGACTTCGGTAGGCACCGTGCCGGTAGCGAAGTATTCCGTGATGGCGCTGCCGTCCAAGGAACAGAGTCCCGCAACGGCGAGCTTACCGGATTTTTTGCAGACAGTGGCTGTCGTAATGCCCTCGGGCGTCGTAAAGGACTTATATTCCATTCCCTCGTGAATTCTTCCCATGACCGATTTCCACAGATTTTTTGCGACGCTTGTTTCGGAGCCGCTCATGTGGACGTTGTTGTCATAACCCGCCCATGTGGCACAGGTATAATAAGGTGTATAGCCCGCAAACCAGACGTCCACATTGCTTGAAGTTGTACCGGTTTTTCCCGCAATTGCCATATTGCCGAAATTAACCTTGGCACCGGTACCCTTTGTAACAACGTCCTCCATCGCGCTTGTCAGCAGGAAAGCAGTTGTTTCCTTAATTACCTGACGGGTCTTTGGCGTATTGTCAATGAGCACGTTGCCGTCATGATCTACAATCTTCGTGTAGAACATCGGTTTTGTATAGGTTCCCTTATTGGCGACAGCGGCGTAAGCTGCGGTCAGCTCAAGATTTGTCACACCGTCGGTTACACCGCCGAGTGCGAGTGCCTGTGTAATATCAGTGGAAATCGCACCGCTTGCCTCTGTGCGGCGCTCTACGAGTGTCGTAAATCCGAAATTCAGCAGATAGTCAAAGCCAAGCTGCGGCGTGATGTCTGTCAGTGTCTTGACAGCAACGATATTCAACGACTGCTCGATACCGTAGCGGATGGTGCAGATCCCCTTGTAACCGGTACTGTACCAGTTGGAAACCGGTCGTCCGTCGGCATAATTGTAAGGTTCGTCGACCTGTGTGGAAGCGAGCGTGAAACCGGCACTGTCGAGGGCCGGAGCGTAAGCTGCGAGCACCTTAAAGCAGGACCCCGGCTGACGCTTCGTATCCGTTGCGCGGTTGAGTGTCAGGCTGGCAGCCTTTTGTCCGCGTCCGCCGACGATAGCGAGAACTTCTCCGCTAGACTGATCGATGACGCTGATGGATGCCTGCGGCTGTGGGGTCAGTGTGGCGTTTTCGGCTATAAACTTGTAGCCCGGTTCCGTGACGGCCGCTTTATATGTGTCGATTTTTTCCTGCGCTTCCTCTTCACTTGAGAAAATCATATTAAATTTCGGGCTTTCCTGCTTGAAGTAGGCTTCAAAGCTCTGCGTGCTGAAATTGACTGTTTCGCCGTTCGCATCCTCATAGGTCAGCTCGTAATTTAAATAGAGCTTGGTATCCTCCGGATAGTTTTCCGTATTGGCAAATTCCTCGTCGCATATTTTCTGGACGCCGGGGTCTTGTGTCGTGAAGATGCTCAGACCGCCGCTGTACAGGGAATTATATGCTTGTGTATAGGAATAGCCCTTGATTTCCTGCAAATCATCAATAACCTGTGCGGTCAATTCATCGACGAAATACGTGTAGATTGTATTTTTTTGTGTCTGCTCGTCCACAGTTTTAATGCGGGAATACACATCGTCCTCAAGCGCTTCATCATATTCGGCCTGCGAAATATAGCCTTGGTCGCGCATCTTGACAAGGACTGATTTACGGCGCTCTGTATTATTTTCCGGGTGGGAGATCGGATTCCAACGGGATGGATTCTGTGTGATCGCAGCAATAACTGCGGATTCAGAAATTGTCAGCTCTGATGCCGGTTTGCCGAAATAACGCAGAGAAGCTGCCTGTACCCCTAGGGTTCCCTGCCCAAGGTTAATCGTATTCAGATAATTTTCCAGAATGGTAGCCTTGTCCATTTCTTTTTCAAGCTGCACCGCACAATATTGCTCCTGAAATTTACGCTTGAAGCTTTCAATCTTGGAAGACTCGGCAGTCCACGACGTAAAGACATTATTTTTCAGTAACTGCTGAGTGATCGTACTGGCTCCCTGCGATAAATCGCCGCTCGTCAGAGCTGTGACACCCGCACGGATAATACCCTGGATATCAATGCCGTTATGCGTATAAAAACGTTCATCCTCGATCGCAACAAATGCATTCTGCAAATGTTCGGGGATCTTATCGATTGTAATATAGATTCTGTTCGAGTTTTCCGCGACGAGCTTTGTGATCTGGTTTCCTTCATTATCATATACGGTTGTGGAAAAACCGGCGGGAGACACGTCGATATTGGACACATCAGGTGCGGTATCGATGACGCCCATAAACAGGCCGATACCGGCACACAGGCCGACAACTCCGACCGCGACAACAGCAAATACCAGCGCCTTAAAAAGCGTGATGGCAAAAAATTTCCCTATTTTTGTAGTTTGTGAAGAAAGCTCCTTCTGTCTCTTTCTTGCACCGCGTCTACCATAATTCATGAGTATGGCCTCCTTACTATACTGACACCCTGCCGCATAGCTGCAGGGATGAAATAAACTTCCTTTTAAGATAAATGTCTTACGACATTATAGCATAATTCTTATGTAAATAAAGCAAAAATAGATTTTTTAAGAAAAGTTTTCGTTTCTTTGTTACTGCTCACGCCATTCTTGGCATTGACGGGGGAATGCAGCACTGATATGATTGTATACAGATTTTAAGAATTTCATGCAAAAAGTGTGGTTAAATTTAAAAATACGAGAGGAATTGCTTGCAAATGGATAGTTACCGATGCCTGTATGAGGGCGGTGAGGGAGAAATCGAAGAGAAGAAGTCTCGGTTTATTGCAACGGTGAGGCCTGCGGCGACAGAGGAGGAGGCCGTTGTCTTCATTAATGAAATGAAAAAGCATTACTGGGATGCCGCGCATAACTGCACCGCCTTTGTAATAGGCAGGAATGCCGGGCTGACGCGCTGTTCGGATGACGGAGAGCCGAGCGGTACGGCGGGCCGCCCAATGCTGGAGGTGCTGTTAGGCGAAGAAATCAGGAATATTGCTGTCGTCGTGACGCGTTATTTCGGCGGGACGCTGTTAGGTACCGGCGGACTTGTGCGTGCCTATCAGTGTGCCGTAAAAGAGGGGCTGAAAAGCTGCCTTGTGATTGAGAAGAAATTCGGCAGAAGGCTGTCGGTTACGACAGATTACTCCGGTATCGGAAAGCTGCAATACGTATTTGAAAAAAATGGTTATTCCTCATTAAAATCGGATTATGCCGAAAAGGTCGCATTTGAAGTTCTGCTTCCGAAAGCCGCATTGGAACAGGCTGTTTTGGAAATTACCGAAGTAACAAGCGGGCAGGCAGTGCTTGAAAAGGGCAGTGAATGCTGTTATGCGGATGTAAACGGTAAACTTCTTTTGTTTGAGGAGTAATAATTTTTCTTGACTAAAAAATTGCTGTTTGCTATAGTGAAACAGTACGAATGACATATCAGGTCCATGGCTTCGGTGGTATCGGTTTTTCACCGCCGGGCGGACATAGTGGAAAGGTGGTGGTTTTTATGAAGAAGACAGCGAATAACTCGTCATCAGATGTTCCCGGGCGATCGTCTCACATAAAAACTACATATAAAGGAGAATACTACTATGTCTATGTCTATGGAAGAAATCCAGGAATTAATTGAGAACAAGCAGTATACCCGTCTTCGCCAGGAACTTGTCGAATGGAATGAGGCCGATATTGCTGCCGTTTTAGAAGAGCTACCCGGAAAGGAATTGATCAAGGTATTTCGCATTCTGCCAAAAACTATCGCGGCAGATATTTTTGCGTACCTTCCTATTGAAACAGAACAGATTATTATTACTTCCCTGACGGATAATGAAGCTGCCAATATTATCAATAATCTGATGGCTGACGATGCGACCGACTTGATGGAGGAAATGCCGGCGGGTGTTGTTACAAAGCTGCTTGCGGGTGCAAATTCGGAAACGAGGAGAGATATTAACCATCTGCTCCGATATCCCGAATATTCCGCGGGAAGCATTATGACAGTCGAGTTTGTGGATTTAAAGGAGACGCTGACTGTAGAGCAGGCGATTGAGCGGATCCGCAAGGTAGGGATTGACAGCGAGACCATCAACATCTGTTATGTACTTGACAGGGAGAGACACCTAATCGGAACGGTGTCACTTCGGTATTTGCTGATCCATAAAGCGGATGAGGTCATTGGGGATATTATGGAGGAAAATGTCATTTCGATCAACACTCTGACGGATCAGGAAGAGGTCGCAATGCTTTTTTCCAAATATGATTTCACCGCAATGCCTGTTGTTGATAATGAGAACCGCCTTGTTGGAATTATTACGATTGACGATATCGTTGATATTATGCGTGAAGAGGCGACAGAGGATATCGAACGAATGGCGGCTATTGTGCCGACCGATAAACCCTATATGAAGACCGGTGTCTGGGAAATGTGGAAAAAGCGTATTCCATGGTTGCTGTTATTGATGATTTCTGCTACGGTGACCGGAAAGATCATTACACATTATGAAGAAGCGCTTGGCGCATATATCGTACTGACTTCGTTTATTCCGATGCTGACCGGTACGGGTGGTAATGCAGGAGGACAGGTATCTGCGACGGTTATCCGGGGACTGTCGCTGAATGAGATCGAGTTTAAGGACATTTTGGGCATCGTCTGGAAGGAGTCACGCGTGGCGATTCTCTGCGGCATTACGCTTGCGGCCGCAAGCTTTGTAAAGGTCATGCTTGTCGATCATGTACCTGTTGTTGTCGGGCTTGTTGTATGCCTGACACTGCTTGCGACCGTATTTTTTGCCAAAATTGTGGGTTGTGTGCTGCCGATGGTTACAAAGCAGCTCGGTTTTGATCCGGCAGTCATGGCAAGCCCGTTTATTTCAACAATTATGGATGCGCTTTCTCTGATTATCTATTTTCAGGTAGCAACACAATTACTGCATTTATGACTTCTTAAAGGAAGACCGTTTTCTGAGCGTCGGGTCAAGTATCTTTTTTCGAATACGCAGGCTTTCCGGCGTGATTTCAAGCAACTCATCCGTATCGATAAATTCCAATGCCTGCTCCAAACTCAAGATTTTAGGCGGAGAGAGACGCAACGCTTCATCTGAACCCGAAGCACGAGTATTCGTGAGCTGTTTCTTTTTACATACGTTGATTTCTACATCCTCCGGCTTACCGCTCTGTCCGATGATCATGCCGGCATAGACCTTTTCGCCGGGCCCGATAAACAGAATACCGCGCTCCTGTGCGTTAAAGAGGCCGTAAGTAATGGATTCGCCGGTTTCAAAAGCGATAAGAGAGCCTTGTTTGCGGAACTGGATATCGCCCTTGAAGGGTGCATATTCATCGAAAATGGTATTGATAATGCCATTTCCTTTCGTGTCGGTCATGAACTCACCGCGGTAGCCGATCAGTCCGCGAGCGGGAATCGAGAATTCCATTCTTGTGTAGCCGCCGGTTATAGGTGTCATATTCTGCAGCTCGCCTTTTCTCTGACCAAGCTTTTCAATAACGGTGCCGGTAAACGCTTCCGGTACATCAATATAGGCAAGCTCCATCGGCTCTGTTTTTCTGCCCTTGGAATCGGTATGGTACAAAACCTCAGCCTTGCTGACCGCAAATTCATAACCCTCTCTGCGCATGTTTTCGATCAGCACAGAAAGGTGCAGCTCGCCGCGGCCGGATACCTTAAAGCATTCTGTCGTATCGGTTTCTTCAACACGCAGGCTGACATCGGTATTCAATTCGCGGAACAGGCGGTCTCTTAAATGGCGGGAGGTCACATATTTGCCTTCCTGTCCGGCAAGAGGGGAATCATTGACCATAAACTGCATTGAAATTGTCGGCTCCGATATTTTTTGAAACGGAATCGGCGTGGGATTTTCGGGTGCACAGATCGTATCCCCGATGTGAATATCGGAAATACCCGAAATTGCAACAATCGAGCCGATACCGGCTTCCTTGACATTGATCTTGTTCAATCCGTCATACTCATAAAGTGCACTGACCTTTACCTTTTTCTGCTTCTCAGGCTCGTGCGCGTTGACGATGACAGCATCCTGATTGACGCGGATGATTCCGTTATCGACCTTGCCGACTCCAATCCGGCCGACATATTCGTTATAATCAATCGTGCTGATGAGTACTTGCGTACCGGCGTTTGTGTCACCCTCAGGCGCGGGAATATAATCAAGGATTGCTTCAAACAGCGGCACCATGTTTGGCCCCACGTTTTTATAGTCGAGTCCTGCCTGGCCGGTCTTTGCGGAAGCGAATATAAACGGACAGTCAAGCTGCTTGTCGGAGGCATCCAAATCCATGAACAGCTCTAATACCTCATCCACAACTTCTTCGCAGCGTGCCTCCGGACGGTCGATTTTGTTGACACAGACGATGACAGGCAGTTTTAAGGCGAGGGCCTTTTTTAGAACAAATTTTGTCTGCGGCATCGTCCCTTCAAATGCATCGACAACGAGCACCGCACCGTTTACCATTTTCAGAACCCGCTCTACCTCGCCGCCGAAATCGGCATGTCCCGGTGTATCGATGATATTGATCTTTGTATTTTGATAAGTAACAGCCGTATTTTTAGATAAAATTGTGATACCCCGCTCACGTTCAATGTCATTGGAGTCCATGACACGTTCGGCGACTTCCTGATTTTCGCGAAAGACGCCGCTTTGTCGCAGCAGCACGTCCACGAGCGTCGTTTTGCCGTGGTCGACATGGGCGATGATCGCAATATTTCGAATATCCTCTCTTTTGGTTAACATAAAACCTTCCTTCCTGATTCGGTGTGTGACGCTTCATTAATTTAAAAATTCCAGTCTGGACTGGAAAAGTATGCTCAACCGTAATAGTATAGCACATATTTCTGGGAAAACAAGAAAAATCAAATAATTCAAAGAAAAAATGCTTTTACCGCGAATCTTGTAGAAAAAAAGGAGCTTGAAATGAAAAATGCAGATTGGAAAGGAATACACCCGCATTATCGGAGAAAAAGGTGAACGATTTATGGCATCAAATCATCATAAAGTAAAAATCCCTTCATATATATAGTAATACCGAACTAGAAAAAATTCTGAAGCGGGGGTTACGGTGCCCTCCAGGAAGGGAGAACTAAAATGACAGATAAAGTAATTGAAAACAATCAGGTAACAATGATGGGAGAAATTATCGGTGATTTCACTTACAGCCACGAGGTGTTCGGAGAGGGGTTCTATATGATAGATCTTCTGGTAAGCCGATTGAGCGACTCAGCCGATGTGATTCCCCTCATGGTATCGGAGCGGCTGATGAATGTGCAGGAGGATTATAAGGGCTGTAAAATTTCCATTATCGGACAATTTCGTTCTTATAACAGGCATGAGGAAAAGAAAAACCGGCTTGTATTATCTGTATTTGTAAGAGAAGTGTCCTACATAGACGAAATCGAAGAAAACCAGAAAACAAACCAGATTTTTTTAGACGGTTATATCTGCAAACCTCCTATTTACCGAAAAACGCCGCTTGGAAGAGAAATCACCGATCTGCTGTTAGCCGTAAACAGGCCATATGGAAAGAGTGACTATATCCCATGCATCTGCTGGGGAAGGAACGCCAGATTTGCCGCAAACTTTGAAGTCGGAAAGCGGACAAAGGTATATGGGCGTATCCAGAGCAGGGAATATATGAAGCGTGTTTCCGACGAGGAGCTGGAAAAGCGGGTTGCCTATGAGGTATCCGTAGGAAAATTGGAATATGAAGAATAGAAAACAGTTGATTTTGCCTGACGATAGTGATATGATATCCAGCGTATCACCAACAATGAGAGAAAAATTCCTTAAGAGGTGGCTTATGAGTGAGGGTTTGATTTACGTGTATTTCGGTGACGGGAAGGGCAAGACGACGGCTGCCGTCGGCCAGGCGATCCGTGCCGCAAGTCAGGGGAAAAGTGTATTCATCGTACAGTTTTTAAAGGGGAAAAATCAGACAGAGCTTGATTTTATCAGACGTCTTGAGCCGGAAATCAAGCTGTTCACATTTGAAAAATCCGACGAATTCTATTTTGATCTATCTGAAGAGGAGAAAAAAGAGGCAATCGCAAACATCCGCAACGGCCTGAACTTTGCTAAAAAGGTACTGGCTACCGGCGAGTGTGACTGCCTGATTCTGGATGAAGCATTGGGACTGATTGATAATCAAATTGTTACGATCGAAGATTTCAAGGCATTGATTGCCGCTAAGCCGGAGGATAAGAGCCTTGTCATCACAGGCATCCAGCTGCCCGATGAAATTTGCGAGCTCGCAGACGAAGTTTCCCGGGTGGTAACTGTGAAATAAATAGCATGATAGAGAATATACGCTGTCTTAAGGGACGGCGTATATTTTTTTTGCCTTTGCAGATACTTTTGATAGCTGTTTAGAGGCAAAAAAGCCGGAAACGAGAGGGGAATTGTTTGAATGTGGATGAAGGAAGCGGGGCTTTGTGCGCTGGGGCTGAGCTTTGGCTTGTTTGTGTCAGGCGGTGTGTTTACAACTCTGACAGCGGTCGGGCTTGTACCGCGGTTCGCAGGAAAGACACATACGGCGGACAAAGCATTTTTATATGAAGAGATGGTTGTGCTCGGGACGCTTTTCGGCAATCTTACAAGCATCTTTTACGAGCGGATCTGTTTATTTCTGTCGCAGCTGCGGGAAAAGTCTGCTGTGCTATGGGAAAGCTCCGGTCGGCTCTGGCCGGAATGGCTCGGGAAGGGGATGCTGTCCTTCTATGGTTTGTTTACGGGTATTTTTGTCGGTTGTCTCGCACTTGCTATTGCGGAGCTTCTGGATACAATTCCGATTTTTGCAAGGCGCACAAATCTGACGCTTGGCATCAAGGCCATCATTTTGGGTATGGCATTCGGTAAACTGTTTGGCTCGCTTTTTGATGCGTGTTTGCTATGAGCAATGCGGAAAATATGTAACAGTATAATTCTATCATTTTTGTAAATACTTTAAGCAGGAACAATCCTGCTGGAATAAAAATTTAAACAATAAACGGGAGCAGAAAAATGGGTCATCAGGGAAATAAAAATGTCTCGCAGGAGACAATTGATCATTATGAGAAGCAAATCAAGGCAGTCACCCCGACGCATTCCATGTGGAGGATGCTGCTACAGGCGTTTGTAACAGGCGGGCTCATCTGTACGTTTGGTGAGTGGATATTGAATTTTGCAGCTTTAAGAGGGCTGGATAAAGAAACAGCCGGTGCATGGTGTTCAATGCTGCTTGTACTGCTCAGCGCTCTTTTGACAGGATTGAATTTGTATCCGAGTATTGCTAAATTTGCGGGCGCCGGCATTCTTGTACCGATTACGGGTTTTGCCAATTCGATCGCATCCGCCGCTTTGGAATTTAAAAGGGAAGGACAGGTATTTGGTGTCGGTGCAAAAGTATTTACGATTGCCGGACCGGTCATCCTATACGGAATTTTTACAAGCTGGGTTTTGGGATTGTTTTATTGGCTTGGTAAAATGGCCGGCTTGTGGTAGAAATAAATTTATTGCATGCAAGATCCTTGTATAAATAGCAATTCGATGGAAAAACTAAGATTGAATAAGTCGGTAAAACAGATCGGCAATCATTATTAAATAAAACAGGATGGGATAGAAATGGCACAGATGGCGGGAAAGCAGAGCGTATGCTTTGAAAATCCGGTATATATTATTAGCAGCGCGTCCATTGTCGGTAAGAAGGAAGGCGAGGGACCGCTTGGAAGTATGTTTGACATGATCTGCGAAGATGCGATGTTCGGCTGTGAGTCATGGGAAGAGGCGGAAAGTACATTACAGAAGGAGGCTGCATCGCTCGCGATTGGGAAAGCATCCTTAAAGCCGGATTATATCCGCTATGTATTTGCGGGCGACTTGCTCTGTCAATTGATAGCGACATCATTTGGTCTGGCCGATTTGAATATTCCGCTGTTGGGATTGTACGGTGCCTGCTCTACCTGCGGAGAATCGTTGGGACTTGGCTCAATGGCGGTAGCGGGCGGATTTGCGGAGCGGGTGCTTTGCCTGACGTCCAGTCATTTTGGGAGCGCAGAAAAAGAATTTCGCTTTCCGCTGCAATATGGAAGCCAGCGCCCTCTGTCGGCGTCCTGGACGGTGACGGGCAGCGGCGCGTTCATACTTTCGGAGGAAAAAACGCTGTTGTCGAGAGCGAAAATTACAGGTTTTACGCCGGGCAGAATTGTAGATTACGGTGTAAAGGATTCCATGAATATGGGAGCAACGATGGCACCCGCAGCCTGTGATCTGATTTACCAGCATTTGACCGACTTCGGAAGGACACCGAAGGACTATGACAAGATTATCACCGGAGACCTCGGTACGGTAGGTCAGACCTTATTAATAGAATTACTGAAAGAAAAGGGGGCGGATATCTCCGATCGGCATATGGATTGCGGTATCGAAATATTTGACCCGGAAAGTCAAGATACCCATGCGGGCGGTAGTGGCTGTGGATGCTCGGCAGTTGTGCTGAGTGCCTATATTCTGAAACAGCTTCAGAATGGCACGTGGAAACGGATTTTATTCGTTCCGACAGGTGCACTGTTATCCACAGTCAGCTTTAATGAAGGAAATTCTGTTCCGGGAATCGCTCACGGCGTTGTAATAGAAAGTGTTTAAGGTTATAATAAAATAGAAAATACAAATTAAATAATCCGAATCCACCTAACATGCCTGTAATCAGCCGGCGGCGGTTGGTGGATTCTTTAATTCCGGTTTCCTGGATCAGCCAATCCGCGCCCATGCAGGAGAGAGCGAGGACGGAAAGCAGCAGGGAGCCTCTCCGGAATCTCATATTGACGAGGATGGACAGCAGTTGACCGATCGAAACGCCGGTGCATCTCGCACAGACCGGAAACTGCTTCCCTTTATAGAAAAAGCTTCGCTCGGGAAGCTGATGGCAGCCGCTGTAATTACCGGCCGTGCGCAGCAGCCACAGCAGTTTTTGTTTAATCGGCATATAATAATCCTTTCGGGTCTGATACAAAAGATAAGGATCAGACCATGGTAAAAACCGAGTATTTCCTAGAACCGATACCCGCATGACTGACATGTATGGATGGTGCGCGTTGTTGTCGTTGTTCTGGATTTTCCTTTCCCCATTCCGCAAAGTCCGCACAGGATGCCGGGGATATTAAAGAAAAGATATCCGAGGCATGCCTTGATCCAGCCAAAGCCTTTTGTTTTTGTATCGGTTGTCGTCTCGCTTGATGTATTGCACAGAACCATATTGCTTCCGCATCTTGGACATATCATAATCAATTCCTCCTAAAGTGAATTTCTTTTATCATAATAGAATCGGCCTTAAAATGGAATTTACATTTGTCATAAATTAAGGTGATAAAAGTATACTGTTGTGTTGTTGAGAACGAAGTGAACAGCAATGTTACTGTGCTTGGATTATGAAAAAAAACAGGTGCAGACCTTGCTAAAAATCATAATTGCAAGTATAATAAATCATAATGAGATAAAAAGGGAATAATTTTTACGGGAGAATGTGACAATGGATGAGAAAGAAAAAGAGTTTCCGGGTGAAGAAACAGAAGAAAAGGAAATTGTCTCCAGAAACTTTATTGAGCAGATCATTGATAAGGATTTAGAGGAAGGAACGTATCAGACGATCTGTACGCGGTTTCCACCGGAACCCAATGGATATCTGCATATCGGGCACGCAAAATCAATTCTTTTAAATTATGGATTAACACAGCAGTATGGCGGTAAATTCAACCTTCGTTTTGATGATACAAACCCCACAAAGGAAAAAATAGAATTCGTAGAGTCGATCAAGGCTGATGTGGCATGGCTTGGCGCCGATTGGGAGGACAGGCTGTTTTTTGCTTCTGATTATTTTGGACAGATGTATGAAGCGGCAGTCAGACTGATCAAAAAAGGCAAGGCGTTTGTTTGTGACTTGACCGCAGATGAAATCAGAGAGTATCGAGGCAGCTTTGAGATGCCGGGCATGGACAGTCCCTACAGGGACAGAAGCGTCGAGGAAAATCTTCAGCTATTTGATAATATGAAGGCCGGTCTGTATCAGGACGGGGAGAAGGTGCTCCGCGCGAAGATCGATATGGCGTCGCCGAATATCAACATGCGCGATCCTGTCATTTACAGGGTGGCTCATATGTCTCATCACAATACGGGGGACCAGTGGTGCATTTATCCGATGTATGATTTTGCGCATCCGATCGAGGACGCAATCGAGGGTGTCACTCATTCCATTTGTACGCTGGAATTCGAGGATCACCGCCCGCTGTACGATTGGGTGGTGAGCGAGTTGGAGTATGAGTTTCCTCCAAAGCAGATCGAATTTGCTAAGCTGTATCTGACTAATGTTGTGACAGGAAAGAGATATATCAAAAAGCTGGTGGAAGATCACATCGTTGACGGCTGGGACGATCCGCGTCTTGTTTCGATCGCAGCTCTTAGAAGACGGGGCTTTACGCCGGAATCCATCAGAATGTTTGTGGATCTGTGCGGTATTTCCAAAAGTCAGTCCTCCGTCGATTATGCGATGCTGGAATACTGCATTAGGGAGGATCTGAAGCTGAAGCGTCCGCGGATGATGGCAATATTGGATCCGATAAAGCTTGTGATTGACAACTATCCGGAAAATGAGACAGAATATTTTGAAGTGCAGAATAATATGGAAAACGAAGCACTTGGAACAAGAAAGGTTCCTTTTTCAAAAGAGCTGTATATTGAGCGGGAGGACTTTATGGAGGCTCCGCCCAAGAAATATTTCCGTTTGTTTCCGGGTAATGAAGTACGCCTGATGAATGCCTATTTTGTAACCTGTGTCAGCTTTGAAAAGGATGAGAACGGCAAAATGACGACGGTTCATTGTACGTATGATCCTGCTACAAAATCCGGAGGAGGGTTTTCGGAGCGCAAGGTAAAGGGCACGATTCATTGGGTGAGCGCACCGCATGCGATAAGCGCACAAATACGTCTTTACGAAAATCTGATTGATGAGGAAAAGGGAGTTTATAATGATGACGGCAGTCTGAATTTGAATCCCAATTCCATAACACTCTTAAAGGGCTGCCGTTTAGAACCGAATTTTGAGGCTGCAAAGGCATATGACAGTTTTCAGTTTGTGCGGCAGGGATTTTTCTGCGTTGATGCAAAGGATTCCGGACCGGAGACACTTGTTTTCAACAGGATCGTATCATTAAAAAGCTCCTTTAAGCTACCGGCACAGGTGTGAAGCGCAGAATCGGCTGCTAAAAAGGATCATTTTATACTGAACAGATAAATAACACAAATACACAGGAGGATAGGAAAGATGGGAATTTTGTCAGGTTTAGGAAATCTGGGACTCGGAAAGCTGGAGGATGCGGCACTTTTTGAAAAAGAGGAATCAGGATCGTCGGGACAGCCGAAGGCAGCTGAAAAGGAAGTGACGGAGTCAGATTTTTTGTTTGATAAAACATATACCTGTCCTGTTTGTGATAAGGAATTTAAAGTGAGGACGATTAAAGCTGGAAAAGCGAAGCTTCTTGGGACTGATACGGATTTGCGCCCCAAATATGAGAAAGTTGATCCTCTCAAATATGACGTGATTGCTTGCCCGCATTGCGGCTATGCGGCTATTTCAAGATATTTCAAGTCTATTACACCGCCTCAGGCAAAGCTGATTAAGGAAAATATTTCAAAAAACTTTAAGACGTTTGCTGTTAAGGAGGAATACAGCTATGACGATGCAATCGAACGCTATCAGCTTGCACTTGCCAATGCGGTTGTAAAGCGTGCACGAGCCAGTGAAAAGGCATATACCTGTTTGAAAATGGCATGGCTTGTGCGCGGAAAGATGGAAACCTATGATTTGGAAGCTTTGGATGATGACGGAGCGATGGGACAGATGCAGAAGGATGAAGCAGAGCTCTTAGAAAATGCCATGGAGGGGTTTATCTCCGCGAGGCAGACAGAAAATTTCCCGATGTGCGGAATGGATGAGATGACGGTGGACTACCTGATCGCAGTCACGGCGGCCAAATTCGAAAAGTATGATATTGCGTCCAGACTGATTTCCGGTATCCTTGTTTCCCAGAATGCAAACACCCGAATGAAAGATAAAGCGAGAGATTTAAAGCAGCAGATCCTTTTGGAAATCAGGATGCGCAAGGGCCAGTAATTTTATGATAGATAGGAAGTCGATACGTTATTACTGCGACGCAGCTGCGCATAATATTTTGTTATATAGGAAATCCGAAGGAATTTCCTATATAACAAAAAAGAAAGAATGTGAGAATTCCTTCACATTCTTTCTTTTTAAAAAATAAAGCAGAATTATACGTCTGCATCAGTTGCCTTTTCCACGCCATCTTTGAATTCCTTAAAGGCGAATTCGGCAGCTTCTGTAGCAGCATCCTTGACGAGACCAACACCATCCGCTGCTTCTGCAGCTTTTTCCTTTAATTCTGCAGCAGTTTCCATGACAGCATTTTTAAGTGCATCCTTTGCGGAATCGGTAGAGGTGGATTTGTTTAAGGAAACATATTCCCTGTTTGAATTTGATGCAGCCTTTTCCTTTTCATCATCAAAAAAATTTTCTATATCGTCATCAAAGTCGTTTTCACAGTCGCAGGGCTTCTCGTCTTTTTTATTCAGATAAAAATAGACACCTGCGGCAGCGGCTCCTGCAAGAGCAGCAAATGCGAGAAATTTACCAAATTTTTTTGCCATATGTTAAACTCCTTTCCTATTCAATAGTATTACCATTGTAATACTATTTTACAAAAATGAAAAGAGATTATGTAAAAATTGATGAAAAATATAAGACTATAAAATGACAAATGTAACTAGGAAAACAGAGGCAAATACCATATGATAAACTTAAACAGCGAGAAAAAGTGTCTTTCTCTTTAGGATTCGGAGCATAGGCGCTGAAGCGTCAAAGGCATCTTTTTATAAAAGGAGATTTTTGTATGAACAATAGAAACAGGATTGGGAGCGTTTTATGGGGCGTGGCATTTATTTTAGTTGGCGTGGGAATTGCCGGGAATGCATTTCATATATGGAATTTCGATTTATTTTTTAATGGCTGGTGGACCTTATTCATTATTGTTCCGTGTGCAATTTCCATTATTCAGAACGGACCGCGTTCAGGCAGCATGATTGGTTTGATTATCGGTATTCTGCTTTTGCTCATGCAGCAGGAAATTGTGCGGTGGAGTACGATAGGAGATCTGATTGTACCGATTATTCTTGTTGTGATCGGACTTGGCTTCATTTTGCGGCCAAATCACAGAAGGACCGCCCAGCCTTTTGAAAATGACGGAGGCTTTTCCGATTTTCAAAATAGCAGCAGTTATACTTCTGAAGAAACCTATGCGCATACGGGCGGATTTTCCGGCACTACTGGGAGCGGTGATTACGGTAAAGCGAAGGATATTTCTGCAATCTTCGGTTCCAGAAAGGTAACCTATCAGAATGAGATCTTTACGGGTGCAACAATGAATGCTATTTTCGGAGGTGCGTGTCTGGATCTTCGTAATGCATCCATGAACGGAAATATTGAAATAGTTGCATCGGCTGTATTTGGCGGGATCGATATTCTTGTTCCTGAAAATGTGCGTGTTGTGGTAAGCAGTGTTCCGATTTTCGGCGGAGTGACCAACAAGGCGATGAATCCCGTGGGAGACATCAGGGCGGTCATCCATATTAATGCAACGTGCATGTTTGGGGGAATCGAGATTAAATGACAGATTTTGAAAAGGGTGTTAAAGCATTCGCCATTGCACTGGCGGTCATTCTCAGTATAGCGGTTATCGGTGGTATTGTCGGCATGATCGGTAATATTTCACGAGGCTTTCAGATTGGGGCAGAGGCTGTTTCCGAAGCGGCAGAATCTGCTTCGGAGGCTATTTCTGACTCGACTTCACAAGTGCATCAGGATTTTTATAATGGAGTTGCCCAGCATTTCTCTCAAGCGTCTGATTATTATTTTTCTCCGGAGGAGGTTGATGAGCTTTCGATTGAAAACGGTATTGGGTCAATGACGGTCCGAGAGAGCGATAATGAGAAAATTCATGTGTTGTTAGGCAATCCAACGGAATACAGTGAGGTAAAGCTGTCGGGCAGTACCCTTAAAGTGGAAAATTCCGGAGTGGATGTGGAAATATTCGGAATTCGGATCGGAGAAAAAGTTG
This sequence comes from Lachnospiraceae bacterium, assembly GCA_047602645.1. Classification (GTDB taxonomy): domain Bacteria; phylum Bacillota; class Clostridia; order Lachnospirales; family Lachnospiraceae; genus JAEYFP01. The sequence continues at coordinate 5,693 of JASGGU010000040.1, read as the reverse complement.
ATAACGAAAATGGCGGTATGGTGATTGAACTTCCCAGGGGTATTGTTTTTGAGGAGGTATCGATTGAAAACGGAATCGGAAATATGGAAATTACAGGGCTGAAGGCAGATGAAATTACGATTGCCACGGGAACCGGAAGCCTGTCATGTGAAGATATTGATGCGGATGAAATCAGAGTGGAGTCGGGAGTCGGAGAGGTGAAAATGAATTTTTCATGGCCGATGAACACGTACGATATGCGGATTGAGCCGGGAGTAGGCAGTATTATCATCAATGGTGTGAAGCAGAGCGAAACCAATCATACAAACCGGGATGCTTCAAAGACTCTGCGTCTTAGCAGTTCAATCGGCTCCATTATTGTAGATTTCAGTGAACAGTAACCAGGAGCAGTGATGGACATAGGGGGCAAATATAGAATTCTTGACAAATGTTATAAAATATTCTATACTAAATTCTTGAAAGGATAGGTGTATTATTGTGAATGATTCTTCTGATTCTGATTCAGAGCCGCCTAATCGACGATGGACGGAATTAGTTTTACTTAAGGACGCTGGACAAACAGTTAAGTGTTGCATACACATGGCAGAGGGCAATTGCATATTGTCTTTTTTGCGATGTGTTTTTTTGCTAATGTAATAAAAATTACTTACCTATTTTTTCAAACACTTATTAATGTAATTGTCCATATAAAAATTCATATTATGAAACATACTTTTAGGAGGTTAAAATTTTGGACGACAATCCTTTGTTTTGGTTATTTTTGCTTCAACTTGTATTTATAGGTCTTAATGCAATATTCGCCTGTGCGGAAATTGCCGTTATAACAATGAATGACAACAAACTTGCAAAGCTTTCGGCTGCCGGAGATAAACGGGCATTACGCCTTACCAAACTTACCGAACAGCCTGCGGGTTTTCTTGCCACGATTCAGGTCGGCATTACTTTGGTTAACCTTTTGAGCAGTGCCGTTGCTACAGAAAATTTCTCCGACCGGCTGGTGGATTGGTTTGTTCGCATAGGTATTAAGATACCCGCATCTGTGGTTAATATTTTATCTGTGGCTATCATTACTGTTTTGCTGACTTATTTTACCGTACTTCTCGGCGAATTGATTCCGAAGCGGCTTGCGATGAAAAAAGCCGAGCAAATTGCGCTCGGCATGTCAGGCCTTATTTATACGGTTTCTAAAATATTTACTCCGGCTGTTTGGCTTTTTACAGTATCCACAAACGGACTGCTGCGGTTATTCGGCATAGATCCGAACAGTGAAGAGGATGACAACGCGGAAGAAGAAATTCGCATGATTTTGGATGCGGGTAAGCAAAAAGGCACGATACAGCCGGATGAGCAGAGTATGATTCAAAATATATTTGAATTCGACGATATTTCCGCGGGAGAGATTATGACCCACCGAACGGGAGTTTCTCTGCTGTGGCTTGACGAAACGGATGAACAATGGGAGCAGACCATCAATGAAAGCAGGCATTCCATTTATCCTGTCTGCTCGGACAGCCCGGATCATATAGTCGGTGTTTTGTATACAAAGGATTATTTGAGACTTAAGAACCGAAATCGCAATAATACAATGGAGAGCGCGGTACAGTCTGCCTATTTTGTTCCGGAGTCTGTTCGGGCAGATGTGTTGTTTCGCAATATGAAAAAATCCAGAAATCATTTTGCTGTTGTTGTAGACGAGTACGGCGGAATGAGTGGGATTGTCACAATGAGTGATTTGCTGGAGCAATTGGTGGGTGATCTTGACGACGATATTACAGAAGCACCGGAAGCACCGTTGATTGAACGGATAGATTCAAAAACATGGAATATTCAGGGGGCGGCACCGCTTGACGAGGTGTCCGAGCAGGTGGGCGTATTGCTTCCGGATGAGGAGCATGACACGTTTGGCGGACTCGTATTTGGTCTTTTAGGATCGGTTCCGAGTGATGGAAGCACGCCGGAGCTCGAGGAATACGGTCTGACAATAAAGGTTACAAAAATTAAAAATCACCGAATGGAAAGTGCGATGGTTTGCCTGTCTGATGCGGAAGTGAATAGTGTCGGTGAATAATAAAAGAGGGGACTATCGGATGGAAAAAGATTTTATGCTGAGAGAGTTTAGTGATAATGATGTCCCGCTGTTTCAAAAATGGCTGTATGAACCGCATGTTGCAAAGTGGTATCATGAGCCGCTGGATTGGATGGAGGAGGTAGAGAACAGAAAGGATAAATATCCCTGGCTTCATCATTATATTGCACAAAGCTGCGGTGCGCCGATCGGCTTCTGCCAGCTTTATGAATATCATAACAGCGGGGAAACATGGCATGGAAATCGAGAAATTGCCGGGACATACAGTATTGATTATTTGATTGGGGATTCGTCTTATCTGAAGAAAGGCTTCGGTAAAGCAATGATCGGAGAACTGATCAAAAAGATCAGAGCACAGGAAGGTGCAGGGTGCATTATTGTCCAGCCGGAGCTTGAAAATAAATCTTCATGTGGTACGCTTCTGTCCTGTGGATTTATTTTTGATAAAGAAAATGAAATTTTTGTGATGGAGCTTTCAGAAGAGTCATTGACAGCTAACAAAAGTTAGAATATACTTATTCGTGGAAACAAGGCGAGTTACATAAAATATAACAGCTGCGGTTTCGGAAGAAGCAAAACTTCCTTTGAAGACCGGCAGCGGCAAGTGAAAGGAGATGTGGATTATGAATTATTTAGAGATCGAAAAAGTAGTCGGAAGAGAAATTATGGATTCCAGAGGCAATCCTACAGTGGAGGCCGAGGTTCATTTGGCAGACGGAACTGTTGGAAGAGGTACGGCGCCAAGCGGTGCATCCACAGGGGAATTTGAGGCATTGGAGCTTCGTGACGGAGATAAGGGACGATATCTCGGAAAGGGTGTTACAAAGGCGGTAGAAAATATCAATACAATTATAAACGATACAATTGCCGGAATGGATGCGTCCGATATTTATGCGATCGACAAGGCAATGATGGAAGCGGACGGCACAAAGGACAAGTCTAAGCTTGGTGCGAATGCAATTCTGGCGGTTTCCATCGCTGCATCAAGAGCGGCGTCGGTTTCTCTGGACATTCCGCTTTATCGTTTTTTGGGTGGAATTTCGGGTAATCGTCTGCCGGTTCCGATGATGAATATATTGAACGGCGGTGCCCATGCTGCCAATACCGTGGATGTGCAGGAGTTTATGATCATGCCGGTCGGCGCTGCGAGCTTTAAGGAAGCGCTCCGCCAGTGTGCGGAGGTATTTCATGCACTGGCTTCTTTGTTAAAGGAAAAGGGTCTCGCGACATCAGTCGGTGACGAGGGCGGCTTTGCACCGGATCTTGCTAGTGATGCGGAGGCAATTGAGTATATTTTAAAGGCTGTTGAAAAAGCGGGCTATGTACCGGGCAAGGATTTTATGATTGCAATGGATGCGGCCAGCAGCGAATGGAAGGGAGCGGCAAAGGGAGAGTATGTGCTTCCGAAGGCCGGCACAAAATTTACTTCCGCAGAGCTGATTGCGCATTGGAAGCAGTTAGTGGAGAAATATCCGATTATCTCTATCGAGGACGCGCTTGATGAAGAGGATTGGGAGGGCTGGAAGCTGCTCACGGAGGAGCTTGGAGACAAGATTCAGCTTGTCGGGGACGATTTGTTTGTCACGAATACCGAACGGCTGAAAAAAGGAATCGACGGCGGCTGCGGCAATTCTATCCTGATCAAATTGAACCAGATCGGTTCTGTGTCCGAGACGCTGGAAGCAATCAAAATGGCGCACAAGGCAGGGTATACCGCAATTTCTTCCCATCGCTCCGGTGAGACGGAGGATACAACGATTGCCGATCTCGCAGTCGCACTCAACACCTGCCAGATTAAAACCGGTGCACCGAGCAGGACCGAGCGTGTTGCAAAATACAACCAGCTGCTGCGCATCGAGGAAGAACTTGGTGCCGCTGCTGTGTATCCGGGAATAGACGCGTTTAATGTGACGAAATAATAGAGAAACATAATTACAACATAGTTTAGCAAATCTTCAGGCGGTTAAGACAATGTCTTAACCGCCGATCATTACGCCTATATTCCCATACAAAATGATTCTTACAATTCCGATTATTTTTAATTTTTATTCTAAATTTCCTGATTTCTGCATTTACATAATATGATAAGGCATATGCGGCAAGAATTATTTGCATACTTGATTGCTTTTCCGGATTTATTATAATAGAATAAAAGACAAAGATAACCAATTTTTGGATAACATGGGTAAAGGAATCGGAAAATCATGTATGATTACTTTCAAAATAATATGTCCGCTTATGTGCTGGCAATCAAGGAACATCTTATAATCAGTCTGCAGGCGCTGACGGCGGCGGCCCTGATCGGGATTCCGGCGGGATTTTTCTGCGCCCGTTTCAGCCGTATGCAGAAATGGATGACGGCATTATTTCAAGTGCTGCGTGTCATTCCGAGTCTTGCGGTGCTTCTGCTTCTTATTCCGGTCATGGGAACCGGCCCGGCCCCGGCCCTGACGGCCCTGATTTTACTGGCCGTTCCGCCAATCATGATGAACACGGCGGAGGGCTTGTCCAAGGTGCCGGAATTTATGCTGGAAACGGCTGAGGGCTGCGGTATGACGGAGGGACAGATATGGCGGAGAGTCTGTTTTCCGTTGGCGCTGCCAATGATTCTGACCGGTGTCAAGACGGCCCTGATTGAGATTATCGCGAGTGCGGCACTTGCCGCCAAAATCGGTGCGGGCGGCCTTGGCGGTATTATTTTTACGGGACTTGGCCTGAATCGTTTCGATTTATTATTCATCGGCGGAATTACGGTAGCCGCATTATCCGTTGCTTCAGGCCTTTTATTGGAGCTGTTCGACAGAAGGCTGCTGCGGTATCATTATCTCGGCGGAGGTTAATATTGCTGCAAAAGTAAAATCTCCTGCGCTCAAAAAAGAAAGGACTTAACATGAAAACAGGGAAATCTAGAAGAATGCTGGCTTTCTTACTCACGATGACAATATTAGGTACGGTTACAGGCTGCAGAAAGGAGTTGGATGCGATCCGCGTCGGATCAAAAGACTTTACCGAAAGTCTGATCGTGGCCGAAATTTATGCACTTGCGCTGGAGGATGCAGGCTTCGATGTTGAACGAAAAATGAATATTGCCGGTTCCGTTGTCCACACCTCAATCATCAACGATGAAATCGATCTGTATCCGGAATATACGGGAACGGGTTTGCTTTCCGTTTTGAAGATGGAGCTGATCACCGATCCGCAGGAGGTCTATCGTGTTGTCAAAGAAGAGTATGAAAAGCAGTTTGATCTGGTCTGGCTCGATTCTTCAAAGGCCAATGACAGTCAGGGACTGGTCATTCGCACAGAACTTGCAAAACGGTTGAATATCACAACGATTTCCGATTTGCAGGCACAGGCGGGACAAATCCGTTTTGCCTCACAGGGAGAATTTGACCAGCGCGACGATGGGATTCCGGGATTGGAAAAAGTATACGGGCCGTTTCTGTTTCAATCCTCCAAGGTCTATGATAACGGGTTGAAATATCAGATTCTGCTGAATGACGAGGCTGATGTGACGCCCGCGTATACGACGGAGGGACAGCTGGTGAATACGGATCAGTTCACATTGCTTGCAGATGATAAGCAGATGTGGCCGCCCTATTATCTG
>JASGGU010000039.1:0-33869 GCA_047602645.1 Lachnospiraceae bacterium | reverse complement strand
GTCGTCATGCCTGAGAACAGCTCATATTTAAAGTCGCCGATATCATAATAGCTGTTCCTGTAGCAGAGGGGAAGCAGAATAACTATCAAAATAGTATAGGCGGAAATCAGGACACGGACTAATAATTCCGATATTTCCGTACCGGTCATGGGTTGTTTCTGTTTTTTCTTTAATAAAGACATTCCGTAATCTCCGTTTCGTTTTCACTTCAAAGTCCCTTCTATTATATGCGGATCAATTTAAAAAAACAAGTGCACCCATCATGATCGGAAAGATGAGGCCGAAGGCTGAATAGTAACATTGAAAAATTAGCGAGTTAATGGTATATTGTAACAGGTAGTATTTCACGCATAAGCGGGAAGAACGCCATTGAAACGGAGAGGAAATAAAATGGACTCATATATCAGGCTGAAGGATTTGGCTTTTCATCTGGGACTGAAAAAAGGCGATCATGTATTTGTGACATCTGATGTCAAGCAGCTTTTGTACAGCTGTGTGGAGCATGACGACGATACGGATTTGAATCATTTGATCGATGGAATGATTGAAATAATCGGTAAGGACGGGACACTTGTATTTCCGACCTTCAACTGGTCCTTTTGCAGGGGCGTTTCCTACGATTATTATAAGACACCATGCAAGACAGGTTCTTTGGGACGAATTGCCTTGAAAAGAGACGATTTTAAGCGGACGAGACATCCGATCTATTCGTTTGCCGTCTGGGGAAAGGGACAGGACGAGCTGTGTGCGCTTGACAACAAAAGCTCGTTTGGCAAGGATTCCCCGTTTACCTATTTTACGGAACACCATTTTAAAAATCTGTTTATCGACAAGGACTGTCAGCATTCCTTTGTGTATGTACATTACGTGGAGGAGCAGGAAGGTCCTGTTGCATACCGCTATCTGAAGGATTTTAAAGCTGATTACACGGATGCCGCCGGCATGACGGGGGAGGCAGTCTATTCTATGAATGTCCGCGATCTTAAGCTGGATGTGGAAATATTGATTTATCCGTTTGAGCCGGAATTTGAAAAGGCAGGTGTACTGCAGAAATTTTTTGTAAATGAAATCGAATATAAAATGATTGATCTTGCCGGGGCTTATCCGATCATTGCGGAGGATGTCCGCCACAACAGGAGCAGGAAGCTCTGCTCCTACATCGGGCAAAATGATACCGCTTATCTGGAGGAGGGCAGAGGAATGTTTGCCCTTGCAGAAGAGTTGTTTCCGGTTTGCCGGAGCATTACGGGAGACGGTGTTCGGGAAACGTTTCGCATCCTGAAAAAGTACTGTGCGGATATCAGGCTGACCGAGGTGCCATCCGGAACACAGGCGTTTGACTGGACTGTGCCACAGGAATGGAATATTACGGAAGCTTATCTGGAGGATGAAAACGGGAATCGAATTCTTGATTTTCAAGAAAATAATCTGCATGCGGTCGGCTATTCTGTGCCGGTGGATACCGTACTTTCGCTGGAGGAGCTGACCCCGCATTTGTATACACTGAAGGAGCAGCCTCAGGTGATTCCGTATGTGACCTCTTATTATGAGAGACGCTGGGGGTTCTGCATGACACAGAAGCAGAAGGAGGAGCTGAAGCCGGGAGACTATCATGCGGTCATCCGTTCTGCGTTTACCGACGGCAGTCTGACCTACGGGGAAATTCTAATTCCGGGAAGAACAGAGCAGGAGATTTTCTTATCCACGTATATCTGTCACCCGTCGATGGCGAATAACGAATGCTCGGGACCCGCACTGATGATGTACCTTGCAAACTATATTAAGAGCATACCGAACAGAAAATACAGCTATCGCCTGATTCTTGTGCCGGAGACAATCGGAGCGATCACCTATCTGAGCAGATATTTGCCCGAAATGCAAAAAAAGGTCATTGCCGGATTTAACCTGACATGTGTCGGTGACGACAGGACCTATTCGCTTGTGCATTCCAGGTATGGAGATACGCTGGCGGATCGTGTGCTTACCTGCGTGCTGCATGCCCATTATCCGGATTATATAGATTACTCCTATTTAAAGAGAGGGTCGGATGAACGGCAATATCAGGCGCCGGGCGTGGATTTGCCGGTTGTATGCTTTTGCCGCTCAAAATATCATGTTTATCCTGAATATCATACGTCTGCGGACAATCTGGACATTATTTCACCCGATGGCTTTGCGGGCAGCTATACCGTTATACGGGGCTGTATTGAAGCATTGGAAAGAAATGCGGTGTACCGTGTCACCTGCCTGTGTGAGCCTCAGCTTGGGAAGAGAGGACTTGTGCCGACGACGAGCAGCAAGGAGACTTATCAGGAAACACTGGCACTCAAGGATATTTTGGCCTACGCGGACGGCACAAATGATTTGATCCGGCTGAGCAGTTTGATCGGGGCACCGCTTTCGGTCGTTATTTCAGCAGCAGATAAGCTTCTTTCGGCCGGTCTGCTGAAAGAGGTTTGAAGAATCATATGTTTAAGAAACCGAGGAAGGAAAACAGGGCATGACAAGAAAACAAATATATGAGGCAGTACAGGAGATTTTTCGGGAAGTATTCGATGATGAGTCGCTTGAGATTAAGGATGAAACAAATGCGGAGGATATCGAGGACTGGGATTCGCTGGAGCATATTACATTGATTGTCGCGATGGAGAAGGAATTTCGGATGAAATTCGATATTAAGGAAGTGAATAAGCTGGAGAATGTCGGCGGGATGATCGATTTGATTAGGCGCAAGATGGATGAGGCATAGGATGAATTGCTATAAATATGAAGAAATAGGAATCGGACAGAAGGAATGCTTTACGGTGACGGTAACACAAGAGGATCAGAACCGTTTTCGGGAAATTACGGGCGATGTGAATCCGCTTCACAGTGATCCGGTGTATGCGAGAGCGAACGGACATGAAAAGTGTGTTGTGTTCGGGATGCTGACGGCCGCATATTTTTCAACGCTGGCAGGTGTTTATCTGCCGGGCGAAAGAAGCCTGATTCACAGTGTAAAAGCAAAATTCCCGAAGCCTGTCTATGTTGGAGATACTCTTACAATAGAAGGAACGGTTGCAGAGAAAAACGATACATTCCGTCTGCTGATTATAAAGGCGGTCATCAAAAATCAGGATGGCGTCAAGGTATGCAAGGCGGAAATACAGGCGGGCGTTTTATAGCGGTAAAGCAGAAAAAGGAGGACTTTCGATGAAGGAACTTGAGACATTGCGGCAATGGATCACGGACAGCGATGAAATCGTCTTTTTCGGTGGGGCGGGCGTATCGACGGAGAGCGGGATACCGGATTTTCGCAGCGTAGACGGGCTGTATCATCAGAACTATGACTATCCGCCTGAGACAATCCTAAGTCATACTTTTTACCGGCAGAAGCCGGAGGAATTTTACCGTTTTTACAGGAATAAGATGCTGTGCGTGGAGGCAAAGCCGAATAGTGCGCATTTGAAGCTTGCACAGCTTGAGCGGACCGGAAAGCTGAAGGCGGTCGTTACCCAGAATATTGACGGACTGCATCAGGCTGCAGGCAGCAGGGAAGTGCTGGAGCTTCACGGAAGTGTTCTGCGGAATTACTGTGAGAAATGCGGAAAATTCTTTGCTATAAGCAAGATATTGGAATCTTCGGGAGTGCCGGAATGTGATGCGTGCGGCGGAAAAATCAAACCGGATGTCGTGCTCTATGAGGAGGGTCTTGATCAGGAGACGTTGCAGGGAGCAGTAGACTATATTACGCATGCAGAGGTCCTGATCGTTGGAGGCACCTCGCTTGCCGTTTATCCGGCAGCGGGTCTGGTTGATTATTACAGAGGAAATAAGCTTGTGCTGATTAATAAATCTCCGACACCGATGGACAGACGTGCGGACCTGCTCATTCAGGGCAGCATCGGAGAACTGCTTGGACAAATTGAAATATAGTGGTGATCAGGAGGAATGAATATGCCGGAAAAGTTGATTTATGATGTGGGAGACATAGTGAGGCTGAAAAAAAAACACCCGTGCGGCAGTTTTGAATGGGAGATTTTGCGGGTCGGCGCCGACTTTCGGCTGAAATGTATGGGGTGCGGGCATCAGGTCATGGTTACTAGAAAGCTTGTTGAGAAAAATACGAAGGAATTGCGAAAAAAGGCTTGAATTGCTGAAAAATCTATGGTAACATGTAATCTCGTGATACAATGTAATAATTTCCTTGCTCCTCATTCAGGTGAGGGGCCAGAGACCAAAAGGAGGTACTAGCATGAGCAAATATGAATTAGCCGTTGTTCTTAATGCTAAGATCGAAGACGAGGAAAGGGCGGCCGCTTTTGAAAAGATTCAGGGTTATATTACCCGTTTCGGCGGCACAGTGACAAACGTTGATGAATGGGGTAAGAAGAGATTAGCTTACGAAGTTCAGAAGATGAAAGAAGGTTTCTACTACTTCATCCAGTTTGAAGCTGAGACAACAGCCCCGATTGAAATCGAGAATCGTGTTCGCATTATGGAAAACGTAATCAGATATTTATGCGTTAAGCAAGAGGCATAATCAGAAAGAGAGCGTACGTATGAACAAAGTAATTCTTATGGGTCGGTTGACAAGGGACCCCGAGGTGAGATATTCCTCAGGGGACAGTGCAACAGCGATTGCAAGATATTCACTGGCAGTGGACAGAAGATTCAAAAGAAACAATGATGAGCAGACAGCAGATTTTATCAATTGCGTTGCTTTTGGAAAATCCGGAGAGTTTGCGGAGAAATATTTCAGAAAGGGTACGAAGGTGCTTGTGACCGGACGTATCCAGACCGGAAGCTACACAAACAAGGACGGACAGAAGGTTTATACAACAGATGTTGTCGTAGAGGATCAGGAATTTGCAGAGAGCAAGTCGGCTTCGTCCGGCGACGGCGGCTTTGCACCTGCCAGACCGGAACCGGCAGCAGAAATCAGCGACGGCTTCATGAATATTCCGGATGGAATTGATGAGGAGCTGCCATTTAATTAATCAGAAACAGGAGGTAAGAGAAATGGCTTATAATAGACCGCAGGGTGACAATGACAGATCTGATTCTCCGATGAGAAGAAGAGGCGGAATGCGCAGAAGAAAAAAGGTTTGTGTATTTTGTGGAAAAGATAAGGAAATTGAATACAAGGATGTCAATCTGTTAAAAAGATATGTATCCGAAAGAGGTAAGATCCTTCCGAGAAGAATTACTGGTAACTGCGCAAAGCATCAGAGAGCGCTTACGGTAGCGGTTAAGAGAGCGAGACATATCGCGTTGATGCCTTACACAATGGATTAATAATCAGACCAATTGCCAATCGGCAGTTGGTCTTTTCAATCAGTGATTCCCGGTAATCATAAACGGGGAATCTGATGGAGCGGGCATATGAAACGAAAAAGCAGCAGCATAGAAATAAAGAGGGGAAATCGCAACCGGGTATTCAGGTTTATCAATAAAAACGATAAAACATCGATACCGGATATTGCAGGGACGCTCGGCATGAGCGTACCGACTGCCCTGCAGATGGTGAATGAATTAAAGGCTTCCCGTCTGGTGGAAGAGGTAGGAGAATTTGAATCCACCGGAGGGAGGAAAGCGAAAGCGCTGGCATCGGTGAAGTCGGCTGCGCATGCTGTGGGAATCGATATTACCGGGAATCATATCGGGATGGTTTTAACGGATCTTTCCAAAGAGGTACTGTATCATACAAGAGTGCGGATGGTTTTTTGCAACGAAGTTGATTATTTTAAGGAAATAAGTAAGATGTTATCGGAGTTTCTTTTAGAATGCGGCCTTACGGGAGAAACGGTGACGGGTATTGGGTTTTCGCTGCCGGCAATTGTGGACAGCAGCCGGAGTCATATTGCTTTTTCTCACGCCCTTAAAATGAGAGACCAGCCTTTGAAGCCGTATCTTCTGCATATTCCGTATCCAAGTGTGGTTTTGAATGATGCGAATGCGGCGGCTTTAACGGAGTGTATTCATACGGAGGTGCCCAAAAATCTGGTTTATTTGTCACTGAGCAATACGGTGGGAGGGGCGCTTGTTGTCGGGGAGAATAAGGAGGAAAACGGAGAAGAGGGCCCGGGAGTATTTATAGGAGATAACTGGCGCAGCGGCGAATTCGGGCATATGGTCATTCACCCGGAAGGGTTGAAATGTTACTGCGGAAAGCAGGGCTGTCTGGATGCATATTGCTCGGCATCGGTTCTATCCGGCCATACAGATGGTGATCTGGGGCTGTTTTTTACAGAATTAGAACATGGAAATCAGGAATATGAAGCGATCTGGGGTCAATATCTGGAAAATTTGGCGATTGCGGCAGATACTCTCAGGATGTGCTTTGATTGTGATGTAGTGTTGGGGGGTTACGTCGGCAGCTACATAAAACCATATATGGAGAGACTTCGCAAAATAGCGGCGCCCAAAAATATCTTTGGCAATACTGCTGAATATCTTAAAGGCTGCTGTTATCCGATAGAATCCTCGGCTCTGGGAGCAGCAATCTATCAAATTGAAAAATATATGGAGAATATATGAAAATGGATTGAAGAAAAGGAGGAGACATGTTATAGTGAAATCACTTAATTAAACACTTTAATAAAGTGAAAAAGGGAGGGTGTGCAAAGTATGTTACAACAAATTATGATGAGTCCTAAAAAGGTTAAATTCAGGGAGGTTCCCAAACCGGCAGCAGGAACAGAACAGGTATTGGTAAAGATGATGGACATTGGTATCTGTGGTTCAGATATCCATGTATATCACGGGGAACATCCGTTTACGTCCTATCCGATCACACAGGGACACGAGGTCTCCGGTGAGATCATAAGCGTGGGAGCGGATGTAACTGCATTGAAAGTCGGTCAAAAAGTGACAATTGAGCCGCAGGTATACTGCGGAAAGTGCCACCCCTGCCGGAATGGAAAATATAACCTGTGTGAAGAACTGAAGGTGATGGGATTTCAGACTACCGGCGCCGCATCGGAATATTTTGCGGTCGATGCATCGAAGGTCACCCCGATACCGGACAAAATGACTTATGAAGAGGGTGCAATGATCGAGCCCTTGGCAGTTGCGGTACATGGAATCAAACAAGTGGGTGACGTTGCCGGGATGAATATTGCGGTAATCGGCGCAGGACCGATCGGAAACCTTGTTGCGCAGGTTGCAAAAGGAATGGGAGCGGCAAAGGTTCTGATAACGGATATCAGTGATCTGCGGCTTGAAAAGGCGGCGGAATGCGGCATTGACGCATGTGTCAATACGGGAAAAAAAGATTTCGGAGAAGTACTGATTCAAGAATTCGGACCGGATAAAGCGGATATCATTTACGACTGTGCAGGAAACAATATTACAATGGGTCAGGCGATTAAATATGCCAGAAAGGGGAGCGTGATCGTTCTGGTAGCAGTTTTTGCCGGTATGGCCAAGATAGATCTGGCCCTGGTAAACGACCATGAGCTGGATATTAAGAGTACAATGATGTATCGGCATGAGGATTATGTAGCTGCAATCAGGCTGGTCAGTGAGAAGAAGGTTAAGCTTGAGCCGCTGATTTCAAAAGTATTCCCATTTGTAGAATATCAAAAAGCATACGAATATATAGATGAAAACAGGGAAACAACGATGAAAGTAATTATCAAGGTGCAGGAATAGAAAATCGGCGAGTATATTGACAATCGCAGGAGAAAACGTTATAGTTAGCTTTAATGATTAAACGCTGAAACGCGTTTCAGTATGAAAGTATAACAGATTGTCAGATAGGGGAAAGAGATGCCGATTACAGAGTTACTGGAGAGAAATAGCCGTGAATACGGGGATGATATCTGCCTTGTGGAGATTAATCCGGAAATTAAAGAGAACCGCAGAGTGACCTGGAAGGAATATGAACTGATCGAGCCGGCACCGCAGATGCATTTCCGCAGGGAAATTACATGGAGCGTTTTCGACGAGAAGGCGAACCGCTTTGCCAATCTTTTGATTTCCAGGGGAATTAAAAAAGGAGATAAGGTTGGAATTTTGATGATGAACTGTCTGGAATGGCTGCCGATTTATTTTGGTGTATTGAAAACAGGCGCATTGGCTGTTCCCTTTAATTTTCGTTATTCTTCTGAAGAAATTCTGTATTGCGCAAAGCTGTCGCAGATTGATGTTCTTATTTTTGGGCCGGCCTTTATCGGCCGTATTGAAGAAATCGCGGATGTACTCAGCAAGGGCCGCCTGTTGATTTATGCAGGAGAAAATTGTCCTTCATTTGCGGATGACTATAATTCCCTCGCGACAAATTGCTCGAGCCGGAAGCCGGACATTACGATTACGGATGAGGATGATGCCGCTATTTATTTTTCTTCGGGAACAACCGGTTTCCCGAAGGCAATTTTACATAAGCACCGTTCGCTGATGCATTCGTGCAAAGTGGAGCAGAATCATCACGGTCAGTCGAGAGACGATGTCTTTTTATGTATTCCTCCGCTGTACCATACCGGCGCGAAAATGCATTGGTTCGGAAGCCTGCTTTCCGGCAGCAAAGCCGTACTGTTAATGGGTACAAAGCCGGAATTTATTCTGGATGCGGTATCGAAGGAGCATTGCACAATCGTATGGCTGCTTGTTCCGTGGGCGCAGGATATTTTAGAGGCGATTGAAAGCGGCAAGGTGAAGCTTTCCGATTATGAGCTGTCTAAGTGGAGGCTCATGCATATCGGCGCCCAGCCTGTTCCGCAGAGCTTGATTAAGAAATGGAAGAACTATTTCCCGCACCATGAGTATGACACAAATTATGGGCTTTCTGAGTCAATCGGACCCGGCTGTGTGCATCTTGGTGTAGAAAATATCCATAAGGTCGGTACGATCGGAAAAGCCGGCTATGGCTGGGAGACGAAGATCGTAGACGAAAAGCGCCTGCAGGTGAAGGCGGGCGATGTAGGCGAGCTGGCGGTGAAGGGCCCCGGGGTTATGGTCGGCTACTACCATGACAGAAAAGCGACGGAGGAAGTATTAGAAGAGGGATGGCTTTATACAGGCGATATGGCACGTGAGGATGAGGACGGGTTTATACTGCTCGTGGACAGAAAAAAGGATGTCATCATCAGCGGCGGCGAAAATATTTACCCTGTGCAGATCGAAGACTTTATCAGGACCAACGAAGCGGTGCATGACGTAGCAGTCATCGGACTTCCGGATAAGAGGCTTGGAGAAGTCAGCGCAGCAATTGTGGAGCTGAAGCAGAGCTATATTTTAACGGAGGAGGATTTGAACGAATTTTGTCATCGGCTTCCGCGTTACAAGCGCCCGCACAAGATCATTTTTGCTGAGATTCCTCGAAACCCGACCGGAAAAATTGAAAAGCCGAAGCTGCGTGAGCTGTATGGCGGCAAGGGTTTGATCGAAGCGCAAAATATCGGGTGATAGATACGGAAGTCCTCTAAGGGAAAAATAATTAAATTGACAAATCAACCGCCGGGTAGGACAGCTATCCGGCGGATCTTATTATGTAATAGGATTAGGGCCTCTATTACACAAAAGTACTCTATGCAAGATGCGCACTCGCGCGCAAAACAAAATCTGTGCTGCGGAAGTGCTTGATCAATTGTAAATCAAAATAGAGTGGTGAGAAAGAGAAGAAACTTCAAGGTATGGTGGTTGAGAACTTCCGGAAAAAATGATATAATCATATGATAAATGTTTTATAACGCAGACAGAACAAATGCAGATTGGTCTGCGGGATACCAAAGGAGTTATCATGAGCGCAAAAATAAAATTTAAGGGTCAGATTCGCTCGTATATTCAATGGCCTTTGCGGTTTACGGTTCTTATTGTTATTTTCAATGCTTTTATGTATTTTGTTGATCTTTATGCCGGTATTGTGATGAGTATCTTTACGGTCATTTATATTTCGATTGCGCTTATTTTGTATTTCAGGAATCGGACGCTCGTTGTAAACGAACTTGTCAGTTTTGCGACACAGTACGGACAGATTCAAAAGCAGCTGTTGCGGGATCTGGAGCTGCCGTATGCACTGCTGGATGAGTCCGGTAAGGTTATCTGGACCAATGAGGCGTTTGAACAATTGCTGCATGTAAAAAAGGGCTACCGCAAATCGATCATGTCCTTGCTGCCGCAGATGCATAAGGGGATTCTTCCGGGAATTGAAGCCGAAACAGAACTGATGATCAATCATGAGGAACGGGATTACCGGGTCAGTATGAAAAAGGTTTCGATGGAAGCGATGCTGGCGGCATCGGCAATTGTAGAGACTTTGGATTACGACAGTTATCTGATTGCGTTCTTTATGTTCGATGAAACGGAAATTAATCGCCTGCAGCGGGAAAGCGAGGAACAAAAGCTTGCTGCGGGTCTGATTTACATCGATAATTATGATGAGGCGCTGGAAAGCGTCGAGGAGGTCAGACGGTCACTGCTCGTTGCACTGATTGACAGAAAGATTAACAAATATTTTTCGGTGATGGATGCGCTTGTGAAGAAGCTGGAAAAGGATAAATATCTTGTCATTATACAAAATAAATATTTAAGAATATTGGCTGAAAAACGTTTTGATCTGCTTGAGGATGTAAAGACGGTTAATATCGGCAATGAGATGGCGGTTACGCTGAGTATCGGTTTTGGTGTTGAGACAGGCTTCTATCAGCAGAATTATGAGTATGCGCGCACGGCGATTGATCTTGCGCTTGGCAGGGGCGGCGATCAGGCAATCATCAAGCGGCCCGACGACATCACCTACTACGGCGGCAAGAGCCAAAAGACTGAAAAGAATACGCGCGTCAAGGCGAGGGTCAAGGCACACGCTTTAAAGGAAATTATTGAAGGCAGTGATAAGATTATCGTGATGGGTCATAAAATTCTGGACGTTGATGCATTTGGTGCAGCAGTTGGTATTTACAGGGCAGCCAGGACATTTGGAAAAAAGACGCATATTGTGGTCAATGAAATTACAACCTCGATTCGTCCGCTTATGGATGGACTGCTTGGCGCAGGCGAGTATGAGGAGGATTTGTTCCTAAACAATACGGAGGCTGTAGAGGCGGCGGATATGACGACGGCTTTGATTGTTGTGGATGTCAATAAGCCGAGTTTTACGGAATGTCAGGAGCTATTGGAAAAATGCAGTTCGATTGTTGTACTTGATCACCACAGACAAAGCTCGGAGAAAATTGAAAATGCGACTTTATCATATATTGAGCCGTATGCTTCCTCTGCTTCCGAAATGGTTGCGGAAATTCTGCAATATATCAGTGATGATGTTAAAATACGCCCTGTTGAAGCGGATTGTATTTATTCAGGGATTATGATCGATACCAATAATTTTATGACGAAGACCGGCGTTCGCACATTTGAGGCTGCGGCATATTTAAGAAGAAACGGTGCCGATGTGACAAGAGTCCGCAAATTATTCAGGGATGATATGGTAGACTATAAAGCAAGGGCCGAAGCGGTCCGTCATGCGGAAGTATATCAGAGTGCATACGCGGTCTCTGTTTCTCCGAGTGACAGCGTGGAAAGTCCGACGATTATCGGCGCTCAGGCGGCCAATGAGCTGCTTAATATCAGCGGCATTAAGGCGTCCTTTGTCCTGACAGATTATCAGGACAAGGTTTATATCAGCGCCCGTTCGATCGATGAGATCAATGTGCAGATAATTATGGAAAAGCTGGGCGGCGGCGGACATATGAACATTGCCGGTGCGCAGATACCGAATGTAACTGTAGAGGAAGCAAAGCAGCTTCTTTTAAATACTTTAGAAATGATGCAGAAAGAGGGAGAACTATAATGAAGGTTATTTTACTGCAGGATGTCAAGACATTAGGAAAAAAGGGTGATATCGCAGAGGTGAGCGACGGCTATGCAAAGAATTTTATTTTTCCGAAAAAGCTTGGACTCGAAGCAAATGCAAAGAATATGAATGAATTAAAGCTGCAGAAGGCAAATGATGAAAAGATTGCGGCGAGGATTTTAGAGGAAGCAAAGGAATTTGCAAGGGTAATTGAGACAAAGCAGGTCATTGTAAAGCTGAAGGCGGGAGAGGGAGGAAAGACGTTTGGCTCCATATCCTCTAAGGAAATTGCGGCGGAGGCAAAGAACCAACATGATCTGGACATTGATAAGAAGAAAATCCAGCTTCCGGAACAGCTAAGGAACATTGGGGCCTATGAGGTTTTAGTGAAGCTGCATCCGCAGGTCAGTGCAAACCTGAAGGTCAAGGTAGAGGAAGCGTAAGAAAGATACGAAACCAAGGAGGCTGGCTTCATGGAAGAGGCACTGATAAAGAGAATATTGCCGCATAGTACTGAGGCAGAGCAGTCGGTCATTGGTTCCATGCTTATGGATAAGGAAGCAATTGTGATCGCTTCGGAAATTCTGCATAAGGAAGATTTTTATGGAAAGCAGTATGGGATTTTATTCGAGGCGATGGTGGAGCTTTATAATGAAGGAAAGCCGGTAGATCTGGTCACACTCCAAAATCATTTAAAAGAAAAGGACGTGCCTGCGGAAATCAGCAGCATGGAGTTCATTAAGGAACTGATTACCATCGTGCCGACCTCGGCAAATGTGAAATATTATGCCAATATTGTGAGCGAAAAGGCGGTTCTCAGACGCCTGATCAGAATTAATGAAGAAATTGCAAATGAGTGCTATGCCGGAAGGGAATCGACAGAGTACATATTGGAAGATACGGAAAAGAGGATTTTCGACGTCGTACAACGGCGTAATTCGGAAGATTATACACCGATCAGCGAAGTTGTTATGAATGCTCTGGAGCGGATTAACATCGCTTCCCAGCAAAAAGGAAATGTCACCGGAATCGCGACTGGTTTTAGTGATCTGGATTTCAAAACCGCCGGTTTGCAGCCTTCTGATCTTGTGCTGATCGCAGCCAGACCCTCTATGGGCAAGACGGCTTTTGTCTTGAATGTGGCGCAGCATATCTGTTTTAAACTGGATCTGTGTGCCGCCATCTTCAGTCTGGAAATGTCAAAGGAGCAGCTGGTTAATCGTCTGCTTTCACTGGAGTCCCGTGTGGATTCCCAGGCGATTCGGACCGGAAATATGTCGGACAACGATTGGGACGGAATCATAGAAGGAGCAGGCGTGATTGGCAGGTCAAAACTTATTATTGACGATACGCCGGGTATTTCAATATCGGAGCTGCGTTCCAAATGCCGAAAGTATAAGCTCGAGCATAATTTGCAAATTATTATCATCGACTATTTGCAGCTGATGTCGGGAAGCGGGCGTACGGATTCGAGACAGCAGGAGATATCAGATATTTCCCGATCACTGAAATCATTGGCGAGAGAGCTTCATGTGCCAGTCGTTGCGTTGTCGCAGCTTTCGCGGGCGGTAGAAAAAAGAGACGATCACCGTCCGATGCTGTCCGATCTGCGTGAATCCGGTGCGATCGAGCAGGATGCCGATGTGGTCATGTTCTTATACAGGGATGATTATTATAATAAGGAAACAGAAAAGAAAAATATTGCGGAGGTTATTATCGCAAAGCAGAGAAACGGCCCGATCGGTACCATAGAACTTGTATGGATGCCGGATTATACCAAATTTGCAAATAAGGCGCGGGATTAGCATGCGCATGATTTTACGAAAGAGAACGGATGGGAATCATAAAATTCATCGGTTCTTTTTTATTTCATAGGAAAGTCCTTGTTACATTGCAGTAGTTTAGTTTTGGTTTTCTATGAAATAAAAGCACTCCGTGCAGGATGCACACTCGCGTATATGGTATGATGTTGACTTTGTCAACCGTGTTCGGCGCGTGAGTTTGCTTTGGAAAAAACTTAAAAATAAGGGGAGCAAAAGTCATGGGAGAAGTTAGGTATATGATATCAGACGCATCTAAGAGGGTTGGAGTGGAGGCACATGTACTGCGTTATTGGGAGGAGGAGCTGGAACTGCCAATCATGCGCAATGAAATGGGACATCGATATTATACGGAGGAAAATATCCGGCATTTGATTCGCGTGAGGGAGATGAAAGAGAAGGGCTTTCAACTAAAGGCGATTCGTATGGCATTTGATAATCATATGGAAAATGCCGAGGAATTGGCCGCGTCCGTGATCAAGGAGCCGTCCGGCGGTGATACAAACGCAGCGGAACAGCCGCAGGAGCAGAGAACCGACTTCGGTCAGGGAATGGAAATAGAACAGCAGCATGCGCAGCCGCAGCCCTCTCAGGAGCAGGAGGATGCGAAAGCAGCCAGGCAGCATCAGGCCAGGCAGCTGTTTAAGGAATTGTTTCTTCAGGCACTCCAGGAAAATAATCAGATTCTGCTGAACAGTGTCAAGGAGGAGGTGGGTGACCACGTAATCAAGCAGGTGGACTATCTGTTCCGTGAGCAGGAGGAACGCGAGGAGGAGCGATTTAAGCGCTTTGACGAGCTGCTTCGTAAAAAGCAGCGGGGAAAGCTGGGCCTGCATTTAAAATCTCATTCTAAACAGCAGCCAAGAGGACAAGAGGCTTAAATAAATATGATAAGAGGCTACCTTAAAAGTTGACTTTTAAGGTAGCCTCTTATCATCATAGCCGTATTATTTGATTATTCCGGATCGATAGCGCCTACAGGACAAGCACCTGCACAGGCACCACAGTCAACACAAGTACCGGGATCAATATTGAACTTGCTGTCGCCGGCAGAAATAGCGCCTACGGGACACTGTCCTTCGCATGTTCCGCAACTGATACATGAGTCGTTAATTACATATGCCATAACTATATCCTCCTTATTATAAAATCTTTCGCAATATGCTTGATAAAAATATATCAAGACTCTCTATTATTTTAATATAAAACAGCTGAATATACAAGCTGAAAATTATTGAATTTCGGCCCGTTTCTTTCGGATGCCGTCGAGTATTACCTCTTTTTTCTTTACGACTTCTTTCTTATCCATTGCAGGCGTATCGCCGAGCGGATAGGGAATGCAGAGCTTTTCATATTTCGGCTTTCCAAGCGTATGGTAAGGGAGCACATCCAATGCTTTTAAATTGGACAGACCTCCGATAAAATAACCGAGCTTAAACAGGTATTCATCCTCATCGGTAAGACCCGGTACGATAACGTGACGAATCCAGAGGGCTACCCCCTTTTGTGCGGTATATTCGGCAAAGGCGAGAATGCCGTCATTGGGTTGAGAAGCCACTTTTTTGTGAAGCTCCGGGTCGATATGCTTGATATCGAGCATAATCAGATCCGTTACCGCCATCAGGCGGTTCATTTTTTCGATAAGTGCCGGTTGATTCTTGTGATAGGTGATGCCGGAAGTATCGAGACACGTATGGATGTCGCGCCGCTTTGCTTCCGTGAACAGTTCGATTAAAAAGTCGATCTGTACAAGCGGCTCGCCGCCGGTCGCAGTGATGCCGCCGCCTTTATAAAATCCTTTGTTTCTTTCGTATTGATCAAGGATTTCAGATACTTCCATTTCCGTACCGGCCTCCATTTCCCACGTATCCGGGTTATGGCAGTACAGGCAGCGCATTGGGCAGCCCTGAAAAAATACGACAAAGCGTACGCCCGGACCATCTACGGTACCAAAGCTTTCGATTGAATGTATTCGTCCCTTCATATGATGTGATCCTTTCGATGCCATTTAAGGTAACAACAAGCCCCTCCGCGCTGCAGAGAGGCTTGCAAAACAGAACTTCAAATTTTAGATTGCTTCATGGAATGTACGGGAAATAACATCACTCTGCTGTTCCGGTGTCAGTTTAATAAAGTTAACCGCATATCCTGAAACACGGATTGTCAGCTGAGGATAATTTTCCGGATGCTTCTGTGCGTCCAATAAAGTATCTCTGTTTAAAACATTTACATTTAAGTGATGGCCGCCCTTCGTAGCATAACCATCCAATAAAGCTACAAGGTTATCAACCTGTGCACTGCTTGTTGCTGCCATAATACAAATCCTCCTTTTGTTATTGTGATACCTTTCGGTATAAGTTATTCATAATCGTCCAGGCCCTGGTGAAGAGTTGGTACGCTGCATGCCAGAGGTGTTCTGGAACAATCTGTGCAGCCCATTGTTTCTACACTGCGTATCGCTTCTTTTGTAGAATTCACTTCGACGTTTAAGTGCCCTACTCCTCCGTTGACCGAGTCATCAAGGAATGTCACCAAATCGTCAATCATTTTCTTTTCATCCATAACCTTACCTCTTTCTAAACCGTTACCCGGTTCTTAATTATTTATTGAGGTCAAGCTCGATATCTCCTGCAAATACCTGATCTTCCTTGCCGAGAGCACCGGGGATGATCGTAAATGTATTGGAAATACCATCCTGTGCATCGTTGAACGGAAGCTTTGCAACGGAGGACAGGGATGCAATTGCACCATGAGAGTCACGTCCGTGCATTGGGTTTGCGCCCGGTGCGAAAGGCTGACCTTTCTTACGTCCGTCAGGAGTATTGCCGGTTGCCTTGCCATAGGTTACATTAGAAGTAATCGTAAGAACCGACATTGTCGGAACACCGTTTCGATATACATGGTTTCTTCTGATTGCTGTCATAAACTTAGATACAATCTTTTGTGCGATTTCATCGACACGATCATCATCATTTCCATATTTAGGGAAGTCGCCGGTCGTCTTGAAGTCTGTAATTATGCCGTCTTCATCTCTGATAACTTCTACCTTTGCATATTTAATTGCGGACAGAGAGTCTGCAACGATGGAAAGTCCTGCAATACCGGTTGCAAAATATCTCTTGACATCTCTGTCATGAAGCGCCATCTGTGCTCTCTCATAGCAGTATTTGTCATGCATATAGTGGATAATGTTCAGTGTATTCACATAAACATCTGCCTGCCATTCCATCATATCGGAAAACTTATCCAAAACGTCATCGTAATCAAGCACATCGCCTGTAACAGGACGGTACTTAGGTCCGATCTGTTTCTTTGATACTTCATCCACACCGCCGTTTAAAGCGTAAAGCAGACATTTTGCAAGATTTGCACGAGCGCCGAAGAACTGCATCTCCTTACCGATTACCATGGAGGATACACAGCATGCAATACCGTAGTCGTCGCCATGTGTGACTCTCATAAGGTCGTCGTTCTCATACTGGATTGAAGAAGTATTGATTGAAGACTTTGCACAGAACTTCTTGAAGTTTCCAGGGAGTCTTGTTGACCAGAGAACTGTTAAGTTCGGTTCAGGTGCTGCGCCTAAGTTGTTGAGCGTCTGCAGATAACGGAAGGACATCTTTGTCACCATGTGACGTCCGTCAATGCCGACGCCGCCGATTGACTCTGTTACCCATACCGGATCACCTGCGAAAATCTGATTATATTCAGGAGTACGGGCGAACTTAATGCATCTCAGTTTCATAATAAAGTGATCAATGAATTCCTGAAGCTGTTCTTCCGTAAAGGTACCGTTCTTTATATCTCTTTCCGCAAAGCAGTCGATAAAGGTGGAAGTACGTCCGAGAGACATTGCCGCACCGTTCTGTTCCTTTACTGCGGACAGATATCCGAAGTAGGTAGCCTGAATTGCTTCCTGCGTGTTTTGGGCCGGCTTGGAAATATCACAGCCGTAGGATGCTGCCATTTGCTTCATCATCTTTAAAGCGACGATCTGCTCGGAAAGCTCCTCGCGAAGACGAATGACATCATCTGTCATTACACGTCCCGTAGAATCCTTCTGCTCCAGCTTATCTTCGATCAGCCTGTCGATACCATACAGAGCGATACGTCTGTAATCACCAATAATACGTCCGCGTCCGTAAGCATCAGGAAGACCCGTAACGATATGTGAAGAACGGCATGCTCTTATATCAGCGTTGTAGGCATCAAAACAGCCTGCATTATGCGTTTTTCTGTGTGTGGAGAAAAATTCGCTGATTTCAGGATCAACTTCATAACCATTATCGGAACAAGCTTTTTCCGCCATACGGATACCGCCGTAAGGCTGCATGGAGCGCTTGAAGGGCTTATCTGTCTGGAAACCTACGATCGTTTCCTTGCTCTTATCCAAATATCCCGGGCCGTGTGAAGTAATTGTAGATACAACCTTTGTATCCATGTCAAGAACTCCGCCTGCAGCACGTTCCTGCTTCTGAAGATCAAGTATCTGTGCCCATAAATCCTTTGTGTTCTGTGTAGGTGCTGTTAAAAAAGAATCGTCACCATCATATGGTGTGTAGTTCTTCTGGATGAAGTCTCTGACATTGATTTCTTTTTCCCATTTGCCGCCTACGAAACCATTCCATTCTGATCTCATTTCTGAATGCCTCCTAAGTTTAGAATAATATTGAGTAACTAATCCGGTCCTTACAAAACCGAAAATAAAACTTTTTAAATCCATGTTTGATTATAGGTTAATCGTGTATACACGTCAAGGAGTCCGGCTGTTCTTTTTTGCGTACATTGGTTGAAAAATAAGGCTTTTTTGGTTGTTTTGCATAAAATTTTAGAAAGATTTTATAATTAATTTCGAAAAGCACTTTCATTATGCCTTGTCATAAAAAGAAAAAAGTGTTACCCTACGAATGTGAAGATTTTTTTATTCATCGAGTAATTTTAAAAGGAGGTTTTACTATGGCAGCTATTGCAAAGGATATGACGATCGGTGAAATTTTAAGGATGAATCCGAATGTTGCTCCGGTACTCATGGAAGCAGGAATGCATTGTCTCGGTTGCCCTTCCGCACAGGGAGAAAGCCTGGAAGAAGCAGCGTTTGTTCATGGAATGGATATTGATGATTTAATGGCTAAAATCAATGCTATATAAATTGTTTGAATCCGATTGGGCAGTCTTTCCTATGAAATAAAATAAGAGTGTGGATCGTATTAAAACCGACCCGCACTCTTTATTTTATGGAATTCTCTTGTTTCTATGTGTAATTTTATGTGCAATCCTCAGGAAATTTATGCATACAGCAATTTTTGCAGTGCATCTTCTTTTAGAATCAATTCGTTATGCTCTTCAAAATATGCCTCTGCTGCCGGTGTGTATTTCTCGGGTGTGCCATATTCAGAGATCATGTTGCAGACCCTGTTGAAGTCCTCCTGCGTATGGTTCGATTTAGAAACGATCAGGACTACACGCCCTGTCCGGCTGTCCTTGTACAGGGAATTTCTTCCAAAGTAGAATGTCTTCACAACATGTGCCAGTCTTGCGACGGCATCAATGTTGGCAAAGGAATAGGCCTTCGTCAGTTCGTAAGAGGCAGAAGCCTTTTCAAGCAGCTTTTCCTTCGCTTCCTCAAGAAGCTCTGCGGAAGCGGGAGACCGATCCTGTTTTAATTTCTTGAACAGATCCAGTACGTTGTCAGCCTCATCATTAATGGACTGCATGACTTCGTCAAGGCCCGAATCTTCTTCCTCATGTACGGAAGGTGCAAAGTTGGAAAATCTTGTGTCAAGCTCTTCGGGATCCTCAACCTTTGTAATAATGAGTACAATGCAATCTGCGGACAACGGAATTGCTTCTATCATAAGCGGGATGTCTTCTGCTTCAAAACCGAATTCGTATGCTGCCTGCTGCATCATGTCCCGAAAGAGACTTTTTGCCTTTTCCGTACCATAAGCCAACTCACTGATCTTTAATTCGCGGTCTGCTAAATCGGCTTTTGTCAATGTACAGCGTATTTGGTGGTCATTTACTTTTTCGAGTTTCATAGTATCACATCCTTCCTGATTTTTTTTCTAAAATGTGGTATGGGAAATTGCGAAGCAAATTCACATAAAAGGCGCCAGCCGTTGATACTGATTATCGGAAACGTCTTATGTTCCGATAATATACTGTATGCAAAATGAAGTCAATAGGCTTTCTGTCCTCAAATCTTAAAGTTTCATAAAGCAAAAAGAAAGTATGCTGATGACAATTATAAAAAATGTAAAATAATACTTGCATTATGAAAAAGAATCCGGTACAATCATTGCATGAGGCTTCTTTCGCAGACAGCAGCGAAAGGAGGACAGTATATAGTATATAATCTTTCACTTATATTTTAAGCCATATTAAAGTTTTTTTCTAGTGGAAATTAATCCAAAGATTGGTTTCTGCCACATAATCTGTTTTTCAGATGTCTGTTAAGCGGATCAATAGCCGCTTGATCAAATCGTTTCAGTATTTATTTCATCAAAAACGATAGACTCCTAATACAGTAATAATTCAAAACATTTAGAACCGTTATAGTTTATGCACGCAGGAAGCCTCATATTAGTCTTTACTTTCCGATTGCTAATTATAGTATCGGCAAAAAAATACGAAATATAATCCCTTGTGTAAAAATGCCGCATTATTGTATCACGAGTATCACGAAAACTATTCATAAATGCTGGTAATTCCTAATTTTAATAAACAAGTAAACATGCGGACGGCATAAGGGATTAAGGAGGGTTTTCTTATGGATGTCTATAAAAAAGCCATTTGTGCGAAGCAGCGTGAGGAACTTCAGGCCTATTTGAAGCTGCTGTCACAGGAGGGCGTGCGCGTTTCCATTGAGGGACATGTATTTCCGATTTCCAAGACGGCAGAAATTATGTCGGTCAATGAGGAGGTTTGCTATATGCCCGATTATTTACGGGACGAAAGCGGCCATCTTATTGAAGTCCGGTATGACCGGATACCCCTGCCGTAAACCCGGCGCAAAGAGGAAATCAAAGACAGAATGAGGCCGTGCTGCGATTTGTAAATCAGGCCCCGATATGCAATGCAGCATCGGCCAAAGTTCTTAAGAAAATCTGAAATATTGTTACTGTTTACTCCACTGCAAAGTACAGCAATTCCGTGACCAGTAACACGCTATGCGATGTACACAAAACGCAAAAACAGCGTTTTGGCGCTGCAATTCTCCGGTTTTCTGTGAACAGTAACGAAATATTACAAGAATATTACGCAATATTGCTTTTTATAATGACGAAACGAAAATTGTCTGCTATAATGTACTGTGGTTTTGATTGTGCACGCAAAATGGCGCGGCGGTTTAATCCAGAGTAGGAGGAATCAATTTGAGTACTGACAGATCAAAAGCACGAAAACGGAGAAAAAGAAGAAGGATGCTGCAAAAACTTATCCCGGCCGTCATAGCGGTTGTACTGATTATCATTATTATTTGGGTAGGGATTGCGACAGGCTTATTTGAGAATTTTTCTTATTCCTCAGAACAGGTCAGCGAATCTGAGCTTTATGATTATTATGGTGTGGTTTCGGATGATTATGCCGCCATTGTGGAGAACGGAGAGATTTCAGAGCAGCAGCTTCGCGTCATTGAAGGTCGCTGTTATCTGGATCTTGCATCGGTCAAGAGCGGATTTACCGACCGGTTTTATTACGATGTGAACGGCGGTGCTTTATTGTATACAACAGAGGAGAGCGTGATTTCAGCTGCGATAGGTGCAACCTCTTACTCTATTGCAGGCATAGAGACGCAGACGCCCTATCCCGTCTGTGTTGCAGAAGGCGATACGCTTTATGTGGCTCTGGATTATGTGAGCCTGTATGCAACGCTTTCCTATGAAATGTTTGGCGGAAACGGCGAGCCTTATCGTGTTTCGCTTAAGACGGCGGGTGAGACCGTGCAGAAGGCAGATATCAAAAAAAGCCATGCAGTGCGTACAAAAGCCGATAAGAAGAGCGGGATTTTAAAGGAGCTTAATGAGGGGATCACAGTTACTGTATTGGAGCAGACCGGCGACTGGTCAAAGGTGCAGACAGACGATCTGCTGATCGGCTTTATCGAGGCGAAATATCTGACTGATACCCGCGAGGAGATGCTGGAAGCCCCCGCTCAGGTGGTGGAGGGTGAATTTAAGCATATTTCCAAGGACTACCCGGTTGTCCTCGCATGGGATATGGTGACCAATGCGGATGCCAATAATTTTCTTTCGGACCGGCTGCAATCAGCCGACGGTTTGACGACGATATCTCCGACTTGGTTCAGCCTGTCGGATAATAACGGGACGGTGGCTTCCATTGCGAGTCAGTCTTATGTCGACACTGCTCATGCAGCGGGTTATGAGGTGTGGGGACTTGTCGATAACATGACGTATCCTGAGGTCAGTACCTATGATATTCTATCTTATTCGGATAAGCGGGCGTATGTGATAGAGCAGCTCATTAATTATGCAAAACAATATGGCTTAGAGGGAATCAATGTGGACTTTGAATCTCTTTCGGCTGAGGCAGGGGAGCCGTTTATTCAGTTCGTCAGGGAGCTTTCGATCCAGTGCCGTAAAGAGGAAATTGTGCTTTCTGTGGACAACTATGTGCCGGAAGCTTATACGGATCACTATAATCGGAAAGAGCAGGGTATTTTTGCGGATTATGTAATTATTATGGGGTACGACGAACATTATAAAGGTTCCGCGGAGAGCGGTTCGGTCGCTTCTTTAAACTATGTGACGAATGGGATCGAAAGGACGCTTGAGGAGGTTCCGGCGGAGCGCGTGATCAACGCGGTACCGCTTTACACGAGGATCTGGATCGAAAAACCAAAAACTGAAGCGGAGATTGCTGCGGAGGATACAAATACGGAATATATCCCTTATCAGTTGGAGGTGCAGACAGTCAAGATGGCGGATGCAATCACCGCAGTGAAAAATGCGGGCACGACGGCCGAATGGGATGAGGTGACCGCACAGAATTATGCCGAGTGGACGAAGGAGGGCGCTACTTATAAGGTATGGCTTGAAGATGGACAGTCTCTTGGTGCGAAGCTGCAGGTCATGGTTAATCATAACCTCGCCGGAGTAGCGGCATGGCAGCTGGGCTATGCAGACAGCTCCGTGTGGGAGGTGCTCAACCAGTATTATTAAATAAAAAGATTTAGGTGAGGCGGTCGCGGTAATCGGTTGGGGAGATTCCGTAATAATTTTTAAATGCCTTGCTGAAATAGTTATTATTGCTGTAGCCGAGCCGATCGGAGATTTCTTGTATTTGGATTGTATTATTTGAAAGCAGTTCCTTGGCCCGGTTCATACGCAGCTTGAGTGCGTATTCATAGATTCCGATTCCATACTGTTTTTTAAACAGCTTGGACAGATATTCCTTTGAAAAAAAATATTTTTCACTAAACATGGAAATACTGATGTCGGTTGCATAATTCTTTTCGATATCATCACGAATGATTTCGATGACCTCGCCCGGCGAGAGCTGCCGGGCGTCGGCATCCTCGGGCTGTTCATCCAATTGTCCGCCTAATTGGATAAATGCCCGTTCGATGGCGGTATTCAAATCTTCGGAGTTGATCGGCTTCAACAGGTAGTCGACGGCTCCGTTTTTTATTGCGGCTTGTGCATAGTGGAATTCGTCATAGCCGCTTACGACGATATATTTGGATTTCGGAAAGTCTCGTCTGGCTTGCTCCAAAAATTCGATGCCGTTCATAAGGGGCATTTGCATGTCTACAAAAACAAATTCAGGATGCAGTTCCCGCATACAGGCGATCCCCTCCTTGCCGTTTGTTGCATAATGAAGCTGTAGAATCCGATATTTTTTCCAGTCACCGAGCGCCGTGATGGCAATACGCACGGGTTTTTCATCGTCAATGATCAATGCCTGAAACATGCTGCACCTCCAAAATTGGGATTGAAACGGTAATTACAGTACCGGCATAAAGGATACTTTCAATATGGAGTGCTGCCTGTTCGTGATAAATCAGGCGGAGACGGCTTGCCAGGTTGGAAAGTCCGATACCGGTATTTTTTTCGGAACGCAGCGGAATGTCTGAAAAGGAGGCGAGCAGCTTTTCTAGCTGTTCCCGCTCGATTCCGTTTCCGTTGTCCGATACTTTGATCCACAGTGTCTCTTCTTCGACAAACGCATCCGCATCAATATGAATCGAAGAAACATTTCCTTTTATGCCGTGAAGAATAGAATTCTCCACGAGTGTCATAATGCTCAGCTTTGGTATCATAAAGTGGGAGACTTCGTCTGAAATTGTGATACAAAAGGACAGCGAGCTGTCAAAACGTTCTTTTTGCAGCATCAGATAGCTGCGTACCTGAACGATTTCCTCTTCAATTGCAACAAGCTCCTTTTCTTTGATGGAGTAGCGCAGCAGGGAAGCGAGACTTGTAATCATCGTATTGATTTTTGTCTGGTTATTTAAAATTGCTTCGGCAGAAATCGCCTGCAGAGTATTATAAAGAAAGTGTGGATTTGTTTGTGCTTCGAGAGCGATCAAACGTGCTGTTTCCTCATTGAGTTTTGCAATATAATTGGTCTTGATGAGCTCATCGATTTTTTGAAGCATTGTGTTATATTCTTCTTCGAGCTCGCAGATCTCGAGGTTGCCGCCGAGTTTCTCAATTGCGGCAAAATTGCCGGAGCCGGCCTTTTTCATCCGCTGTGTCAAGGCGCTGATCGGGTTTGTCACAAGGCGGATAAAAATAACAAAGAGCAGGACAGAAAAGGATATTGCGATCAGAGCAAGAACAAAGCTGACATTGCGTGTGACGGCGATGTCGTTTTCAATATCCTCTACCGGTTTTAATAATACAAGCGTAAAATCTTCCGACGCACAGACATGAGACACAGCCAGATAAGGGACATCAAGAACCCGTGTCGTAAAGGCACTCCCCCCTGCGGCAGTCAGATCCTGGGTGAAACGCGCAAGCAC
Organism: Lachnospiraceae bacterium; assembly: GCA_047602645.1. Lineage (GTDB taxonomy): Bacteria > Bacillota > Clostridia > Lachnospirales > Lachnospiraceae > JAEYFP01. The sequence continues at coordinate 9,295 of JASGGU010000039.1, read as the reverse complement.
CGCGTCATCCGCAAGCTGCTTGCTGCTCGTATAGTAAATATGGTTGTTTCCATCCAGGATGCAGTAAATTTCATTGTTCTGGATATGGTTTTTTGCAAGTGCATCCACAAAGGTTGTTGTAAAGGACAACTCGACGACGGCAAGCGGCTCTTTTGTCTCGATATCGATAATTGTGCGGTAATAGTTCATAAAGCCGCCCTTGCCGGAGGGGAAAATTGATCGGTAAAAGCTGCCTTTCGTAAAGCTGTCATAGCCCGGGAGAGAATCAAAATCATAAAAATCCGAGCTTAAAAACTGATTCAGTTTTGTAGAACGGGAGTAAAGAGCATTTTTTTTGATCAGATAAAGGTTGTATGAAATCAAGTCGCTTCTCGAATAGAAGTTGCTCTTGAGCAGCGACTGGATATAGCTTTTATCTTCATAATCCAGAGGCTTGTTGCTGGAAATCATCTGCAGAAAAGTCGCATCATTTCTGAGTGCAAGAGAATACCAGTTGATTTCCGATAGGTAGGAGTCGAAATTAGCACCCTCAAATGTGAGGATTGTAGACTGTGATTTGATATTTTCCTCCATGATTGTATGCTTATTCCTAATATAGTTATAAGAAATAATAATGACAACAATGATCAGGATGATGGAGGAGCTTAACAAAATCAGCTGATTTCTCAGGGAAACCAGATTCAGACGTTGTTTGATTTCTTCCTTTGTCATAGCAGTATGGGCCCCTTCCGGCAAAATACGGATCTTTCAGCTGCCCCTCTTAGGCCGTATGGGCACTGGGGGGTTCGTATACTTATCTTATCACAAATAAAAAAGATGTGAACAAAATTTGTTCATTTTTTTACCATAACTTGTTCTGTTAATTGTATTTTAACAAAAGAAATATTCAAATATAATAAAATATATACATAGTGCACAAAATGAATGAAAATGCATTGCAAAGAAACAAAGAGGAGGAAAAAAGATGGGAATGAAAAAGAAAGAAGCGCTGGAAACGATCCTATATACCATTCCGGCGGTAATTCTTGTCAGCCTGACAATTTATATTCCGTTTCTCATGAGCGGCTACTATTCTCTGACAAAGTGGAATGGAATTTCCAAGGAGCCGGAATTCATCGGTTTTGAAAATTTTAAACAGATTTTTACGGGGGATACGGATTTTATCAATTCCATTTTCTTTACGATGAAGTATTCGTTTGTATTTATTATTATTGCAAACATTCTGGCACTGGCGCTTGCAACGGCACTTGTGAAGAAAATAAAGACAGCAAATCTGCTGCGTGGTGTGTTCTTTGTACCTTATATTATGAGTATGACAATCGTAGGATTTATCTGGAAATTTATTTTCTCTCAGGGCTTTGCAAAATTATTCGATTTAACCGGAGCAGAATTCTTAAATTTAAGCTGGCTGGGAGATCCGAAGCTGGCGTTTTATTCCGTGGCCTTTGTCGGGATATGGCAATCAATCGGCTTTTACATTGTGCTCTATATCGCCGGCCTGCAGGCCGTTCCCACCGATGTGCTGGAAGCGGCAACCGTGGATGGGGCAAATGGTGTTCAGCGGTTTTTTCGGGTAACGCTGCCGCTGCTCGGACCTTCCGTTACAACATGCCTGTTTATGTCGCTGACAAATTCGCTGAAGGTATTTGATATTATCCTCGCACTGACAAAGGGTGGTCCCGGAAGTGCAACCTACAGTGTGACGCTGGAAATTTATCGGGAAGCGTTTCAAAATAACAATTATGGGGTCGGTTCCGCGAAGTCCATTATTTTCTTCTTGGTTGTGCTCGTGCTTACACAGCTCGTTCTGAAGCTTTTCAGCAGGAAGGAGGTTGATCTGTAATGAAAAGAGCAAAGAAAAAGAAGCTGCAGCTGCTTCTCCTGGAAATTGTGATGCTTCTGATGGGAATCGTATACATTTATCCGGTATTTCTGATGTTCATGAATTCTGTGAAGCCGTTTAAGGAGGTTGTGACAGATGTTATCGCGCTGCCTACGCGGGTTGCATGGGAAAATTATGAATATGTCATTGATAAAATGCAATATGGGAGGCTGTTTATCAACAATGTCATCATCACTGCGATCGGAATTGCCGGGATTGTTATGTTTTCTTCGATATCCGCCTATATTCTGGACAGAAGGAAAAATAAGTATACAAAGCTGATTCATACAATCATCATTACACCGATGCTGATTCCGTTTCAGACAATCATGATCACGCTGCTGAAGGTGATGAATGTTGTGCATTTATCCGGCTCTACATGGGGGCTTGGAATCCAGTACTGGGGTTTCGGTATTCCGATGGCTACGTTTATTTATTTTAATTTTATGAAAACAATACCTAAGGAAATTGATGAAAGCGCGAGAATTGACGGAGCTTCCACACTGCGGACTTTTACAAGTGTAATCTTCCCGCTGCTGAAATCTGTTTCGGTAACGGTGATCGTGCTTGATGTAATGTGGATATGGAATGATTTCCTGCTTCCGCTGTTAATGGTAAACAGCTCGCCTAAGACAAAGACGCTTGTGCTTGCGGCTTACAATTTCGTCGGACAGTTCAATACCCAGTGGCATTATGCGATGACTGCAATGGTACTGGCGGTCGTTCCTTCGATTATTTTCTTTATCCTGCTGCAAAGATATATTGTGGAGGGTGTTGTGGCAGGTGCGGTAAAGGGATAACCGCTAAAATACAAAACAGATATTTATCCGTATTCCGGCCGGGTATGGATTAATATAAAATAGTGAAAAGACACTAAAAACCAGGAAAGATGTAAACAAATGTTTGAAAGGAAGGAAAATAGTTATGAAAAAGAAAGTAATAAGTTTAATTCTTTCGGCAGCAATGACGGTCACAATGCTTGCAGGCTGCGGTTCGAGTGCCGCTGCACCGGCAGCTGACGCAGAGGGCAGCTCGCAGGCGGAAGCAGAAGAAGAGGCAGCTCCGGCAGAGGATACAGCCGCAGAAGAGACGGCTTCCTCGGATGAGCCTGTTGAAATTAACATGTTTATCGCCAGCCCGGAATATGCGGATGCAATCAATGAGCTGATTGCAGCGTACAAGGAAGTAAAGCCGAACGTGACAATTAATTACGAAACAACTCAGAATGATTATCCGACATTGTTAAAGACGAAATTGAATGCAGGAGAATGTCCGGACATCTTTTCTTCTACCTCCGGAAAGGAAATCGGCACTTATTTGGATTATTCTTATGATTTGGCCGGACAGCCGCTTGCTGATGCGATGAGTGATTCTGTTGCTGCAGTTATGAAATCCGGTGAGGAGATTCATGGACTCAGTATTAAGGGCAACTATTTCGGACTCCTTTATAACAAGGCAATTTTTGAAGAGTGCGGAATTACGGAATTTCCGCAGACACTCGATGAGCTTGAGACTGTTTGCCAAACAATTCAGGCAAAAGGCTATCAGCCGTTCACAACGGGCTATGCCGAGTGGTGGGTATTCAAGCATACATTTCAGTCATTCCTTGATGCGGCAGGCGGAGACGATGTAGAAAGTCTTGTCGGTAAATTTGTGGCGGGCGAAGCACATTTCAAGGATTATCCGGAGATCTACGATGATTTCTTCAGATATCTGGATCTGACCGTAAAATACGGAGATGCAAAGCCGCTTGAGACAGATTTGAGCGCAGAAGATGCTGCATTTGGCTCCGGTCAGGCAGCGATCATGAACGGTCAGGGCGCATGGGTAGAGGCGGATGTGCTTGCAATTGATCCGGAAATCCAGATCGGCTTTGACGGTTATCCGGTAAGCAATGATGCCGCAGACTGCAAGGTAATCGGCGGTTCCGATCAGGCTCTCCGCATTTACAAGGATTCAGCGGTATTAAATGATGTGCTTGATTTTGTAAATTGGTGGTATACTTCCGATTACGGAAAAGCATGGTTTAATGAGGTAGCAGGTGTGATTCCTCCGATCGACGATGCAACGGCTCCTGATTTTGAAGTAATCAAGCAGGGCAACGCGCTTGCATCCTCGGAGGGCACAAATACATTATCTATCGTTTATTCGACAGACAGCTTCCATCAGGCATTCGGCGAGGTGCTGCAGTCTTATATTGCGGGAACGATCGATAAGGATACGGCATGCACACAAATTGAGGAAAAGTGGGTAGAGCTGGAGGGTAACAACTAAATAAATGATACTGACAGTGGCATGGGCTGCAATTTGAGGCAGTCCATGCCTTTTTGTGTAATAAAATATGTAAGTCGCTAGAGTACAAAAGAAAACTCTGTAAAACATTTACGGAGGACAGAAGAGACTTTATACTGAATTCGTATAAAATAATAGAAAATCATTAAAATACAATTTAAAGGCATCACTATAACGATTCGGCAGTGTGGATTGATCTTTTTAAAAAGAATGAGAGGGAAGAATCATGAAATTTTCAGAAGGCTATTGGTTAAAAAGTGAACGAGCGACGGCTTTTTATGCGTCGGATGCGTATTTTGTGGAGGAAATCCCAAACGGTATGCGTATTGTTGCGCCGTGTAAGAAAATTGAGAGCAGAGGAGATACGCTGAATCTGCCGACGATCACGCTGGAATTTACTTCGGCGGGAAGGAATATGATTCAGGTGAGAAGCTACCATTATGAGGCTTATGAGCCCCATGAGGCGAGGTTTCCGCTTCATATTATTTCACAGGATGCGACGGTCGTGATCGAGGAAAAGGAAGCTGTCATGACAGCGGGAGATGTTACTGTACGCGTGAACAGAGAGTCATGGAGCTATCAGTTTGAGGCGGCCGGTGAAGTGATTACGAGCTGCGGTTTCAGAAATTTATCCTATGTGCAGTATGACCGAGAGCTTTCCACAATGCTTCCTCAGGAGGGCTACATGAAGGAAGCATGTAAGCCTTATATGGTGACAGAGCTTTCGATCCGTCCGGGTGAGTGCGTTTACGGCCTCGGTGAGAGGTTTACTTCCTTTGTGAAAAACGGACAGGTTGTGGACACCTGGAATGAGGACGGCGGTACTTCCTCACAGATTTCCTATAAATGTGTTCCTTATTATATGACGAATAAGGGCTACGGTGTCTTTGTGGATCATACGGACAACGTTTCATTTGAAGTCGCGAGCGAGAAGGTAGAATATGTGGGCTTTTCTGTGCCGGGTGAGGAACTGCGTTATTTCTTCGTATATGGTCCGTCACCTAAGGAAATTATGGAATCCTATACGGATCTGACCGGAAGGCCGGCGCTTCCGCCTGCATGGTCCTTCGGACTTTGGCTGTCGACCTCTTTTACAACTAATTATGACGAGGCCACAACGAGTTCGTTTGTTCAGGGGATGTTTGACAGAGATATTCCATTCAGCGTATTTCATTTTGATTGTTTCTGGATGAAGGAGTTCCATTGGTGCGATTTCGAATGGGATGAGCGTGTGTTCCCGGATGTGAAGGGAATGCTGGACAGATATAAGGAAAAGGGATTAAAGATTGATTTGTGGATCAATCCCTATATTGCGCAGGGAACGGCATTTTTCAAAGAGGGTGTCCGAAACGGTTATATGCTGATGCGTGCAGACGGCAAGGGTGTGAAGCAGGTTGATACGTGGCAGGCAGGCATGGGGCTGGTTGATTTTACGAATCCGGCAGCTGCAAAGTGGTATACGGATAAGCTGAAAACATTGCTGGATGCGGGTGTGGATTGCTTTAAGACAGACTTTGGGGAGAGAATACCGGTGGACGTTACTTATTATGACGGCTCCGATCCGGTTACGATGCATAATTATTATACCTATCTTTATAATCAGGCGGTATTTAACCTATTAAAGAAGGAAAAAGGCGAGAAGGAAGCGGTGCTGTTTGCAAGAAGTGCAACGGCAGGCTGCCAGCAGTTCCCGGTACATTGGGGCGGTGACTGTTCGGCAAACTATCCTTCGATGGCGGAGACGCTGCGAGGCGGTCTATCGTTTGCGATGTCCGGCTTCTCCTTCTGGAGTCATGATATTTCCGGCTTTGAGCAGACGGCTCCGCCTGACCTGTATAAGAGATGGGTGGCGTTTGGGCTGCTGTCTACGCACAGCAGACTGCACGGTTCGACGAGTTACCGCGTGCCGTGGCTGTTTGACGAAGAATCTAATGACGTTGTCAGGTTTTTTACGAAGCTGAAATGCAGACTGATGCCTTACATTTTCAGCAAGGCCGCGGAAGCGCACGAAAAGGGTACGCCGGTAATGCGTCCGATGGTATTCGAGTATCCGCTTGATCCGGCAGTAAGCTATCTGGATATGCAGTATATGCTGGGAGAGAGCCTGCTCGTTTCACCAATCTTCAATGAAAAGGGTGTTTCGGATTACTATTTGCCTCAGGGTAAGTGGACACACCTGCTTTCGGAAGAAAAGAGGGAGGGTGGCCGTTTTTACAAGGATACCTATGATTATTTTTCTCTTCCTTTGTATGTGCGTGAAAATACGATCCTTGCGGTAGGGGCAACGGATACAAGACCGGATTATAATTATACGGACAGCACTGTGCTTCATATTTATGAGCTCGGCGACGAAAAGAATGCCTCCTGCACGGTGGTAGATCTGAATGGAGAAAAGGTCCTTCAAGTTTCGGCCGCAAGAACCGGAAACACGGTTTCCCTGAGCCTGACTGCGGCACCTCATAATATGAAGGTTTGCATTCATATTGAAGGTTTTGAGAGGAAAGAGCTGCCATTGTCTGAAAAAGAAATGGTAATTTCCCTGTAGATTGTTATTTTAAAATAGGCGGTGAGAGTGAGGCGGCTGTATCGGGTCCTTACTTTCACCGCCTGTTATATGCGCAAAAACAGCTCTCGTTTTTATTGACTGAACGGTAAATTATTTTGCATCTATGAAATAAGAAACAATGGTTATAAAAGGGTATCCCTGTTTCATAAGATGTATAAACGACAGACCGGAATCGTATTGTTTATGAGGAACAGGAAGATTGAGATTCTCATGGCGGCAGTCCTGCTGGTTGCAGCGGCATTTTTGTCGCGGCGGGCGGCAGTTTCCGTCATGAGTGGTAATGTGGAAAAGAAACAGGAGCGTGTTGTGTGTATTGACGCGGGCCATGGAGGAAGCGACCCTGGGAAGGTAGGAATTAATCAGGCGCTTGAAAAGGATATCAACCTGCTGATAGCAAGGCGTGTCAGAACGCTGCTTATGCAGAACGACGTCAAGGTCGTGATGACGCGTGAAACCGATGAGGGGTTGTATGATGAGGGGAGCACAAATCGCAAAGCGCAGGATATGAAGCGGCGCTGTGCGCTGATTAACGAAACTGCGCCGGTCTTTACGGTCAGCATTCACCAGAACAGCTATCATGAAGAATATGTAAAGGGCGCACAGGTCTTTTACTATGAAAACTCCGACGGCGGAAAAGAGCTTGCCGATTGTCTGCAAAACCAGCTTATCATTGGGCTGAAGGACGGAAATAAAAGGCAGGCAAAATCAAACGACGCATACTACCTCCTCTTAAATACCGCCAGTCCCACTGTCATTGTAGAATGCGGTTTCCTGTCTAACAGTGAGGAAGCCTCCCTGCTGATTCAGGAGGAATACCAGGAAAAAGTTGCCTGGAACATCTGTATGGGGATTTTGAAATACCTAAACACACAGAAATAAAGAGATAAAAAATAGCACAAAAGATACAAAAAAATAAATTTCCAGTACAAATACAGTTTGCATGGTGGGGAAGATATGGTATAATGTCCTAGACATTATACCACATCGAGGTCTTATGAACACCATTCAGATAAAAATAACCGAATCTCATATCGAAAATCAGGCGATTGCCCGCGCGGGTGAAATCATTAAGGCGGGCGGTCTTGTTGCATTTCCTACGGAAACCGTTTACGGACTTGGCGGAGATGCTTTAAGCAGCCGGGCTTCCGGCAAAATTTATGCAGCGAAGGGACGGCCGTCGGATAATCCTTTAATTGTTCATATTGCAGATATGAACGAGCTTGAAAAAATTGCCTCTCAAATACCCGAAGCGGCAAGGAAGCTTGCGGGCCGTTTCTGGCCCGGCCCACTCACGATGATTTTCCAAAAAACAGATATTGTTCCGCAGGAGACAACGGGCGGTCTAAATACCGTGGCTGTGCGAATGCCAAGCCATCAGGTTGCGCTTGCGCTGATTAGGGCGGCAGGTGGATTTATTGCGGCTCCGAGCGCTAATTTATCGGGGCGTCCCAGCCCAACAATGGCAAAGCATGTGGCTGAGGATTTGAATGGGCGGATTGATATGATTATTGACGGCGGAGCGGTGGACATCGGTTTAGAGTCGACGATTGTAGATATGACCGGAGTCGTACCGATGATTCTTCGTCCGGGCTTTATTTCCAGAGAAATGCTTGCCGAAGTGCTTGGAGAGGTCGAATATGATAAGGCAATTCTTGGTGTGTCCGATTTAAAGACGCCGCCAAAGGCACCCGGAATGAAATATAAGCATTACGCGCCAAAAGGTGCGCTGACAATTGTCAAAGGTGCACAGGAAAATGTAGTGGAGTATATCCGGCGGGGAATCGGACAGAAACAGGAGCAGGGCGAGATCGTCGGAGTCATTGCTTCGGAGGAGACCTACCCGCTTTATTCTGCCGCCGTCGTGGAGGATATTGGAGCCAGAGAGGATGAGGAAGCGATCGCAAGACATCTGTATGCGGTTTTACGTGATTTTGATGAAAGGGGCGTGACTTGCATTTTTTCGGAGGAATTCGATACGCCGCAAATGGGACAGGCTATTATGAACCGTTTGATGAAGGCGGCAGGCCACCATATAATTGAAGTTTCATAATTTTGAGATTACTATCATAGAGGAGGCAGACATGAAAATTGCAATAGGAAGCGATCATGGAGGTTTTGACTTAAAGGAAATTGTCAGGGCTCATTTAGAGGAAAAGGGTTTTATAGTGCAGGATTTTGGCTGTTTTGACCGGCGCTCATGCGATTATCCGGAATATGGCCGGGCGGTTGCCGAGGCGGTTGCAGCGGGTGAATGCGAAAAAGGCGTCGTCATCTGTACGACGGGAATCGGAATTTCGATTACGGCCAATAAAGTTTCGGGAATCCGTGCCGCACTGTGCGGTGACTGCACAAGTGCGAGACTGACCAGGGAACATAACGATGCGAATGTGCTCGCACTGGGCGCAGGAATCGTCGGGACGTATCTGGCACTTGATATTGTGGATATTTTCTTTGGGACGGATTTTTCCAATATGGAGAAGCATTCACGAAGAATAGCATCTATTGAAAAACAATAGATGCATAAATGCGCAGCTGCGCGCGCGGCGGATGTGCCG
>JASGGU010000038.1:0-34765 GCA_047602645.1 Lachnospiraceae bacterium | reverse complement strand
ATAAAGAGAGCTTTAAATCTGACAGACTGTGGATAATAATACGGAAACTCAAGAAAATCAGGTATTGATTTTCCCGTTGCTTCATGATATGATGAACAAATCAAAAGTTTGAATGTACAATTCTATTTCAAACGGTAGTCTAATTTTATTCAATTCACGACTGTGTTTTCGCACAGGAATATTCAAACAGAAATGTAACAAAGCAGATAGTTGATTAGGTACAAATTGTTAATTAAACAAATTCATAGCGGGTAAATTATGCAGATTAGTTTTTTTGTATGCAATAAAACAGCTGCGTGGGAATTGATCTATACGGATATTCCGTTTAGCAGCAGGGAGTTTACACTGCAGGAAAAAGCGCAGGAGAAAACGGAGCGATTTTGCATCAATAGAGCTTTGTTTTCTTTAAAAGAGGATATTTGGCTGGGCTTTCGGGTGTGCCGGGGAAAAATTTATTTTTTAAAAGACGATGACCGCTTGTATCGGCTTTTGAAAAACGGAAAGGAGGTCAGAGAGGAGAATTATGGAAAGCAGGCATGCACTGTCTTTTCTATTGTGACAATTTATAGGGAGAGGCTCTGGCTGTGTCTTTGCCTGAGCGGGGATATGCGGGCCGCTCTTTATCAAACCGGAGAGGGTGCAATATCCCTCGGCAGAGGTATGGATAATACGGTGTGCTGTGCAGGAGCAGATATGCTTTCGGAGAGACATTTATCAATCGGAAAAAATGGACAGAAGGCGGAGCTTCTGATTGAGGGGAGGAACGGAGGATACTTGAACTATAGGTATTTGAACAGATATGAAAGGGCGGCCTTGGAGTATGGGGATGTCATACAAATCTTCGGATGGACGCTGATCTGGCTGGAGGGGCAGCTTGCCATCTATTCGTTAAGCGGGGAGCAGGCCACGGTAAGGCTTGAAATATATGAACTTAAAAATGATATCCTAAGAAAATGGAGCGAATATGGGCTGATGTTTTCGCCTGCACCCAGAAACACTATTTTGCCGGATAAGGAGGTGGTGGAGCTGGAGTTTCCTCCGGAAAGACTGGAAAGTGAAAAACAATCCTTGTTATTAGTAATCGGACCTGCTTTTACGATGGTGCTCCCAATGATGCTGGGCTTTGGAGCCGCAGTTTGGAATAAAGGCAGTGGGAACGGACAGATTTTGTATACGGGTCTGATTACGGCGATGGCATCCGCTGTGCTTGGCGGCTTTTGGGCATATCTGAATGTCAGGCAGCACAGGGAAGGCATGCGGGTGTCAGAACGGCGGAGGCGGGTGGCATACCAAAATTATATCGAGGACTGTGAACAGAAAATCAAGGAACAGTACCGCCATCATCAAAATGCATTAAGAGGGCGGTATCCCAAGATCGAAGATTGTATGCGCGAGGCGGGAGGGCTTCCGTATTTGTGGAATCGTACGGAACAGGATGCGGATTTTCTTTCTTGTCGGATCGGAGTAGGAGAGCTCCCCTTTGATGTGCCGATTGTCATTCCGAAAGAACATTTTACCGTATTAGAAGATTCGATAAAGGGATTTCCGGCACAACTTAAAAAGAAATACGGAGAATTAAAAGAGGTCCCGGCTTGTATTGATTTCAGGCAGGAACGCCTTTGCGGAGTGGTTGCCTGCAGGATGGAGGATCTGGCCGGACTTTTATGGATACTTGCGCTGCAAATCAGTATGGCATGCAGTGCAAAACAGGTGGGCCTGGCCTGTCTGTTTACAAAGTCAAAAATGTCGGCATCATGCCTGAAATGGCTGCGCTGGCTTCCTCATCTATGGGTGGATGAAGTGCTGCTGTTTGCCTTAGATCTGATTCGAACGAGAGACTTGATTTATCAGATGGAACAACTTTTGAATGCTCCCGGAAAGAGGAAGAAATATTGGATCATTTTTACGGATAGTTATGAGCTGATCGGACGGGCATTGCTTGACAATGAGCAGGTTTCCTTGCTGCTGTTTGCAAATGATTATAAAGAGCTTCCGGCAGAGTGCCGTTCCATTTTATTAAAAAGCGATGACTTTTCCGGACAGATTACACTGAAGGCGGAAGCTGCATTTCGCAGAGAAATTTATTTTGACGGTGTATGCAGGGAGACGGCAGAGGCCTATGCGAGGAAGCTTTGCGGATTCGCTTTCGGTTCTGTAGATGTAAAAGAAGAAATTCCTCAAAAAGTAACAATTTTTGAACTTTTTGGGGATCAAAGGATAAATAGGGCAGCGATTTGTAAAAGTTGGAGTACCGAAAGGTCAGAGGAGAGCCTTTGTGTGGAAATAGGAATGGCGGGAGGAAACAGAGGCTGCAGTTTGGATCCCCATGAGCGAGGACATGGTCCTCACGGATTAATTGCCGGAATGACGGGAAGCGGAAAAAGCGAAATGCTGCAAACGATCATTCTTTCGCTTGCGCTGAAGTATTCTCCTTTGGAAGTAGGTTTCTTTTTGATCGATTATAAGGGCGGCGGAATGTCGAATTTGTTTGCGGGGCTGCCACATTTGCTTGGGAGCATTTCCAATCTTTCAGGCGGCATGGTTTACCGGGCGATGGTATCGATTCGGAGCGAGAATGAACGCAGACAGAGGCTGTTTTTGTCAGTCTCAGTCAATCAAATTTATGAATATCAAAGGCTGTACCGTACCGGACTTGTCACGATACCGCTTCCTCATATTTTTATCATCATTGATGAATTTGCGGAGCTGAAGCGGGAAGAACCGGATTTTATGCGGGAGCTGGTCAGTGTCGCACAGGTTGGCAGAAGTCTCGGTGTTCATTTGATTCTCGCGACGCAGAGACCTTCCGGTACGGTGGATGATAATATTTGGAGTAATGCGAGGTTTCGCATTTGCCTGCGTGTACAGGATAGACAGGACAGCAGTGAGATGCTGCACCGCCCGGATGCCGCTTTCCTGACTAATCCCGGAAGGGCGATTTTGCAGGTGGGAAATGACGAGGTGTATGAGGAATTTCAGGGCGCTTATACAATGGAACCATTTTTGGAGAGAGGCCGGGAAAAGAAAGCCGTATACGTGTTAGATGAATATGGCAGGAAAGACAGCATTTATGTGCCGCCCCAAGAAGCAGGGGAGAGTGGTGGGGAAACAAAGACCCAGATCAAAGAGCTGTTACAGGAAATCACGCGGGCTTCCGATTTCATGACAGTTCCAAAGCCTGAAAGCCTGTGGCTGCCGCCTCTTTCGGAAATCCTATATTTAGAGGAACTCCACACGGCAGAAAAGGAGAGAGGCTGCCAAATATCGATTGGACGCTATGACGATCCAAAGCATCAGAAACAGGGCACCTACAAAATCAGCCTGTCAAACGGCGGGCATCATGTCATCTGCGGTATCGCAGCATGCGGAAAGAGTACGTTTCTGCAAACAATTCTTTATTCATTCATCGAACAGGAAAATCCGGAAACATTACAGATTTATATAGTTGATTACAGCAGCAGCTTATTGACTGGATTTGAACAAAGCCATCTCATCGGCGGAGTGCTGACGGAGGAGGAGCAGGCATCGCTGCCAAAGCTATTTTTCCTGTTAAAGGAAATGCTGCTTGATCGGAAGAAGCTGTTTCAGGGAGGAAGCTTTTTACAATACCGGGCCGCAAACAAAAAAGCACCGCCCGCAATTTTACTTGTGATTGACAATTATGGAGGCTTTCGTGAAAAAACGGATGGCCACTATGATGAGGATATGCAGGAGCTTGCGAGATTTGGTGAAAGCTACGGAATCTATCTGCTCTTGACCGCCTTCGGCATAGGCGGAGGTGAGATTCCGGTGAGGTTGTTTGAAAGCTGTAAAACTGGCATTTGCCTGCAGATGAGTGATAAGCACCGGTATTGTGAGGCACTGAGGGCTGCGAGGCTTCCCCTGAAACTTCCCGAAAACGTCAAAGGGAGAGGTATTGCCTGGATCAAAGGGGCGTTATTGGAATTTCAATGTGCACTCTGCATAAGGAGCCTAAACGATTTTGATCGAATGGAAAAGCTCCGGCAGCGGATACAGCAGAGAAATGCGGGATATCCGGACCGGCGGGCGTATCGGATTCCGAGAATACCAGATCAGCCTGTTTTGTCAGAGTTTTTTATCCTGCTGGATGAAACCGAATTGAAAATGGGGAGTTTACCTGTTGGATATGAAGAACAAAGCGGAAGGGTATATCAGATCCCGTTTGGACAAATCCGGCATGTACTTGTCACGGGTAAGAGAAAGACAGGAAAGAGCAATTGTCTTGAGGTCATAAAGCAAACCGCCCGGCGGTATGGAATTTTTTGCACGGAAGTCAAGTCAATCAATGAGCTTGCGGAATACGTGAAGGAAAATGAAGAAAAGATACGGCAGGAAAAAGTGCCGCAGGAGAAAACATCACAGGATTTCAAAGAGTGGAGTTTTCTATATTTACTGCCGAAGTTTGGAAAACTGTGTAATGAATTTTACACCAACAGCTATCAAAAAGAGACAGAATCCTATTTGATGGAAGTGCTGAGGGAAAAGAGTTTCCATAAAGTAATTGCGATTGTAAGAAGGGAGGATATTGGGATTCTTTCGGGAAAGCCACTGTTTGAAGAAATGACGCAGGAGGTATATGGCATTCATATGGGCGGCGCACTTGATGGTCAGAGTCTGTTTGATTTCTCTTATATTCCCTACAGCCGTCAGGCCATCGTGAAAAAGGCAGGCTGCGGAATGATTCCTAAATGCAGGCAGACTGCCTTTTTCGGAGAGATTATTCTGCCGCTTTGCGAGGAGACAATCAATGAAATATGTGGACATCCGGGTGCCGCAGCTTGCAAAGACCATTGACTGCAAGCTTGAAGAACATGTGAAAATTTCGGTGCTCATCAGCCAGCTCACGGTACTTTTGCTGGGCAGGAGAGCAGAAGGAATTCTGTTTTCCCTGAATCAAAAGAGAGCACTTCAGAAGGAGCAAACGCTGTTGGAGCAAGGTGTCGTAAGCGGGCAGACACTGCTGCTGTTATTTATTTGACGGGAAAGCATCTGTGAGAGGATGAAAATAGTATCCAAGATCTGATGGCAAAAGGTGAGGAGGTGCAGAAATGGTCGTGCTGAAGGCGGAATACGCGCTGATGTGTACGGCAGCCGTGCGGTTGAGGGAGCTGTGCTTAGAGCTTGAGAGGCATCTGAAAAGCTTAAAAATAAGTGCAGACCGTCTGGAACATGCATGGGAAGGCGGGGCAAATGAAATCTTTATGCTGCGTATGGAGGAGGACTTTTTTTATTTGCAGATGCTGCAAAAAAGGGTAGAGACAGCGGCAGAATTGCTATTATCTGCCGTTAGGGAATATCAAAAGACAGAATTGCTGATCGAACAAAAAATAGGAGGAATCAGAATATGAAATCTAAAGAAGAAATTGAAATTGATTTTTCAAGAGCAATTGCGCAGGCGCAGGAGCTTGAAGAAATTGCAAAGGAATTAAGTCAGATTGCCAACGCCCATATTGCGGGAGCGCTGGAAATACTTGCGCTGAGCTGGCAGGGAGAAAATGCGGAGCGTTATCAGGGAAAGGGCATGATGCTGAAGCAGGACATGTTTGAGACGGCGGACGATTTGATCAAGGTGGCAAAAAATATTCGAATGACATCAGATCTGGTCTATCGTGCCGAGAAAACAGCCACTATAGCGGCGATGAGTTGAAATAAAGGCAAAGCTGAAAAGGAGAGAGGCGTATGGGATTTATACAGGTAACGGCAGCACAATTGCGTAAGAGAGCGGAAGAACTGAAAGGATTGAATATGCGTTTTAAGTCGCAGGTGGAATCGTTGACGGCCTGCGAGCAGAGATTTGAAGACAATGTGGGAGGGACAAGCCAATGACACCTTTCACAGTGCATATATCAGGGATCAGGGACAGATGGAGCGTTTTCACAGTGCGATTGAACAGTATATCGCAGCGCTGCTTGTCATTGCAGCGAGGTATGAAGAGGCAGAGGCGAGAAATACCGCAACCGCCTCGGCAAGAAGCTATTGATGCAGGCAAACAGAAGAGAATCAGGAAGGAAAACAAGATTATGGAAGGTATTTTAAAGGTAACGCCGGAAAAACTGATACAGGCAGCAAATGAATTTGGAACGACGGGAAAGGCAATCAGCAACCTGACACAGGAAATGACGGATATTGTGAATGGATTGAAATCCATTTGGCAAGGGGAAGCTGCCAGTAGTTATGGAACTAAATTTTTAGGGCTGCAGGATGACATCGAAAAAATTAATCGTATCATTCAAGAACACGTAACAGATTTAAATGAGATGGCAGAAGAGTACCAGAATGCGGAAAACGCAGGTATCGAGGAAAGCAGCAGACTGTTGACAGAGATCGTCGGATGATTTTTAAAAGAAGGCAGGATGAAATATGGAATGCAATTATAAAACACTGGTACTTGTTGATGACTCGTTGTCAGTAGAAAAGGGAAATCAGGAAATTATAAAAGCGGTGCTGGCCTATCTGTTTGAACATGCAGGCAAAGAGGATGGTTTTGCATTGGCAGTTTTCGGCGAAACCGTTGATTATGCGGCAGATTACGGAACGGACAGGAAGAGTTTGATAAAAAGCGTGAACGAGCTTACATTTACCGACAAGAATACCTGTCTTGCAGATGCGCTGATGGAAACTCTCCGGGAATGGCAGCAAGCAGATTTTGCCTGCAGGAATATCCTTCTTGTTACGGACGGATTGACAGAGGAGTCAATCTTGTATCCAAAGGAGGAGCTCTATTTTATGTTGGATAAAACGGATTATCCGGTCTATGTCATCGGCTGTGTGCAGGAAAACAGCCGGGCTGTAATGAAGGAGCTCGCGGCAATCGCACGCATCAGCGGAGGACAAATATTCTATACGGAATTTGCAGACAGTGAGGCGGAGGTAGAACGCAAGATTGGAGACGGGTTACTTGAAGCAATGCAGGAAAGGCGTATTCTGTTTTCTGAGCAGGAGGAAGCAGAAGCGTACAAAGCGAAAGAGGCAAATTCCGAGATCCCGTTTCAGACAGCGATCATTTCGGAAAATGAAATAATGATTTCTGAAAATGAGGAAACGGCTCCGGTCATCTATGACCTTTCTTTAGCACCCGAGCAAAACGGACGGTGGAATAGCGATTATGTGCCGGTCCTATTTGGGGTTGTGTTCATACTGGCATTGCTGTTTGCGGCCTCCTGTATATTAATTAAAAAAAATAAAAATAGAAAAACATGCGAAAAGAAATTTATGGAGAGCCTGCAAAATGAGGTGAAACGCCGCAGCAGTCATTTGACAGGAGGGGATGAAAGCTGTGGTGTGACGCAGTCTCTTTTCAGAAAAGAAGAAAGTGCAGGAGATTACAATGCCACACGGCTGTTGTTTGAACAGACCGCTCTGAGGGATATCCTCTTGGAGGACAGGAGCGATCCGACGAAGCTGTTTCGTGCTTCCTGCAAGGATAAGCTTGTTTTGGGGCGAGGGGAAAATAGATGTGATGTTGTTATCAACTATGACAGTTCTGTTTCCGGAAGGCATTGCGAGCTATATTTGCGTGGAGAACAATGGTTTGTAAGAGATTTGCAATCCTCAAACGGAACATGGGTGAATGACCGGAAGGTATATCAGGAAACGGAGCTTTATTCAGGCGATATTTTGAAAATGGGTCAGCTGGAATTTTTTGTTAAGATAAAGGTTTGAAAAGAATAGTTGGAACTTTCGGGTGTAAAATTTTTGGGAGGAGCATGGAAACGGATGAGAGAAATGAGTGAAAAGGAGTTGCTTCTTTTGTCAAATTATCTCTATATGGACAGCTCTGTGAAACAGGGAACGATCACAGAGCTGCTTACTTTTTATAAAAATGAGAATGGGGATTTTGATATCAATCGAGTGCAAAATGCAGGTATAGGAGGAGGAATGAGCGCAGAGGATGCCGTGGAATTGTTTACGGAAATGGAGCGGTCTTCCGATTCTTTCAAAAATCTTGAGGTTGTGCGGGTGATTGATGAAGGGGGAATCCGAGGTGTCTGCTTTGCGGACAGCGGAGGCAGGAATGCGACCGTCGTGTTTCGGGGAACCGGCGGAGAATACCATGCATGGGCAGATAATGTGCATGGAGAATATTTGAAGGATACGGATATGCAGCGGCTGGCCGCAGATTTTGTCAGGAATCAATGCGGTGTCTATGAGAACATCACGGTCAGTGGCCATTCAAAAGGGGGAAATCTTGCGCAGTATGTGACAGTCGTCTGCCCCGAAAAGGTGGATCGCTGTATTTCTTATGACGGGCAGGGATTCGGAACGCGTTTTATTGAGGAAAACGGAGAAGAGATTCGGGAGGCTGCATTAAAAATCACTTCGATCAGTGCCTACAATGACTTTGTAAATATTCTACTTAGACCGATTGCCGGAAGAAGAATATTTGTGGAGAATGAAGGCGGAGGGGTCAATGCTCACAGCAGCTACTGGCTGCTGACAAGCGCCCGATTCGATGAAAACGGCAATTTCTCCAACATCACCCGGCAATCTGCCTCCATACAGGTGCTGGAGCGTGCAACCGCCTTTTTGGTGGAGCGGATGGAAAAGCTTCCGGGAAGAGGAGATGCTGTTATCAGCAATTTGCTTGCTGCGATTGTTGCTGCAGTCATGAGCGGCGACCAGAGTGAGGAATACGAACAGAGTCAAATTTCACAAGCAGCCGCTTTTCTCAGTTATTATGTATCTGCGGCACCGTATCTTTTCGGGAATTTTACACAGGAACCGATCAAGCTTTTTTCACAAAGCACTTATGTATCCATATCAAGTATAAAAAATGCGTCTATCATTTTGCGGGAGTCGTCCGAACGCATCCGCAGTGCAGCCGTCAGGATCGAGGAGATCAAAGGAAGAAGGGGGTATTCCCTTACGGTAAATTTCTATGCGGATGCAGTGATGGCAAACATTATCGACAGACTTTATAAAAATCAAAAAAATAATGTTGTAATGAGCCTCACTCTGGAAGAAATGATTGCTCTCTACGAGCAAAAAGAAATCCGGCTTACAGAAAGCATGTATGTATAATCGAAGAAAAAGCGGAAAAAATAACAGCAGAAAACACATGTGCGGGAACGAGTGCCTGACATGAGAAGATGCATGCAAAAGGAGAGCGGAACGTGGAATATTTCAATGCATTTTGGGTGGGCGGACTGATCTGCCTGCTTGTACAGATATTGATGGAGAAAACGAAACTGATGCCCGGCAGAATTATGGTACTTCTTGTATGTACGGGCGCGATTTTAAGTGCGATCAATATTTATGAACCATTTATTGAATATGCGGGAGGCGGTGCGAGCGTACCGCTGCTCGGATTCGGAAATATATTATTCCAGGGAGTCAAAAAGGCTGTCGATGAAAATGGGTTTATCGGCATTTTTATGGGTGGCTTTACGGCCAGTGCAGTAGGAATCAGTGCGGCGCTTATATTTGGCTACCTCGTCAGCCTGCTGTTTAATCCGAAAATGAAGAAATAAGCTATAATTCCTCAAAGTTGATTTCGTGCCTGAAAAAGAATTTTTTGATCATATCATCCCATGCACGGTCAATGGACTTGTCGAGAGTAAATAGGTTTAAGGATGTGGCGGTCGTACACGTGAGTGTGTGGCCGTCATATTTTACGTTCAGAGTCAGACCGTCAATATCCGCACGTGTGAGCACAGTTTTGACGCTGTTTAAAAAACGCTCGATGTTTTCGTCGGCAAGATAGAAGACGAAGCGGAAAGAAAGAGGAGTCTTTTTTCCTTTGATGAGTTGGAAGCAGAAGCCCTTCAGAGTACTCCAGCGGGACATCACAGATGAATAAACACGCCCATTTTCACGTGCGGTCTCCTCTATAAACCTAAGCTCGTCCTGCGAATAAAACTCCTTATTAATATGTCCGTCAATTGTAATTGTATTTCCGGTCATAATTGAAGCCTCCGACAACAAAAAACTGTCAAACGCAGTTTCGTTTTCAAAGAGAAGCTTTTTCATAAAATGCTTGATGTCCGTAACCTTAAGTAAAACCATAACCCCTCCCTGCGCACTCCACTTCGTTCCGGCGCGATATAATGTCATATGACATTATATCATGAAACACAGGAAGGGGATACTATCAAATAAACAGTCCTACGGGGCAATGATCTGAGCCGGACACATCAGTATAAATGACGGCATCCTGTAAACGGTCCTTCAGGATTTCCGATACAAGAAAGTAGTCGATGCGCCAGCCGGCATTTTTAGCTCTTGCACTGAAACGGTAGGACCACCAGGAATAGATGCCTTCCTGATCGGGATAAAAATACCGGAAGGTGTCGATGAAACCGGATTCAGTCAGTACAGTAAATTTCTCCCGCTCCTCGTCTGTAAAGCCCGCGTTTCTGCGGTTGGTTTTAGGATTCTTTAGATCGATTTCTTTGTGAGCCACATTTAAATCGCCGCAGAAAATGACGGGCTTTTTCTTTTCCAGTGTTTTTAAATAGCAGAGGAAGTCGATTTCCCACTTCATACGGTAAGGGAGCCTTGCCAGTCCGTCCTGAGAGTTTGGAGTATATACGGTAATCATGTAGAATTCGGGATATTCCAATGTGATGACACGTCCCTCGCGGTCGTGCTCTTCCAGTCCGATTCCGCGGGAGACAAAAATAGGCTCCTCTTTCGTAAAGATGGCAGTGCCGGAATAGCCTTTTTTCTCAGCATAATTCCAGTATTGAAAATAGCCGGGAAGCTCCAGGTCCAGTTGGCCTTCCTGAAGCTTTGTTTCCTGAAGACAAATGATATCAGGATCTTCGGAGTGCAGGAAGTCCAGAAATCCCTTTTGGATACAGGCACGGAGGCCGTTTACATTCCATGAGATTAATTTCATAATGTTAACTCCTTTCATAGATCATAACGGCTATTAACGAAACGTTTTAATTAGCCATTGCTTGATAAATATAGTTTAATAAAAAATTAATAATTTGTAAATTAAATTCGTAAAGCCCTATTTTAATAGGATGTAGAAACATTTTAAGAAGATGGTTTGCAGATATTAATAAAAAATAAAGAAGTTGTTCACATTTTAGACACATTTATGACATACTATGTTTAAAGTTGATTGAAAAGCCATAGATACAGGTTAACATCAACAAAAATATTTAATACTTTCAAGAGGAGAAAGATTATGAAGAAAAAGGTAGTATTATTATTAACAGCAGTAGCAGCAAGTGCAACATTGATGATGGCTTGCGGAAGCACAGAAGCAGCACCGGAAGATGTAACCGTAGAAACAGAGGCAGTTACAGAAGAAGCAGCACCGGAAGAAGTAGCTCCTGAAACAGAAGCAGCACCGGAAGAAGTAGCTCCTGAAACAGAAGTAGCACCGGAAGCAGATGCAGATGCAGAAGCAGCAGACGCAGAAGCAGCAGACGCAGAAGCAGCAGACGCAGAAGCAGCAGACGCAGAAGCAACAGACGCAGAAGCAACAGATGCAGAAGCAACAGATGCTAACTAAGTAGAAAGAAGTTGTGTAGAAATAATTAAGTTAAAAGGCTGTTTACGATCCTGTATGGATGGTAAGCAGTCTTTTTGCTTATAAATTACATGCTATTTACTTCCGCCAGATAGAAGGTAAAACGATAAGTATGCTAAGATCTATCGCAGTAACCAAAACCTTTATCATTAAGACTAGGAGGAAGATTATGAAAAGAAGATCACATCGACTGAAGGCTCTGTTTGGGGCAGTGATACTTAGCACGGCGGTACTTGCCGGCTGCGGGGGAACAGAAGCAGAAACATCTGCAGCTGCCGGCGACGGTGAGCCGGCCCCGACAGAAAGCGTACAGCCTGAGGCAGATCCTGTACAGTCTGAAACCGCAGAGGCTGCTTTGCCCAAGTACATATTTCTATTTATAGGTGACGGGATGAGTTACCCCCAGATTCAATTGACGAATTACTACTTGAGTGCCGTTGCAGATACCAATGGCAATGATATTCTGGAATCCAAAAACAATTTGAATATGATGGATTTTCCGATAGCAGGTTCAGCACAGACCTATGACAGTACTTCTTTCTGCCCGGATTCTGCATCTACGGCAACTTCTATTTCTACAGGCTACAAAACCTACAGCGGGACCATCAACATGGATGAGACCGGAACCATTTCCTATGAAACGATTGCGGAAAAGCTGAAGGCGCAGAAGGGCTATGAAATTGGTATCATATCCTCTGTTAATATTAATCATGCCACTCCGGCAGCATTTTACTGTCACCAGCCATCCAGAAATGCTTATTATGAAATAGGCCTGGAATTGATAGACAGCGAATTTGATTATTTTGCAGGCGGAGCGCTGCTGAAGCCTACGGGCAGTGATAAGGATAAAGAGGATCTGTACACGCTGGCGGAGCAGGCGGGCTATACGGTAGCAAAGACTCAGGCCGAAGCCGAGGCGGTTTCTGCCGATGTGGATAAGGTGATTATAATAGATGAGCATTTGGCTGACTCGGATGCCATGGATTATGATATGGATCGTGAGGAGGGAGACTGGGCTCTGGCAGATTATGTGCAAAAGGGAATTAATGTGATGGAGAACTCCGATAATGGATTCTTTATGATGTGCGAGGGCGGCAAGATTGACTGGGCCTGCCATGCCAATGATGCGGCCGCTACTTTGACAGATACGATCGCTTTGGACGAAGCTGTGGCAGCAGCTATGAAATTTTATGAGAAGCATCCTGAAGAAACCCTGATTCTGGTGACCGGAGACCACGAGACCGGCGGTCTTAGTTTGGGTTATGCGGGAACAGATTATGACACATTCCTTACTAATATTTCTAATCAAAAGGTGTCTTATGCCAAGTTTGACAGTGACTATGTAGCGGGTTATAAGGAAAACAAGGCAGATTTTGATACAGTGATGAAGGATATTACGGAACTGTTTGGGCTGGAGGCACCTGCTGCAGCCGGCGTTGAAGACACTTCCCAAAAGGATAGCGCGGATAAACATCCGGAATCTGATGATCCGGGAACGCTGGTACTGACAGATTATGAATATGAGCTGCTTAAGAAGGCTTATGAAACTACGATGAGCCGTACAGGTGAGGAAGAGGAATTTTCACAGGAAGAATATTTGCTGTATGGTTCCTATGAACCCCTCACAGTGACAATTACCCATCTGCTGAATAATAAGTCCGGCATCAGTTTTTCCTCCTATGCCCATACCGGACTGCCTGTAGAAGTATTTGCAATGGGACCGAAGCAGGAAGACTTCGGCGGCTATTATGACAACACTCAGATTTACCACAAGCTGGCAGCTATTACCGGAGTAAACTGATAAGATGAAGACGAGCAGAAAAAGGGAATTCTTATTTATCATATTTGGATTACTGATGATCGCTTTTCTGCTTATCCTCCCTACAGGGTATGAAGATGCTGTGATTTATCAAGAGGCGGTGCGATGCAAAGTAAGAGTTTTGTCCACCGACGAAAGCAGTGTGATTTCCTCCGGACTGATTCAGTCCGGAGAGCAAATCTGCAATGTGGAGGTACTGGATGGCAGGTTTAAGGGCAGAGAACTACGTGGGGTAAATATGCTCAGCGGTTCTCTGGAAAGTGATAAAATATTCAAGATAGGTGATAAAGCGCTTGTAGTAATCAGTGTGGATGGAGAGGGGAATCCTACTAATACTACAATGTCTGATTATTACAGGCTGGATAAGGAACTGATTCTGGCAGGAATTTATATATGCGTTTTAATTATCGTCGCCGGTTTCAATGGAGTACGTGCTATTTTTTCGTTTATTATCAGTATGCTGCTGATTTGGAAGATGCTGGTGCCCATGTATCTGAATGGATATAATCCAATTATAGTGGGACTTCTGGTGACAACCTTTTTGACCGTAATGATTATTTATTTTGTGTGGGGGATCGATATTAAGTCCTTATCCGCGATCATGGGATCGCTGCTGGGTACATTGGTCACCTGCGTGATGGGGATGATCTTTACCGGTATTTTTAAGATACACGGTGCGATTATGACCAATTCAGAATCACTGCTGTATGCAGGATATCAGCAGCTGAACCTGACGGCGATCTTCATGAGCAGCATTGTGATCGGCTCTTGCGGTGCTATGATGGATCTTGCGGTGGATATTACCTCGGCTGTAAATGAAGTGGTAGAAAAAAAACCGGACATTGGCTGGAGAGAAGCGTTCATTTCAGGAATGAACGTGGGCCGGGCAGCTATGGGAACGATGACGACTACGCTTCTGTTAGCCTATTCAGGAGGTTATATTGCCTTGTTGATGGTTTTTATGGCGCAGGGAACCCCTGTTATGCATATTCTGAATTATAAATATGTGGCTTCGGAAGTACTGGATACCGTTGTGGGAAGCTTTGGGCTTGTGACGGTGGCCCCCTTTACGGCTTTGGTCAGCAGTGTTTTGCTTACTAAAAAAAGAAGTTGAGTTTATAGCCTTAACGCATCGGCAGTGTATTGGATAGAGGTCAGCAACGTGGTCGTTTTGAGACCATGCGCTGACTTTTATTATTTAATAGGAAATTCCTACGGATTTCCCTATCAAATAAAATATTATGCGCAGCTTTGCGCGCGGAACAAAAGCGATACTGCCGGAATATTTGATCAGGAGAGTGGGTTATAGCACATTTATGCGCTACAAATATGCAGTTGTTGAAAGCGTAAAAATATGATAAATTAAGCATAGCTTTCCGGAAAGCTTTGATAGCTTTCGGACGATGTATAATGCGAGAATTTATGCAAAAAATAAGAATGGTAATAAAGGGAAGGTAAAAAAATATGAATCACGAAAACAAAACAAAAGAGGCACAGGAACTGCTGACGCTGATTGAGGAAGCAGTATCTCCCTATCATGCGGTGGAGTCGATAAGACGCAGGTTGGAAAGAGCCGGTTATCGGGAAGTGTCGCTGAAGGAGAGATGGAAGCTTGAAAAAGGGGGAACCTATTTTGTAAGGCACCATGGTTCCTCGCTTGTGGCATTTCAGATCGGCAGGGAGGATCCTGTGAAAGGGCAGCTGCGCGTGGCAGCGGCGCATACGGATTTCCCGTGCCTGCGTGTGAAAGCCAATCCGGATATGAAGGAGGAAGGCTATGTGCGCGTCAATGTGGAAATATACGGCGGCGCGATTTTAAATACATGGCTGGACAGGCCACTTTCAGTTGCGGGACGTGTCGCCTTAAAAAGCGATACGATTCTGAAGCCGGAACTTCGGCTGATTGACATAAAAAGGCCGATTTTGACGATTCCGAATATTGCGATTCACCTGAACAAGGAAATTAATAAGGGGATAGAGTTGAACAAGCAGACGGACATGATACCGATTGCAGGAATGCTTGAAAAGGAGCTGAATCAAGAAAATGATGAAAAAAATGGGAAGAAAAGTACCTATTTTCTGAATTTCCTTGCCGAGGAGCTAAATGTAGATCCATCGGATATTCTGGATTTTGAGCTCTCGGTTTATTGTGCCGAGCAAGGCTGCTTTCTAGGTATCGAGCAGGAGTTTATATCGGCGCCGCGTCTTGACAATATGACATCGGTGCAGGCGGTCGTGACAGGACTGCTGGAATCGAAACGTGAGGCCGGTGTGAATGTCGGAGCGTTTTTTGACCATGAAGAAATCGGCAGCAGAACAAAGCAAGGAGCGGGTTCACTGTTGTTGTCCTTTGTACTTGAGAAGCTGTATGATGCGTTCGGCGGAAGTCATATGGACTTTCAGTCGGCAGTGGCGGGAGGCATGCTGCTTTCTACGGATGTCGGACATGGCCTGCATCCGAATCAGGTGGGCAAATATGATCCGGTCAATAAAGCTTCCTTAAACAGTGGTGTTTCAGTCAAAGAAGCTGCGGGACAGTCTTATGCGACAGATTCGGAGGGCATTGCGATCATCGAACAGATGCTTCTAGAGGATAAAATTCCATATAAAAAATTTGTGAATCGTTCGGATGGAACAAGCGGCAGTACGCTTGGCACGATTGCGTCCACACTGCTGCCGATGCTTGTCATTGATGTGGGCATACCGCTTTTGGCAATGCATTCCGCACGGGAGCTTATGGGCAGCAGGGATCAGAAGGCACTTACGGACCTGCTCAGATGTTTCTACCGGATTGTATAAATAATGGTTACTACTTAACTGCTAAATTATTTATAAAAATGTAGTTTACCCCTTTTCAAATGCGGTAGAAGATGCTATCATATATAGTAATCAAAACTACATTAAAAAAAGATTAGAAAAGGGAGTATCAGGATGGACTATAAAATCGTGCTGGACAGTTGTGGAGAGTTACCCGAAAAATTAAAGAAGGATGAGCGGTTTGCTCATGTTCCCTTGACGTTACAGGTGGGTGAGGATTTCATCATCGATGATGAAAGTTTTGATCAGGCGGAATTTTTGAGGAAAGTTGCGGCCTGTCCGGAATGCCCAAAATCTGCCTGCCCGTCTCCCGATATTTATACGGCTACGATGCGCGGCAATCAGGAGACCTATGTTGTGACGCTGTCGGCGGAACTGAGCGGCTCTTATAACAGCGCGGAGCTCGGAAAGCAGCTTTTCGAGGAAGAGGATACGGATGCGAAGGTGCACGTATTCAATTCGAAGGGGGCATCGGTGACCCAGACGCAGATTGCGCTGGAGATTGAGGATTGCAAAAAGAAGGGCATGGTCTTTGAACAGGTAGTGGAGCATGTGGAACGCTTTCTCGCGGATATGGATACCTATTTTGTGCTGGAAACGCTTGAAATGCTCCGTAAAAATGGACGTTTAAGCAATGCAAAGGCACTTGTTGCAAGCGTACTGAACATCAAACCGATCATGGGTTCCACGAAGGAAGGCACAATTCAGCAGCTTGATCAGACAAGAGGAATTAATAAGGCACTGCATAAAATGGTGGAAATCATCCGGAAGGCAAAGCCGGATTCTGAAAACAGAAGGCTTGCGATTTCTCATTGCAATTGTCTGGAACGCGCTTTATATTTGCGGGATGAGATGCTGAAGGTCATGAAGTTTAAGGAGGTTTTGATTTTAGATACGGCGGGAGTTGCGAGCCTGTATGCGGCTGATGGTGGGATAATTGTAGCGCTGTAGCGGGAGGCCGCTTTAATTAGGAAGAGTGAAGCTTGAAGCTTGCAAACGCACACAGCAGTTCTTTTCTCTTAAAAATACTGAAGGGCATAGCCTGTCCTGTCGTTAAAAGAAAAGAATTACCCTTGTCGCCTGTAACATGATGCAGATTGACAAGCACATTCTTACAGTAAATGAAACAGCGGTATGGCTTAATGAGAACCTCGAGTTCTGCCATGGTACCCAGCATAAAGAGAATGCTGCCGTTTTTCATTGAAAGTTCTACAAGGTGTTCTTTTTGCATCGCATAGACGAGATCCAGATGGTTGATAAAATGCTTTTCTTTTTCTCCCCTTATTTCGATAAGGGGAGTCTTTGTTTTGGCCCTTTCGATTGCAATATCTAAAATGTGGGCCAGCTGTCCTTTTGTGATTGGTTTTGTCAAACAGGTGATATTTTCCGCAGAACTGCAGAAGGCCGTATAATCAATAAGGGAGCTGCACAGTATGATCGGAGCACTGATGCCGGATGCACGCAGTTCTTTTGCGATGTCCATGCCGTTTAGAGGGGCGTTTGTAATATCAATAAAAAATAAATCATATTTAATGGGTGTATGCATCAGCGCTTCCCTGCTGCCAAAGGAGTCAATATAGATGACGCCGGTTTTTACCTGCCGGCTATCATTTTCCCTTGAAAGCAGCCGTTCGAGCTGCTTCCTGTCTGCAACGCTGTCATCGCAGACCGCAATATAAAGCGCCATATCGATTCCTCCAAACTTGCTGTAAAATGAATTAAATGAACTTTTGACCCTTGCATCATTACATTACACGAAAATAAATGGGAGAAAAAAACAATAGAACCAGGGTAATCAGTATTTGTAAAATGAGAATTGCCGGCATCCCGATAAAGAATGAGATCTTTTGGGTCTTGTGACGGAAGGCATACATTCCTGCCAGACATCCGATGCTTCCGCCAAAAAGTGCAAGAGAAAACAAAGTTGCTTCAGGAATCCGCCATGCCTGACGTTTTGCCCTCTGCTTGTCTATTCTCATTGTGATAAATCCTAATAAATTGATGCCGGTCAAGTAAATGCCGATGATGAGCAGTACATTCATGAAAGCTTCCTCTTGTGTATGTTGCCGTTTCAGTTTAGATAAAGGCTAAACCGTATAATAGGAAATTCAAAAGAATTTCCTATTAAACATAGTATCATAAAATAAAAAGGCTGTAAAATTATAATTTTAAAAGCTGCTTGCCACAAAAAGAATTGAGAGGCCGTTGTGATCAGAAGCATATCCGATCAGAAAAATCGTGTAAAGACGGTTGCTGTCCATTCTGATCTGGGAAGATGCCAGCAGATTGGACATACAGGTGGAACTGCCTCCACCGATAATGATCGGGATTGCCGTATCTGATACCCGATACTGGTCTTCTGCCTGCATATGATTCTGGCATCTGTTTTCGTATATAATAATTCGATAGGTGCCGGGCATAAACTGTTTGTAGCTGCCGATATCCATGTAAGATAAATTTCTTGCAATCATCCTGCCGTCCAAAAGAGAAACATCAAGGGGAATGCTGTCGGGGGAGAGGTTGATGGCGCGCAGGCATGAATTGTACAGTGATTTACTGCAGGAAATATCGGCAATCTGGAATAAAGCGCTGCCGCTTCCTCTGGGAATAATCGCGACTGTGTAGGTTTCGCCGTAATTAAAGCGCATTGTTTCCTGTATGACATACTGGAAGGGATTGTCGGCATCGGTGACGGTAACAAGCAGGATACCGGAGGCTTGCTGTGAATAATCGGAAATGTTTCCGAACGTAAGGTTTGTTACCAAAGTTACATCGCTTAGAATGACCGTTATGGGACCCAGATTTTTATCTGCATGAAGGATTCGAATATTGCAGCCCTTTGCAACCGGCACATTTGGATAAGCGGGCGGGAAGGGGGCAACTAAAGGTGTGTCGGGAAATGTCGGCGGTACGGCAGGAAAACTGATCGTGGAGTATCCGGCGGAAGGCGCCTCAGGTCCGCCAAGCGGCATATTCTCATCCGTGACGGGAGACCGCATTGAGGGAATACTAAATGTCGGGGCGATCGAATTCGTGGGCATCTCGTCCGAAGGAGGAAGGACATTTTCATCTACGGAACCGTCGGGCTGCATCATGACAGAATGATAGGGCTGCATCTGGACGGCATCATTTTGAGAAGTATCCATATCAGTGAAAGGAGGCAGATCGAAGGGCACGGAAGCATTCCCTGCATAGCTCGTCGGTTTGCTTTTATTCCAACTGTTTCTGTACATAAAAAGACCTCGCAAATACAAGTTAATTTAGTATATGCGAGGTCTGTCATTTGTGCGAAAGTGTCGAAGACACTTTTTATTTTCATTTAATAGGAAATTCCTTGTTACTCTTTATTCTGAGGTTTTCCGGCCTCGGCCATTTTCATGGCGCGTACCTTGCAGGAAAGCCCAAACAGGTTAATGAAGCCGGAAGCATCATGATGATCGTACAAATCGCCCGTCGTAAAGGAGGCAATGCTTTCATTATAAAGAGAATAGGGTGAGGTTGTGCCGGCCTTAATGATATTGCCCTTGTAAAGCGTGAAAGAAACTTCGCCGGTCACATACTTCTGTGAGGACTCGATGAATGCCTGCACCGCTTCGCGCAGCGGTGTAAACCACTTGCCCTCATAGACAATTTGCGCAAGCTTGGAGCCCATATCCTTTTTTAGGGCGTAAGTATCACGATCTAAAATTAACTCCTCGAGCTGCTGATGTGCTTCCATTAAAATTGTTCCGCCGGGGGTCTCGTAGACACCGCGGGACTTCATGCCGACAACACGGTTCTCCACAATATCGATGATACCGATACCGTGCTTGCCTCCGAGCTGATTTAATTCTCGAATAATATCGGAAACCTTCATTTCCTTGCCATTAACACTCTTGGGAACGCCGCCCTCAAAAGTCATCGTAACGGACTCTCCTTTTTCCGGAGCTTTCTGCGGCGTCACGCCGAGAACAAGTAAATGGTCATAGTTCGGCTCATTGGCGGGATCCTCGAGTTCCAGCCCCTCATGGCTGATATGCCAAAGATTGCGATCGCGGCTATAGCTGTTATCTGCGGAAAACGGAAGATGAATGCCATGCTCTTCGCAGTATGCAATTTCAGATTCACGGGAATCCATTGTCCACTTGTCGTCACGCCAAGCGGCAATGATTTTTAAATCGGGAGCAAGCGCTTTAATAGCGAGCTCAAAACGGATTTGGTCGTTTCCTTTTCCGGTTGCGCCGTGGCAAATGGCGGAAGCCTGCTCCTTTCTCGCAATTTCTACGAGGCGTTTAGCGATAACGGGTCTAGCCATAGAGGTGCCGAGCAGATATTTATTTTCATAAATGGCATTTGCCTGGACACACGGAACGATGTAATCCTCGCAGAATTCGTCGACGACATCTTCTATGTATAATTTTGTTGCGCCGCTTGCGGCAGCACGTTCCTTAAGACCGTCCAGCTCGCTTTCCTGCCCGCAGTCGATGCAGACACAAATTACCTCGTAATCATAATTTTCTTTTAACCACGGAATGATTGCCGTCGTATCAAGACCGCCGGAATAGGCCAGAATTACTTTTTCTTTCATTATTGATTCCTCCTGAGTTTGCAGTTGTATAATAATTAATCTTCAACTAATATACAACAACTATCTCGGGAATGCAAGCGTTTCATGCATAAAAATTAAAGTTTATGCATAAAACACAAAAAAATAAATAGAAAAGCAAAATATATGAAAAAGTGCATAAAACAAAGAATAATCGAAAGATAAAATAAATTTAAAAAGGAAAAAAAATAATAGAGGGGTTGCATAATATTCATAATGGATGTATAATTATGCAATATTGGCACTGAAAGGACATTTTATTTGTTTTCAAGTGTATTCTGTAGTATGATGACTACGGATGTAACAGGTCAAAAATCAGAAAAGGGGAAACCGCTATGATCAGAGCAGGAATTATCGGCTCGACCGGCTATGCAGGGGGCGAGCTTGTCAGACTTCTTCTAAACCATAAGGAAGTAGAAATTAAATGGTATGGTTCCAGAAGCTATATAGATCAGAAGTATTGTGAAGTGTTTCAGAATATGTTTGAGATTGTTGAAGACGTATGCAGAGACGACAATTTAAAGAAGCTTGCAAAGGAGGTTGATATCATTTTTACGGCGACGCCTCAGGGCTTTCTGGCTTCGGTGCTGGACGAAGAGATCCTTTCCCATACCAGGGTTATCGATTTGAGTGCTGATTATAGAATCAAGGATGTGTCTGTTTACGAGGAGTGGTATCAGCTTACACATCAGTCGCCTCAATTGATCGGTGAAGCTGTATACGGTCTTTGTGAAATTAACAGGGAGACTATCCAAAAGGCGAGACTCATCGCAAATCCGGGCTGTTATACGACATGTTCGATTCTTTCTATTTATCCGCTGTTAAAAGAAGAGATGATTGACACGGATTCAATTATCATAGATGCGAAGTCCGGCGTATCCGGTGCGGGCAGAGGCGCCAAGATGGCAAATTTGTATTGCGAGGTCAATGAAAATATGAAGGCCTACGGAGTGCTGACACATCGTCATACACCTGAGATCGAGGAGCAGCTTGGACTTGCGGCAGGCAGTCCTTTAAAGGTCATCTTTACGCCTCACTTAGTGCCGATGAACCGTGGGATTCTTGTGACAGCCTATGCGAATCTTTCTAAGAAGACAGATTATGAACGGGTGAAAGCTGCCTATGACAAATATTATGCGAAGGAGAGGTTTGTGCGGGTGTTAGAAAAGGATGTCTTCCCGGAAACAAAGTGGGTGGAGGGCAGCAATTA
Source organism: Lachnospiraceae bacterium (assembly GCA_047602645.1). Taxonomy (GTDB): domain Bacteria; phylum Bacillota; class Clostridia; order Lachnospirales; family Lachnospiraceae; genus JAEYFP01. The sequence goes on along the minus strand of JASGGU010000038.1, from coordinate 12,828 downwards.
TGTCGATGTTAACTTTAAGCTCGATATGCGCACAAATCGAATTGTAATTATGGGTGCACTTGATAATATTGTCAAGGGCGCGGCAGGTCAGGCCGTACAGAATATGAACCTTTTATTCGGTTTTAAAGAATCGGAAGGCTTGGAGTTAGTACCGATGTTTCCGTAGCTTTGGCGGGAAAGGTTATGCAAAGGAGCAGAAATATGATACGTGTGATGGAACAGGAGGATTACGCAGAGGTCTATCAGCTTTGGAAAAGCATCAAGGGCTTTGCAATCAGAAGTGTTGATGATTCTGAGGACGGGGTGAAACTGTTTTTAAAGCGCAATCCGACGACAAGTATTGTAGCTATAGAAAAAGGGATGGTCGTGGGCAGCATTTTATGCGGGCATGACGGGCGCAGGGGCTGTCTTTATCATGTCTGTGTACATCCCGATTACCGTCTGCGCGGCATCGGAAAGAGCATGGTTGTGTACGCGATGGAGGCACTTAGAAAAGAGGGGATCAATAAGGTTTCCCTGATCGCGTTCACGGAAAATGATATCGGAAATGCATTCTGGAAAATGATTGGCTGGACGAAGCGGGAAGATTTAAATTATTACGACTTTATATTGAACCAGGAAAATATTGTACAATTTAACAGGTAGGAGAGAACATATGAAAAAGACAGAAGGCGGCGTAACAGCGGCAAAGGGCTTTCAGGCGGCAGGAGCAGAAGCTTCGATCAAATATAAAAACAGAAAAGATATGGCAATGATTTACAGTATAAAGCCATGCGTGGCGGCGGGTACCTTTACAACGAATATTGTGAAGGCGGCACCGGTCAAGTGGGATCAGAAGATTGTGCAAGAGTCCGCGTTTGTACAGGCTGTCGTTGTGAATGCCGGAATTGCAAATGCATGTACGAAGGAGCAGGGTATGGAGGCCTGTCTAAGGACTGCCGAAATTACCGGAAAGCTGTTGCAGATTCCGCAGGAGGCGGTACTCATCGGCTCTACCGGCATCATTGGTATGCAGCTTCCGATGGATCGGATCAGTGCCGGTGTCGAAAAGCTGGTTCCTCTTCTTTCTGATACATTAGAGGCCGGAAGCCTGGCGGCGGAGGCGATTATGACGACCGACACCGTGCGCAAGGAGGTGGCGGTACAGGTGGAGCTTGGAGGAAAGATTGTCACGGTCGGCGGCATGTGTAAGGGCTCGGGGATGATCCACCCCAATATGTGTACGATGCTCGCCTATGTCACGACGGATGCGGCGATTTCCAAGGAGCTTTTGACGAAAGCAGTGAAAGAGGATGTTGTGGACACCTATAATATGATTTCGGTAGACGGGGATACATCCACAAATGATACGCTGCTTGTACTAGCAAACGGTATGGCTCAAAATGAGCCGATCACGGAAGAAAATTTGGATTATCAGAGATTTTGTGAAGCACTCCGTTATATTAACGAAACTCTTGCAAAAAAGATGGCGGGCGACGGTGAAGGTGCGACGGCGCTTTTTGAGACAAAGGTAATTCATGCGAGAACAAAACAGGATGCGAGGGTGCTTGCAAAATCGGTCATTACGTCGTCACTGACGAAGGCGGCAATTTTCGGACATGACGCGAATGCAATGGGAAGGATTCTCTGTGCACTTGGATATTCCGGCGCTCAGTTCGATCCTGACAATATGGAACTGTATTTTTTAAGCGTTGGAGGTAAGATGCTCATTTTCAAGGATGGTCTGGTAGCGGATTACAGTGAGGAGGAAGCAACGAAGATCCTTTCCGCGAAGGAAGTGACCGCACTTGTCGATATCAAGATGGGAGAACAGGAGGCGACTGCATGGGGCTGTGACCTCACATATGACTATGTGAAGATCAATGCCGATTATAGAAGCTGAGAAACAATAATGAAAAGGACAACAAAGAAACGGGGGCTTTTGTTTTGAATATCACAAACGAAATTTATATGGAAAAATATTTACATAAGGCGGAAGTATTGATTGAGGCGCTTCCTTATATTCAGCAGTTCAACAGAAAGGTGATCGTTGTTAAATACGGAGGAAGTGCGATGACCGACGAGGAATTGAAGCGCAATGTCATTAAGGATGTGACACTGCTGAAGCTTGTCGGCTTTAAGCCGATTGTTGTGCACGGGGGAGGCAAGGAAATCAGCCGCTGGGTCGGCAAGATTGGAAAGAAAGCGGAATTTGTGAACGGTCTGCGCGTAACCGACGAGGAAACGATGGAAGTTGCGGAAATGGTTCTTGGAAAGGTGAATAAATCTCTTGTCACGATGGTGCAGGAGCTCGGCGTCAAGGCGGTTGGCATTTCCGGAAAGGACGGCGGCCTGCTGAAGGTGGAAAAGAAGTATGCGGACGGAGAGGATATCGGTTTTGTCGGTGATATCACCGAAGTCAATACAAAGATTTTAGAGGATCTTCTGGAAAAAGATTTTCTTCCGATTATTGCGCCGGTCGGTTTAGATGAAAGCTTTTTGACCTATAATATTAATGCGGATGATGCGGCCTGTGCGATTGCAAAGGCGATGGGTGCGGATAAGCTGGCGTTTTTGACTGATATTGAGGGTGTTTATAAAAATCCGGACGATAAGGAAACGTTTATTTCGAGGCTGACTGTTTCTGAGGCTGAGACATTAATAGCCGGCGGCTATATTGGGGGAGGTATGCTTCCCAAGCTTCATAACTGTACGGATGCAATTTTAAATGGTGTGAACCGCGTCCATATTTTGGATGGCAGGAAGCCTCATTGCCTGCTGCTGGAGATCTTTACAAAAAAGGGAATCGGAACGATGTTTTTCCCGGATGCAGAGAAGGAGACAATGCTATGACGATGGAGCAATACATAGAAGAAGCCGAGAGTGTGCTTTTGCATACGTACAACCGGTACCGGATTGTTCTGGATAAGGGAGAGGGCGTTTACCTATATGATATCAACGGTAAGTCCTATCTCGATTTTACGGCGGGCATCGCCGTATTTGCGCTCGGCTACGGAAATAAAAAATATAACGATGCCTTAAAAACGCAGATTGATAAAATAATTCATACCTCGAACTACTATTATTCCGTGCCGGCCATAGAGGCAGCCGAAAAGCTGACAAAGGCATCTGGTATGGATCGGGTTTTTTTTACAAATAGTGGGGCTGAGGCAGTGGAGGGTGCAATCAAGGCGGCCAGGAAATATGCCTATGTCAAGGATGGCTGCAATGATCATGAAATTATTGCGATGGAGCATTCGTTTCATGGGCGTACAATGGGGGCGTTATCAGTGACGGGCAATCCTAAATACCGTGAGGCGTTTTATCCGATGATCGGAAATATTAAATATGCGGAATATAACAATCTTGAAAGCGTAAAGACTTTGCTTTCCGATAAAACCTGTGCTATTATTTTAGAGACGATACAGGGCGAGGGAGGCATTCACATCGCCACGGAAGAATTTTTAAAAGGTCTTAGAGAAATTTGTGATGAAAAAGGAATTTTGTTGATTCTGGATGAGATCCAGTGCGGTATGGGACGCACCGGAAAACTGTTCGCCTATGAGCATTACGGAATCAAGCCGGATATTATGATGGTTGCAAAGGCAATCGGCGGAGGGATTCCGGTTGGTGCATTTTTAATGACGCAGCAAGTGGCGGATCATTCTCTGACTGCGGGCGATCATGGCACCACCTATGGAGGTAACCCGCTTGCCACGGCGGCTGTCAATGAAATGTTCGATCTGTTTGAAGAAGAAAATGTGCTTATCAAAGTAAATGAAACGGCACCTTATCTGGAAGAAAAACTTGAGGTGCTAGTGCAGAAATATGACTTTTTGACCGGACATAGGGGACGCGGGCTTATGCAGGGACTTGTGTTTGACACGTCCAAAATGACGGCGGGAGAGGTTAGTAAAAAGGCGCTTGAAAACGGCTTGATTGTAATCACGGCAGGGCCGGATGTGCTTCGCTTTTTGCCGCCCCTCATTATTACAAAGCAGGACATTGATGAAATGGTCGTCCGTTTGGAAAAGTCCTTTTGCTGATCAGAAAGCTTGGGAGTAATTTATGAGTAAAAAATGGGTTTCGACGATACTGGCGTTTGCGCTTATTATAGCGATGCTTGCCGTTGCATTTCAGGATCAGAATCCGCTCTATGACTGGCTGATGACGACGAGGTTTGCATCATGGGTGCAGAACCCCCTTTACAAAGGCAGTGTGTCGGCAGATGCGGTGGGAGAGGAGACAGCAGACACACAATTGCAGCGCATCGGTGATGAGACTCTTGTGCTTTGGTATGCCGATGATTCTCTTACAGAATATATCACGACAACGGCACTTTCTTATCAGGCGGAGTACGGGATTAAGGTTAAACCTGTGCTTGTTTCAGGTGTGGAATATTTGGAACAGATCAACCGAGTTTCGGTTAATGAAGGGGAAGAAGGAGCTGATGAGGCTCCCGATTTATATATTACAACACATGACAATTTGATGCGGGCTTATCTTGCGGGACTTGCGGCGCCGATTACCGATACGCAGTCCAATGTGCTTCCTCGGAATTATCCGCAGACGGCTCTTCATGCCGTAAGCTGTGACGAACAGTATGTAGCGTATCCGCTTTATTATGAGACGAATTTTTTCCTTTATAATAAAACCTATATGGCGAATATGGCAAAGGAGCGTATAGAAGGGGAAATTGACGCGGCAGAGGGAGAGGCGGCCACAGAGGAGATTGCCCAGGCAGGGGAAGAACCGGCGGAGGCCGATGTGCTGGATACAAGTGACGAGACGGCCGAAGGTGAAGAGAATGTCGTGCCGGATGGTGAAGACGGTACGCCTATGGGGGAAGAGGATGCGGAGGTCAGCGCAGAGGTGTTGGAGCAGCTCTCCACAATGATTCCTGCTACAATTGACGATATTTTGACCTTTGCAAACAACTATGATGCGCCGGAGGCTGTTGAAGCCGTATTTAAATGGGATGTATCGGATATTTTCTATAATTATTTCTTTGTCGGCAATTATATGGATGTCGGAGGAGAGAATGGTGACAATAATGCGGTTTTCAATATTTATAATCAGCAGTCGGTGGATTGTCTGACCGTTTACCAGAATCTGAACCAATTCTTTTCGATTGATGCGGACGAGGTCACTTATGAAGGCATATTAAAAGAATTTATTGAAGGAAAGACCGTATTTACCGTCGCGACAACGGATGCAATCGCGAAGATCGAGGCGGCAAAGGCGGCAGGAGAATTTGAATTCAATTATGGAGTTGCAGTGCTCCCGGATATCAGCTCCACATTAAAGGCGCGCGGACTGTCGGTGACGAGCGCTGTGGCGGTCAACGGATATTCGGATAAAAAGGAGCAGGCAAATGCATTTGCGGAATATTTATCTTATACGAAATCTGATGATCTCTATAAGAAAGCCGGAAAGCTTGCCTGCAAAAAAGGCATTAATTATGACAATGCCGAAATTTCGAATGTGATGTCCGAATATGAAAAATCCGTTTCCCTTCCGAAAATGATTGAAGCGAGCAATTACTGGGTGCAGCTTGAAATCGCATTTACCAAGGTTTGGACGGGGAGTGAGCCTGATGAGACTTTGAAAGCACTGTCTGATACAATCGGCGGACAAATCGATGAAATCGAATATCATATTCCGACGCAGGAAAGCATCAGTGCCGGCGCCGGGGATGATGTAAAATAACGGATGATAACGGAGTTCACACTTTGAACACACTTTAAACACAGTTTGATAAACAAAATTTCACTTTTTTCTCACGTGTCATACAAATTTATTTCATAGTTTATAAGTATGATATATCTAACAGCAAAAGAAGCTGATGGAACTATTCGTTCTGGCTGATCGTAAAAAAGTTGTTTCATCGGTTGCAGGCATAGAAAAAGAAAGTGAGGATAAAATGATGTATGAATATTATAATTATGAAAATCAAGTGATTCCTGACGGAAGAGAACAGCAGGAGGCGGAATTAAAGGCGAAGGCTCTGCAGGAAAAGCAAAGAGAAAAAAAGGCACGGAGAAAAAGATGGATGTCCTGCATTTCCTACGGGCTTGTTTTTGGTATTGTTGCTGGGTGCGCATTCCAGGGCGTCAACCTGATTGGCAATAAGCTGCAAAGTAACCAAGCGGAAACGACGACAGAGCAGCCTGCTGAAGAAAAGGAAGAAGCGGCTCCGGCAACTGCAGTGAGTGCGACAGAGGAAGCCGCCCCTGTGACGATGGCGGTTGCCGATGTGGCTTCCGGCGCAATGCCTTCGATCGTATCCATCACGAATAAGAGTGTTCAGGAAGTGCAGATGATGTTCGGTATGGGAACACAGGAGTATGAAAGCGAGAGTCTTGGATCGGGCATCATTGTAGGAAAGAATGACACGGAGCTTTTGATCGTGACAAATAATCACGTAATTGAGGGCGCCAATACGCTTTCGGTCAGTTTCATCGATAATGAAGTGTATGAAGCAACGTTAAAGGGCGCCGATTCTGAAAATGATCTGGCCGTTATCGCGGTAAAGCTTGCGGATGTGAAGGAAAGCACATTGGGACAGATTGAAGTTGCGGTATTGGGTGATTCGAGTGAGCTTGTCATCGGGGAGCCGGTCGTTGCGATCGGAAATGCTCTTGGCTATGGGCAGTCTGTTACCACAGGCATTGTCAGCGCGCTTGACAGAGAAATCAACATGGATAATCTGAGCAGCAAGCTGATTCAGACCGATGCGGCAATTAATCCGGGCAACAGCGGCGGTGCACTTTTGAATATGAAGGGTGAGGTTATTGGTATCAATTCAGCCAAATTTGCCTCCTCACAGGTGGAAGGCATGGGCTATTCCATTCCGATTTCTACGGCGATGCCAATTATTGAGGATTTGATGAGCAGAGAAACGAGAGAACTTGTGGATGAAAGTGATGCAAGTTACCTTGGCATTACGGGGCTGTCGGTAACAAGTCAGGTGTCGGAAACGTATGGAATTCCGGAGGGCATTTATATCTCTGAGGTTTATACGGATACACCGGCACAAGCTGCAGGACTGCAGAAGGGCGATGTTGTTAAGAAATTCGACGGTATTTCTGTTACAAGCATCACCGAACTTCAGGAGCGGCTGCAATATTATAAAGCGGGTGAGACGGTAGAGATGCTGATCGAGCGGGCCGATAACGGCGAATATAAGGAGATGACGCTTACGGTTACACTTGGCTCCAGGGCTGATGCTAATCTCGAGGAATCGGATCAGAGCAGCAGCGAGGACAGCAGTCAGGAAGGGCCTCAGGAAAATCAGTCTGATAGCAGCAGCGGGCAGCAGACTTACCCATCCTATGACGGACAGCAGAATCTGTTTGATTTCTTTGGATATTGACAGAAACACTTCATTTGCACACGAATGGAAAAAATATAATAAACAGGAATAAAATGTATAGGATTGGATAGATTAAAGAAAGAACCTCATTACAAAATGAGGTTCTTTCTTTAATCTATGAAAAGGAGGCATTCCATGGGAGTTATTACGGCACTGATTTCCGGGGCATTGATGAGCATACAGGGAGTTTTTAATACGGAGGTTACGAAAAACTCAAGTGTATGGGCAGCGGCTGGGTTTGTACAGATTACTGCATTTGGTGTCTGCCTGCTGGCTTGGTCTTTTACGGATCGGACACCGGTATCTGCAATCCTTTCGGTTTCGCCCAAGTATATGCTGCTGGGCGGTGTGCTCGGGGCATTTATTACGTATACGGTTATTATGAGTATGGATTCTCTCGGACCGGCCAGAGCAGTTATGCTTATTGTAATATCACAGCTTTTGGTCGCCTATTGTATTGAGCTACTGGGAATCTTTCAGGTGGAAAAGCAGCCGTTCGAGCTGAGAAAAGCAATCGGAATGGCAGTTGCGATCGCAGGTGTTGTTATTTTTAAATGGAAATAGATTTAATAATATTGAAATAAAATCGCAATATTTTATGTTGTATTGGATGGAAAGTATGTTACAATAGAATTGCTGAAAAGCCATATTTGCATAGCGGGGCCTGAGAACAGGAGACTATGTAATGAAAAATAAAATGATTTGGACGTTGGCGGTCCTTTTTTATATGTTTTTTTGTTTGTCCGGCTGCGGCAGCACAAAGGAGGAGCAGCTCCTTTTATTGGAGGAGGGTATTCCGACCGAGAGTCAGGAGGCGCAGGGGCAAAACGATAGTTCAGGAACAGCACAAGCACAGACATCGGGAGCCGGTGAAACCACGCAGGGACTGCTGGAGGATACTTCAGATGTACAGGAGCCGTCCGTGATTGCCGTACATGTCTGCGGTGCGGTGGCTGCTCCCGGTGTATATGAACTGGAAGTACCCGTGCGTATTGTGGATGCCATAGCGGCAGCAGGCGGTTTTGACGGGGATGCGGCGGAGTCCTATTTGAACCAGGCGGCGTTTCTGAAGGATGGTCAGCAAGTGTACGTGCCGACAAAGGATGAGGCGGATCAGACGATTCAGCTTTCGGCAGGAGTTGATAGCGGCAGCGTACAGACAGCCGCGCTGAATGAGGCTGCTGAGGGTGTGAACATCAATACGGCAGCCAAGGCTGAACTGATGACACTGCCCGGTATCGGTGAAGCCAAGGCGGAAAATATTATCCGTTACAGAGAAGCATCGGGCGGTTTCTGTACGATTGAGGACATCATGCAGGTGGAAGGGATCAAAGAAGGTCTTTTTCGGAAAATTAAGGAGCAAATCTGCATCGGTCCGTAGGACAGGGAAAGGATTTGAAATGGGGAAAAAGGTACTTGTAGTCGATGATGAAAAATTAATTGTAAAGGGAATCCGGTTCAGCCTGGAGCAGGACGGAATGGAGGTTTCCTGTGCTTATGACGGCGAAGAGGCGGTTGCTCTCGCTAAAAATAATACATATGATATCATTCTGCTGGATTTGATGCTGCCAAAGCTTTCGGGCCTTGAGGTCTGTCAGCAGGTCAGAGAGTTTTCCAGAGTTCCGATCATTATGCTGACTGCAAAGGGCGATGATATGGATAAAATTCTCGGTTTGGAATACGGAGCGGATGACTATATCACAAAGCCCTTTAATATTCTCGAGGTAAAAGCAAGGATCAAGGCCATCATGCGCCGTGCGACACCGGATCGGGAGAACGGTGCAAATTTGATTGAGGGCGATATTGTAATCAGCGATATGCGCCTTGAAGTAGAGGGAAGGCGCCTTTATATTTCGGATAAGGAGGTTAATCTTACGTCAAAGGAATTCGACGTATTGGAGTTGCTTGCCAGAAATCCGAATAAAGTATATGATAGGGAGAAGTTGCTGAAGCTCGTATGGGGAGCCGACTATCCGGGTGATGTCAGGACAGTCGATGTGCATATCCGCCGTCTGCGAGAGAAAATAGAGCCAAATCCGAGCGAACCGAAATATGTCCATACGAAATGGGGTGTCGGTTATTTTTTCAAGGGTTAAACAAAAAATAGCAAAGTCCAGATTAGTGCGAAGCCTGCGGTTTCGCATTTTTCTGATTATCTGTTTGGCAGGAATCATACCGGGCATTATTTTGCGTGCCGCCATTTTGAATAATTATGAAACGCGTGCCGTTTCTGTCAGGACTGCGGAAATCCAAAACCAGTGTACGATTCTGGCCAATCATCTTGTTACATACAGCTATTTAAATGATCCGAGCTCTGAGGTCATCAACAGCGAGCTGGAGCAGCTTTCAAATTTGTATGACGGAAGAGTACTTGTGATTGATCGTGATTTAAAAATTGTCAAGGATACTTATTCCATCAGCCAGGGGAAAACAATGATTTCCGAGGAGGTTGTTAAGGGCTTTGGCAAGGAGCCGATTTCAAAATATGACAATAGGAACCATTATATTGAAATTACAACACCGATCACGGATCGAAAAAGCGGGGAAGTCATTGGTGTTATGCTAACGAGCGTTTCGACGGACAGCATTGTGGACACACTCAGCATACTCGGACAAAAGGCGGTCATTCTGGAATTCTCGATGGCAATCCTTATTTTTACATTTGCTTATTTTGTTTCTCTGTATCTGATCAAGCCTTTTCGAAGAGTTGTCAGTGCGATCAATGAGATGAAGGAGGGCTTTACGGGGGAGCGGATACATGTGCCCGATTATTCGGAAACGGAAGCACTTTCCGAATCATTTAATCAGATGGTTGCGAGTATGCAGACGTTGGATGAGTCCCGGCAGGAATTTGTATCCAATGTGTCACATGAGTTAAAAACGCCGATTACATCAATCAAAGTTTTGGCCGAGTCCCTTGTTTCTCAGGAGAATGTACCGATTGAGCTGTATCAGGAATTTATGAAGGATATTGTGGAGGAAATCGATCGGGAGGACAAGATTATCAATGATTTGCTGGCGCTCGTGAAAATGGACAAGACTGCGGCTGATATGAATATTGCCTTGGCGGATATCAATGAAACGGTGGAAATAATTTTAAAACGGCTGAGGCCGATTGCCAATACAAGAAATATTGAGCTTGTACTGGAAAGTATCCGTCCGGTCAATGCGGAAATCGACGAAGTGAAGTTTACGCTTGCAATTTCAAATCTCATTGAAAATGCAATTAAATATAATATAGAAGACGGATGGGTCAAGGTGACGGTGGATGCAGATCATCAGTTTTTTACCGTAGAGGTTTCGGATTCGGGTATCGGTATTCCGGAGGAGTCTCAGGCGCATATTTTTGAGCGTTTTTACCGTGTGGATAAATCCCATTCAAGAGAGATCGGCGGAACCGGTCTTGGGCTTGCGATCACAAGAAATGCCGTTTTGATGCACAGGGGCGCGGTTAAGGTATCCAGCGAGGAAGGGAAAGGCACAATATTTACCGTAAAAATCCCTCGCAGCTATATAGCCTGATGCATGGAGGTCTGATATGAAAAAAAAATGGATTCTGTTTTTAGGAATGATAATGATGGCAGGTATTCTGTTTGCCGGCTGCGGTGCGGGCGAGGAAGAGCAGGAAGACCCCTTTTCTATCTATTATCTGAACAAAAGCGATACAAAGGTTGTGCGCAGAGACTATACACCGATCAATTCGCAGATAGATGCGCTGATTAATGAATGTATTGTTGCACTGTCCACCCAGCCTAAAGATGTGGAACTGAAAAGTCCGATTAATGGAACACTTACGGTGCTTGACTGTACATTAAATGAAGGGCAGCTTCGTCTCGATTTTAACAAAAGCTATTATCTGGCGATGCCGATATTTGAGGTATTACGCAGGGCGGCGATCGTGCGGACGCTGTCTCAGATAGATGGCGTAGACAGTGTGACGTTTACGGTGATGGGCTCTCCGATTGTGGACTCCAAGGAGCAGCCGATCGGAGTGATGACGGCGGAAACGTTTATTGACAGTACGGGTGCGGAAATCAATGCCTATGAGCGGACAGATTTGCGATTATATTTTGCGGACGAAAGCGGGACAAAGCTCATATCTTCCGTGGAGTCTGTTGCCTACAGCAGCAATATTTCCATGGAGAAGCTTGTGACGGAGCATATCATCTCAGGGCCTCTGATAACCGATGTCTATCCGACGGCATCCGCAGGAATCAAAATTATCAGTGTTACGGTTAAGGATGGAACATGTTATGTTAACTTGAGTCAGGAATTTTTGACAAAAATCCGGGGCGTGTCGGATGAAGTCGTGATTTATTCATTTGTAAATTCTCTGACAGAGCTTCCTAATATTAACAAGGTTCAGTTCATGATCGATGGGGAGACAGAGGTTACGTTCGGGGATCATATTTATCTGTCGGATCCGTTTGAACGGAATTTGGAGATTATACAAGAGTAGGAGGCAGATGTTTGTATATCAGAAGACCCATGTGCGTGTTCAGCCTTGGGTTTCTGCTGTTTTTGTATATTGCAATGCTGTTTCTGCTGCCGGAGAGAGGGCGCAGCGAAGGACAGGACTCGGGAATCGGAAGCGGTTCGGCAGCCATACAGAGCCTGCGCAGCAAAACGGCGCTCACAATATACGGAACAGTGGAACGAAAGGAATTAAAAAGCGAACGCGCGGTTATTTATTTAAAAGACGTTTCTATTATCGGCAAAATGTTTGAAGACAAAGCCGGTTCTGCTAAGAAGGACATCCAAAAATGTCATGGTTTTATTCTCTATTTATCCAACTCATTAAAAGAAAATCCAAACATAAAGCTTGGCAGCCGTATTAAGGCGGAAGGAAAATTGAAAAAGTTTGAGCCGGCCCAAAATGATGGTCAGTTTGATGCGGCAGCTTATTATCGGGCGCAGGGCATTGAAGCGAGTCTGACCGAGGTAAAAGTCGTGGGGATCTCTTCTAAGTATAGTGTAGTTCGGGAGAAGCTATATCAAGTCAGGGAGCAGACAGGTCAAATATATGGAAGCCATCTGCCCCAAAAGGAAGCAGGGATCATGCAGGCGCTTGTGCTGGGAGATAAGGCAAATCTGGACACGGAGGTGAAGGACTTATACCAAAATGCAGGAATTTCTCATATCCTAAGCTTGTCGGGCCTTCATATTGCAACTGTGGGGTTGTATCTGATGAAGCTGCTCCAAAAGAGCGGGATTCCGATGCGTGCAGCTGCATTGACTGCAAGCGTTATTATGATCTCATATGGGATAATGACCGGACTTTCCACCTCAACACTGCGTGCATTGATCATGTTTCTGCTTGGCATATTCGCGGCCTGTATCGGAAGAACCTATGATCTGCTCTCGGCAGCCTCCGTTTCTGCTGTTCTGATATTACTGGAAAATCCATATTACCTATATGATGCGGCATAGCAGGCCGATTCCGATTACGGCTCCAAAGGAAAGCTGAAATGCCG
>JASGGU010000037.1:0-35062 GCA_047602645.1 Lachnospiraceae bacterium | reverse complement strand
ATGTGCTCTGGGCTGATTGATTCATCCTTCAATTACAGTTTGCGGAAACTCAAGCTGATTTTATTTTGGGGTACACTTTAGTTCTTGGCAAACGCAATACCCGAACAAGCACGGTTTTTACAGTGATACTGTAAAAATCGTGCCTTCCTGTTCGCTGCTGACAACGTAAATTCTTCCTTTATGCGCCTCTGCAATGCTTCTGGCAATGGAAAGACCGAGGCCATAGCCGCCTGCTTTTCTGACTCTGGACTCCTCCACCCGATAAAACCGTTCAAATATTTTCCCCTGCTCCTCTTTTGGGATCAAGGGGCCTGTATTCTTTACAGAGAAGCTCACCCTGTCCTGTTTTTTTGAAAGCGTGACGGTTACTTCCCCGTCTACAGGCGTATATTTGCAGGCATTGTCCAACAGGATTGTGATCAACTGGCGAAGCTGTGCCTCATTGCCGCAAAGTGTCACATTCTGGGCAATTTCCTGCCGCAGCTTGATTTTCTGTTCAAACGCAACAGATTCAAACGACAGCAGACTGTTAAAAACAAGATCACTGAAATTTACATCACGCTTTTCAAGCGGCATTTTGGCTACATCGGATTTTGCAAGAAACAGCATATCCTCCACAAGCCTTTTCATGCGCTCCGCCTCGTCCTTGATATAATAAATCCACTTTTCCTGCTGCACAATTTGATCTTCCTTATGACTGAGTAAAATTCCCGTATTAGCAAGTACGACAGTCAACGGCGTTTTCAATTCATGGGAAGCATCCGCAACAAACTGCCGCTGCTGTTCCCAGGCAGTTTTCACGGGCTTAATCGTAAATCGTGCAAGGAAGATACTGATAATAAGAAATGCCAGCTCACTTATGACACCAACGATCAGCAGCGTCAGGATCAGTCCCTTAAAATCGTCCGCCTGCCTCGACACATCCAGAAAAGCAACCGTCCTTTCCCCATATTCCGACGTATCCATCACAAGATAGCGCAGCTCATATTCCTGCAATGCCCCTTCCTTTTTTATCTCGGAGGCTGCAAGCACCTTGTCCACAATTTCGGAAAGAAACTCCTCGGAAATCTCCACATTATTCCCGAGCTTGGAAATAACCTTACCGTCCTCATCTACGCTTACGCTGAAGGAAATCGCATTCATAAGATTATTCATGTCTCTGCGCTGGGGAGTCTGCGGCACACTTTCTCTGGACGCTTTATGCGGAGTATCTTCATTTTGTTCCACGGCATTTTTATCAAAAGGAAATTGATGCGGACCCGGTTCCTCCTTCAACATCGCCGTATTGAGCAAAATCGTATGCCAATCTTTTTTCATATCCGCATAGTTGAATACACAGATCCCTGTAAAGGTAATAATCAGTACAAGACTGACCAGACTCATATTAATAAAAACGAATTTTTTTTGTAATTTTTGCAGCATCTATTTTCCCTCTTCCAAACGGTACCCGACCTTACGGACTGTTCCTACCGACACCCTGGAACCAACATAAGCCATCTTTTTTCTCAAAAATGAAATATAAGCTTCGACATTATTGTCCTCTGCCTCTGAGTCCGCACCCCATATTTTAATAATCAATGTTTCCTTCGGCAGAATCTGATTCGAATTAGACATCAGCAGTTTTAATACCTCAAATTCCTTAAAGCCTAAATGTACCGTTTTGCTTTTGCACCGCAATTCATAGCTTGAGAGGTTCAGTTCCAGGTCGCCAAATTGCATAACATCCGTTATCACTTCACCCTGCCGCCTGGAGAGAGCGCGGATTCTGGCAAGCAGTTCATCTGCTTCAAACGGCTTTGTCATATAATCATCCGCTCCGGAATCAAGTCCTGTTATTTTATCAGTCACTTCATCCCTTGCAGTCAATAAAATAACAGGTGTGGAGTTTTTGTGGGCACGCATATTTTTTACAATATCGAACCCGTTCATTTTGGGGAGCATGACATCCAGCACAATGACGTCATAATCATCACCCATCGCATAATCATATCCTTCCTCTCCGTCATACGCGATATCAACCATATATTTTTGTTCCTTCATAATCTGACCGAGTGCCTCTGCAAGCCTGATCTCATCTTCCACAATTAATATCCGCATTTTCTTTCTCCATTCCTTTGGCGTCAGCAAGCATTTCGTTTCTTTAATTAGAACCTATCACTTCCGTCTGAAAATAAGCTGAAATTATCTTTTAATCTTTCAGACTAATTTCAGTCTTCTTTATTATGATGGCATGGAAGCAAGAAACACAGGTTTTTCCTGCCGCTGTTTCAGCCAGACAGCGGTATATTTTTATATCGGCCGATGCATGCTGAGAAACCGGCCGATATGTTACAACCCTAAACGAGGGCCTGCCATACAATATCATCGGTATGGTAAGGCCCTCATCCCCTTTTTATGCATTCCTTCAAATGACTCTCTACTGCCTGTCCGAAATATCTTCCCCCCTGGCGGTCATCTCATGAAGAACGAGCAGAATTTCATCCAAGAGCCCCTGCATTTGATTTGACACGTCCTTTGTTCTTCCAAAAAGTTCTTCTGATTTGCTTTGATTTCCAACTTTAATTGCGGCAATAATTTCATCGCCGGAATGATGTACCGTATGGTGCAGTTCATCGATTTTTTTCCATTGTCCGGTAATCTTCGGATGAGTAATTTCGATCGCATGATAAAAATGTCCGAACGCGCATTTTTTAGAATTGGTCTGAATCGGATCCACGCACTGCCCTTTTACCATTTCATGCATCTTATTGATCCAGCTCTCATGTGCCGATTTCGCGTTTTTGATTATCGTCTCAAGTTCTTCGTTGTGAACAGCCTTTTCCCCATTAGCAAGGCTTTTATACAAATGTCTGACACTCTCCGAAAGACTGTCATCGATAGTTCCCACTTTTTTTGAATAATCCGCGTTTTCCTGGGCCACACATTTTACATCAGCCGAAATAGAAGTCAACTCCTCCATATTCCGTCCGGCACTTTCCATTGCGGCATTGACCTCTGAAGCCGCATCTCTGATCCCATCCATTGAACCGGAAACTGTTTCCACGTTCTTTGCCATATTGTCCAAAAGCTTTACATTCTCAGCAATGGTAACAGAAACCGAATCGAGCTTGCCGCTCATCTCGTTTGTAGCCGAAATTGTCTTTTCAAGACTTGTCCGGCTCTCTCCGGCTGCACTTTGGATATCCTTCACAAATTCTTTCATACCATCCAGATTTCCTTTTGTATCATCCGCAAGCTTTCGCACCTCCTCGGCTACAACAGAAAAACCTTTTCCGTGTTCACCTGCGCGTGCCGCCTCGATTGCCGCATTCAGTGCAAGCAGATTCGTCTGATTGGCAATCGCCTGCACGCTGTTTACAATTTTTTCCACTTCTGTAGCCAACTGTGCGAGCTGTTCAATTTTTTCAGTCATTACACCTGCGTTTCCGATCACCTCTTCCTTTAAACCGACGACACTATCCAGTTCCTGCTTGCTCTCCTTATTTCTTGTATTCAGCCTTTCCGCATCCCCGGAAAGCTCATCGAGTGCACCCGCCGTCACCTGCATGGAATCACGCACATGCTGCATAGAGGCCGTTGTCTCCTCAATAACGGAAAGATTACTCTCCCCAAGCTGTGCCAGCTTTCCCGCATACGAAAGCAGTTGTCCCGAAACATGTCCCATACCGACATCAAAGCTGCTGAGCGTACTTGTCGTATTTAAGAGCTGCTTCGTTTCCACGGCCATCACTTCTTCATTTTCCTCAAGCTGCTTTACTCTTTTTAAATCAAATATCCCATTTGTATTTTTATCCTTTTTTCTTCGCATAAAACCTCCTCCATGCCCTTTCTATAGGCTAATCATACATCACTCCCGGATAAAAAGAAACAGCATTTTTACTGATCTTCTACCGTGATTGCTTCTATTCGTAAGAACAAAAGTGTGCTTCGCGCCCGCAGCCGCGCATAAGATTTTATTTAATAGGAAATCTGTGGGAATTTCCTATTAAACAAAAAAGCAGCGCACCTATGCCCTGCTTTTTGATATTACTTTATTTTGTGATAGCTCTGGCAATGGCAATGCAAATACATGCACCTATCACACCTACAATAATTCCCGCTAAACTAAATGTCGCGATACTTCCAAACCCTAATATTTGAAAAATTAACCCGCCTACAAAAGAACCCGCTATTCCGACTAGAATATTTCTGATCAGTCCACCTTCTGATCTCATGATTTTACCGGCAATCCAACCGGCAATCGCACCTATCATGATAGTTGCAATAATACCCATGCACTGTCAACTCCTTTCATACAAGCCGCACATATAATTGATGATAACATGGGGTTTTATAATTGTCTATCAGGTTTTCAAATTCTCTCAAATACCGGAATCTTGTTTAACGGGCATGCGGCTCGAATGCTGCAGCCGCCCTCAAAGAATTCTTCCGTATAAAAATCCTTCCACCTGGTCCCTTCCGGAAGGTAGACTGTCCTTTCATATTCCTCTCCGTTCATAACGGGAGCGATAAGATATCGGCCGCCATACATATATTCATCCTCCGTCTCCCAGCATCTTTTGTCTGTCGGAAACTCATAAAACAGCGTACGCATAACAGGTGTTCCTTTTTTATGGGCCTCTTGCATGAGCGATCTTGTGTAGTTCCTGAGGCTTTCCCTGATTTCCATATAATAACGGCAGATCGCAAGCACATCCTCTCCGTAACTCCACACCTCGTTTGCCGCACCTGAACAGCATGCCGCACCTCCCGTCATGCCAACCTGTGGCTGTCTCGGTTCCCTGTCGCCGTGCAGACGCATAACCGGACAAAAGGTTCCCCATTCAAACCACCGGACAAACAGCTCACGGAAAGCCGGATCATCGGGATTCCCTCCATGGAATCCACCGATATCCGTCGTCCACCATGGAATTCCTGCAATACCCATATTTAAACCCGCAGCCAACTGATTCTTCATACTTTCAAAACTCGAAGCGATATCTCCCGACCAGACCAACGTTCCATACTTCTGGCTTCCTGCCCATGCACACCGCACAAGATTCACAATATTTTTCTGTCCTTCCTGCTCCATTCCCTCATAAAAGGTACGTGCATATTCACGCGGATACACATTGCCGATCTGCAAATTGCTTCCCGAGTAATAACGATAGTTATCGAAATCATATACCGTATATTCCGGCTCTGCTTCATCAAGCCAGAACAACCGGATTCCTTTTTCATAATAATTTTTTTTAACTTTTCCCCATAAGAAACTGCGTGCACCGGGATTTGTCGCGTCATAATGGATCGTGGCATTCTGAAAATCCAGTCCAGTCCTGACGCCTCTTTCTGTTCTGATCAGATAACCCTTTTCCAGCATTTCCTCATAGTTTTCGCTCTTTCGTTCCACCGTTGGCCAGATGGATACCATCAGCTTTATCCCCATTTCGTTCAATTCTCCGATCATTCCCTCCGGGTCCGGCCAATATGCCTCATCAAACCTCCACGTTCCCTGCTTCGGCCAGTGAAAAAAGTCTATGACGATCACATCGATTGGGAGTTTTCTCCGCTTATATTCGCGCGCAACAGCAAGCAGCTCCTCCTGCGTTTGATAGCGCAGCTTGCACTGCCAGAAACCCAGTCCGTATTCCGGCATCATCGGTACCCTGCCCGTAACAGATGCATATGCTTCTTCAATCTGCGCAGGCGTATCTTCCGCAACGATCCAATAATCCAGTATTTTCGTTGAATATGCTTCAAAACTCATGATATTTTTGCCGAGCACCGCTCTTCCGATCCCCGGATTATTCCAAAGCAGCCCATAGCCGCGCGAAGATAATAAAAACGGAACACTTGCCTGCGAATTCCGATGTGCAAGTTCCAGATCCAGCCCTTTCAAATCAAGATATGGCTGCTGATACTGGCCCATCCCGTATAGTCTCTCCTCTTTATCCAATGATTCAAACCTCTGCGTCAAATGAAAATCTCCGCCCGGGATTGGTTTGAATTCTCGCGCATTAATCTCCAGTGCGCTGCATGCCTCATCCAACACATCCTTCCTATTTCTGCTGTATTCCTCCAGCAGTTTTTTTCCTTCCCCATTCCAAACTGTCAGCTTTCCGTTTCTGGAAACGACAGCCCTGATCTTTCCGTTTTGGATCGTCCCTTTCTCGGTGTCGACGATTGCGTCCTGCTGCCCGGATACATTTCCTGTAAGCGCCCATTCAGTTTTTGGCATCTGCGCACATTTGTAAGCACGCACACGCAGGGCATTTTTACCCCAGCTCTCTATCCATACGGTTTCATCATCATAATGATAAATCAACTTGTTTTCTCCCTGATACAGCATCGTCCTATCCTTTCACAGCGCCGCTCGTCATGCCGCTGATAATGTATTTTTGCATAAAGATAAAGATGAGGGCAACAGGAATGATTGTCACCACGGCAAACGCCGTCAGGTAACTCCATTTTGTCCCGTACTGTCCCATAAAATTGAAAATCCCTGCGGTAATCGGTCGCTTTTCCTGATCAAGGATAAACGTCATGCCGTATGCCAGATCACCCCATGCATAGAGAAACGAGAAAACACCACAGACGACAACTCCCGGCTTTGCGATTGGAATCAGCACCCGGATAAATGCGCTGAAACGGTTGCAGCCGTCAATATATGCCGCTTCCTCCAAATCCTTTGGAATTGAAGCAAAATAATTTTTTAAGATCAGAATCGAAAATGGAATACCGATTGTCGCATCCGCAAGCATTGTCGCAAACAGCGTATTATACAGATTCATATTTTTAAACATGATAAACAACGGCGTCAACAGTACGGATACCGGCAGCATTTGTGTCACTAAAAATCCGAGTACAATCACCTGTTTTCCCCTGAACTCATACTTTGCTATCCCATAGGAGGCCGGCACGGCGAGCACGATCGCAATAAACATCGCGCCGAGAGAAATAATCAGGCTGTTTCCAAACGAACGGAACATGTTGAAATCCCCATTTTCAAGCTGCGCCAAATAGGATTTGGTATTCAGCACCTGCGGCCAAAACGTAGGCGGTATCATAAATATTTCCTTTTCCGTTTTTAGGGAGGTCACAAAGATCCAATAAAGTGGAAACAGCAGAACGCACAGAACGAGCAGCGCTAATATACAGTACAGGACATTTTTCCCTTTCGATAATTTTATTCCTGTATCCATTACACTTCCTCCTTAGCATACGCAAATTTTAAATAAAAGAGGCTGACAAGCAGCAGAATGAGAAACAGGACATTTGCTGCGGCAGAGCCTTTGCTGTATTTGAACATTTCAAAGGAAAGCTTGTAGGAATACGTGGAGAGCACCTGTGTCGAGTTTACCGGACCTCCGCTCGTCATCACATAAACAAGGTCAAATACCTTAAACGTATAGATGAATCCCAAAATCAACACCGACTCAATCGTCGGCTTCAAAAGCGGCACCGTGATCCTTAAGAAGCTTTGCAGCTTATTTGCGCCGTCAATCGCCGCGCTTTCATAAAGCTCCGTTGGAATCGTAGTCAGCCCCGTTGCAATCAAAATCATATTAAACGGGATTCCAATCCAGATATTTGCCATGATAACCGCGGGCATCGCTGTCGACGTATTTGTCAGCCAGTCTATATTCTCGCTGATAAGCCCTAAACCCCTCAAAAAATAATTCAGGATGCCTACATCCGTACCAAACATGAATTTAAAAATCAGACCGGTAATTGTGATCGGGATCATCCACGGCATCATAAGAAGTCCTCTGACCGGCTTGGAAAAAGAAAATTTTTTGTTGAACAGCATCGCCAGCAAAAAGCCGATGAGAAACTGAAAAACAAGGCATGAAACCGTAAATATAAGTGTATTCTTTAACGACAGAAGCAAAACATCGTCCTGCTGCCACAATTCTATATAATTCCGAAACCCGACAAATTCCTTTACCGGATTGCGGAGTGTTTTCACAGTCACGTCCTGAAAGCTCAGTATAAAATTTGTCACGATCGGATATCCCACAAAAAAAAGCATATATAAAAATGCGGGAAGCACAAATAAAATTCCGACATTATCATATTTAAATAGTTTTTTTAACCTGCCCATTCCTTTGACTCCTTTAATCAGTCATTTTTTAAAGTTACCCTAATTTCCCCTAATTATAAAGAGCAGGAAATACAGCCTGCGGATTTCCTGCTCTCCATAACTATCACATAGACTATTTTACTATTCCATCAATCGTTGTCTGCGCTTTTGATGCGGCATCCGCCGGTTCACTGGCACCTGTAATTACTTCATTAAAAGCAAGCGAGATTGCATCTGAAACATCCGGCCACTCCGGAAGCGGCCCTCTCGCGTTCGCATACTGCATTTCCTCTACAAATGCTTCATATACCGGATCACCGTCAAACTGCCCCGCCGCGATCGTTGAATCCGCTGAAATATATCCCATCGTATTCATCATATAAAGGCATGTTTCTCCGCTTGTCGCATAGTTCAAAAATGCAATTGCGCCGTCCTCATTACCTCCTGCGATCACCGCATAGTTTTCACCGCCAAGTCCGGAAGCCTGCTGCGCATCCATCGGAATCGGGGCGACGTTCCATTTCAAATCCGGAACCTCTTCACGCATCGTCGGTACCTGCCACGTCCCGTTAATCATCATCGCAAGATTTCCGGAAATAAACTGGTTCATCGTATCGCCTTGTGTCCAGTTGATTGCTTCCTTTGTCATGGCGCCTTCGTCGACGAGGCTCTTGACAAAGCTCAACGCCTTGATTCCGCCTTCAGAATTGATTTCATAGGAGGAAGCACCCGCAGACCATACCCACGGCAGAAAATTAAAGGTTCCTTCCTCATTTTGCAGACTGCAGAATGCAAAACCGGAAACCGTATCCGTCGTACATGCCTTTGCCGTTTCAAGCAGTTCATCCCATGTCGCAGGCACTTCACAGTCCGCCGCGCTCAACATATCCTCGTTATAATATAATAACAGGCAGTTGCTTCCGAACGGAACGCCATACAGCTTATCATCCAACGTACAGGAATTGACGGGACCAGGATAATAGCTGCTTACGTCAAATTTTCCGGTCAAATCCGCAAAAATTCCCATCGAAGCATAGGCCGCATGATCCGGATTATCAAGTATGACCAGATCCGGCAGTTCATCCGCCGTCGCGCCGATTGAAAGCTGCTTTTTGAAATCCGCAAATGGAACATATTTTGCTTCTACGGTGACATCGCTCTGCGAAGAGTTAAATTCATCAATAATATGATTCAACGCCTTCTGGTGTCCTTCTGTTTCCCAGTAATACCAAATTGTTACATTCCCCGCCGCACTCTGACCACCGTCTTCCGATACGTCCGCGTTCTCCGCCTCAGACGACTCCTGTGCCGTTTCCTCCGCCGCAGCAGCATTTGCATTCTGTGCCTCAGGAGCCGCAGAAGAGCCGCAGCCTGCCAGCATCGCCGCTGTCAAAGCAGTTGTCAACAATACCGATCGTAATTTCCTTTTCATACTTACCTCCTTAGATTTGTCAGAACCATTCCGACTGATTAGTTTTACACTGCTAATATAGCGTATAATTTTTCTTCTTAAAACGTAACATTCCTAAGAAAGGGTGAAAAATCTAATGTGTTTTTTGGTAATCACCCGGAGACTGTCCCACATATTCGCGAAACTGTCTGCTAAAGTATTTAGCATCCGTATATCCTACAGCTTTCGCGATTTCATACTGCTTCAGCTGCGTGGAGAGTAACAGCTCCTTTGCCTTATTCAGCCGGTATTCCCTGATATAGCCGCTGAAGGAAACGCCAAGCTCTTTCTTAAACTGGGTCCCCAGATACTCGGGTGTCATGCTCAGCTTATCCGCAATCTCCTCAAGCGTAATCCCCATCTGATAAAACTCGTGAATCATGCTTTGCGCACGCTTCACGGTTAGACTTGCCCTGCTCTCTTTCCCCTCTCCATACTGCAGCTTCCTAAGCAGCAGACGCACAACCGCCTCCAGTTCACCCATCGTTTTTGCTTCTGTAATCTGTTCAAGAACGGACTGCATCTCAATTTGCCCTTCCCGAATCAAGTTAATATCCTTTGCAATGCTGATCAGCATCCACAGAAACCGAACATATGTTTCTTTAATTTCCTTCGGACGGTAGACTGCTCCGTCATTGAAATATGTAACAAACTCAGTCATGATTTTTTCTGTCTTTTTTTTATCGCCGACGCACAACGCCGTTTTGAGACGGTTTTCAATTTCTATCGGATAGGTACAGGTAACTGCGTTGATATGGGAAACCTTCGGATAGGAGATCATCACTGCATCTCCCAGCACAATATTCCATTCCAGATATTGATACAGCGTGTAATACAGCTCCCGCAGATTACCGATCCCCTCGCACTCCGCAAAGCCAAAGCCCAGCTCCTCGGTGCTGTTTTGCTGCTTTTTTTCGTTCATGAGCTGAAGCTGGAACCAGCGCTCCCAACGGTGTGCGTCTTGATATCCATAAAGAAGCAGCAATAAACATTTGTCCTTCGGAAGCTCCAAAAAGCAGCCTCTGATTTCCTGATGTTCCCTGTAGAACTGCTCGATTTCCCGTTTTGTCCGGCCCTGCCGCTCTTCGTAGCTCTTTCCGAGATAAACCGTAAAAAGCAGAAGCTTTGTATCCGGATAGATCATATATTCCTTTTTTAAAATATGCTCGATTTCCGTACCCACATCGAGCGTCCCTAAAATAATTCCCGTACACAGATAGGGAAGACTCCTTACCGTATTTTTGTTTTCCTGCAGTTCAAACCGGAATTGCTCTTCCATTCTCTCAAGTGCCGCCTTCAACTCTACGATGTTGATCGGCTTTAACAGGTATTCCTTTACATCCAGCAGCATCGCCTGCTTTGCATAGGCAAATTCCGAATAGGCGCTCAAAATGATGACCTTCGTATGGATTCCCGCCTGTTTTAACTCCCGCAGCATTTCCAAACCGTCCATTTTGGGCATTCTCACGTCGGTTATAACAAGCTCCGGCTTTTCCTGTACAATCAGACGAAGTCCTTCCTCCCCGCTTTCAGCCATGCCTACAATTCGATGCGTGGGACTAATCTTCCTGATTAATTTGCAAATCCCTTCCCTGATGCGGATCTCATCCTCTATAACGACAATTCTCATCGGCACATCTCCCCCTTCGGAATTAAAATAATAATTGTTGTTCCTTCTCCCGGGCTGCTCATAATCTGTATGTCGGATCGGTCACCGTAATACATCCGAATTCGGCTGAGCGCATTTTTGATGCCAATATTGTACTTCCCCTCAACCTCCTTGAACGTTCCTTCGCATATTTGTTTTACAAGAGCAGCTTCCATTCCTTTTCCATTATCCCGAATTGTAATGCAAATTGCTTCATTTTCCTCTTTCATCGCAACGGAAAGCTTATGGATGTCGGACGGCTTCTCAAAGCCGTGGATAATCGTGTTCTCAATAAAGGGCTGCAGCAGCAATTTATGGATTTTATATTCCATCAACTGGGGCTCGATAATAACCTCGCTTTGAAAAGCACTTTTCAAACGCGTCTGCTGTAAAAAAATATACTGCTTCAGCCATTCTGCCTCCTCCCTGATCGTGACAACGCCATTGCTGTTATCAATTCCATAACGCAGAATTCTCGCAAGCGCATTGATTGCACTGCTGATTTCGTATTGCTCATTTTCGATTGCCATCCAGTTAATCGTATCCAGTGTATTGTATATGAAATGCGGATTGATCTGTGCCTCAAGCGCGGCAATTTCTGCAACACGCTGTCTGTCAAACGCCTTTTTTTCACGCGTCATGGAATCCTGAAGCTCCTGAAGCATATGGTTAAACGAAACAGCGATCGTCTCAATTTCCTCCGGCATCTGCCTGTACGGCGCAATCGGCTCGGATAGATTTCCTTTACCCGCTCTCCCTATCGCCTCTACGACACAGTTAATTGAGCGTGTCAGCCCTTTTGAAAGCAGTGTAATTATAAAAATGACAGCCGTCATAGAAGCAATCTCGGCAATAATCATCCACTGCTGTTTTTCCCGCAGTTCTTTCACATATTGATTTTGATTTGAGACATGCACGATGCTCCAGCCCAATTTCTCAGCCCGCACTGCGCGCAGTGACACCTCTACTCCTTCAAATTCCTTTGTTTGTTTTACAAAATCCAGATAGCTTTGCAGCTTCACCGTTTCTTCTTGTCCGACATCCGCGATTTTTTCATGAATTTTTGAAGTGTCAATATAAGAAATTACGTTTCCGTCATCATCGACCAGAAAATGAAAGTTGTTTTTATTGGAATCTGTGGACTCCGTCAGACAGATCCCCTGCAGCAGCCTTTCATCAATACTCACAACCACCACTCCAATATCCTGCGACGGCTTTTTATAATTAATCAGTCGGTTTCCGATATGAAACAGATAATACTCCTCATTTGCAAACGTCGTCGCATACTCAGTCGGCAAAATCTTCACCTGATTATCCGCGGACAGCCTCTCATAAAGCTTTTCCCGGGCCATATCATAATTATCCATCCACGAGGTCTCGTCCGTAGGAGAAACAAGCATATCATAATCAATGATTTCCCCTGTCTTAGAGATAATTGTAATTGCTTTTACATAATCCTTTGCAAAAAACATACCGCGCAGCTTACGGCGGAGCTGACTTCTTGCAACCGCCGCATCCTCTTCGCGATTGATATTCTCCACAAGCTTAATGACATCCTCATCCGTATAGAGCTGAAAAAGAATGTCTTCATAAGAATCCAGCCACACCTCCAAACTATTCTGCGTCTGCTTCAAATTCATGTCGATCATTTCATTCATGCTACTTTTGATCGTCCGCATACTGTTATAGTACGACAACGCCGCCACAATCAGAATCGGTACGACCGACACACATAAAAAGGACAAAATAAGCTGCGTATTATATTTTTTTACATTAATCCATTTCATTCTCCGTTCCCCGCCTTCTCCTCATATACTGCTGTCTGTAAAACTTCGGATAAATCCCCATCCGTTTACGAAATACATTGCTGAAATAGAACGAATCAGCATAGCCCATGCTTCTGCTGATATCCGTCACCGTATCAGCCGTCTCGCGAAGAAGCCGGGCAGCCTCATTCATTCGAAGTTCCGTATGGTACTCGGAAAGCGTCCTGCCGGTCGCCGTCTTAAAAAGCCGTCCGAGATGTTTATAGCTTAAGTGAAAATTTTCTTCAATCCTTTCCGCATCAAAGCTTTCACGCGTATGGCTTTCGAGATATTGGATGATCGCGTATACCTTATCCTCGTTCCGGAAGCGCAATTCATCACGCATCAGCATATAACAGTCCAGCAGTATTTCCTGCAAAAGCGGATTCATATATCCGGCGCGCAGCGGATTCGAGGAATGAAACAGCTCCACGAGACGATGCAGCTTGCCTTCGAGTTTACCTTCACCCTGCGTTTTTAAAAGCTTGGGAAGCTCAAGCGCATAGGCATAATCCCGACCGGAAAACTCCTGTTCCTGCAAATGCGTCTTGTATGGCTGGAATTCAGTCGCCGTCAGCGCAGGCTGCTCTAATAAAAAATGAACATAAATCCACTCCGTATCGGGCTCGCTGTACGTGACACCATAGTGTCTGATGCCTGCCTTTAACAAAAGCAGCCTCCCCGCGCTGATCTGATACTCCTCATCCTCCTCAATAACCGATATACACCCACGTATCACATAGATCAATACGTGAAATTCTGCTGTCCGGTCCGCATGGAGGAAGGGTCTTAACACACAGACCTGATCCGCAACCTGTACCAGCGGCATGCTGTTCAGACAAATAATTACCGACGTCTCCTTCATATTTTCTCCTTAATGCGAATATTTTATATGTTTATGCTATTTTCACCCATTTTTATTTTTGTTTGATAAGATTATAATACATGTAAAGTACAATTAGCAATGAAATTTATTATTTAAGGAGGACATGATGCAGGAATTTATTGAAAAATTTCAAATATCCGATTCTTTCTGGAATCGTTATGAAACACTTATCAAAGAGGTGGTAATTCCCTATCAGGAAAGAGCGCTCCATGATGAAATTCCCGGTGCGGAGAAAAGCCATGCGATTGCTAATTTTAGGGCGGCTGCCGATTATTTAAGAACCGGAAAGAAGACAGCGGATTTTTATGGTATGATTTTTCAGGACAGTGATGTTGCAAAATGGCTTGAGGCAGTCGCTTATGTTCTCGTGCGTTTTCCCGACAGAAAACTTGAAAAAAGAGCGGATGAATTAATCGACTTGATTGGAGAGGCGCAGCAAAAGGACGGGTATCTCAACACTTATTTTACATTGAACGAAGACAAGCTTCGCTTTTCTAACCTGCATGAAGCACATGAGCTTTATTGTGCCGGTCATATGATGGAGGCTGCGGTAGCCTATTATGAGAGCACCGGCAAAAAGAAACTGCTATCCATCATGCTGGATATGACCGATTGCATTTACCGGCATTTCATCACCGAAGGAGCCCCGGGATATCCGGGACACCCAGAAATCGAGCTGGCTCTGATGCGTATGTATCACACAACCGGTTCAGAAAAATGCCTGAAGCTGGCCGCGCATTTCATTAATATAAGAGGAGTTGACCGGGACTATTATGTCAGGGAAAAGCAAATGAATGTATGGACGGTATGGGGAAACAATCCAGCAGATTACGAATATGCACAGAATAATGCACCCGCCCGTGACTTAAAGGATGCCACAGGACACGCCGTACGTGCCGTTTATCTCTACAGCGGCATGGCAGATCTTGCAAAGGAAACCGGCGATCCTTCCTTAAAAAAGGCATGTGAAACATTATGGGAAAGCATTGCAAAAAAGCGCGCCTATATTACCGGTGGTATCGGCTCAACCTTCCTCGGCGAGGCCTTTACAGCAGATTATGATCTGCCAAATGATACTGCCTATTCTGAGACATGCGCATCCATCGGGCTTATTTTCTTTGCAAGGCGGATGCTGGAGCTCACTTGCGATCACAAATATTCAGATATGATGGAAAGAGCGTTATATAACTGTGTCCTTGCGGGTATGCAGCTTGACGGAAAAAGGTTCTTTTATGTGAATCCGCTTGAGTCCGTTCCCGGTATTTCAGGTGAAATCGCAACACATAAGCATGCTCTCCCCGAACGCCCGCAATGGTTCGGATGTGCGTGCTGCCCGCCCAATGTCGCACGGCTCCTTCCTTCGATTGCCGAATATGCCTGGGGAGAAACCGATACAACTCTCTATTCTCATCTCTATATTGCAGGCGAGCTAACGCTTGCCAAAAAGAATATGAAAGTACAAGTGCAGTCTGCTTACCCTTATGGCGGCAGCATAAAATACAGCTTCACACCGGTGCAGAAATCGATTTCCCTTACTTTTGCGGTCCGCCTTCCCGGCTGGAGCCTGCATACAAAGGCTCTGCTTAACGGCGCAGTCATTTATGACGGTCGAAAGGTATCAATTCTGGGGGCGGCGGAAGGCGTCACCGAAGTGAACGGATACCTGTATATCCGACACAGCTTTACAAAGGAGGATTCCGTTGAACTGCTTTTGGATATGACACCCGTAAAAATATATGCCAATCCGCTGATTCCAAGCAACAGCGGAAAAACCGCCTTTCAGAGAGGTCCGCTCATCTATTGTGCGGAAGGTACCGATAACGAAGGAGATGTGCTCTCCCTCTTCGCAGACAGGAACGGAAAAATTGACTCCCTGCCTTACGACAGCAGTCGTTTATATGGCATTGTTCCGATGGAGGCTGACGGTTTCCGACAGCTCCCCTCAAAAGAGCTGTACTCACGAAAAGCGCCCGAGATGCAGCCGTGCAAAATCCGGCTCATCCCTTATTACGCATGGTGCAACCGTGGTCCGAATCAAATGCGTGTATGGCTTCCCGAAGCTTGATTTTTTTCTTGTACAGGAACTACTTTCATGATATAATGTCGTAAGACATTCGACTGTGCTAAGACGCAGTGGAGTGCGTATGATATCACGCCGAGATGAGGCGGGATACGCACATGGTCATGGAGGTATAGCTCAGCCGGGAGAGCGCTTGCTCGACAAGCAAGAGGTCGCTGGTTCAAGTCCAGTTGTCTCCACTAGATCCCAAACCGGGAGATGTTTCACATTCGGAATTTATTGCCGATATTTTTTTAAGGATCTCAGCCTGCTGTTCTTCTGCGGCTGAGATCCTTTTTAGTTTATAGGAAAGACCTTGTACCGTTACAGTAGTAAAATTTTTCTTTGTTCTAACCGATTTTATGCCGGCTGTTTTGTATTTTTTTTCTTTTAGAAACTGTTTGGGGCGGATTTGTCAGCATTACAACCACGATTGTAAACAAAAGCATAAACGCCAACGATAGCAGGGACAACATGAAACTTCCGGACTCGGAGGTATTCATGAAGGTTCCCGTATCAAATTTCATGACCGTCAGTCCCGCCAGAATCGGATACAGACTGCGCATCGTAACATTCTTGATAAACATGGCGCTATATCCAAACAAAAAAGATACGATAACGCCTCCCATAAAAAACCCCTGTTTTCTGCTTGTGACCGCAATAATGGGCAAGACCGCAAAATAGGTGAGAAGCGCTATTCCTGACATCTGCAAAAGTCCCGTAAACAAAACGTCTGCATTCAGCCCCGGAATACCGGAAAGCAATCCAACAATCAAAGTTACGATATAACTGTAAAATCCAAACAAAACACTTAGAATTCCCATTGCCAGCATTTTTCCAAACAGCAAGCGCTGAAAACTTACCGGAACAGGCAGAATGTTTTTCAAAGTATTATCCGTGTATTCGCGGTTGATTAAATATCCTCCCAGTAATGTGAAAATGACAGGCATAAAAATCGTAACACTGTTCCAGATAGAACTATTTATCAGTGCTGGGAAATCAAAATTCTGTACTTTTCCTTCCTCCGTGACTACTGTTTGTGTAAATACGGACAGGATGGCGGGAAAGGTCATTCCCGTCAGACCGATCAATACTATATGAAGCCGCTTTAATTTTTCAAACTCCGCCTTTATCATGCACAACATCCCCGATTTCTCCTCCTTTCATATTTCTCTGCGCCGGTAGACGCGAATCATCAAAAAAGAACAAACTGCCGCTTCGATCAGCAGTACGGCAAAGCATGCTGTGGTCGAAGCAAAATATAGACTGAAACGATTGTAAAATGCCGTCTGAATTTCACCGGTCGGCGTATAAAACTGATAGAGCCAGCGGAAAATCATTGGAATCGGCATAAGTGTACCTGCATTCAGCCCCAGTGGCTGCATCAGAATCGCATCACTGAAGTGCATAGCATAATTCAGAAGTGTATAAAAGAATACAATAATTACAGAAAGAATATAGCTTTTATTAAACCAGATAACCAACACAACACAAGGCAGTGCCGCCGCCCAGAGAAGAATCCCCGTCGCTGCCGTCAAGACAAATTGCAGATTAAAATTTGTCAGCGGAATATGATACAAAACGGAAATTCCCGCGTTGACCACAAATCCCACAATCTGAAATATAACCGAAAAAATCAGAAGCACAAGCAGTTTCACTAATACCAGCTGTTCTTTGGAAACGGGGATGCAAAGCAGGTTCTTGAGCGTGTCATTATCCTGCTCCGAGAAAAACAGATTGGCAGCCAGAATAACCAGCAGCGGCATCAGCAGCAGAAATCCGCTGCCTTCATGGACAAAGCTAATCATATCGGTAAAGTTTGTACTGGAACTTTCCACCACCAGGGCCGAACCTAAAACCGGGAAAACAAAAGCGGATAAAACCGCAAAAAAAATAATTTTTTTCCTTTTTAATTTTTTGAATTCACTTAAAAGCAAATTATGCAATACCCTCACCTCCGGTTATTCTCTTAAAATAATCCTCCAGGGTATCTTCACAGGTGTGAGCCTCGGATACTTCCAGCCCATTTTCAATAAAGGAACGGTTTAGTACGGATACAGAAAAGTTATTATCATATAAACGCAGGCTATGATCATTTTCCACCGTAAAGTTTTTGACTCCGAAGTTCCTCTCCATAATTCTGGCTGCCTGCGCTGTGTCGGATACAACAAAATGAATATATTTCCCATTTTTTTCTTCGAGCTCGGCAAGACTTTCTTCTTCCAGCAATACACCGTGGTCAATGATTCCAATGTCATCTGCCAGTAAAGAGATTTCTGAAAGAATATGGCTGGAAATCAAAATGGTTTTCCCTTTTACATCACAAAGCGTTCTGATAAATGAGCGCACCTCCGCAATTCCGATCGGATCAAGTCCATTGATCGGCTCGTCCAAAATCAGCAGCTCCGGATCATGCATAACAGCGAGGGCAATGGCTAAACGCTGCTTCATTCCAAGAGAATACTGAGAGAACAATTTTTTATCGTTATGAGGGAGTCCTACGACTTCCAATGCGTCCCTGACGGCAGTGCGCTTAGATACACCCCTGAGGCCGGCAAAGATTTTCAGGTTTTCCGTACCCGTCAGATTCGGGTAGAAGCCCGGTGCTTCAATTAAACTGCCAATACGAGGCAGAATATTTCTTTCGTTTCCCCGGATGCTTTTACTGAAAATCAAAACATCTCCGGAGGTAGGTCTCGTCAGATTCAAAAGCATTTTCATGGCTGTGGTTTTTCCTGCGCCGTTTCTGCCCAGCAAGCCATAAATACGCCCTTCTTTTACATGAAGATTCAGGTTTGCAACACTCTTCTGTTCACCATATTGTTTGGTCAGATTTTTTGTTTCAATAATAAAATTATTCAAATCAGTAACCTCCTTTTCCAGTGAAATCAGTTTATCATGTGAATCTTGCATAAACCTTATCAGAACCTTGCATAAACCTTGCAATTTACAATTCTCTCAATGATCTTCCGGAAAGGAGATGGTAAAAATCGTATATTCGTTCGGCTCACTTTGTACAGTGATTCTGCCATTCATTTTTTCCACCATCTGACGTACAATTGAGAGTCCCAATCCGCTTCCTTTATGAGACCGCCCTTTATCACATTTATATAATCGTTCAAAAATATACAAAAGCTCCGCTTTGTCAATACCGACTCCATTATCCTCTATGCAAACCATGATTTCGGATTCCTTGTTTATAATTTTAATGTTAATGTTTTCAGCATGACTATGGGTCATAACATTTTGCACTAAATTATTGATGATACGGGCATATCCGTCCGAATCTGCCCTGACAAATACCGGCTTTTCGGGAATTTCAATTTCATACTCCAGATTCTCTTCTTCAAAAACAGGAATCCAGTCCTTCAGGATATTGCGTGTCAGCTCCGAAAGCTCCACTCTCTCCATTACTAATAAAAACTCACTGGAGTTCAGCTTAAACCAGTCAAATAAAACAGTGATGTAGTCTTTCAGATCATGTGCCTTTCGTCTCGCAACTTCAAGATATTCCTCACACTCCTTTCCGGTAACAGTCCCTCTGTGAACAGCATCCAAATAACCCAGCAGTGTCGTAAGAGGTGTTCTCACATCATGAGAAAGGCTGGTCATAAGCTGACGATTTGCTTCGTCTGCTGTTCGCAGTTGTGAAAGCTGTTCCTCATAGGCGTAAACAATATCATTGATCTGAAAAGAAAGCTCCGCAGTCAGTTCATTGTCTGTTGCAAGGATTTTTCGATTTCCGTTTCCTGCCCGGATATCATTCAGGATATCTGTCATAAGCTTCAGCTGTTTTTTGACACCGATCAGTTTCGTGAAACAAATAATACCAAACAGGAGAATCAAGCAAACCAATATGCCTGAAATCACATTCAGAAGCATCCTCTATACCTCCCTATTGAAACGATAACCAATTCCTTTTACCGTCTGGAGATAAAGAGGGGCGCCGGATTCAAGCTCTATCTTTTTCCGGAGGCGGCTGATAACAGCCATAATGTTGCTGTCATCATAGAAATAAGGTTCTCCCCAAACTTCCTCGTAAATCTGCTGTTTTGTTAAAATTCTCCCTTGATTTTTTGCACAGAACAGCAAAAGATCAAATTCTTTTGGCGGCAATTCAAATGTACCATTTTGCGTGGTGACACTTCGATTGTCAAAATCAATCGTCAGTCCTTTGTAGGTAAGGAGACCGGAATGAATGTTCACTGAATTAAAACGTGTGTACCTGCGTATCAAAGAAATAATTCGGGCAATCAGTTCTTCCATGTCAAAGGGCTTTATCAAATAATCATCCGCACCCGAACGAAGTCCCCGCACCTTCGATATGCTGTCGTTTCGTGAGGTCAGCATAAGAATGGGGATGCTGCTCGTCTCTCTTATTTTTTCCATCGTCTGAAAACCGTCCATTCCCGGCATCATCACATCTAAAATAATCAGCTGGTAATCGTTTTCTTTAAGCAGTGTCAATCCGTCCGTACCGGAATAGCAGCAATCCGCATTTATTTTCTCTTTTACTACACTTTGTGTGATTAAGGCGCATAACTCCCTGTCATCGTCAATCACTAACATCTTGTAATCCAAGCTTATCCTCCTATTAGTTATTCCTGCAATGCCTCTTGCAGCGTATGCCATGAAAGCACCGCGCATTTTACCCTTGCCGGCATATTTCCTATATTTTGAAAAGCCCTTGCCTCCTCAAGCACCTTTAACAGCTCCTCCTGTGTCACCGTTTTCTGAATCATTCCGATAAAAGTTTCGGCCAGACCTTTTGCCTCCTCCACTGTCTTTCCTTCAATCAGCTCGGCCATCATGGCAGCCGAAGCCTGAGAAATCGCGCAGCCTGTATCCAAAATTGCCACTTCCTTGATTCGGTTATCCTCTACCTGTAATTCCAGCTCTATGTTATCTCCGCAGCTCGGATTTACCCCTCTCATCCTCACGTTCGGATGAAGGAGCGGTTTCCTGTAAGCATCGGAGCGGCTGTATTCCAATATCAAATCAGTATATAATTCATCAAGCTCCATATCCAAGCCACCTCCTTACTCCCTTTAAGCTTTCCGCCAGACTGTCGATATCCTCCTTTGTATTATAGAGATACACGCTTGCACGGCATGTCGCCGCAAGTCCGAGATAACGATGCAGAGGCTGAGCACAGTGATTTCCTGACCGGATTGCGATCAGATCCTTATTTAATACGGTCGTCACATCATGGGGATGAACACCCTCTACCGTAAAAGGAACGACACCGATACGGTTTTCGGCCGAAGCCGGTCCAATAATTCCGACATGCGGTATTTCCGCAAGCTTTTCCAGCAAATATCCGGTAAGCTCCTTTTCAATTGCACCCACCGTTTTCATGCCAACTGCTTCCAGATAATCCAGCGCGGCTCCCAAGCCTGCTATCGACCCCATATTGTGTGTTCCCGCCTCGAATTTTTGCGGGATGGGCGCATAAGTCGCAGACTGCTCTTCCACATATTCAATCATATCACCCCCATAAAGAAACGGCGGCATTTGCTCCAAATACTGTTTCTTCCCATATAAAATTCCGATGCCTGTCGGGCCCAGCATTTTATGTCCGGAAAACGCATAAAAATCCGCATCCAGCTCCGCAAGGTCTGCCCCCAGATGAGGCGCCCCCTGTGTCCCGTCCACTACGACAACAGCCCCTTTCTTATGGGCCAAATCAATAATTTCCCGCAGCGGATTGATACAGCCGGTCACATTAGATGCCTGCGCAACAGCCACCAGCTTTGTTTTGTCCGTGATTTTTTGTTCCGCCTCTTTTGCAGTGAGCCTGCCCTCCTGATTCAGATACAGATAAGAAAGGGCCGCTTCTCTGGTTTTTGAAACCATCTGCCACGGAACAAGGTTGCTGTGATGCTCCGAAATTGCTACAACAATCTCATCCGAGGCGGACACAAAATTCAGGCCGTAGCTATAGGCGACAAGATTCAACCCTTCGGTGGCATTCTTTGTGAATATGATTTCACTTTCCTTTGGTACGTGAAGCCACCTCTTTACTTTTTCCCGTACATCCTCAAGCACCTTTGTCGAAACGATGCTCAGATCATACGCTCCTCTGTGGGGATTCGCATTTTTATGTTTGTAATATTCCTCCTCTGCCTTCAATACACAAAAAGGCTTTTGCGTCGTCGCCGCACTGTCCAGATAAACAATACCCCTTCCTTTTTCATCATCGTTATGAAGAAGCGGAAAATCCTTTCTGTAATCAGCCATTATCGTATCCATCTCTTTCTATTGATTTCCTTAAAAAGGTTACTATTTCTTCCTTCAGTGCCTTGTCATCCAGTTTGTCAAGGGCGGCCGCAAACTTTGACTCCGCCAAAAGCATCCTTGCATCTGCCTCGCTGAGCCCCCTGCTCATAAGGTAAAATAAAATGTTTTCATTCGGCCGGCCGGAAGTGGCGGCATGCTCGCCCTGCACATCATCCTCTCCGCAAAACAACAGCGGAACCGAAATATTCCTGACCGTATCCGCAAGCATCAGCACATCCTCTTCTTCTCTTCCTGCAGCTCCCTTGGCTCCGCTGATGAAATCAAGCGTATCCCGGAATATTTTTTTACTTTTTCCAAGCAGAATTCCTTTTGCCCGAACCCGGCTTTCTGTTTTTTGTCCGCACAGCTCTACACGGCTTGTAAAATCAAGCTTTTTCTCCTTTTCTCCCAAATAGAGAATGTCCAAATCAGCCTGGCTTTCCTCTCCTGCCAGCAGCACATTCCATCCTGCGACAGCTCCTGCCGAGCCCATCTCAGCTTGCACCAGACTCAGACTTCCTTTTCTTTCGACGATTCCCTGAACCGTATCATGATGTGCTGTCCCATCGTTAAACAGCTGTACCTTAACCAGCTTCAGTGAAGCATTTTCACGTACAAGAATTCTTGTTCTTCCGCTGTGAAAGCATACACTTTCATTTTTTGAACGATACTGAAAAATGACGGATGCCTCACTTTTTTCCTGTGCCTCAATCACAATATCTTCGTCTATGACACAGCCTTCTTCCTCTGCCTCAAAAATAATCCTGACAGGTACCTCTCCTCTATAATGCTCCGGTATTCTGATATAATACCGAAGCTTGGAATGTTCTTCAAAAAACCTGTTACTGTTCTGATCCGTCAGAAATCCTTCGGCAGCTTTCGGAAAAGAAACCTCCGAAAAATCCTGTTTGATCTCAATTTCATCGGGCGCCTCCACCCTGATTCCTTTTTCTCTTTTTTCGTCCTGTGCAAACAAATGCAGCTGAGCCGTATTTACATCCAGCCATGACCATGTTTTTTCCTGCATTCTGTCAGTCCTGTTTACCTGCGTTATCATACTGCCGCCTCCTAACCAATCGTCCCTTCCAGCTCAATCGCAATCAGGCGATTCATCTCTACCGCATATTCAAGCGGCAGCTCTTTTGCAATCGGCTCTACAAAACCCCTTACGATCATTGCCTTTGCCTCTTCCTCCGAAAGTCCCCTTGTCATAAGATAAAAAACTGCCTCATCACTGATCCTCCCGATCTTCGCCTCATGACCGATATCAGCCTGATCATTTTGGATATCCATGACCGGTATCGTATCGGCTCTTGATTTACGGTCCATCATGAGTGACTCACAAATTACAGAAGACTTTGCTCCCGTCGCCTTTTTAGTGATCGTGACAGAGCTTCTGTAAATTGATTTTCCGCCGTCCTTTGAAATAGAGCGGGAATTAATTGTGGACGATGTATTCTTCGCCGCATGTACAACCTTTGTACCCGTATCCAGATGCTGACCCGCCGAGGCAAATGTAATTCCCGTAAATTCCGATTTTGCACCCTCTCCTATTAAAATACTGGACGGATAGAGCATTGTGACATGTGAACCGAATGTCCCGGAAATCCACTCTATCGTTCCGTTCTTTTCTACGGAGGCCCGCTTTGTATTCAGATTCATCATATTCTTGGACCAGTTTTCAATCGTTGAATATCTGAGCTTTGCATTTTCCCTCACATACAATTCCACACAGCCTGCATGAAGATTAATCTGATTATACTTCGGTGCCGAACAGCCTTCAATAAAGTGCAGTCCCGCATTTTTTTCCACCACAATCAACGTATGTTCAAACTGCCCTGCTCCCGGTGCGTTGAGTCTAAAGTAGGATTGCAGGGGAATGGTTACCTGAACACCCGCAGGCACGTAAACAAAAGAGCCTCCTGACCAGACAGCGCCATGCAGTGCCGCAAATTTATGATCCGTAGGAGGTACCAGCTTCATAAACAGTTCACGTACAATATCTTCATATTCCTGTACGGCACTTTCCATGTCGGTATAAATGACGCCCTGACTCAGCAATTCCTCCTTCACATTATGGTAGACGACTTCCGAATCATACTGGGCTCCTACGCCCGCCAGAGACTCCCGCTCCGCTTTGGGGATTCCCAGCCGTTCGAAGGTGTCCCTGATATCCTTAGGAACTTCACTCCAATTACTTTTCCTATCCGCATCCGGTCTTACATAAGCCACAATCTGATCCATATCCAGTTCAGACAGCGAAGGCCCCCAGCCGGGCATCTTAATTTCATGATAGATCTTAAGTGCGTTCAGCCGGCCGGCAAGCATCCAGGCCGGCTCGTTCTTTTGCCCGGAAATCTCCCGGACGATCTCCTCTGTCAATCCCTTTTCTGTTTTAAGACGCGCAACATCCGCATTTTTGATATCATAAAGCTCGCGTGAAATATCTTCCACCACGGTCTTTTGTCTTTCCATTAAAATCACCCCCGCTTATCAGTTATTTAGTACAGAGGAAAAGCCCTCCTGTATAACCGTGTCCACAATGGAAGCATCTCCTGTTTTTACAATCTTCCCATCCGCCAGTATATGAACATAATCAACCGGCAGATTTTGAAGAATTTTAGTAATATGGGTGATGATCAGCATTGCATTATCCGCATTTCGAAAACGCGCGATATTTTCCGATATCAGCTTGACGGCATCCACATCAAGTCCGGAATCCGTTTCATCAAGAATGGCAAGCTTCGGCTTCATCATCGCAAGCTGTAAAATTTCGCTTTTCTTTTTTTCTCCTCCGGAAAAGCCCACATTTAAATAACGCTTTGCATAAGAGGCATCCATTCCAAGCTCTTCCATATTTTTTTTCAATTCCTCTTTAAACGCAAACAGCTTAACCGGTTTACCGGTACAGGCTGCTCTGGAGGCCCTCAGAAAGTTTTCCAGCGTAACTCCCTGAATTTCCTCCGGTGCCTGAAAGGATAAAAAGATCCCTCTTCTGGCTCTTTCATCCGGTTTCTTACCAAGAAGCTCCTCCCCTTCAAACAAAATGCTTCCCTCCTGCGCCAAATAACGGGGATCTCCCATAATTACATTGGCGAGCGTTGATTTGCCTGCGCCGTTTGGTCCCATCAAAACATGTACTTCTCCGGGCTGTATCTTCAAGTCTACCCCCTTTAAGATTTCCTTTTCCTCTGCATAAGCATGCAAGCCGCTTACCTCTAGTAAGTTCTTTTGCATTTTTCACACCTTCCTTCCGGTTTTGATTCCTGCTCCGTTTTTTCCGCTGTAATTTTGATATAACAGCCTTTCTTCAGCTTAATTCCGTTGATGATGGCATCAAACATAGCTATGACCGCCCGAATTGTCTTTTCATCAAGTCCCTTAAGCGTTGTCTCAATCAGTGCATCGGTATCCTCATTATATTTGTCATATCCTCCGCATGCAGTTCTCCCGCTTTCTGTCAAACGGTAGTATACTTCTTTCTTATTTCCTTCCATACGATATGTTTCCAGATAATCTTTTCTCTCCAGCTTCCTTGCAAGCTGAACAACCGCACCGTTTGTAATTCCGAGATACCTCGATATTTCTCCCGCTTTTGCCTTTTCATTTCTCTCCACGCATTTTAAAAAGGAAATATCAGAAAACGTCAGCGAATGTTCTGTTCCGTAACATCTTGAAGTCTTAATATCGCAAAGCATAATATTAACAGCCTGATGAAACTTTTTAATCAACTCATTTCTTGAATTCATAGAATCACCTCACTATTTATTTTATACTAATTAAACAAAAAAACAATATTATTTAGTTACTAAAAAATATTCCTATTTGTCTCATTTTTTATTAATTATTACAAGAACTTTCGGCAAAGCACAAATTTTATCCCAGTCCATATAATGTAGGATAGGGAGGAAATAAAATGTATGAAAAAGACAGAAATTGGGATTTTTTGCGGCGACCGGCGCCACGTATATCTGGCAAAGTTGTTTTTGCAAAAAGGATATCCGGTAACCGTGTACCGATTGCCCGAAACTATGCAGGGAGACGGCTGCATCACGGCACTTTCATTGGAAGAGCTTACTCAGCGCTGCCCGCTCCTGATCGGACCGATTCCTTTTACAAATGATTCTAAACAGACAGTCCTGTCACTGCCCGGTCTGTTGAACAGCAGTCACTTTTTGGTCGGAGGGATCATCCCTCCGGAACTGACCGATCTTTGTGAGGACAGAAAAATTCCTTATTATGATCTTATGAAGAATGAAAAAATAGCAATTCTCAACTCCGTTGCCACCGCGGAGGGCAGTATCATGGAAGCAATTCTGACCAGTGACAAAAATCTTCACGGAAGCAGCTGTCTGGTTATGGGTTATGGACGGTGCGCCAGAACTCTTGCGGAAAAACTAAAAGGTCTGGATGCCATTGTTACGGTGGCTGCCAGATCGGAAGCAGCTCTGGCCTTTGCACAGGCCTCCGGCTTCAGAGGAATTCCTCTGTCGGATAAGGACGGCCTTGCGGACTTTGATTTTATTTTCAATACAATCCCCGCCCTTGTGCTGGATCAGGACCGCCTTGCCCTGCTTAAGCAGGAAGCCGTTATTATTGATATTTCCTCGGCTCCCGGCGGTATTGACTATGGCTATGCAAAACAAAGAGGATTGAAGGCCAAGCTGTGCTCCGGACTTCCCGGAAAAATATCTCCCAAAAGCTCCGCAGATATTTTGGCAGATGAAATTATCCTGTTGATGAGAAAGGAGAAATTCCATGAATCTTGAAGGAAAAAATGTGGGCATTGCTCTCACCGGTTCCTTTTGTACCTTTCATAAAGTTTTTCCGCAGATGGAACGGCTTGTGGCAGAAAAAGCTAATGTCTATCCAATCTTCTCCGAGTATTCCCAATGTGCGGATACCAGATTCGGAAATGCGGACGACTTTCTTAAAAAAGCGGAAGAAATTACAGGAAATAAGCCAGTGGCTGCGATTACGGAAGCCGAAAAGCTGGGGCCGAACAACTTGCTTGATATTATTGCCGTTGCTCCCTGTACCGGCAATACTCTGGCAAAAATGGCCAACGCAATTACCGACTCCACAGTTTTAATGGCTGTAAAAGGACTGTTAAGAAACAATAAACCGATCGTCATCTCATTATCCACCAATGATGCACTCAGTAATAACTTAAAAAATATTGGAATGTTAATTAATACAAAGAACATCTACTTTGTGCCCTTTGGTCAGGATAACTATCTTGGCAAGCCAAATTCCATGGTTTCCGACTTCAGCCTGCTTATTCCCGCCATTCATGAGGCTTTGGAAGGCCGGCAGCTGCAGCCGCTTGTCCTTACGCCCCTGCTGCCGCAGGATAACAGTAACTAATGTTTGACTTATTCCGCAATGATACGGAGAAACGGAGACTTAAATGTGTGGTATATCGGGTTTTTGCAATCTGAATACTGATTTTATGAAAGAGGAGGCAAGGTGGAAGCACGTGCTGAATCGCATGAAGCAAGCCATCAAGCACAGAGGACCAGATGAAGAAGGCGACTTCCTTTCCGCACAGGCCGGACTTGCGCACAGACGCCTTTCGATCATCGATTTGTCAAATGGTCAACAGCCTATGACAAGAAGCAAGGATGGCTGCACTTATACAATCGTTTACAACGGTGAGCTTTATAATACGAAGGAGCTGCAAAAGCAGCTCCTTACTATGGGCTGCCGTTTTGAAACACACTGTGATACAGAGGTTGTGCTGATGGGTTATATGACATTAGGCATTGACTTCATTCGTCAGATGAATGGAATCTTTGCATTTGCAATATGGAATGAAAACCGTCACACGCTCTGTCTCGTCAGGGATCGAATGGGCGTCAAGCCTTTATTTTATGCACTTACCGACAACACCCTCCTCTTTGGCTCAGAGATTAAAGCTCTTTTTGAATTTCCAGGCTTTCAGCCCCGCGTCGATGCAGCCGGACTCTGTGAAATATTTGGTCTCGGCCCGGCCAGAACTCCCGGACTCGGCGTATTCAAGGATGTCAGGGAGGTTCTTCCCGGGAGCTTTCTTCTGTTTGATTCCGGGGGCATCCGTGAGGATCCCTACTGGAAGCTGATCAGTGCACCACATGAGGATTCCTTTGCGGAAACGGTGGAAAAGACCGCTTACCTTTTGAAGGACGCAGTAAAACGGCAGATGGTCTCCGACATTCCTATCTGTACCTTTCTGTCAGGCGGTATTGATTCCAGCCTTATCACTGCAATCTGCGCCGGGGAATTGAAAACCGAAGGAAAACAATTAGATACGTATTCGTTTGATTTTATAGATAATGAAAAAAATTTCAAACCCAATTCCTTTCAGCCATCGCGTGACCGCCCTTATGTTACGATTATGGCTGATGCCGTTAACAGCCGGCATACGTACCTTGAATGCAATAACACTGATCTGGCCGATCATCTGTACGACGCCGTTGATGCACGGGATCTTCCGAACATGGCGGATGTGGAATCCTCTCTGCTCTACTTCTGCAAAGAGGTTTCTTACCGGAATAAAGTGACGCTTACCGGGGAATGCGCCGACGAATCAGGCTTTACATGATAACAGTCATCGGTATAGAAAATTGCAAAAAAATATAATATTTTGTAAAATATATCAATAAATCCCTAAAGTTTTGACTATTATTGTCGATATAATTTTATAAAGTGTTTTTATGTAAATATTTTGTTAATAAAAGATTAAAAAAATACCAAAATTAAAGTTAGGAGTAATCGTTATGCGTAATTTATTAAGAAACATCCCTGTTTTTTGGAAATTGCTAGTAATATCGTTAACTGCAGTAATTTTGATTTTTTTCACATGGGGACTGACCGTGATCTCCATGGAACGCACACAAATCAGTGAAGACCGCAAATATGTTATTTATAACGAT
Organism: Lachnospiraceae bacterium; assembly: GCA_047602645.1. GTDB lineage: Bacteria > Bacillota > Clostridia > Lachnospirales > Lachnospiraceae > JAEYFP01. The sequence continues at coordinate 5,959 of JASGGU010000037.1, read as the reverse complement.
TTAGCAGACACCTTAAAAATGCGTTCAGAGATTACGAGCCACGCAGGAAGTATCGACGCAATTTATGCCTCTGCATTAGCCTACACATTGGAGACTGATAACACTAAATTAGAGGAACTCAAAGCAGACTATGACGAACTCAAAGCCGCCTACATAGAAGTCCATCAAACCTGGCTAAACTCTGCGGAATCCGATGAGGAATTAAAAGCCATTATCACCGAACAGTTAAGCAAGGCCGATGAATTATTTGAAGTGTTTGAACAGGATATCATAAGTGCAAAGCAGGCTGATCCTAATAGTACCGCAAACAGTGCTGTTGAAAAGATCACGGATGCCTACAATGCATATGAAACCGCTACAAGTACAACTAAGGCGTATGCCGATAATAAATATAACGAATCTCTCCAGGTTGCCCTTGACACCAACAATCAAACAACTGTTATATTGTTTATTATTATTGGTGCTGCCTTAACAATCAGTGTATTGGTAAGCTTTGCAATTTCAGATTCTCTGCGTAAACATTTAGAATATGTAACACAAATAACTGACAGAATTTCCGAGGGCGAATTTAATATTGATATTGATCCCGCTATGATGTCCAAGGATGAAGTTGGCAGGCTCGCCAAGTCTACCGACAATATTTTAAAACGACTAAACCAGTATATTGATTATATTAATGAAATTATTTTAGAGTTGAACATGATGGCGAATGGAAATATGGTTATCACGCTCGAGCAGGAATATATCGGTGAATTTGCTCCTATCAAAGAAGCGCTGATCCATATTTCAGAATCCTTAAAAGGCACTCTTCTGGAGATAAACACTGCATCCAACCAGGTAAACTCAAGTGCCGATGAGGTGGCAAATGCGGCTCAAACGCTTGCCTCCGGTTCCACACAGCAGGCTGCAGCAATTGAGGAGCTGACTGCCTCTATCAGTGATATCAGCGAAAAAATCAAGCTGACTACAGGAAATGCCGATGTGGCAAAGAAATTGTCAAATGAATCTGCCGACGAGGTTGAAAAAGGCAACACCAATATGAACGATATGCTTGCAACTATGGATCATATCCAAACATCATCCAATGAAATCATTAAAATTATCAAGGTAATTGATGCCATTGCCTTTCAGACCAATATTTTATCACTTAACGCTTCCGTTGAGGCAGCTCGCGCAGGTGCGGCCGGAAAGGGTTTTACGGTTGTCGCAGACGAGGTAAGAAATCTGGCTGCAAAATCCGCCGAGGCAGCGAAGGCAACAGCAGCTCTGATCAATAACAGCATACAGTCAATCAGTGACGGGCAGAAGGTTTCCGTACAGCTTGCGGAAGTGTTTAAACGGATTGACGATATGTCAAAGAGAACATCACAGCTCGTAAATGAAATTTCAGAGGCCACTAATGAACAGTCCATCGCAGTTGAGCAAATCCAGGTAGGCTTAACCCAGATTTCAGGAGTGATTCAGGAAACCGCCGCCACCGCGGAGAACAGCTCTTCGGCAAGTGAAGAGCTTGCGGCACAGTCTAAGGCAATGCGCGATTTAGTGAGCCAATTTACACTTGAATAATAAGCTGCTCTAAAGCTTCGGATAAATCGTCAGCTCAAATTCATCTGTTGAAATTCCACGATAGGCTCCGCTTTTTTCTTTCACATAAACCGCTTTCTCAAGAATCTCTCTGAGAAGGCGGTTTTTTTCTCCGGGTGTTTTCAGTGCATCATACACTTCCATGATCTTTTCAGGTTTGGGGATGATTTCGTTTGTTTGCGCCGTTGTGTTTTTTTCCTGATCCAATTCATTTTGGAGATCGGCCAGTTCGGATTCCATCTGTCCAATTCTTCTCCTTATGGCCTGCGAGCGTTCTTGAAAAATCTCCGTTGTATAGACGCCGCGTTCCAGCAAATCATAAGTGTTCGACAATTGCATTGTAAGCTCTTTGCATTCTGTGCAATTGCGTTCAATCGCCTCCTCCAGCAGATTAGTTATCACAGTATGTTCCCGGCTTATCTTTGGCTGTGTCCAATCGAGTTTATAATTTTCCAGCCAATCACTCAGTGCCGCAGTTAACCGCTCCTCAACTAAACCAATCGGTGCAGACACATTGCAACACTCACGGGTGTGACAGATGAGGTATTCTTTTTTCTTTTGATCAGCAGCTTTCCGAAACGTCATTTTTCGTCCGCATTTTCCGCAGATAATCAATCCCGCCATCGGATTTTTTATGTTCTTCTTATAGCCGACAGCGGCAAATGCGTGCTCTGCAAGAAGTTCCTGTGCACGATCAAAAACAGCTTCCGCAATAATTGCATCATGCAACCCGTCTGCCAAAATATAATCGTTGCCGGCATGGATCGGGCGGGTGGATATTCTTTTGCCATTTATGATTTTTGTTTGCTTCTTTCTGTAGCCCCAGCGAATTTTTCCGATATACACCGGATTTGTTAAAATATTTTTCACTGTTTCCTTCTGCCAATAATCATGCGTTGCCGGGATAATTTTCATTTCGTTCAATTTCCGCGCAAGGGCTTGTATTCCAAGGCGGCGAAGCTCACCTCCCATTCTGGTTTCTCCATGTACATAGTATTCAAATATGAGCTTAACAACCTCCGATTGCTCGGGAATGATCCGCAATGTGGGAGCATTCTCCTTATTGCGAATACGTTCATAACCATACGGCGCACGACTGCCTTGATATCGTCCTTCTCGTGCTGCCGCTTCGCGCCCGCGCTGTAAACGGCGGTTGATCGTTTTGTATTCACGGCGTGACATGAATAACCCAAATTCAAAATATTCCTCGTCAAATTCATCCTGGGGGTCATAGTCTTTGTTCGGCGTAATAATTTTTGTACCGCTGTACTTGAAGGTTTGCGCCATAATGCCTTGGTCAATGGTATCCCCTCTGGCCAAACGTTCAATTTCCATGACAAGAACACCGTCCCATTTTCCCGCTTCCACCTCGGACAGCAGCCGCTGCATTTGCGGGCGGGCGGCAATGGTATCCCCGGAAACGATTTCTCTATAAATATCAATGATTATAAGTTTTTTGCGTGCCGCAAGTTCCAGCAGTGTTCTTTCATGCTTAAGCAGGGTTTCTCCCTCTCCGCGAGCTTCCGCTTCCGCATCTGCACGGGATTTTCTAAGATAAATAACATATCTGCCGTCATTCATCATGAGAAGTGACGGCACCTTCGGACCGGTTCAGCAATGCGGGTTTTGCCGCTGTCGCAATAAGTTCGAGAATGCTGTTTTCGCAGTCCACGCGCACCTTATCATCTTTGATGATAATATGTGTATTTTTGATGTAATACTCTTTCTTAACAGACATATATCTACCGCGCACTCTTTTATATGAGTATATGGGACGGACAAATTCTATTATGACAGAAGTGGGCATGTGGATGTTATCATGTAACACCTATTGAAATATTCGGAGGCTATCCATGGTTTCATAAGGAAGAAATGATGTCAGCCAATACGTTTCCCTGGTCAAGGGATATGCAGACCAGGACGCAGCTGCTGTCAAAAGAGTTGCTTTCTTCGATTGATCTCTCCGGCTATGTACAGTCCACATATGATAAATCGGTCGGGGAAACTCCGCTTCTTAACGGAGAAAATCCTACAGAATCACGCCGCCGGGAAATTGCCTATCTCAATCTCAAGTGGTTTATGGCAACTCTGCTTGAGCGCATGGACCGCTGCAGCATGTATTCCGGTCTGGAAGCCCGTGTTCCCTTTGCGGACCATCGTATTGTTGAATATATTTGGAATGTCCCCTGGGATATGAAATCAAAGAACGGTCTTGTAAAGGGCCTTCTACGGGAAGCGGGTGCAGGACTTATTCCCGATGAAATCCTTTATCGCAAAAAGAGTCCGTATCCCAAAACCTATCATCCCGACTATGAAAAAATGCTGGGCAACCGCCTTCTAGATGTTTTATCCGATCGAAATTCACCCATTCATACCCTGATAGATGAAAATAAGGTAAACGCCTTTCTGGCCTCTCCCTCTGACTATGGCAAGCCATGGTACGGACAGCTGATGGCAGGTCCGCAGCAGATTGCTTATCTTCTGCAGATCGACTATTGGCTGAGAAAATATCACGTTTCCATTGTTTGACATTTGAAAGGATGCGCACATTTCCAGCCAATTTTCATATATTGATAGTAACCGTATACAAAAGGAGACCGCTATGTGCACGGCAATAACCCTGCGATCAGAATCAAATGAACTATTTTTAGGAAGAACAATGGATTTTTCCTATGATATTGCCCCGCAATTTTATATTATACCCAGCTCTTATGTATGGGATAACTGCCTGAGTGATGATCAGTTTAAAGATTTATATAAATTTATCTGCCTTGCCCAAGAAATGGATGGTATTTTTGGAGTTTTTGACGGTGTCAATGAAAAAGGCTTTGCCGCAGCAGCTCTATTTAACAAGGGTTATGCTCAATATAATACACAGGCTGCACATTACGATGCAGAACCGGTCTCATCGGTTGCTCTCCTTCATTATCTTCTCGGCAATTGTGCTGCCGTAAAAGATCTTCCCGCGCTGCTGAAGGACGTCACTATTGTCGGTATCACAGATCCCGTTACAAATAGCGTGGCACCTCTTCATTGGATAGCGGCAGACAAAAGCGGCGCATGCGCAGTCATCGAACCCACAGCCACCGGACCGCAGGTTATCAATAATTCCATCGGCGTCCTGTCTAACAGCCCTGGATTTTCCTGGCAGATGACAAATTTAAAAAATTATATGGAGGCTTCCCCGCAGCAGACAGAAGAAGCCCGGTGGGGCGGCACTGTGCTGACTCCTTTCGGGCAGGCGGGCGGAACTTCTGTTTTACCGGGAGGCTTCACTTCTCCGGATCGCTTTGTACGGACCGCTTATCTCAAAACACATCTTCCAAAACCCAAAAATGGGAAAGATGCAATCACCGCGGGTTTTCATATTTTAGGAAATGTTTCGATCCCGAAAGGCGCTGTTGAAAGCAACCGGGACACCTATGATTATACAAGATACACTGCACTGATCAACACATCCACCTGCGAATACTTCTTCCAGACCTATGAAGATATGCAGATTAGAACAGCTGGGCTTTGGAATACGGAAACAGCCTGAAAACAGGTAACCAGGCATCGGAGTCCATACTTTCGGCAGTTGTATTCCTCATTACCGCATTCTCCACATATGATCAAGCGGACCCGCGCCTTGCCCCAAGTCCATCTTGGCATTCAATGCCCCCGACAGATATCCTTTTGCCGCAAGAACACTTTCATACATGCTTTTATCGCCTGCCAAGCCACAGGCAATGGCAGACGATAACGTACAGCCGGTTCCATGCGTATTTGGGTTATTTATTCGTTCTCCCAGGATCCAACAGGGACCATCCTTTCCATATAATAAGTCCGTCGCATCCAAAGCAGCATGCCCGCCTTTTATCAGCACATTACAGGAAAACTGATAAAAAATCCACTTCCCGGCTCTAATCATATCCTCCTTATTGCTGATGCAAAAACCGCAGATAACCTCTGCTTCCGGTATGTTTGGTGTAACCAGATCCGCAATAGGGAATAACTTTTCACACAATAATGCCTCCGCTTTTTCCGAAAGCAGACGGCTCCCGCTTGTGGAAACCATTACAGGATCAATCACAATATTGCGCGCGTGATAATATCGCAGGCGTTCGTCAATCACATCAATAATCTCTGCATTTGAAGCCATGCCTATTTTTAAGGCATCAGGAAAGATATCGGTAAAAACCGCATCAATTTGCCGGCTGATAAACTCCGGTGCAATATCAAAAATCTCCGATATCCCCACTGTGTTCTGCGCTGTAAGAGCTGTAATAATGCTCATTGCATACATCCCATGGGCGGCAATTGTTTTAATATCTGCCTGTATTCCCGCACCCCCACTGCAATCAGACCCAGCTATAGTAAGTACCTTAATCATAAT
>JASGGU010000036.1:0-35398 GCA_047602645.1 Lachnospiraceae bacterium | reverse complement strand
TTCTCATTCTCGCCGTATCAGGAGTCATTGCAGCATCCTTATCTTTTCGCTTTAAGCATATTTTGAATGAACCGAAAGTGTGAGTTTCGGTCTTTAGGAGGGTTTCGCTATGAAATACATCAAAAGGTTTCAAGAAATAAATAAAGAAGATGTTCCTATCGCCGGTGGGAAAGGCGCAAATTTAGGTGAACTGTTTAACACCGGCCTGCCTGTTCCCGATGGCTTTTGCGTTACAGGAGAAGCGTTTGACGAATATATGAAGCGAAATGGCTTTGAGCAGCAGGCATCTGCTTATAGTGAGAAGCTTCGCTCTGAAATCGCGGCCGGGCAGCTTTGGGCTGAGTTAGAGCAGGAAATTTTTGAGTGTTATGCTCTGCTCGGGCAAACTATGAGAGTTGCTGTCCGCTCTTCTGCTACCGCCGAGGATCTCCCGGAAGCAAGCTTCGCCGGGCAGCAGGAAACCTATCTTAACGTCGTTGGTAAAGAGCCTCTTATCAGCGCAATCAAAAAGTGCTTTGCGTCCCTGTATTCTGACCGCGCCTTAACATATCGGAGACAGGCACACTTTGATGCAGTCAAAGTATCTTTGGCGGTTGTGATTCAAAAGATGGTAGAAAGTGAAGTGTCCGGCGTTCTTTTTACCACAGATCCTGTCAGCCGGAATACAGACCATATGATGCTCAATGCCGCATGGGGGCTTGGTGAGGCAATTGTTTCAGGGAAAGTAACACCGGATATCTATCTCTACAGCAAGAAGCACAATCATATTGTCGATAAAAAGCTCGGCGGTAAAGATATTATGATCTGTTATGGCTCCACAGGAATCGAGGAAAGAAAAACACCCTCGGAGCAAAAAAGCCGTTTTTGCCTGGACGACAAACAGGCACTTGCAGTTTTTGCAATGGGTCAAAAGGTGGAACAGCATTATGGCAGTCCGCAAGATATTGAATGGGCTATTTCAGACGGCAAGTTATACTTATTACAGTCCCGCCCTATTACCACTTTAAACAAAGCAAATGAAAGACAGCCGGAGATTTCTGCGGCTCAAAAGGCAGTGCTGAATAATTGGATTGAGCATTGCCCTACGCCCCTTTACCCTCTGGATGTAGAACCGTGTGAAATCATAGATCAAGCAAAATCGAAAGTTTTTCAAGAATTAGGTATTTCCATGGGTGGCGAACTGAGCATGGACGAAAACGGGATACTATCCTTTTCAGTAGGTACTATGCGTATCTCTCCGAGGATTGCGAAGATTCCCTTTCTGTTGCGTCAGTTTACAAATTATGCAGTGAATTCTTCAAACACAGACTGTGCATTTTCCAAGATAAAAAAAGAGCTAAAGGAAATATCTTCGGTAGATGTTTCCCTGTTATCAGTCCCTGCGTTGGTTCAGCAGGTGAAAGCGCTTATGAACTTATCGGAAGAGATCGCTTACATACGTTTTCGTTATAATATTTTCCCATCTGTCGCTGTTTCCAAGCTCCTTTATCCGACCTTGCACCGGGTAGATAAAAATATTAATGAATTCGATTTACTAAGCGACTTGCCCTATAAAACATGGGAATTGAATATCGCATTACGAAAACTTGCCGCTTATATTCAGAAACATGACGGCTTGAAAAATGCTATTTCAAGCCAAAGGCTGATCGACAGCAATGCCATAGAAGCCATTCGGAAAGACTATCCTGATTTTTTAGTCAGGCTCCAAAATTTTCTCAATGAGTTTGGATGGAAATCCAGCAGTAGCTATTGTGCGTTTGGCTCCGTATCATGGTTCGAAGATATGACTTCGCTGTTTTCTTTGATAAAAGCTTTGCTACAGTCTGATAACAAGGACTTAGGAAACAACAAATATCAGGCAATCCTTGAAAAAATCGCAAGGCGCTTTTCTGCAAATAAAGCTGCCAAGGTACGTAAGAAGATTGAGGAAATACGAGGGTATCATGTCAACCGGGAAGAAAGCCTCTACCTGATAGAAATGTGCTATGGATTGGCACGCAAAGCAGCATTTGAATTGGAATTCCGGTTCCCGAAAATATTTGATCAGCCAAATGATATCCTTTTTCTTACACTGGCAGAAATATATGCGCTGCCGGCCGATACTCAAAATTATAAGGAGCGAGTTACGGTTAGAAAGGCGAACCGCCCTCAAAACGAGGAATTATGGAACAGTCTTTCTCTTGGCGGGAAGTCGAATAGCCCAAATACATTAACAGGCATATCAGGTAATCGAGGTGTCTGCCGAGGAAAAGTAAATAAAATTCTTACCTTGCAGGAATTTGATAAAATGCAGCAAGGTGACATTTTAGTTTGCCGATATACCGACCCTTCATGGACGCCATTGTTTGTTTTAGCGTCCGCGGTCGTATCCGATACCGGCGGACCATTATCTCATAGCGCTATCGTCGCAAGGGAGTATAACATTCCCGCTGTTTTAGGCTGTGGCAACGCAACTGAAATGTTGAACGATGGGCAGGAAGTTGTAGTAGATGGAGAGAAAGGTGTTGTCCAAATTGTAACTTAAAAGGCCGCTTAAAATAAAGGTGATGCCTTAGGCCCTTATTACGGCCTACTTGGCAGCGTCATCTGACGCTGCGATAGCCTAGCTGCCAAGAACCGCGCAGGGTTTTCTTTTTCACTAAAACAAGATAAAACAAGGTTACGGCAAGGTTTTGGCAAGGTTCATGGTTTATACTTTTAATTATGATAGTTTTTGCCATTATATTTGGCTATCACATTGTGAAAATACAGTTAATGAAAGCGAGGAATTTCTATATGAATGAGTTTGTGATTGAAACAAAACAGCTGACAGAAGTTTATTGCGATCAGACAGCAGTCAGTTCAGTCAATCTACACGTAAAAGAGGTCAAATTTATGGGCTCTTTTGTGTTAAAAAGAATCATGGAATAAAGATTATGACGATTACTATTTTTGATTTTATATGTTTATTTGCTGTGGGAAAAGTATGAAAAAAAGGTTAATCCCAATCTCAACATTTGTACTGAAACTGACGTAAAAAAACTTAGGAGGCCATCATGAAACATAAACGCGCAAGACTTAAAACATGAGATAAGTGATGGAACCGTTACAATAAAAGATATTTCTTTGGAGCCAGATTTAAAAACTTATTATGCTTTATTTGATATGAACGGGGATGGAATACCGGAACTTCATCTACGCCCTGCTGAGGGTGGCAGTTACAACTGAAAGTGCCGATTATGATGTATTTATGTTTGAAGATAAAGAGGTTTCCAAAGACGAATGGGATTCGCTGACCAATGAATATCTTTTGATTTCATCTGACTTAATCATTTGGAATTCGATTACGGACAATATTGGAATTGATACATAAACGGAGAAAGCTTGCTGGAAAACATTGGCTTATATGAAATTAACGATAACGATGTTGTGGACTTACGTTATGAAAAAACAGAAGAATGAATCCAAGAAAGGAGCGTAAAAATGGGAAACTGGTTTACACTCGATCAAATTGATGCAACTACTCATATCATCAGCGAATACCGTCATTGGGAGGAAACGCATTGCTACCTGCTTGAAGGAAGTAAGCGGTGTTTGCTCATCGACACCGGTCTTGGCATCTGTAATATCTCCGAGGAGGTAAAGAAACTGACGGACAAGCCGGTGACTGCCGTGGCGACACATATCCATTGGGATCATATCGGTGGACACGAATATTATCAGGATTTCTACTCCCATGAGGCGGAACTCAACTGGCTGAACGGTGAATTCCCACTGACGCTGGATACTATCCGCGGTATGGTCATAGATCGCTGCGATTTGCCAAAAGGGTATGACGTCAATACATATAAGTTCTTTCAGGGAATGCCTACACGGGTACTGCAAGATGGCGACATCATTGATCTGGGTGGGCGTGTGATCACGGCACTGCATACACCGGGACACTCTCCGGGACATCTATGTTTTTGGGAACCACAACGTAGATACTTATTTACCGGCGATCTTGTATATAAGGACACACTATTTGCCTACTATCCGTCCACTGATCCGCAGGTGTATCTCTTGTCGCTTGAAAAGATTGCAGCGTTGCCCGTGGAAAAAGTATTTCCGGCTCATCACAGTTTGGATATTCAGCCAGAGATTTTGATCCGTATGCGAGATGCGCTCAGGCAACTGAAGGTCGATGGCAATCTACATCATGGTAGTGGTACCTTTGATTACGGTGATTGGGCTATCTGGTTATGATATGTCGTCTCTCTTTTATTTATAGCGGTATATTTGGAATGAAATCTATTATTGTCTCATAGGCGAGACGGCGCAGAGAGAGGAAACGAAAAAATATGAATATGGGAAGATTAATAGGAGATGGATTGTATTATTTTTGAGAGGAGCAAACGAGTTGGAACGCCAAAAAGTTTTAATTGTTGATGATGACCGGGAAATTGTCGACTTGATAGATCTTTATCTCGCAGGCGAAAACTACGAAATCTTAAAAGCGTATGACGGGAAAGAGTGCGCAGAGCTTTTGCGCAATCATGCTATTTCCCTTTTGGTGCTGGACATTATGATGCCGCATATTGATGGGTTGACCATTTGCAAAGACCTGCGTGAGCGCTCCAATATCCCTGTCATTATGGTGACTGCTAAAACAAATCCCTTGGACAAGGTGCAGGGTCTGACAATCGGCGCAGATGATTACATTACAAAGCCCTTTCACCCTTTGGAACTCGTTGCCAGAATCAAGGCCCAGATGCGCAGATTCACCCAGCTTAATCCTCACAACCAAAGCCAGTGGCAAACAATTGTTATTCAGGATTTAAGCATCAATACCTTGGAGCATACGGTAACGAAGGGGGAAACGCTCTGCCAGCTTACGCCCAAGGAGTTTGACATCCTCCTACTGCTGGTACAAAACCGGGGACAGGTTTTCAGCTCGGAGGCTATCTTTGAAAGCGTCTGGAAAGAAGCGGGCTATGAGCAGGACAATACAATTATGGTACATATTCGAAAGCTGCGCGAGAAATTAGGGGATGACGCCCGCAAGCCGAAATACATCCATACAGTATGGGGAGTGGGGTATAAAATTGAAAAATAGATATTGGAAATTTACGATAAAAATCCTGATATACGCTTTAATCAGCCTGTTTCTGGCGGTCCTTGCAACGGGGCTGCTTGCTTACGGGTACTATAAGATCTTTGACAATGCCCTTGTTCGTGCTCAAGTGCAATGGTTTGTATCTGTTGTAGAAGGCGTTTTTTCTCCTGCCTGGGGTCTTATTTATATCGTCGTCGCCTTGCCGATTGCGGTTGCCCTTATGTGGATTTTTGCCCGTCAGACAACAAGGCGTATGAATGGGATCTCGACTGCCGTTTCACAAATGCGTGAGGGCAGCTTTCGCGTGCTGCTGCCAAATGACAACGGGGATAGCCTGGGTGAAATTGAACAGGGCATCAACGCCTTGGCCGGACAGGTGCAGGACAGCCAAGGCGAACGCAAAGAAGTGGAACAATCCAAGAACGATTTTATCGTAAATATCGCCCATGATTTGAGAACACCCCTCACTTCTATCATCGGCTACTTGGCATTTATCAGTGAGAAGCAGCTTGATTCTGCACTCTCCGCAAAATATGCGGCGATTGCCTTTGAAAAATCAAAACAATTGGAAAGCCTTGTTGAAGCCCTTTTTGATGTTGCCAGTTTTGTTATGGACACGATGCCGGTGAACAAAAAAGAGATTAACCTCTTAAAGTTCCTCCGGCAGAAGCAGGATGAACTGTATCCTCAGCTTTATGATGCCAACATGGAAATCCGGATCAATATAGATAAAGCTATTCCCACCATTCAGGCAGATGGGGATTTAATGGCTAGAGTATTTGATAATTTGATTTGTAATGCCATCCGCTATGCAAAAGAAGGGAAATATATTGACATTGAAGCGAAAGCGGATGATAAAAATATTTATATTTCCTTTATCACCCATGCAAACCCCATCCCTGCCAGTGAACTTGAGAGCATCTTTGGCAAGCTCTATCGTCTTGAAAAATCTCGCGCCACCGGGACGGGTGGTGCGGGCTTAGGCTTACCTATCAGCCGTCGCATTGTAGAATTGCATGACGGAACGCTTACCGCCCGGCAGACAGCGGATGGGACGGCTTTTGACATCTGTTTGCCAAAATAAAATCCGAAAACTTAAGAATTTGATAAGATTTACTCTCCTATTTTGTTTAGGTGTCTTTTGTATCCTAAAGTTATAAACAAATTAGGAGGGTTCATTTATGAAAAAAACGATTTTTATGATTTTATTTTGTACATCTCTACTTGTTTTTACCGCCTGTGGAGAAAAACCCAATGTGCCAGATATGCAGCCTGTTCCCAGCGGAGAGGACACTTCCGATAGGCAAAGTAGTACCGACATTGATAAATCAGGTTCAATGCATATGACAAAAGAACTATGCGATGGTTTAGAAATTAACGCAGATATCCCCAAGTTGAAGATTTCTTCCCTGCCTATTTATCAAGCATGCCCTATAACAATAGTACAGGACGATGCGATTGCCTTGTTTTTGCAGGAAGGGGAGCGGGAAATCGGAACGCAAGAGAAGGACAACTATGATCCTAAAGGATTTCACCTTACCATGAAGGGCGGACAGGAAATCTTCCATCGTAGTGGGCAGCTTTCTTATGATTCGGAAACCTCGGCAAAGAGTCAGGACATTTTGGATGTGCTTCAAAGATACGGAGAAGCACACCCGCAGGAAAAACCCCGCTCCTTGTCTTTTATGTCACCCCAGGAGGCGATAAAGCAAGGAGAGGAATTGATTAAGAAGTTAGGTCTCATTAGTAATCCTGATATTCAAGCCGGACAAATCGTGGGACTGAATGCTGAGGAAATAATGAATTGGCAAAATGAGCTTCTCAAGGACAATGGCTATATGGAAGGCGTGAACATAGGAAAAACAACTATCTTAAATGATCTGACAACAGAGGATGATGCGTACCTGCTCGCTTTTTCCCTTCGATATCAGGATGTTCCTATCTTCAATCAGGACAACGAGCCGTCTATATCTTCCGCAAGTGATGGTCTTGTTCCTCCGTCTGCAAAGGTAAATATGTTGGTAACGGCAAAAGGCTTGCGGTATTTTTCACTGGAGGGTGGCGTGAGCGCGAACGGAACTGCTTCCCAGCCGCAGGAAATTATTTCTGCGGAACAGGCGTTGAGTATGCTTGAGGAGAAATACAAAGACACCGTTCGGTTTGGAAAACAGTGCATCACCGAGATATGGTTGGAGTATATTCCGCAATCCGATAACAACAATCAAAAACCCGATGCACCGGTTACTTTGACCCCTTACTGGTGCTTCCGTTTGGCGAGCTTTGACGATGCAACCGGAAAGATGGATAGAAGGGAATTTGACAGTGCCGAGCGGATCAATGCTATCACAGGAAAGGACTTAGCTTATGGAGGGTAAGGTTTTTCTCCGCACACTCAAAGTTGACGCAAAAAGGGCATTTCGCCTGCCCTTTTTGCTTGCGGTAGTTGCTGTGATTGCCGGCTTTGTATTCGATAACTATGGGGCTTTGGTGAATGCTCTTTTTATCAGTCCCGACATCGCGCACGATGTCACAAGTGTATTTTATTTTTACTTCAACGCGGTGGCATTTGGCGGCGCATTCACGCGGTATTTGTTTGCCATGATAGCGGCTCTTCCGTTTGCCGCGCAGTATGCAACAGAGCGGCAGTCAGGGATGACGCCATATCTTATATCCCGAACTGGGCGGCGGGAATATTGCTTTTCTAAAATGATAATCAGCGCCCTTTCGGGCGGGCTTGCGCTCTTTGTTGGCAGCCTGATTTTCATAGTTATTCTGTCAACTCGTTTACAACTGATTATAACTTCTGACTTGGTGGAGCACCAATGGATTCCCTATTATGAGCTGCTGATATCCGGTGGCGGCATACCCTATTTTGCCATAGTGTTGTTTTTGATGTTTCTTACGGGTATGTTGTGGGGAGCGTTGGCTTGTGGCATATCCGCATTTGTGACGGATACTTACGTTGTGATCGCTTCATCATTTCTGTTGTGCTTTTTACAAATACAGATTTCCCGTCTTCTACGCTTACCAAACAATGCCCGGCTGGAAATGCTGCTTTACGGACGCGGTCAATGGGGAAATGCCGGCGTATCGTTATTGTTTTTAGGTATATTAATTTTATTGATTATTGCGGGATGTACATTTTTGTTTACCCACAAGGTGGTAAGGAGGGGACAAGATGGGCTTAGTTAAATGCTTGCGTGTATTTTCGTACCGCTTTCGCTCGTCCTTTTCGTCTGCGCGGGTTCCGCTTATTTTTGTGTTGGTAGCCATCTTCGTGTATTCTAATGTCGAGAATGTTGCTGAAATGGCAGCAACACTGGGTATTCCCTGCCGTCCTTATTTATTCCCGCATCTAGTAAATGATTTCATCTGCCAGCTTGTGTTTATGGGATCAATCATGGTACTGTTCAGCGACGCTCCTTTTACAGACGAAGCAACCATATACTTCAAGTATCGCTCCGGGCGGTTGTCGTGGACAGTAGGCCATGCAATGTATATTATCACGCTTTCCTTTCTATTTATACTGATGATTGCGGTGGTGAGCACGATTGCACTGCTTCCCCATCTGGAATTTGGAGAAAGTTGGGGCAAGATTATAAATACTTTGGGAAAGACGAATCTCGGCAGCGAATACGGCATTGCTTTTCGGGTCAGCGATTATCTGATTGGAACCTATATGCCGATACAGGCAATGGTTTACACCTTCCTTTTGGAATGGGCATGTGCTGCATGGTTAGGACTGCTGATTTACGCCGGTAATCTCCTGACCGAAAAACCGATTGGAGCCTTTGCTGCGGCAGGCTTTGTGCTGATGGATATTACAATCGCCAATGAATGGGCGCTTTCAGCCTACAAGTTTTCGCCGCTTACTTTGGCACAGCTTGCTTCTATGACAGGGCTAAATCAACAATTAGGTGGTATTACGGTTCATTATGCCGTTTGTTTTTTTGCCTTCACCCTCTGCATTCTCCTGTTTACTTGTGCCTTTGGCGAAAAAATCCAGTACATGACGGCCCAAGGTATCCGCAAAATAAAAAGAGGAGGTTTTCTTCATGGATAATATCATATCGATTCAGAATGTTACAAAGCAATTCAAAACGCAAACAGTGCTAAACAATGTCAGCGTGGATTTCCTCCAGGGTAGTATTTATGGACTTGTCGGTCGCAATGGTTCCGGCAAAACCATGCTGATGAAGTGCATTTGTGGTTTTGTTCCGCCTACAAGCGGCGAAATATGTGTGCAAGGCAAGCAGGTGCGATACGGTTCGCAGTTTCCGAAGGGCATTGGCTTTATTATCGAATCCCCTGGCTTCCTGCGCGCCTTGTCGGGAATTGCGAATCTAAAGCACCTTGCTTCCATCAACAGGCAAATCGGAATAGATGAAGTGAGGCAAGCAATGAAAATGGTTGGGCTTGATCCCGACAGCCGAAAGCATGTTGGCCGTTATTCACTTGGTATGCGGCAGCGGCTTGGAATCGCGCAGGCAATTATGGAGCATCCGGATATTCTGATATTGGATGAGCCAATGAATGGACTGGATAATAGCGGTGTTGCCGAAATGCGGGAGCTTTTCCTCAAATTGAAGGGTGAGGGCAAGACGTTGATTATTGCCAGCCATAATCACGAGGACATCGAGGTTCTATGTGACAGAGTTTATGAGATGAACAACGGAAATCTAAGCGGATGAAGCTGTATGCGGAACATACAAGAGCCTTTCAAAAAAAGCCTGCACCATGCACTTGATTAAAGGTACAAGGCAATGAATGATTATTCCATTTACACTAAACTTTATTCACACCCGTTGCGTACATACTTTCTATAGTCAGTATTAAAAATATTTCGAGTTATCTTGGTCAGACGTACATCTTAATAAACTCGTTAAGTGCGGCATTCTTCCACTTGTTTTTATATATCAGTAATTGTAAAAAGACTTTCTCGCATTCTCCCTCTATTTGCACAGATTTGATTGATTGATTATTTTTTACCGCTAATTCTGGCAGAAATGTCACGCCAAAACCTTTCGCCACAAAATTCAAAATTACTCCAGTCGACCCACTTTCCATTATAATATTAGGGACAATCTTATTTTTCTCAAAATAGTTTTGTGCTATTTTCCTATACTTACAATTCTCTTCTGTCAGAGCAAACATCTGATTTTTTAGATCTTCGGCGGAAATTATTCCATTTGTAAGAGGCGAATCAATTGCAGCAAAAAAACTAAGTGCTATTTCTTCTTCCGCCAGAAGTTCAAACTCATTAGAAGGTTTGCTAAAATCCAACAAAACCGCAATATCGGCTTGTCCTGCTATAAGCATCCTCTTTAGTTCCACAGCTGTTCCTGATATTATTTTGTAATTTACCTTTGGAAATGCTTTTGTATACCTGCTTAGTATCTCAGGTAAAACATTGATACAAACCGAATCTATCGCAGCAATTCTCAGAATTCCTGACGGTTCCTTTTCTTCATTCAGGCCATCGATAAAACAATCGGTGATTTTGAATAGCTCATGGCAATAAGCACCAAGTCGTTCTCCTGCACTTGTAATATGAATGGAATTCCCTCTTCTTTCAAATAGTTTTAGCCCCAGTTCTTCTTCTAATTGCTTTACTTGGGTTGTCACTGTTGATTGGGCATAACCAAGATTATCTGCCGCCTTTGAAAAACTATTAAGTTCTTTAATCTTCATAAACGTATATAGATTTTTGTATTCCATTTTGCCACCTTCATTATCATTTTTTTAGATAACATAGCTCTGAATTTTCAATTTTCCAAATACTAATGCTTATGTTAACATATATCCAAGCAACTAGCAACATGACGAAAGGAAGATTAAAATGATAAAAATACTTGTACTTTGTGGAAGCGGACGTAGAAATGGAAACTCAGAGAAGCTTGCAGATGCCTTTATTAAAGGTGCAGCTCAAAACAACGAGGTTACAAAAATCACTCTTGCCGATAAAAAGATTACCCCATGCTGCAACTGCAATTATTGCCAGGAACATAATGGGCAATGCGCAATTTTGGATGATATGAAAGAAATATATGAAGCTTTACAAAATCATAATTTACTCGTATTCTGTACACCTGTATACTATCTCGGTTTTTCTTCCCAACTTAAAACTGTCATTGATCGCACGTACGCCGAAAGTGCTGTCGGGCGAAAAATTAATGCGGCAGTTCTTCTGTCTGTTGCCGGCAAAAAAGATGACTTTGTTACCAATTGCGTCATCAACGAATATACGCAACTTGTCAATTATCTTGGTTTTATGAGTGTTGGCATGGTTAATGCAAAAGGCTTTGAAAACCCAACTGATATTGAAAGCAGTGATTCTCTCAACGTTGCATTTGAACTCGGAAAATCTCTTACATAAATTCAATTTAATCATTTTTGGGGTGCGATTATTGTATATTCAATTTTAATTTAAAAACGAAAGGTCAATGCACACAACAAATGTGCATCCCGCATTTCCCCAAACAAGCGGTTTTCCACTGCTAAACTCGCATGAAATCAGGATTTTTGCAGTTTCAAATACTCACAGCAGCCGCGAATCTTGTGAAATGTGAGTTCAAATCCATTGCTAAAGATCATCGATTTATGTCGGCGGTCTTTTGCTATACCTGTATTTATTCGGTGTTACAGCCTTCAATTTGGGACAAGCTCTATAAGGGCACTTGAAGGCAAAATCAAGTGACAGAATCAGTTTCATTTAGTATAATTTATAGCAGAACGTGTTAGCACGCTAGCAAAAATAGCACATTGTTTTTTATAGTAGGTGATGGGATCAAAATGAAATCAATAAACACACAAGGTATAATACACTTTCATATTGTCATTTTGCTTGTGGATTTTAATCATCAGCAGGTAAGCTTGGAACAATATAACGATACCTTGGCTACGACTTCGCTTATTGCTTCCATACCTCTGAGCAATATTAAAAATTGCTATAATATAATGGTGCATACATTTCCCTTAATGCTAACCCGTCAGGGAGATGAAAACAAGTTTGAGATAATTTATCTCCACAGAATTCAAATGGATATCGGTAATAACGAAAGTTTTTATTTCAGAAAAGATGACAAGCTGTATTTTTCAGCATGGTTTGAAGATGAAGGCTATCGGGAAGAAGTGATTGTTAGAGATATAAACACAACTTGCTATCTTATTTCCGTGCAGTGTCCTTGTCGGAGCATTACTATACGTCTTTATGCACGAATTAGGGCATACCATCGTAGCAATTGTATGCGGGGCGAAAATAACCCAATTCAGTATTCTCGGGGCTCACATGTCATATAGTGGCGGTACCTTCAGTAAAACCATGTTTTCGTTATTCCATGCTGCGGGAATGCTATTTCCAATTATATTGACAGTGCCGATTATCATCTCTTATAAGCGGGACCAAAAGAGCGTCCTTTATCACTGCTGTCATATGACGGTTTGTTTATGGGGTGTCTCTCCTCTTTTGGCATGGCTGATTGTACCTGTTGTTAGTATGGTGAGCTTCCCACCGCAAGGAGATGACGTTGCAAAGTTTATCATGAGTTCAGAATGGCATCCCATGATCGTATTTGCATGTGCGTTAGCCATCTTAGTTGGAATGCTTGTACTTTTAATTAAGATGGGAATCATCCAGGAATTTAGCGCCATGCTAAAATCAAGTAAAATACGCGTTATGAGCATTATGTGAAGTTTAAAAATATGTCATATTTAATAACCGATGACAGAATTGGATTATTGGAGGATGATTATGGAAACATTAAAAATCAAAAGCAAAGCTTTTGAGGAAGGCGGCTGGATACCTGAAAAATATACAGCCCGTGGAGCAGATATTTCTCCCGGTTTTGAAATAAGCAATATCGCGCCTAATGCAAAATCAATTGCAATTACGCTAGATGATGCTTCACATCCTATTTTTCCAAATTATAACCATTGGGTGATATGGAATATAGCCATACAGTCGGCTATTCCGGAAGCCATAGCCCATGGTAAATCTGTGGTCGGTCTGGGCGCAACCCAAGGAATCGCTTACGGCAGAAATAAATATAAAGGGCCAAAACCACCGCTCAAATCCATACACACCTATGTGTTTACTATTTATACACTGGATTGTACCATAGATTTAGATGCAAGTAGCAAAAAACAGGATTTTATAAATAGTGCTGCTGGCCATATCCTGCAGCAGGCAACTTTATCCGGAAAATTTCAAAGCAGAAGAGAATAGAAGCGTTTTTATGCTATACTTTTGAAAGAGATATTTTAACTTTATATTTATATAATTTAATTTAGTTAAGCGCGACAACGAACAATAAAGGAGAACATGCACATGGCCCGAAACGCACGAAAATGGTTTGCCCTAATCTGCTCCATTATTTTATATTACATCATTCATGAGGGAGCGCACGTTGTTGTGGCTCTCTTGCTGGGAACCTTCCAGCGCATCCGTATTGTTGGCTTTGGGCTGGGAGTGCAGGTCGTGGCGAATACCACGGCTATGTCAAAGATGCAACTATTTATCTTCTGTATTGTTGGAGCAATCGCTACCTTGTTTGTTGGATATGTGCTGGTGCTGAGGCGGCAAAGCCTCTTGAAGAATAAAAACAAGGTAGTTCGTGCGGTTGGATATTATGCCACGTTGGTATTTTTGATGCTTGATCCTATTTATCTGTCTGTTCTGCATAATTTTGTGGGCGGCGGGGATATGAACGGAATTACGCAGATGGGTATTTCCCCGCTGCCGGTAAGCATTGTGTGTTTGGCGATTGCCGTATTCAACCTGTTTATTATCATAAAGTATGTTTTCAGGGATTATAAGAATGCCTTTATGGAGGCGTAGCTACTGCTATGGCAAACTTTCAACGCAGTATGGCCTTGCTCATGTCAAGGTATTTCACGATGATTTTCAGCTTACGGAAGAATCAGCAGCGGGCGCATCATCTCATTGTCCTCGTGGTCAAGGATGTGGCAGTGCCAGACATAGCCCGGCGCCGCACACGGATCAAAGGGAAAGAAATTGATCCCGGGCTTTGCCGCACAGACCGGTACACCCTGCGGAGCAAAGCGCACCCGCAAATGCAGCACCTCATTGACGCCTACAAGCACCGTATCTTTCCACGCTGCTTCTTGGGGTGCGGGCGGAACGGGCGGCCCTGTCAGATAGGGTTCAAACGGAACCGCGTTAGGCTCATGCATAAGCGGAGGCGTTCCGTTTAGCTCCTGCCACTTCGTCTGATATGCACCCGCGTCGATCGGCTGCCGCGAAATAATCTGAAACGGCACGAGATGCAGATGAATGGGATGGGCACCGCCCAATACATTAATGATAAACCAGTCTTCGGTAGAACCGACGCGCGGTGTTTCGGTGGCGTGAGCCATCCAAGGAAGTCCGTTGAGAGTCATCATCAAAACCGCGTTTTCATTTCTCTCGGCATTGAGAACAAGCAGCCGGGACCGTCCGTCCTGCCGCAGGCGCGGAATCTGTTGCAGACATTGCGGAACGGGGGCACAGGGAATCGGCCGGCATGGATCTGCGGCGACATCAAATCTCATAACCCGTGCCGTTGTGGCTTCGTCTACCGGATCGCCCGCGGGGTAAGGTGCGCGTGCGTCATTTCTAAGCAGAATGTGCATGCCCGGCTCGCAGTCCGAAAAATCCACCAGCAGGTCATAGCGTTCTCCGGGAGCAATGAGCAGGGACTTAAGCTCGGCAGGGTGTTCCAGATACCCACTGTCGCTTCCGATGACCCAAAAGGCCATGTCGTTTGAAAGACTGAGATTATATACCCGTTCATTCGAGCCGTTCAGGAGGCGGAAGCGGTATCTTGTGCGCTCAACTGAGAGACGTGGCCACACCTTACCGTTCACAAGAAGGCAGTCGCCGATATATCCCGGCACCCAATAGGGATGGACAGAAGGAGCAACTCCCTCCTCCGGGTAATAGACGGAACCGTCGGTATTGAATATACGATCCTGCACAACAAGCGGAATTTCGTATTTGCCGGTGGGCAGGGAAAAGCCGAAGGGCGCATGGGGAGATTCCCACGGATCGGCGGGATCGCGCAGCAAATAAAATCCGGCAAGTCCGGCAACGACGTTCAGCCGCGTGATCCCCATCGCATGGTCATGGTACCACAGGGTAGTGGGCGGCTGCGTATTTTCATATATCATTTGCGCCGTTACAAAGGCGCTTCCCCGCTCCTCACCCGCCGTAAACCATGCGTCCGGGTGTCCGTCGTAAATGGCGGGGGTTTCGCCGCCGTGCAGATGCGTGACGGTCGGAACCGGGAACTGTGTTTCGGGAAATCCGGGCGGAAAGAGGGGCCACGGTTTTGGCGGCTCCATCGGCATATGGTTGGGGTTTGCCCAATGGAGTGTCGGATCTACAGCCAGCATATGCGGCCGGACAAGTCGGTTAATATACTGCACCTGTACGGTCTGACCGTACACAGCCTCAAAGGTTGGACCCGGCGAGGAGCGTTTATACACACGCTCTCCCGTTTCCCGGTCTTTGACTATGCCGCCATAGCCGTAAACGGAGGTTTGAGGCATTTTGCCGGGAAGAATCTGCTGTTTAAATTCGCTGATATCCACGGCATAGGAATGGGTTACATGACCGCATTTTCGTTCCGTCACAGGATCAAAGACGTCGGGAATAGGCAAATCCTCGGTGAACTGCGGGATAGACAGCGGGTCAAGGTGTGTTTTGGGGCATTCATCTATGGTCTCCTCATGCATTGAGGAAATAAGCGTGTCAAGCTTCCTTGCGAGAAGCTCTGCTACGCGGCTTTCAATATTGGACAAAGATATCCCTCCTAAAGGAATGGTTTGTTATTTGGGAACGCTTCATAGTTCCTCTTATTTATTGTATTCTTGTAAAAGTTGGTGCGTGAAATTACAAATCGAAGTAGTCATTCATTACATCTGGGCGATACGAATGCTGCAAGTTATTTATCGAATACGAAAGGAGAACAAGCGATGGAAATCAGAGAATGCATGATTACAGATTTTGAAAGATTACATTACTTAAATACAACTGCATTCGGATATGAGTATGATTTAGAAAAAACCAAAAGAAAGCTTTCTTTAATTCTTGGCAGGAAAACTGATAAAATTTATGTTGCCTGTATGGATGACATGGTTGTGGGCTATGTTCACGGAAGTGATTACGAATGTACCTATTCAGATTCGTTAAAAAACATTATGGCCATTGCAGTAGATGAACAGTATCGAGGTGTTGGGGTTGGAAGAGCATTATTATCTGGTGTTGAAGATTGGGCAATTGCATGTAACTGCAGCGGGGTACGCCTTGTATCGGGCTTTGACAGGACAGGGGCACATGAGTTTTATTTAAGGTGCGGATATTTTAACAGGAAACAGCAAAAGAATTTTATTAAGTTATTTTAACATAGACATGCATTAAATCTGAATTTTTCCTAAATATAGGAGGATATATCGTGTCCCATTATAGAATTGCAGGGGAATGCCCGCTTCGTGTCCTGTAATATCGGCTGGACTGATGGTATTCTGTTCTCAGAAGGGAGGGTGCATGAACTATGGATCAAGTTAAAATCGGAAATTTTATTAAAGAGCTTCGCAAGGAGAAAAATTTTACACAGGAACAACTTGCGGAAAAATTCAATGTTTCCAGAAGAACTGTTTCAAGATGGGAAACCGGAAGTAATATGCCGGATTTGGATATTCTTATAGGAATATCGGAATATTATGATGTTGACCTTCGGGAATTATTAGATGGAGAGAGGAAAAGCGAGAAAATGAATCAGGAGTTGGAAGAAACCGTATGGAAAGTCGCAGATTACAGTAATGAAGAGAAGCAAAAACTTACAAGCCGGATGCATTTATTATTCCTTGGAGGACTGGCCGCAGCTATAATATATATGGTACTATTATATACTGACCGTGCGGATAACTTTATTGCAGGCCTGTGCTTGGGGATCACATTTGGAATGATGATCGTAGGTATCATTATGACAAGCAGATCTGCTTCAAAAATCAGGGCATTTAAAATGAAAGTTCTTCATAGGCGGTAACGTATACATTTTTCAGGGAGGTTCAAATGAAATATCAAGGCGTTTGTATTGCAGTAAAGGATGTAGGTCTTTCCCGAAAATTTTATCAGGATTTATTTGGGCTTGAGCTGTTTCAAGACTATGGAAGAAATGTTTCCTTTGGCGGCTTGTCTTTGCAGCAGGACTTTAATTGGCTGTTAGATATTCCCTCAGAAAGCATCTTGAAAAAATCTCATAATATGGAATTATACTTTGAGGAAAATGATTTTGACAGCTTTATTGCACAATTAGAGCTGCGCAGCGACATTACGTATATAGGGGGTGGCGTTAAGGAGGCTGAATGGGGACAGCGTTCGATTCGTTTTTATGATTTGGATGGTCACATTATTGAAGTTGGAGAGAACATGAGGATGGTTATAAAACGGTTCCTGGAATCCGGGCTATCCATGAAGGATACTTCCAAACGTATGGGGGTATCCGTATCGGATTTAGAAACGCTTTTGAATAGTTAATATCACTCCTGTGTATTGTAAAAGGCAAGGAGCTTTGTTATAATTGGGTTAGTACAAACTAACCCAATTTTTATAATTACATTACATTCAAGGAGGTTATTGATGAGCACATTAAAATTTACACTCCCTAATGATCGTATCATGTCTTATATGGAATACGGAAATCCGGACGGTAAGGCGGTGATTGTTTTGCACGGATTGGTGGGAAGCGTTGCGGAAGAAAATTTGGCGGAACAACTGAAGGATATTCCCTTGCGGTTGATTTATCTTGCCCGCCCCGGATATGGGGAATCTGATTATTTTCCGATGGAGTGCGTGTCGGATTGGGGGCGTCAGCTGGAGCCTTTTCTAGATGCCCTGCATCTGGAATCCTTTGATGTTGTAGGGATCTCCGCAGGAGCTCCCTATGCATATAGTATGGCGGTGCTCTATGCCGGCCGTGTCAGAACCGTTTATATAAATAGCGGAGTAACCGCTGTTTATGATCCTGATATCATAAGCTGTTATACACAACAAAGTATAGAGGCATATCGGCAGCTGTTAAAGATCACCAGAGAAGAGGCCGGAAAGGCAATTTATAAGATATACCTGCCTCTATTTACAGAAGAGGTTAAAAAGAGCAGAAATTTTCAGGACTCTATGGGCGGAAACCTGATGAATATAGGGCAGGAATCGATCTTACAGGTTACACCTTGGGGATTTAGCCTCGGAGATATTCCTCGTCCCGTGGTTCTTCTGCACGGAACCTTGGATACAGTGGTGCCCTATTCCGGGGCGAAAGCAATGGCATCCCGTATTCCCGGCGCTCAATTAATCACACTTGATTCGGAGGAGCATTCTTCAGGACGCACGATGCAGAAGCTGCTTGAGCTGCTGACCAGATAGAGATCATAGATCATGACCGGAAATAAAGATGCAGGTTATTTCCCTGAATGCCAGATCTTCCGAAAGACAGCAGGCGTCATTCCTTCTGTCTTTTTGAAGGTATTTACGAAATAGCTTGCATCGGGAATTCCGGTCATTTCCCCTATCTGATGGATGCTGCAAACGGTAGTTCGCAGCAGCTGTTTTGCCTGTGTAATCCTTACGCGTGTCAGATAATCGGCAGGCGAAAGACCGGTATATTTTTTAAATTGCCTTTGCAGATAGGATTTGCTCAAAAAATATTTTTTTGAAAGCAAATCCAGATCTATGTGCTCCACGTAATACTGCTCGAGGTACAAGCGCATATCCGTAACAAAGTCAGGAATAGAATTTTTTTCCTGATTGCAGGCAGAATCGATCATAGAGGAACAGAGAGCAGCCAAAAGGGAGGAGGCATGGAAATCCGTCTGCAGATCCCGAATATCTTTGTTAAATAATTCGATCAGCTTATTCAGATTTTCCGGAACATCGCTTCCGGGAAGCAGGCTCAGGCAGCCGCTTGTACAAATATTTTGATAAAATCTATAATATTCTTTGACACTGTCTCCAGAAAAATGGACAAACATGCATGCAAAACGCTTTCTGTTTTTGGCCGTATAATATGCATGAGGCCGCATACAGTCAATCCAGAATGCCATTCCGGGAACGAGTCTGGTAGTATGTCCATTATATTCTACAATACCTTCCCCGCCGTAAAAATATCCGATAAAAAAAGATTCAAGTCCCTCCCTGTAAACATAATAGTCCGAATTTGCAATGGTATTCCCAAGCTCCTGTGTATAAAAGGGCAGCGCATTGTGCGGCATATTGACTGCCGGTGTGAGCCAGACCGAGCTCGGAGAATAATCTAAATTACATGTCAGCTTCATCTCCTGATGACTTTTCTGCCATATAAGCTGTGAAGAAAACTGTTTCATACAAATCCTCCTTAAACAGAACAAGATTTTTATATATTACTAGTTAAGTCAACAAGATATTGTCATGACTAATTCATAAAACATGATTAGAATATACAATATAAATCGAAATATAAAGATTTATCATGGTAATAATCAACAAATAGAGTATTGCATAGCAAGACAGAAATTGCAATGATGGATTCTCGGATTTTTATATTTCGGTAAAATAAAAACATAAGAATGTATGGAGGAAAAAAGTATGAAAAGAGCAGTCGGTATTTTTTTAGTGATGGCGATGACGATGGGGCTGGCAGGCTGCGGGTCACAGGCAGAAGGAACAGCCGCACCCGCAGCAGCGGAGGCGGCGGAAACCGCAGCAGAAACAGCAGAAGCTGCGGCTGGCGACACAGCAAAAGCTGACGATGATCAGATTATTATCGGCTTTGCAAATATTGCGGAGCAGGTAGAACTGCAGATCCAAGTAAGAGAGAGTATTGAAAAGGCAGCAGAGGAAGCAGGCGTAAAGCTGATAACCGCAGATAACAACTATGATGGGGCAAAGGCTGTTGAAATTGCGGACAATATGATTAGTCAGGGAATTGACGGCTTTATCGAGTTTAATTTGGACGAAAGTGTAGGTCCCGTAATCATGGAAAAAATGAATGATGCGGGAATTCCGGTAATTGCAGTGGATATTGCCATGGACGGAGCCACCTTCTTTGGAGCGGATAATGTGACAGCCGGAAAAGTGGCAGGAGCGCGTTTGGGTGAAGTGGCCAAGGAAAGATGGGGAGAAGAGCCGGATTGCCTGCTGCTTGTGGAGGATTCCACATCGGGAGAAACGGCACTGCAGAGGACAGAATGCACACCGGATGGATTAAAGGAGGTATTTCCTGATTTTTCCGAGGATAAAATCATACGTCTTGATTCAGGCACAGATGCCTCTTCCGCACAAAAAACGGTATCCGACTTTTTGTCGGCACATCCGACTTATAACAAAATTGCAATTAATACCTTTAACGATGTAATTGCAACATCAACACTGGCAGCCATTGAGACAGCGGGCAGGGAAGCGGATTGTATTATGGTTTCCGAAAATGAATATGGTTACCTGGATTATATCAAAACAACCTCGCAAGCACCTGAAAATGAAGTATGGGTAGGGGGTGTCGCGTTCTTCTTTAACCGCTACGGAGAATATACGGTTCCTGCAATTATCAGCTTAATTAAGGGAGAGACGGTTGATGAAAGCATTTATGTAGATCATGCCGTTATTACGAGAGATAATGCCGAAGAATGGTTTGCTGATTATCTGGCTGAATAACAGGTTTGGTGTTACTGTTCACAGAACTGCTGCTCTTGCGGGACTGTGGGCAGTAACATGCTATAGGGACATAATTTATGGAAGGAGAAGCGTTTATATGGAAAAAAAGGTTATTTTGAAGGCACAGGGCATTATGAAGCATTTTCCGGGTGTAAAAGCGCTTGCCGGTGTAGATCTTGAAGTCCGGGAATGTGAGGTGCTGGCTTTACTGGGAGAAAACGGAGCAGGAAAGTCAACGCTGATTAAGATTCTGGCCGGAGTGCAGCCGCCCGATTCCGGAAGGATCAGTATAGAAGGAAAGCAGGTACAATTCAATAATCCGGTGGATGCAAAAGAGGCAGGAATTGCAGTTGTATATCAGGAACTGGCAAATGTGTCGGAATTAACGGTAGCGGAAAACCTGTTTATTAATGAGTACGGATGCGGCGAAAAGAAACTGTTAAACTGGAAGCAGATTTATGAGGAAGCCGAAAAGGCAGTGGCAAATATTGATTTGAAAATAGATGTACATAAATTAATGGGACGCTGTACAGTCGCCGAGAAACAGCAGATTGAAATTGCACGCGCAATCTACGAAAATGCAAAAATACTTATTTTGGACGAGCCCACCTCCGCATTAAATACAACGGAAATAGAGCACCTTCTTAATAATATTAAAAAACTGAAAGAACGCGGAGTCGGTGTGATTCTGATTACACATAAGATGGATGAAATTTTTGCTGTCTCGGACCATGTAACGGTTCTTAGGGATGGGGTATCGGTAGCTGATATGCAGATTTCGGATATTACCGAAAAAGAACTGATTAATTTAATGGTAGGGAGGGAAATCAAAAACTTATATCCTGAGAAAAGCAGTACGCCCGGTGAGGTAATTCTGGATGTTCAGGATCTGGAAAATGCGCATGTGCATCAGGTGAGTTTTCAATTGAAAAAGGGTGAGATATTGGGTGTTTACGGCTTGATGGGATCAGGGCATTTGGAGCTTGGAAAAACACTGTTTGGTTGCTTTAAAACAATAAAAGGAAGGGTGCTGTTGAAGGGAGAGGAGCTAAAGCTTTCAACCCCCAAGGATTGTCTGAAAAATGGAATCGCTTTTTTGCCGAGTGAAAGAAAGGCAGAGGGCTTGGTGCAGATCCAATCTGTGGCAGAGAATATCATGACAGCCTATTATGAAAACGGTAAAAACGGTTGGAAAATTAACAATAAAGCAGCAGACCGGATTGTGGCAAAGTGGATTAAGGAGCTGTCAATCAAAACGCAGAGTCCAAAAGCAAAGGCAGCAACATTGTCGGGAGGAAATCAGCAAAAGGTGGTTTTGGCAAAATGGCTGGAAATATCGCCGGATATCATCATCATGAATGAACCGACAAGAGGAATTGATGTCGGAAGCAAATCGGAAATATATGAACTGCTTGACCAATTATGCAGGAGGGGCGTATCCATTATTATGATAACTTCAGAAATGCCTGAGCTTCTGGCAATGTCGGACCGCTGCATCGTTATGCATGCAAATAAGATACAGGCTGCATTTACCAGAGAACAGCTGACTGAGGCAGCAATTATGACGGCAGCCATAGGAGGAAAATAAAATGCAAAAGTTAAAAGAGAGTGTAAAAAAAATTTCATCCATAGATTTTATTCCATTAATTATTTCATATGTAATTTTAATTGTTTTTTTTGCAATTAAATCTCCGCATTTTTTTAATGTGACGAATTTCCTGAATATTGCATTATATGCTGCCAACATCGGTATTCTGGCTTGTACAATGACACTGATCATTATTTCGGGACATATTGATTTGTCCATTGGTTCTGTCATTGCGTTGTCAGGCATCGTTATGGGAACCCTGCTGCAAAGAGGAGTTCCTACGGGGATTGCAATACTGGCATGTCTTGGAATCGGGGTATTGGCCGGTATTTTCAACGGCCTTTTAATTACAAAGGTAGGAGTAAATGCATTTATTACGACACTGGCAGGAATGGAAATTTTCCGTGGCACTACCTATCTTGTAACGAATGGGAAAGCGGTCACTATAACCAATGATATGATTAAAAAAATCGGCAGAGGGTATACGTTTTCCGTTCCTAATGCAGTGATTATCATGCTCGTTATCGTGGTGATCTTCTCTTTGGTTGCAAAACATACGGTTTTTGGAAGAAGAATTTTTGTGATCGGCGGTAACGGACAGGTGGCATATCTTTCGGGGATCAATGTGAGCGGAAACCTGATGGGACTATTTATACTGAACGGTATGATGTGCGGAGTTGCTTCCGTAATTTACTGCTCACAGCTTGGCGCAGCCATGCCGACCAACGCGACAGGAATGGAATTTGATGTTATTTCCGCGGTCATACTGGGAGGTGCAAGTCTGTCAGGCGGAAAAGGTTCTATAATAGGCGCATTATTTGGTGCGCTGCTGCTCGGTACGCTTTCAAACGGTATGGTTATGCTGAATATCCACACCTATTGGCAGCAGATTATTTCCGGAATTGTTTTGGTGCTGGCGGTTGTTCTTGACATTATAAAAAATAAGCGTGCGCTGCGCACACTCGGCTGATAGGAGGCATTTATGTTTAGTAAAGCAGGACAGGAATTTGCAGACTTATCAGAAGAAAAGGTCTTATTGAATAGTAAGTTTACAGAAAAGAGGAAGCTGTATGGGGAGAAGATAAAACTATCATGCAGAAGCGGTCTTCGGGATGCAGTCATATATAAAAGTAAAAAAAGAAATCCCGCGCCGGTAATTTTTGAAATGTATGGAGGGTGCTTTTCACAGGGCTGCGTCGATAATGATGACAGGATGAGATGCCGGATGCACACGGTAACAGATTATACAATTATTGGTCTGGACTATCGGAAAAGTCCCCGGTATCCCTATCCATGCGGTATAGAGGATGTATTTGATGCGATTTGCTACGTTCATGCGCATGCGGAGGAATTTGGAATTGACACGGATAAAATGGCCGTATGGGGACATAGTGCAGGTGGTAATTTTGCATGTGTACTGGCATTGCTGGCAAAAGAAACAGGAAAATTTTCTCTGAAGGCGCAGCTGCTCGATTATCCGTATCTGGACGCATATATTGACGGAAAAGAGAAA
The DNA here is from genome assembly GCA_047602645.1 of Lachnospiraceae bacterium. GTDB lineage: Bacteria > Bacillota > Clostridia > Lachnospirales > Lachnospiraceae > JAEYFP01. The sequence goes on along the minus strand of JASGGU010000036.1, from coordinate 11,538 downwards.
ACCACAAGCAAGACAGGACTGACTGCGGAAACACTGGATTGTATGAATGAAATCTATGCCGATAAAGAGACAAGGCATACCAGATACTTATCTCCGATCTATGCCACACAGGAGGAGCTGGCAGGAATTGCGCCGGCAGCCATCGTAATTTGCGGAGTGGATCCTCTGGGGGCTGAAGCGGAGAAGATGGCCGGAAATCTGATCAGGGCAGGTGTTCCTGTTCTGGCTAAAAAGTTTTTGGGAGCAAGCCATGGATTTTTGGAGCATTGGTTTTTTAAAGAATGGTATATGGATAATCTTTCTCCTGAGGAAAGGGCCGGAATACCCGAAAATATTGAAGAACTGGCGGAAGAAGGGATGCAGTTTCTTACTTCCGCGGCAAAATATTTTCTGGAGGAATAAGCAGTTACACAACGATCAAAAATGTAAGACAAAATAGTCCAAAGATAGGAGATGGCTATTTTGTCTTTTTTCTTGTTATATAGGAACTTCCTCCGAATTTCCCATATAACAAAATTCTATGCGCAGCTGCGCGCGCGGGACAAAAGCTGTGCAGCCTAAGTATTTGGCCACGAGAGTGGGCTAAGACACTTTTGTTATGCATAATGAATGATAATCTAGAATGTATTTGTGTATATTTACTAAATAAATAAAAAGAATAAAAAAGATTATTGACAAATAGAATAATAAAAATTATAATTTAAAACATAAAATTAAAACGTTTTAATAAATTGCTGAATGAAAAGGTCACAATCAGCAGACGGATCATGCAGATTGATGAATTTAACAATAAATAGCGGATAGAGAGTCATTTTATGGATAAAAAGAATTACAGTGAAAAAATAACAATACGGAATGTGGCGGAACGTGCGGGGGTTACAATCGGAACAGTTTCTAATTTTATTAACGGAACCGCCTCGGTTTCTGAAAAGACCGCGATAAAGGTAGAAGCAGCAATCAAGGAACTGAATTATGTACCGAACGCGATGGCTAAAACACTGCGCAGTAAGAAAAGTAAAATTATTGGGGTTCTGATTCCGAATATGAACAATAGTTTTTATTCAATGACCACAAGCGTTTTCGCAGATAAAGCATATCAGCATGGGTATACGGTTCTTTTGTCTACCTATGAGTATTCTTTAAAGCGGGAGATAGAGGAGCTGAAGCGGTTGGAGAGCAACCAAATTGACACGCTCGTACTCTTTAACGGCTCAAAGGATGAAGCCGTAATTTCCGGCTTTATGAAAAAAGGGATTTCATTTGTTTTGGCTGACCGCAGTACGAATATTAAGGATGTATCTTATGTACAGTTTGATAATAAAAATGTAATGTCAGAAATTGTGGCTATGCTGAAAGAAAAGGGATATGGAAGAATCGGGCTTTTTTTTGAGCCTCTCAGCCTGGTGAATATTGAAGATCGTTATCTGGGGTTTGTCGACGCATTAAAAGAGAACGGATATCCTTTTCGCAGTGAAGATATTTACATCAAAGCTGATTTCTGCCTGAATAATCTGAAAAATGGCTATGTGCATATGAAAGAAATATTGACTATGCACAAGAAAGAGGAGCTGCCCAATGCATGGATTGCTTCTTCCGATTTATTGGCAATCGGTATGATCAGAGCAATGAAGGAGTGCGGATATAGGGTTCCTGAAGATTTTGGTATTATTGGATTTGATAATATTGAAATTTCCGGATATGTTCATCCCCGCCTGACAACTGTAAAGCAGGATCAGTTCTTATTGGGCGAGAAGCTTTGGGAGGTTGTGGAGAGTCTGATTACCGGAAAACAAAAAGTAATGAACGTAACATTAGAGCAGCAGCTTGTAAAAAGAGAATCCTGTTAAAATTTTTGACTAAAATTAAAACGTTTTAATTTTTGAATTCTATCTCCATAGAGGAGATTGAAGAATACATTATTTTAATATAAGGAGGAATTTGGTAATGAAGAGCATGAAAAAAGTATTGGTAGCGTTATTAGGTGCAGCTATGGTTATGAGCCTGGTCGGCTGCGGCAGCAGCACGGCTGAAACAACAGGAAGCACTGCTGTCCCTGAAGCCGCAGAGGAAGACGCGGCAAAGGATGCCGCACCGGCAGAAGCAGCAGAAGAGACTGCATGCGAAGAAGCTGCGGCGGATCCGATTGCCAAGGCTGTCGAAGAGGAGTGGGAAATTGCGGTTGTGCCGAAAGATTCCACAAATCCCTGGTTTGTAAGAATGGACACGGGTGTAAAAGAATATGCAGAAACAACAGGAGTTGGCTGTTATCAGATTGATACCGGTGTGATAGACGCGACAGTTCAGGCACAGCTGGTTGAAGATCTGATTGCACAGGGTGTTGATGCTATTTGTGTGGTACCCGTAGACATTAAATCCATGGATGCAATTTTAGCAAAAGCAAAAGCGGCGGGTATTGTTGTAATAACACATGAAGGTGCTGATCTTGAAAATGTAGATTATGATATTGAGGCTTTTTCAAACAGCGGATATGGTGCATTTATTATGGACAACCTTGCCGAAGCAATGGGTGAGGAAGGCGTGTATACAACAATGGTAGCCTCCTTAACAAACGGTTCTCATAATGAATGGGCAGATGCGGCAGTTGCACATCAGAAGGAGCAGTATCCCAACATGACATTGCTGGAGGATTGTCCCCGTGTAGAATCAGAAGATAATGGCGATACGGCTTATAATGTGGCAAAGGAATTAATCAAAACTTATCCGGATTTAAAAGGAATTATGGGAACCTCATCCTTTGATGCGCCGGGTGTTGCACGGGCAATCGAAGAACTTGGTCTTACAGATAAATTTTTTACCTCAGGTACCGGAATGCCGGCTGACAATGCGGAACTGCTGAAATCAGGAATCTTAAAATCGCTTACTTTATGGGATCCCGCAAAAGCAGGCCAAGCAATGGTTTCTTTGGCTTGCAAGGTATTAGCAAGCGAAGAAATTGCAGATCAGGCAGACCTTGGTGTTGAGGGCTACACAGAAATGACTTATCGTGAGGGCTCTTCAACTGTTCTGGAGGGAAAAGGCTGGGTTACAATTGATGCTGACAATGTAGACAGCTTTGGATTCTGATCGTACAGCATAAATGGATTTGCCGGCGCTGTTTGCGGCCGGCAGATCCATATAAAAAGGATAGAAGGGCAAGTGTAAAAGGAGGGTTTTATGGCAGAACGTTTATTAAGAGTCCAAAATATTCAAAAATCCTTTGGTAATGTACAGGCATTAAAAAATGTTTCCTTAGAAATTTTGAAAGGAGAAATACATTGTTTGGCCGGGGAGAATGGATGCGGAAAATCTACAATTATCAAGATTATATCCGGTGTATATGAAAAAGACGGTGGTACGATCGAGTTTGATGGAAAAAAACTGGATAAAATCACTCCTATCGACACAATCAATCTTGGAATTCAGGTAATCTATCAGGACTTTTCACTTTTTCCGAATTTAACAGTTATGGAAAATTTAGCAATTAATACCGAGCTTGCATCAAAAAGCAAAATAGTAAATTGGAAAAACGTAAGAAAAATAGCAGAAGAGGCTGTATTAAAAATAGATTTTCAGGTTGATCTGGATAAAAAAGTAGAATCACTGTCTGTTGCGGAAAAGCAGATGGTAGCAATCAGCAGAGCGCTGATGTTTAATGCGAAGCTGATTATTATGGACGAACCGACGACGGCATTAACGAAAAAAGAAGTAAGGGCACTATTCAAAATTATTTTACAGCTGAAGGAGCAGGGAATTGCAATCTTGTTTATCAGTCATAAGTTGAATGAAGTATTTGAAATTTCTGAGCGGTTTACGATATTCAGAAGCGGCGAGATGGTAGCTACCGGGAATACAAAAGAGCTGGATGATCAAAAATTCACATTCTATATGACTGGAAGAGAATTCAGTAACCAAACCTTTGTACCCGGCAGAATTTCAAAAAAACCATTGCTGGAATTAGATAATTTATCGCTGGACGGCGCATTTGAAAGGATCAGTTTTCAATTGCATGGCGGAGAGATTATTGGCATTACAGGGCTGCTGGATTCGGGCCGCACCGAATTAGGGCTGTCTATGTTTGGAATCATACCGGCAACGGCAGGAAAGATTTTGAGGGATGGCAGCGAAGTTACGATCTCTTCCCCGAGAGAGGCAATCAGTAAGAAAATAGGCTATGTTCCGGAAGACAGATTGTCAGAGGGATTGTTCTTACAACAATCGATCGGTGATAATATCATTATTTCAGAGATTGATCGTTTGAACAGCAAAGGGTTTTATAACAGAAAGAAGAGAAATGCCGAGGTGGAGCGCTGGATAAAGGAACTGGAAATCAAAACAAAAAATCCGGATAATCCCGCAACTACATTATCGGGCGGTAATCAGCAGCGAATTGTTCTTGCAAAGTGGCTGGCATGTGATTTAGATGTGTTGATCCTGAACGGACCGACGGTCGGCGTAGATATCGGCTCCAAGCATGATATCCATGCTATTTTACGAAAGCTGGCAGAAAACGGGCTGGGTATTATTATTATTTCTGATGATCTTCCTGAAATAATCATGAATTGCTCCCGGGCTTTGGTTATTAAAAATGGCAGCATTGTTGCTGAGTACAGTACACAGGATGTCGATGAGAAGATGATCATCGATGCAATGATGTAGGAGGATGAAGAGATGAATAAGAAAATAAAAAAGATGCTTCATTCGAATGAACCATATATATTCCTTATTATTATGGCATTGGCGATCATTATTCAAAGCAGATCGGGACAGTTTTTTACGGGGAATAATATCGTAGATATTATGAGTGCGATGATTGTTCCGGGCTTGTTTGCGATTTGTGAATTTATGGTAATTGTTTCCGGCGGAATTGACGTTTCTTTTCCGGCACTGGCGTCTCTATCCGTATATGCCACAACAAAATTACTTCTGGATATCAATTATGAGGGGAATGTGCTGCTTGCATTTGTGATTGCTATGGCGATTGGAGCTGTTCTTGGCGCATTCAATGGTTTCTTTATCGGATATCTGAATTTAAATGCAATGATAGTTACGCTGGCCACCTCAAGTATTTTTAAAGGCATTATGCAGGGAACCTTGCGGGCAAATCAGCTGGCTGTCATTCCCTCCGGTATGAAGGCATTCGGAACGGATGCTCTTTTGGTGGCGAATAATGCTGAAAATGGCCTGACCTCCAAATTGCCGTATCCCTTTCTGGTATTGGTGATTGTGTGTGTTCTTGCATTTTTTATGCTGCGTAATACCTTATTTGGACGGGGAATTTATGCAATCGGCGGAAATCCTGTCAGTGCACACTGTGCAGGTTTTCATGTGAAGCGTACAAAGCTTATAATGTACATTATTGTGGGTATGATAGCCGCTGCCGGTGGTGTATGCAGAGTGTGTATGATGCAGCAGTGCCATCCGACTAACATGCTTGGAATGGAAATGAATATCATAGCGGGTGTTGTGCTGGGAGGAGTGGCAATTACCGGCGGCGCGGGAACGCTGACCGGATGTATCCTTGGTACGCTGTTAATTACTATTGTCGAAAACTCTATGATTTTATTAGGGATTCCGACGACCTGGAAGGATGTTTTTGTTGGAGCAATCATTGTAATTGGTGTTGGGATCAGTGCTTATCAATCGACCCACAAAGGGAAGCGTGTTTCTAAGAAGGCAAAGGAGGCGGTAAAGTGAATAGAATAAAAAACATTTACAGTCAAAACCGGGAATTATATCGTTTGCTTCTTATTATGGCAGTATGGCTGATTTTTATGGCGATAACCCAGTCGAAAAAATTTTATACGGGAGCAAATTTTCTGACAATTGCGGGGCAGTTTCCCGAGTATGGATTGATGGCATTGGGATGTATGCTCTGTATGATTACCGGTGGGATTGATCTATCTACTGTCGGGGTGGCAAACCTGACGTCTATTCTGTCTGTTTTTATCATGGTGCGCATCTTTGGAGAACAAGGGGTAATGCCAACGGGATTTATAGTGATATTATTCATAATCGCGGGAGTTACGGGAGCTATTGCAGGAGCGGTGAATGCATTTCTGATTTCTAAAATCAATGTGCCGCCGATTCTTGCTACCCTCGGAGTGAATGAACTATTGACAGGCATTTGTATTGTATTAACCGGCGGTTCAGCCGTTTCCACATTTCCAAAGCAGTTCAGTGAATACTTTTCTTTAAATACATTCGGATGGATTCCACGAAGACTGATTATTTTTATTTTGGCGGCAATTTTAATCTGGATATTGCTGGAGAAAACAACCTATGGAACAAAGCTGAGGTTGTTTGGAACGAGCAGCCATGTAGCAATGTTTTCAGGAATACATACAAAGGCGCTTTTATTCAAAACTTATATAATCTCCGCCATTCTCTCGGCATTTGGCGGATTGATGATGCTGGCTACCTATTCCTCCGCCCGTGCGGATTATGGCACAAACTATACGATGCAGGCGATTCTGATTGTAGTTCTTGGAGGGGTAAGTCCGAACGGAGGAAAGGGAAAAATTTCCGGAGTGATAGCGGGTATTATATTATTGAAGCTGATTGAATCGGGTATCAATAGATTTAAAAGTGTTTCTACCTATTATGTAACTCTGATTTGGGGAGCTGTTCTTATTTTAGCGTTAGTAATAGATTATATGAGTGCCAGACCTAAAAAAGTGAAAGCGTGAGGTGCAAAATGACAAAGAAAATTTTTGGACAGATCGGCAGACTTAAGCAGGAGTGTATTGATGAGTATCAGACATTGCACCGGAATGATGTGTATACGGAAAAGTGGGCAGGGGTTCTTGACATGATACAGGAATGCAATATGAGGAATTATTCTATCTTTATTGAAGCGGATTTGGTATTTGGATATTTTGAATATATTGGAACCGATTATGAAGCCGATATGAATAAAATGGCAGAGGATCAGCTGACCCGGGAATGGTGGTCCCATACACGTCCCTGCTTTACCAAATTTGCGGAAACGAGCAAAGAAGCTTTCTATACCGATATGCAGCAGATCTTCTTTTTTGAAGGATCACAACAGGAATAAGTTTTTAAAATAAGGAAAGAGGTAAGGATTATGAAAACAATCAAGGAGAAACAAATTTTAGTAGCGGCAGATTTTGCGGGATTTCCATTGAAGGAGTCAGTCGTTGCCCATTTAAAGAGCAAGGGCTGGACAGTAACTGACATCGGTGTCAAATCGGCGGATGAGAAAGAAGCTGAAATGTTCCACAGATTAGGATTAAAAGTAGGCGCAAAAATTGCGGAAAAAGAATTCGAAAGAGCCTTGATTTTCTGCGGTACGGGAATGGGAATCCATATTGCTGCCAGTAAATGTCCGGGTGTAAATGCCGGTGTTGTCGAGAGTGTTCCGGCAGCACTCAGAGCGATCACAGGGAATAACGTAAATGTTCTTGCGATGGGCGCATTTTATGTGGCGCCGCAGACGGGAAAGGACATTGCGGATGCATTTCTTGAGCATAACTTAGGAGATGGCTATGAATGGTGGCCGAATTTCTATGAGTTCCATAAGCTGGCCTGCGATGAGCTGGAGGCTTTCGATTATGAAGAATTTAAGGCAAATAATTTCGAAGTAAAGCGTTTGGGAGACTATGATCTCTCCTTAATGGATAAACCCTGCACATGCTGCTGAATTTGAAAATAATCTTATGAATGGAAACAAGTCAGATCACGCCCGGAGAGTGTGCCATACGCCGCTGTTTGGGCGTGATTCCTTTTATTTTTTTATAGGTCTTAATAAAGTGCGAACAGTCTGTAAAACCGATCTCCTGGCTGATATAGCTCAAAGAAAACTCTGTAAAGAGCAGCATATCGTCAGCCTTGCAGATTTTTATGAATTCAATATATTCCTTGCAGGATTTTCCATAAAGCTGCTTAAAATTTTTAGCAAAATAGGAATAGCTCATATGACACATTTCGGCAAGCTCCTCCACGCGCAGTGCTTCACTCGAGTGAGAATCGATATATTTCGTAATCGTATCAATTCCTGTCCCCAGCGTCGCGGCGGGCGGGATGATCCATGGCTGAAAACCGTTTTTCTGCCAGAGTCTGAGCAGATAGACCATCAGCGTACAAAGATGGGAATGCACCTGGATATCATAGCCATAATGCTTGTCCCTCAGCTCACGGATACAGTCTTGAAAAAGGTCTTCCATCGGAAAGTTCTGAATATCCGCCGCGGAAAAATACAGGTTGGCGAGCGGATTTTGCTTGACGATTTCTAAAATGGACTGAATTTTCGGTGTATAGCTGTTGGAAATTGTCAGGCTGCTTGCGTCAAACTTGATGACGGCATAGCGAAGCGCGGCCCATTTTGTAGAATAAATGGAATGCACCGTTTTGGGGGGAAATAAAATCAAATCACCAGCCTCCAAAATATAGGAGGTATTGTCTAAGTCCGCCATCGTGGAACCCTCTAAAATATAAACAATCTCCACAAAATAATGCCAGTGCGGCTTGACCGGAAAGTTATTCGTCTGCACATCTTGTAAAAACGCTTCATAGGGAGTTGTGAATGCATCACTATACTCGAATAAATATTGCATAATTTTCACCTGAAATAGATTTTTACTATTTTTTCACACGATCATTATAGCACGGAGCGACAGTAAATGGTATGGTAATATAGAATTATCATATTAGGCAATTATGGAATTTATAAAAGGAATGACTTTCGGTGCATTTGCACCGCGCGGCAGTCTGAAGAAAAAAGAGGCAAAGATCAGTCTTGATCGTATGAAGGAGCGTACAGGTGCGGACACGATTGTGCTTGTGCCGAACGGATTACAGGAAAATGCACATACGGAGACGGTTTTTTATGGTACGAAGGCATCGTTGTCGGATGAGGAGCTGACGGAATTTATTGCGTATGCTCACGAAATCGGACTGAAGGTGATTTTGAAGCCGACGGTAAACTGTATGGATGGCACATGGCGGGCGCATATTAATTTTTTTGATAAGGACGTACACTGCGAGCCGAAATGGAGTAATTGGTTTGCTTCCTATACGGCTTTTCAGACCCATTATGCAAGGCTTGCGAGAAAGACGGACTGTGAAATGTTCCTGATCGGGTGTGAGATGGTACAGACGGAGCGGCGGGAGGAGGAGTGGAGAAAGCTGATCCTTGATGTCAGAAACGAATATGAAGGTCTTGTTTCCTATAATACGGATAAGTATCAGGAGGAAAATGTAAATTGGTGGGATGCTTTGGACGTCATTTCCTCAAGCGGATATTATCCGTTGGGCGACTGGGAGAAGGAGCTTAACCGAATTGAAAAGGTTGTGGTAAAGTATCAGAAGCCGTTTTTCTTTGCGGAGGCCGGGTGCATGTCGATGAAGGGGTCTTCGGCGGTTCCGAACAACTGGGGAATGGAAGGCGCACTGGCTCTTGAGGAGCAGGCGGATTGGTACCGCGGAATGTTTGCGGCGATCGAAAAACGGGACTGGGTGGGCGGCACCTGCCTGTGGGACTGGTCATGCAGGCAGTACGCACTCAGCGCAGGCGTTTCTGATAAAAGGTACGAGTTGTATGGGAAGCCGGCGGAGCAGGTTGTGAGGGAAAACTATCTGCGGCGATAAGAAATCATACTCTTTTCTTCGTTTATTCACATAGTTTTCACATTTTTTATATATTCTATTGTGGTAATCCGGTTTGGGTCAGAGCCGGAGTTTCATGGGCGAGTATATAAATAATTACGGTACTATGAAGAAATGAGAACGGAGGAAACGCGTGGAAGAGAAGAAAACGGAGCCAGTTTCGTCAATTGATGAGTTGGCAGAGGCAAAGGAGCGGATTGAGAAGGAACAGGGCGGCGAGATGGAGAGGGTGATCCTGAGCGAGCACGAACCTGAGACAAAGCCGCATAAAGGCGTGAAGGCGCAGAAGGTGTTTCTAAAAATCGGACACATTCTGAATAAATTCAAAGTACTGATTATTTTAATCATCATTGCGGTGATTGCGTTTTTTGTTTATAAAAACTATCAAACCAAGCAGGAGCTTGCACAGGCGATGGCCATGGGCTCACAGCTTGAGACGGCAGCGATTGAAAAAAGAGATTTGACGAGCAGCATCACAACAACCGGTACGGTGGAGAGTCAGGAGATGCGTACACTGTCTTCGGCCATTAAGGATACCAAAATCACCTCGGTTAATGTTGAGGTAGGCGATACGGTAACGGAAGGAGAGATTCTTGTCACGTTTTCGGATGAGGATATTAACCGCACGATCGCAGATCTGCAGGAGGACATCAGCGTCAGCGAGCAGAAGGATGCGATAGAGTCGGAAACGCAGGATCGGGAATATCTTTATACATATGGAACGGAGGCGTCCAACCTGAGCTCCGCCGCGGAAAAGGTTGAGGACGCATTGACTGATCTGCAGCAGGCCTGTGATGCGTACGGTACAGCTAAGACAAAGCGGGACGAGGCGAAATCAGCGATGGAATCCGCTTATTCGGCCTATGCGCCTTATGAAGGGCAGACAGTTTCCGCCAATTCTGCTGAAGCTTCTTTAAAATCAACCTATGAGAGTGCTAAAAGTGCATATGAATCCGCGGAAAATTCGGTGACGAGTACCTATAATGCGCAGGTTAGTGCACAGAAGGCATATGATTCCGCAGCGGAGGGTCAGGCAAGTACGACTAGAAGCTCTGCCAACTCCCTGACGAGTGCAGATGAGAGCTATCAAAAAAATACTTTGACCAAGGGCGACTCCACAGAGGATTTAAGAAGACAGCTGGAAGATTACCAGGAAAGCCTGTCAGATTATGTTGTGACTGCGCCGATCAGCGGTATCGTGACATCTCTGGCTGTTGAGAACGGAAATGGTTTTTCCGGCGGGGAAATCATGACAATCCAGAACTGCGACAGCTATACGATTTCTACGGAAATTGACGAATATGATATTCCTGATATTGAACTGGGCCAGGAGGTTGTCATTAAGACAGACGCGACAAGAGATGATGAGCTGGAGGGTGTTGTTTCCTTTATTTCCCCTACCGCCTCTGCCAGTTCCGGTTCTTCAGGCGTAACCTATAATATTACAATAGACATTCTGACAAAGGATGATCGGATAAAAATCGGCATGTCGGCGAAGCTGAATATTATTGTAGACGAAAAGACCGATGTTTTGACTGTGCCGTATGATGCGGTGACGGAAAACGAAGCGGGCGAGAGCGTGATTTATGTACTTGACAGTGGTTTTAGCGGGGCGTCGGCATCGGATGACAAAGAAGCAGAAACTGCAGCAGCGGATACTGTTATCACGGCAGAGGGTGCGGCAGGCGTTCTGGAAGGTGATTCATCGGCAGATGCAGGATCTGCGGTTTCGGAAGATACGGCCTCGGGTGGAGCAGACGATCCAAACAGCAGAAGCGGCAGCGCAAAACAGGGGATGCCGTCAGGCTCTCAGCGTGAAATAATAGTCGAAGTCGGTATGGAGAGTGATTATTATACAGAAATTTCTTCCGGTGAAATCAGCGAGGGAATGCAGGTGGTTATTCAGAGCGCAAG
>JASGGU010000035.1:0-36538 GCA_047602645.1 Lachnospiraceae bacterium | reverse complement strand
GGTTTTCCCAGACACAGCAGCCGTCGTTATAGTAGCGGCAACCGGAGGTTTTCGGAAATACGGTATGATGGGTATGACCGGCAATGACGGAAAGCTGCTCCTTTTTGGAAAACTCGCACAAAGACTGTTCAATAACGCTGCTCTTGCTGATGGAGCAGCCGGTTTTATAGGGTGCCCGTAAGCCGAGAATTTCAAGCGGTTTCCAAACATAGCGGACAAGGAAACAAACAAGGGGTGCCATCACATCATTAAAAAAATCCGCCTGATGTCCGTGGATTAAAAACAGCCGGTTCCCGGATGGAGTGAGCTCTAACAGCAGCCCTTCCTGAATTTTTAAATGAGGCATTACGGTGGAGTAGAGCTGCTTTTTACATTTTATTAGATCATGGTTGCCGCACAGCATGATAAGCCGTTCATTTTTGTAAAAATTGTCCAATATTGTATAGGTATTCCGATGAGCGGAGAGGATGCGGGAAAAATCTTTATTTTCCCACAGTTCTTCTCCATCGCCAAGCTCGATATAAGTGAATCCCATCTCATAATAATGGAGGAGTATTTTATTGTACAATTCGGCATTGACGGTAAAATTATCGTTAGGCGTATTTTGCCCGCGGTGACAGTCGCTCATAAAGACAATGCTGGCATCGGGACTGATTACCATTGTTTTTGATGCATTTAAAACTCCCTTTAAGCGATGCATTGCTCTTTTCTTAAAAGGATTTTGATCAGTAACTGAGGTCATAGTATGTCTCCTTCTTTGCCCGTTCAATCAGTCTGTAGCTGTCATACTGCCGTCCGCGGTATAAGGAATTCCAGGCAAGACTGAATAGCTCGGGATAATCAGTTTGCAGGTATTCGAGCTTGTCGGCGCTTGTCTGGAATTGTTTTGTCACATTTTGATAGAGCGTGCAGTAAGCTTCATTGCTCGCCTGTGAGATTTGTTCCTGATGAGAGGTTAGGGTGTAGGGCCTTGCCGCATGTGGTTTTGTGAAGTTGAGATAGACCGAGCAGCGGTGAAAATTGAAATCACAGGGAGAATAACCTGCGGTTCTCAACCCATATACAAAGGACTGCATCATATCGTGATTCGGGAAGGTAATGCGGATTTCCATCGTCAGATCTTTTGGGGAAGCGAATGATCCGAGCAAAAAGCCGGTCAGTCCCCAATGGACACCCGAGCGCTTAAGGAGCACCTGCGAGCCCTTTTTTAATGTAAAGGACATTCGCAGCATTTCCTCGTCGGTGATGCTTTCGTAAAAGTAGCCACGGAAGGAGGCAGTATGCAGAGGTTTAAGAGCCGTATTGTAAATACCGACTTCGGCACCGGTACACATGCCGTATTGTCCCTTACAGAATTCAATGAGCCAGTGCTTGCCGTTGTAATCAAAAGGAATCGGTTCGCTGTCAGTGATCAGATTGATGAGCGGTGCCGTTTCGTCGTAAAGCCGGCAGTAGCCAAAGCTGCGCTGCCAATTTTGGTGGGTTGAATAGAAAAAGTCACCATCCTCCTGATAGAGAAACCCGAATGGTTCGGTCAGCTTGTTTAAATCTGCATGCTGTACTGTTTTGTCTTCTGTAGGTTTAAAGTGCCTGATACGATAAACGCGTATGATAAAATATAGAAGCAGCGAAGCTGCGACAACGGAACAAAGTGAAATGATAAGATCCTGATAATCCATAATAATCCCCTTTAGTAGTATTATTAGTGTTATTATTATAATATGACAAGTTGGTAGTCCGCGCGCATCCTGAACGGAAGGTTTTTTATTACATAGGAAATTTCTACGAATATTCTATTTGACAAAATGATATGCTACGCTTATACGAGTTATCTGGCAGTGATGCCGCCACACAGCTTAACACCAAGTGTTAAGCTACTTCTTCAGCCCCCTTTCCTCAAAGCAGGAAAGATGATATAATGCGTATAGGGCAGAGTCAGACAACGGTTGATACGGATGGCGTGCTTGCACGCACAGACGCATCAACCGTTGTCTGACGAGCGAAGCGAACGAAAAAAACCGTAGGTTTTTTGAGTCTCTGCCCGTGGCAAGAAAAAGTCTCTGCCCGTGGCAAGAAGGAAGTGTAGTATGCATCTGTTCAAGGTGCTGAAATTTTATATGAAATATGAATAGCCGAAAAGGGGGTACACGGATGAAACTAACGTTTATTGGAGCGGCACATGAGGTGACTGGAAGCTGCCATTACCTGAACGCATGCGGAAAGCACATACTGGTTGATTACGGTATGGAGCAGGGAGAGGATTTGTATGAAAGGGCGCAGCTGCCGGTCGAGGAATCAATGATTGATTTTGTGCTGCTGACACATGCACATATTGATCATTCGGGTATGCTTCCCCTGTTATATGCGAAGGGTTTTCGCGGGCAGATTTTTACAACGGAAGCGACGGCAGATCTGTGCAGCATCATGCTTCGTGACAGTGCTCATATCCAGATGGCCGAGGCGGAGTGGAGAAACAGGAAGGCAAAACGATCGGCACAGATAGAGGAATATGTACCGCTTTATGAAATGAAGGATGCGGACGGTGCGATCAAATGTCTTGTGCCATGCCGATATGGGAAGGAAATCCATGTGTGTGAAGGCATCACCATCCGTTTTACAGATGTTGGGCACCTGCTGGGCTCTGCAGCGATTGAGGTCTGGATACAGGAAGCGGAAGGAAAGAAGAAAATTGTATTCTCCGGTGATGTCGGTAATCTGAACCAGCCGCTGATCAAGGATCCGGCGAGGATCAGCGAGGCGGATTATGTTGTTGTGGAATCTACTTACGGTGATCGTATGCACGAGAAGGAGCGTCTTGATTATATTACGGAGCTGACGGCAATTTTGCAGGAGACGTTCGATAAAGGCGGCAATGTTGTCATTCCTTCTTTTGCGGTCGGCAGGACACAGGAAATGCTGTATTTTTTACGGCAGATCAAAGAGGAAGGCCTTGTAAAGGGACATGAAGGTTTTCCAGTTTATGTAGACAGTCCGCTGGCGGTTGAGGCTACCGGAATTTTCAATAAAAATATTTATGACTGCTTTGATGAGGAAGCGTTGGCGCTTGTGAATAAGGGAATCAACCCGATCACATTTGCGGGGCTGAATCTTTCCATCACGAGCGACGAGTCCAAAGCAATTAATTTTGACAGTGCTCCAAAGGTGATTTTATCAGCTTCCGGAATGTGTGAAGCAGGACGTATCCGGCACCATCTGAAGCATAACTTATGGAGACAGGAATGCACGGTTCTGTTTGTCGGCTATCAGGCAGTCGGCACGCTTGGGCGGTCGATCGCGGACGGCGCGCAGGAAGTGAAGCTTTTTGGCGAGGCGATCGAAGTGCGTGCGAAAATATTGCGGTTGAAAGGAATCAGCGGCCATGCCGACAAGGCGGGCCTGACAAGCTGGCTGCTTGGTTTTCAAACTGTGCCGGAGCGTGTGTTCATTGTGCACGGCGATGATACGGTCTGTGATGAGTTTGCATCTTATCTGCAGGAGGAATACAGCTTTGATGCATATGCGCCGTATTCAGGCACGACGTTTGATCTTCTGACAAATACATGTGAGTATGAGGCCGCAGGTGTTCGCGTTGCATCGAAGAAAAAACGACAGGCTGCCGCAGTATTTGATCGTTTGCTTACTGCCGGACAGAGGCTGCTCGCTGTCATTCGGAATAATGAGGGAGGCACGAATAAGGATCTCGCAAGATTTGCGGATCAAATCAATTCCCTGTGCGATAAGTGGGACAGATAAAGGAGAAAACGATGAGCATTGCAGATAACATTTTTATAGAGATGTGTGAGGATATTCTTATAAACGGCGTCAGTACGGAAGGTGAGAAGGTGCGTCCGAAATGGGAGGATGGCACGAGCGCCTATACGATCAAGAGATTCGGTGTTGTGAACCGCTATGATTTAAGAAAGGAATTCCCGATTATCACGCTGAGAAAGACTGCACTGAAGAGCGCAACCGATGAGCTTTTGTGGATCTGGCAGAAAAAGTCTAACGACGTCCGAGAACTGAGCAGTCATATATGGGATGCATGGGCGGACAAGGATGGCTCCATCGGAAAAGCATACGGTTATCAGATGAGCGTAAAGCATCGGTATAAGGAAGGACTGATGGATCAGGTGGACCGGGTAATTTATGACTTGAAAAATAATCCGTTCAGCCGCCGGATCATGACGAATATTTATGTGCATCAGGATCTTTATGAGATGAATCTTTATCCATGTGCATACAGCATGACGTTTAATGTGACACAGCGGCCGGGCGAAAAGAAGCTGACGCTGAATGCTATATTAAATCAGCGTTCTCAGGACATACTGACGGCTAACAACTGGAATGTCGTGCAGTATGCGGTGCTTGTCCATATGTTTGCACAGGTCTGCGAGATGCAGGTCGGAGAGTTTGTGCATGTCATTGCGGATGCACATATTTATGACCGCCATATCCCTATCGTGAAAGAATTGATTAAAAGGCCGGCATTTGAAGCACCGACATTCTGGCTTAATCCGGAAATCAAGGATTTTTATGCATTTACGAAGGACGATGTCAGGGTAGAAAATTATGTGACAGGGCCGCAGGTGGAAAATATACCGGTGGCAGTATAATAAGAATTGCAGGCAAGGAGACCATTTTATGAATTTGATCGTAGCAGTGGATAAGAACTGGGCAATCGGCAACAAGGGCAAGCTGCTTGTCAGCATTCCGAATGACCATAAGATGTTTCGGGAGGAGACAACGGGAAAGGTTGTTGTGCTCGGAAGAAAGACATTAGAGACATTTCCGGGCGGACTTCCGTTAAAAAACAGAACGAATATTATTTTGTCGGGAGATAAGGACTATCAGGTGAAAGATGCGGTCATTGTTCATTCGATTGAGGAGCTTCTTGAGGAACTGAAAAAATATCCGTCTGAAAGTATCTATATTATAGGAGGAGACAGCGTTTATCGTCAGATGCTTCCGTACTGCAGCACAGCGCATGTAACAAAAATAGAACATGCTTATGATGCGGACGCTTATTTTCCCGACCTTGAGCAGTCGAAAGAATGGAAAAGGACCGCAGAGAGTGAGGAACAGACTTATTTTAATTTGGAATATACTTTCCAAAAATATGAGCGGGTATAAAAAAACAGGGCAGGTTGCTTTGTTGTTCATCGCCGCCTGCATTCCCCGCACCAACTGTCCGGATTTTTAATAGATTACGCAGTTACGGCCGTGTTCTTTGCCTTGATACAGTTTCTCATCCGCTTTTTCTATCGTTTTCTCGATGCCGATGTTGGAGTCGTATTCCTCAAGACCGAAGGTCATTGTGATGCTGAAATGAAAGTCTTTATAGGAAAAAATCGTTTTTTCCACGAGAAATTTTAGTTTATTCAGCTCCTCAAATACAAAATCTCCGTTTGTACCTTCAAAGACGAATAGAAATTCTTCGCCTCCCCAGCGTGCGACACGCCCCTTGTCCTTCATAAAATCCTCAAATAGAGCTGCCAGATTTACAAGGACATAATCTCCTGTATCATGTCCATAGGTATCGTTTACTTTTTTGAAAAAATCCACATCGCTCAATACAAGAGAAAACGGCTGGTTTGTCGAGGAATAACCATCGGCCAGCTTAATGAGGTGCTTCATCATGCCCCGGCGGTTCTGAAGCTGGGTCAGCATGTCGATTGTGGCAAGGTGCTCAAGCTTTTTTGCATACTGGATGATTTTTTCTTCGGAGGAGGAAAATTTTGAACAGTAAAAGCGGGAGATAATCGTAAATTTTATAAACAGACTGATCGAATTTAAGAGAAATAATAATGTTTTTAATCCGTATGAGAGAGAAAAGGAAGTCCCCTTCTGTTCGACATAAACAGCGACGGCAACATAAAGGGAAGCACAGACCAACGAAGCGAGAGTCTTTAAAATCAGCGGCTCATTCGTTTTGAAGTAAAAAAGAAGAATAATCGTAAACAGCCCGAATTGGTAACCGAGCGGTGTCCCCAAGTAAGCACAGTAGGAAACCATGCTGATTATGAGAATACCTGAATACAGAAGCAGGGAAAGACGTGTTTTGTCCTGATAGGTTACACACAGGACCGCAATCATGCCAAGACAGTAAACGAATGCAAGTGTTCCCATGTGAACACCAAAATTCAGAAAAAAAATAATAGAATGGATAAAATGGAAAAGGGCATCCGCAATACAGAGGATGCGCAGTAATACGGCCATATCTTTTAATTCATTTTCGGCAGTAACATCTTTGTTTAATAAGTCCTTTGCTTTGATAAGTAAATTCATGCCGTTTCCCCTAAAATCACTGTTATTGATACGCCGAAACAAAAAACAATTCAAATGGCAGAAACTAGCTGTCATATTCTAAATCGCCTGGCTGCCAGAACAAATAGGAAGCCAAAACTTTACTGCTGCAATTTAACAAGGCCTTTCCTATGCTATAAAAATAGACAAGAAAGTCTCGTATTTACTGTCTAAATTGAACAAAATACCTATAGCTCAGTGTATCACAAATACTTGACATTGTAAATGAAAAGTATAATAATGAACCTATGGTTATTTTACGGAAACTTGAATAAACAGAGAGAAAGGGAGAGATTTATGTTAGACATCAGAATTGAAAAAACAACATCACCCAAACCGCTGCCCAGTGCAGAAAATCCGCTTACATTTGGTACTATATTTACGGATCATATGTTTGTGATGGATTACGAGACGGGGAAGGGATGGATTGATGCGCGAATCGTCCCTTATCAAAATCTGTCGCTGGCTCCTTCTGCTATGGTATTTCACTATGGTCAGGAGATGTTTGAGGGCTTGAAGGCCTATAAAGCGGACGATGGAAGGATTCTTTTATTCCGTCCCGATAAGAATATTGAAAGAGCAAATAATACAAACAGGAGAATCTGCATTCCGGAGATTCCGGAGGAGGATTTTTTGCAGGCACTGAAAACGGTTGTCAAGATTGATGAGGCATGGATTCCGACGAAGCCGGGAACTGCCCTTTATATCAGACCGTTCGTTATTGCGACGGATCCGTTCTTGGGTGTCAGACCGTCGGATACTTATCAATTTATTATTATTCTTTCACCTGTCGGAGCTTATTATCCGGAAGGGTTAAATCCGGTGAAGATCTGGATTGAGGATGAATATGTCAGAGCTGTCAGGGGAGGTGTCGGGGAGGCTAAGACGGGTGCAAACTATGTGGCGAGTCTTGCGGCACAGGTAAAGGCGCACGAGGAGGGCTATTCGCAGGTGCTTTGGCTGGACGGTGTCGAGAGAAAATATATCGAAGAAGTAGGTGCAATGAATATCTTTTTCAAAATTAACGGAACAGTTGTAACACCGATTCTGAATGGGAGTATTCTTCCGGGTGTCACACGCGATTCCTGTATTACACTCTGTAAATCATGGGGACTGCCTGTTGAGGAGAGAAAAGTTTTGGCGGATGAGGTTTTTGCCGCCGCAAAGGACGGTACACTTGAGGAAGTATGGGGAACCGGCACGGCAGCAGTTATTTCACCGGTGGGTCATCTTCGGTGTGAGGATCAGGTATTTCAGATTCAGGACGGCGGAATCGGTGCTGTCAGTCAGAAGCTCTACGATACGGTAACAGGCATTCAGCTTGGAAGACTGAATGGCCCGGAAGGCTGGGTTGTAGAAGTAAAATAATCTATTTGAATGGCCTGAAAACAGTTATGATATATAGAAGAATGAATAAGAAATGCCGGGAACCAAATGATGATTCACGGCGTTTCTTTTTATTTTAACCTAGAACCTTAAAATTGAGAAATTAAATATTGCACAGTTTGAGGATTTAAACGGGGGTATCTCTTTACTAATTTTCAGTTGGAATTTTTAATATAATAATCAAAGTTTTCAAATGCCCATAATTGATTATATACATGATTTTTAATTGACTCCGGGTCATGCACAGATGCGCAGTAAGCAGTCCTTTTTCCTTCTTCCAGCTCTTTAAAAACTTCTTTGTACTTCCAACCATATTTTCGAACAAAAGACTCATTATAGTTTGATGATTTGCTTATGGAAAAGCAAGTATTTATACTTCTGCCGAGTTTACAGAGATCTTTGCCCATACATAAATCGCAGCCTATATATTGGGTCATGTCAATTTCAATTGTAGTCACGTATCCTACAGTATAGGGAGTATAATGAACTACCCTTGGGGATAGTTCCGCGTCTCCGTAGCCGCATTCCTCACTCCAGTAGCCTATTTTTTCAATAAGCTCAGGTCTTAGGCATTGCAATTGTCCTGGAACAAAGTCTAAATCCACACCCACAGTTGCATTTTTTAACTGTAAGTAATTGACGCCTCCGGATTCTTTGGGAATAATTGGAGGCATATATCTTGGATATGGATGATCTCTCATAACTCCCAATACTCCCACTTCAGGGAACGTATCAAAAACTTCCATAAAACGTGCGATCCAGTTTTTGGTTTTAATATAGGTATCGCTGTCTATAGTTATAAAATACTGTCCGGGTTTTCTCTTTGTCAAGCTGTAGTTGAGCGGATAGATAGGTCCCAGATTCAAACTAAACCGTGTTTTTGATTTAATGCGGCTGTCGGTTAAACTGTTAATATAATCCCAGGTATTGTCTTTGGAATTGCAATCGATGATGTGTAATTCAAAATCTTCATCTGAATCTAGAATATTATTTAAGTTTTTAATAGTCAGTCCCATTCGGTTAAAGGTAACATAATTGATAAACGGGGGTATTTTCGTCCCATTATTTATTTTTTTTTCCATTTCGGTAAAGTGATTCATATTATTACCTGAAAATAATTGTTTCAATAGAAGCAGTCCTTTCTTTTTTATTTAAAATCCAGAGAATTTGATTGGTTTTGCTGGTACACCGACGGCGGTACAAAAAGATGGAATATCTCTTATGACAACAGATCCGGCACCTAAAATACTCCACTTTCCAACTGTCTTTTTTTGTATCACTGTGGCTTTTGAGCCTATTTCACATCCTTTGCGGATTATAACGTTTCCTGAGAGGGAAACATTCCAATACAGGGAGGAATAATCTTCGATTACTGTATCATGCCCAATACCGCAGCCTGGATTTATACAAATATGATTTCCTATTTTTGTATTTACGGATATAAAAGTATTACCGCAAATGATACAGTCATAGCCTATTTGACTATATTTACTTATTTTTGCATTTGGGTGTATTAAAGTAGCATAATGAATATTTTCTGCTGATGCTTTTTTTATAAGATTAAATTTATCTCTGGGATTTCCGAGTGCACAAACTGCCCAGAGGTTTTTTCTGTTTTCCTTCTTAAGCCAGTTAAAATCTCCAAGAACAACAGTATCATTTATGAGAATGCCATGTTTTTCCGGGGTATCATCAATATAGCCCAATATATTCCAGATTTTTTTTTCTTTATTGATATCTTTTATAAGTTGAGCAACTTCTTTTCCTAAACCACCGGCACCGATAATAATTATATCCTTCATAAAATCAACCGACACGTATTTCTTTTAAAATTGAGCAAATTTTTTCCACATCACTATTTTCCATTCTTCCATGCAATGGAAGTGAGAGAACTTTATCGGCAACAATATTAGCAATCGGAAGCTGTTGTTTAGAGGCAGAAGGATAATTTCTGTAACATTGGAAATTACTGCACAAAGGAGAAAAGTATTTTTTTGCTATTACATTATATTCGGCTAACTTGCTAAGAACTTCATCACGAGAGAGGCCAAACTCCTCTTTATTTATTTTTATTACAAAATAAGCATAGTTATGTGAAACCCCTTCTATATCTTTACTGGTAGTGATGCCGGGAATATCTTTAAGTAAATCCCGGTACAGGTTTGTGATTTCTTTTCTTCGTTCAATCTCTTCATTGACTTCTTCAAGCAGTAGTATACCTACTGCAGCTTGGATTTCATTTAATTTTCCATTTGTTCCGGGTTCCATTACGTTGCCGGTATCACTTAAGCCAAAATTCCTTAAACGATCTGCTCTTTCCTTGGAATTCGGATCTTTATAGACCAGTGCTCCGCCTTCAATTGTATGGTAGATTTTAGTCGCATGAAAACTAAACATGGACAGATCACCAAAATATGAAATTGGTGTGCCACCGATCTTTACTCCAAATGCATGAGCGGCGTCGTACAATACCTTAAGGCCGTATTTGTCTGCAATTTTTTGAATTTTATCGATATTGCACGGATAACCAAATACGTGTACAGGTAAAATCGCTGTGGTTTGTTCTGTTATTAAAGATTCAATTAAATCCGGATTCATATTAAAAGTATCCTCTTCAATATCACAAAAGACTGGTTTAATATTGTTCCAGACTAAAGAATTTGTTGTTGCGGCAAATGTAAAGGGTGTGGTAATTACTTCTCCTGACAGCCGCAAAACTTTACATGCTAATTGTAATGCGACTGTTCCATTAGAAAAGACCGAGAGATAATTGGAATTCAAAAAAGCTGATAAATTTTTTTCTAGTTGTTTTACCATGTTTCCATTATTACTCAACTGTTTACTTTCCCAAATTACTTTAATCATTTCACTAAGTTTATCAATATCAGGCAGTAAAGGTTGTGTGATAAAGAGAGGTTTTTCAAAAGATTGTATCATAAATAGCCTCACCTTCCTAAGAAATAAGATTTATTATTCAATTATTATTAATAAAGCAACCTGAAAAGCATGTACAATACAATTGATAAATTACAATATATCAGGTTTATAAGCGAGAAAAACAAAGGCCTAACCAAGCAGAAGGTCGCTTATTGAGTGCGTACTAATTGGCATTTTTTATAAAATATGACAAGTTATCTTGTGCCCATTCTTGGTTATAAATATGATTTGATATAGAGTTTATATCATTGCCCGAAGCACAATAAACCGGTCGTGCACCGCTTTTCAAGTCGTTTACGGTTTCGTCGAATTTCCATTGATACATTTTTTTGAATGTTTCATAACAATTCAATTTTGGATAATTAGTAAAGCAGGTTTCCTTATATTTATTTAGAGGGCACTGTGCTCTATATTCACAGGAACTGCATTCAAGTGTTTGGGGCATCTGAATGCTGATATTAGTTACAAAGCCAGTCTTAAAGGAAGTATAATTATTAATTCTATTAGAGAGCTCAACATCACCAAAACAATTTTCTTCGGACCAATAACCTATTTCATTAATAAGCTCCGGCCTTAGACAAACACAGTATCCAGGGACATAATTTCTATTGATGTCAGGATGGCTGTTATCAACTTCAAGATAAAATATGCCGTCTTTTACCTTGGGGAGTACAGGAGGCAGAAATTCCGGATCAGGTGGGTTTTTTTGTATTCCAAGCATACCTACTTCCGGAAATGTTTCAAATACCTTTGAGAATCGAGATATCCAATCCGTTGTTTCAATATATACATCATTATCAACAGTTATAAAATATTGGTCAGGTCTTCTTTTCAGAAGATTTAAATTCAATGCATATATTTGCCCGAAATTCAAATTTAATCTTGCTCTGGATAAAATACGGCTGTCATTTAAACTTTGCAGGTATTTCCAGGTGCCATCAGTTGAACCATTATCAATGAGGTGCATTTCAAAATCATCACTGGAATTAAGAATGGATTTAAGGTTTTTAACAGTTAAACCTAAGCGGTTGAAAGTAATATAACTTAAAAGTGGAGGCAGCATGCAATCATAACCTTTCCCTATAAGTTTCTATGGTTAATCTATTTTATGTCAAATCGTGGAGTTTGCTACAGATCCGTTCATTTTCAAAGTAAATGATGAATAACCGGTTCTGCCGGATTTCCATTACGCTGCTTTCCTGTCCGGTATTTGCTTTCTTATGAATAATACCCATTAATAGCGGGTTCCAAATACTAAAAAGTTAATAGAACAATCATCTTTTAGGATTTGTCGGCATACATTATAATTAAATCCCATTACAAAAAATATATGAGGTGATAATTATTGATAATAAGAAAGAAGGAATAATGTGTCTCATTGAGGAGGTAGATTGCCAAAATACGATAAATACAATTAGGTATGGGGATCCGGAATTAGCTTATCAGGGTATGACAGACAAAAACGGAATAGAAACAGTGGATAAAAGTGTGGTTACAAATCATATAGAAACAGATAACACAGAAAAGATGTTATTAGGTAACAGTACCACTTCTGACCAGGAAGAAAACTGCACAATAAGTGAAGTAGATTGCAGAAAATCTCTTTCCAGCATTGGATACTATGTAGATGAAGAAAAGACGGAAGTGAAAGCCATAGATGAAATTGTAAATGACGATTCAGCTTCGACGAGTCTTGCTTCAGGTGACATATCCGGTAAACAAATAGATGACACTGCAGCAGAACAAATATCTATAGATTACAGTCAGTTTCTGGAGATTTCAAAGTATTTCTCGGAATTTGATATAAGTAAGTTTGTTAGTTCCAGTATTATTGCTGCGGCAGTGGATTATACAACGAATAATGAAAGTGAGTCAAAGGTAACAGAGGAAAATGACACGCTCAATGAAGTGAAAAAAACCTTGGATTCAATGAAAACAGAAGAAATATCGGGAATTGAGGATGAAATAGAAACCAGAGACAATATAGAAATGGATGATACAAATAATGTCATATGTAATAAAAATAAATTTTTAATAACGGAAGAGTTTTCTGTAGAAAATAAAATTGGCTTTTTAAGTTTGCTCTCAGTACTGGGATTTGCCGGAATCTTCACGGATCATATTGCCTGTCTTGGATTTTTTGCGTTCCTGTATTTCTTGCGATATTTCTTTTTGCCGGCAGATGAGAAATTTAAAAATAGCTTGCTGTTAGCCTCAAAAGTAGGTTTTTTGACAAATATAATTGTTTCTGTGGCTACAATTGTACTGTGGCTGCTGATAAATACAAGTATAATATTTGCACTCGGATTGAGTGTCGGTATAGCAGCATCAATGATTACTTTTTCTGTAAAACTTGAAGTGTGCATAAGAAAAAGTTAGAATTTATATCGATTGATCCAATTGTAGCCTAAGTTTAATAAAATCAGAAGCTGTTTATTCATCCAGTGATTTCTTTTGAGAAACAGTAACTGTTTCCGTGTAGCATTCAAAAATCGTGTCTACCGAATTTCGGGAAAGCTTCGGCGTAAACAGGCTGACGACCGGTACGATAATGAGTGAAGCAACCATTGCAAATGCACCTGCCGTGATCGAAGAAGAAAAAAGTTTGACAAATAGGTTGAGTACGGTAATACCGACACCGAAGAGAAAACTGACCCATACGGCAGCTTTTGTCGTCCCTTTCCAGTATAGTGCATAGATGAATGGCCCTAAAAATGCGCCTGCCAGGGCACCCCAGGAAATGCCCATGAGTTGGGCGATAAAGGTGGGCGGATTGAGTGCCAGTACAACGGAAACGACGATAAAGAAAGCCACGAGGATGCGCATTGTCAGAATCTGTTTTTTCTCACTCATATTCTTGACAAGAGAGTCCTTGATAAAATCAAGAGTCAGCGTGGAGGAAGAGGTCAGAACCAGTGCGGAAAGTGTGGACATTGAAGCAGAAAGCACGAGTACGACCACGATACCGATCAAAACGTCGGAAAAATTGGACAGCATATATGGTATAATCGCATCATAAATCATACTGCCGTCGGCCTTGTACAGAGACGGATCATCATATAATCGGCTGAAGCCGCCGATAAAGTACGAGCCGCCAGCAATCACGATTGCAAAAATTGTAGAGATGATCGTGCCGGTCCGAACGGAAGCCTCGTCCTTGATCGCATAGAATTTATGTACCATTTGGGGAAGCCCCCATGTACCGAGCGAGGTCAGGATGACGATACTGATGAGATTAGCCGGGTCCGTGCCGAAAAACGAAGCAAAAGCTCCGGGCTGGCCGAGCGTCGGTTCGAGGTCACTCTCAAACTGTGCGAGCTTTCCGACCGCCTCGATAAAGCCGCCCTGGCCATTCAAAACAGCGACAATGACCGCAATGATGCCGCCAAGCATAATAATTCCCTGAACAAAATCGGTAATGGCAGTTGCCATATAGCCGCCTGCGATAACATAGACGCCGGTCAAGAGCGCCATAGCGATGATACAGACCGCATATGGGACATGGAACGCCATTGCAAACAGTCTCGAAAGACCGTTATAAACGGAAGCGGTATAGGGCACAAGAAATACGAAAATAATGACGGAGGCAGCAAGCTTAATAGATTTGCTTTCAAAGCGTTTTCCAAAAAAATCGGGCATTGTGGCGGAGGAAAGCTCCTTTGTCATGACGCGTGTACGTCTGCCGAGAACAACCCATGCGAGCAGGCTGCCGACAAATGCATTTCCGATGCCGATCCATGTGGCGGAAAGGCCATATTTCCAACCGAATTGTCCCGCATAGCCGACAAAGACGACGGAGGAAAAGTAGGAGGTGCCATAGGCGAAGGCAGTCAGCCAAGGACCGACATTACGTCCGCCGAGCACGTAGTCGTTGACATTTGTCGCATGCTTTCTTGCGTAGAAGCCGATGATGATCATAACTGCAAAAAATATGATTAGCATTGATACTTTGAAACCCATAATGATTCCCTCTCATTTCAAATGATATATTCCGGTTGTAAATTGCGCCAACACGTTAAAGCGCAACGCATTAAAGCGCAACGCGTTAAAGCAATAGTAACAAAACAAAAAATGATTGTCAAGGGTATTGTGATTCATCTTCCCGCCCTTGACAATTGGGTGCGCTTTGCATAATATATTAAGTAGAAAAAGAAGGCTTACCTCGTTCCTTTGGGACGAGGCTTTCTTTTGAATTTATCAAATTGATTACACAAAGATAGAGGGCTGGTTGTATTGGTAGTTAGAAAAACTAATGATTTTGGAAGGAGATTTTTATGAGCGGAAAAAAAGCGATGATGCTCGGAAACGAGGCGATCGCGCGCGGCGCTTATGAGGCCGGCGTGAAGGTGTCTGCCGCATATCCGGGTACGCCGAGTACAGAAATCAGCGAGAATATCGTAAAGTACAAGGAGGATATTTACTGCGAATGGTCACCGAATGAAAAGGTGGCGATGGAGGTCGCAATCGGCGCTTCAATCAGTGGGGTGCGTGCTATGGCATCCATGAAGCATGTCGGTGTAAATGTGGCTGCAGATCCTCTTTATACGGTTTCCTACATAGGCGCTAATGGCGGCCTGGTGCTCGTGGCGGCGGATGATCCAGGACTTTACAGTTCCCAGAACGAGCAGGATTCCAGAATGGTTGCACGAGCGGCGCAGGTGCCGGTCGTAGAGCCGTCGGATTCTCAGGAAGCAAAGGATTTCATGAAGTTCGCTTTTGAAATGAGCGAGCAGTATGACACACCCGTCATTCTGCGTACAACAACAAGGCTTTCCCATTCTCAGGGAATGGTGACGCTTGAGGAGCGGGCGGACATTGCGGACAAGCCTTACGAGAGGAATGTCGCAAAAAATGTCATGATGCCGGCAAATGCAAAGGGGCGCCATCTAGTCGTGGAAGCACGGGAAAGGAAGCTAATCGAGGATTCCAACTTGTTTCCGATTAACAAGGTCGAATTGAACGATATGAAAATCGGCGTTATCACGAGCGGTATTCCGTATCAATATGTAAAGGAGGTGCTGCCGAGTGCTTCCGTATTAAAGCTTGGCATAGTCAATCCGCTGCCGAGGAGACTGATCGAGGAGTTTGCCGCTAAGGTGGAAACACTGTATATTGTCGAAGAGCTGGATACGGTTATTGAGCTGCAGGTCATATCCTGGGGTATCCGGGCGATCGGTAAGGAATTATTGACAGTACAGGGAGAATACAGTGCAAATCTGCTGAAAAAAGCAATTTTACAGCAGGAGCCGGAAATTATGGAGGCGGCGCAGGTTCCGAACAGACCCCCCATCTTGTGTCCCGGCTGCCCGCACAGGAGCGTTTATACTGTTTTAAATAAAATAAAGATCCATGCAGCAGGAGATATCGGCTGCTATACGCTGGGCGCCGTACCGCCATTGAATGTCATCGATACGACGGTGTGTATGGGGGCGAGTATTTCCACACTGCACGGCATGGAGAAGGCGAAGGGCAAGGAATTCATTAAAAACTGGGTTGCGGTCATCGGAGATTCCACGTTTATGCACACCGGTATCAACTCCCTGATGAATATGGTATATAATCAAGGAACCGGAACCGTCATGATCCTCGATAATTCCACAACAGGAATGACCGGACATCAGGATCACGCAGCAACAGGCAAGACCCTGCAGGGAGATACGGTCCCGGCAATCAATATCATGGAGCTGTGTAAAGCCATCGGCATTAAAAATGTTACGGAAATCAATGCGTTTGATATGGCCGGTCTTGAAAAGCTTGTGAAGGAGTCCGCCGCAAAGGATGAGATTTCTGTAATTATCACGAAATCGCCGTGTGTACTCTTAAACAAGGCACCGGTCACAGTGAAGTGTGCGGTATTCAGCGATGCATGCAAAAAGTGCGGCATGTGCTTGAAGCCGGGCTGTCCGGCTATTACGAAAAAACCGGATGGAATTCCTTTTATTGATGAAACGATGTGCAATGGCTGCGGCCTTTGTATGCAAATGTGCAAATTTGGCGCTATTTCCGATGTATCGGTTTAGCAGGAGGGAAAAAGGATGGAGACGAAGAATATCATGATTGTCGGTGTCGGCGGACAGGGAACCCTTCTTACAAGCCGTATTCTGGGCGGAATTATGCTGCATGCCGGTTATGAGGTAAAGCTTTCGGAGGTACATGGGATGGCACAGCGCGGCGGTTCTGTCGTAACATTTGTCAGATATGGAGATCAAGTTGCGGAGCCGATCGTGGAGGAGGGACAGGCAGATGTGCTGATTGCGTTTGAACGGCTGGAGGCGATGCGTTATGCACATTTCCTGAAGAAGGAGGGTGTTCTTGTCGTGAATGACCAGCGGATTGATCCGATGCCGGTTGTTACGGGCGTGGCACAGTACCCGGACAATATTATCGAAGATCTGTCAAAGAAGCATCGGGTGATTTCGGTCGATGCTATGGCGGAGGCGAAGAAACTTGGAAATTCCAAGGTATTTAATGTTGTTGTGCTGGGACTTGCCGCAAAACATATGGACTTCAAGAAAGAAGACTGGCTGACCGTGATCGGAAATACGGTAAAGCCAAAGACGATAGAAATTAACAGAAAAGCGTTTGAAACGGGATATGCTTTATAAAACAGATTGCGTACTATAAAACAGGCAGGAGGGTTACGATGATTTGGAACGAGACAAAGGAGTGCATGAGCAGAGATGAAATGAACCATCTGCAGGGCACAAGACTGGTGAAGCTGGTAGACCGCGTTTATCATAATGTGGAGTTTTACCGTAAGAAAATGCAGGAGATCGGTTTGGAGCCGGGCGATATCCGCGCAGCTGAGGATATCGGCAGACTTCCATATACGACAAAGAATGACCTGCGCGATAATTATCCGTTCGGTTTGTTTGCGGTGCCGATGACGGAAATTGTCAGAGTGCATGCTTCCTCCGGAACGACCGGAAAAGCGACAGTTGTCGGTTATACGAGAAGGGATATCGAGGTATGGGCGGAATGTGTAGCACGCGCATTTTCTCAGGCCGGCGTTACAAAGACGGATATTATCCAGGTGGCTTACGGCTACGGTTTGTTTACGGGCGGTCTTGGCGCGCACTATGGTGCGGAGCATCTTGGAGCGACGGTTGTCCCGATGTCTACGGGCAATACAAAAAAGCTCATTGATATGATGCAGGATTTTGGCGCGACAGCCATTGCATGCACGCCGAGCTACTTGCTGCACATTGCGGAGACACTGGAAGCGGAGGGCGCGATTGATAAGATCAAGCTGAAGGCTGCAATCTGCGGTGCGGAACCGTGGACGGAGAATATGCGTATCCAGATTGAAGATCGTCTGCATATCAATGCGTTTGATATTTATGGGCTTTCCGAGGTCATGGGACCGGGTGTCGCATGTGACTGCAGCTTCCATAAGGGTCTGCACGTTTATGAGGATCATTTCCTGCCGGAAATTATCAGCCCGGAAACATTGCAGCCGATCGGTGAAGGAGAAGTAGGTGAGCTTGTATTTACGACGCTGACGAAGGAAGGACTGCCGCTCATCAGATACCGCACAAAGGATTTGACAAGCATTGATTACAGCCGCTGTGAATGCGGCAGGAGCCTTGCAAGAATTTCAAGATTCAAGGGCCGTTCCGACGATATGCTGATTATCCGCGGAGTCAATGTATTCCCGTCACAGGTAGAGGCGGCGCTGTTAGAGGCGGACGAGACGACACCGAACTATCTGATGATCGTGGACAGGGTTAATCATCAAGATACACTGGAGGTACAGGTGGAGGTTCAGGAACGTTATTTTGATGATGACATGAAAGGCCTGGAGGCACTGACGAAAAAAATCACACATGGGTTAAGGCAGGCGCTCGGTCTGGCAGTAAAGGTAACGCTTGTGGAGCCGAGGACGCTTGCAAGAAGTGAAGGAAAAGCAAAGAGAGTGATTGATAACAGAAAGCTTGTATAGGAGGGTGATGTGATGTCGGTAAAACAGGTTACGGTATTTATTGCAAACAAAGAAGGACGTATCGAGAAGGTAACTGAGGTGTTAAAGGAAAACAGTATTAATATTACGTCTTTGAGTCTTGCGGAATCGGTGGACTTCGGGCTGCTGCGCCTTATCGTTTCGGAGCCGGAGCGTGCAAAAGAGGCATTAAATGAGGAAGGGCTTTCCGCCAAGACAACAGATGTGCTGGCGGTGCGAATTTCCAATCAGCCGGGTTCTCTGCATGAGCTTTTGACAGCGGTCAAGGATTTTAACATCGAGTACATGTATGTCCTATCCACGAATGAATATGCCTCGATGATCATGAAAATACGTGACATCGAGGGAGCAGAGAGGGTGCTTTCTGAAAATGGCTTCTGTTTGCTGGAAGACTCTGAGGTATATGAGGCAAATTCATAAGAAGCTCAAGCATCCTCGATACACTTTAAAAGCTGCTCGTTCATTTCGGGCAACATAAAGCAGAAGCGGAAATATTTGTTATTCAGAAACGGAAACGAAGCACAGTTTCTGATCATCATATTCTGACGAATCGCTTGTTCAAAAAGAATGTCTGCGTTGAGGCCATCCCGCAGAATGCGCACGAGCACAAAATTTGCGGTCGGTTCATAAACTTTGAAATCCTTCATTTCCTTTAGACGCGTGACAATTCGCCTGCGCTCTGAGGAGATGAGGGATTTTGTCTGTTCGATATAGTCTGCATCCGTAAACATGAGCTTCCCGGCGGTTTCGGCAAGAGAATTGATCGTCCACGGGTTTTTATGGGAATTGATTGTTTTAATTAAATCTGTATTTCCGGTAATCGCATAGCCAAGCCGCAGTCCCGGCGCCGCAAAAAATTTGGAGATGCCGCGCAAGATGATGAGATTGTTGTAGGAGGATGTCAGCGGCACCGCGTTAATCGAGTCATAGTTGTCCGTGAATTCGACATAGGTTTCATCAACCATGACAAAAATGCCGTGCTGCTTGCACATATCCAGGATGGATCGCATTGTAGAACGAGTGATTGCGGTGGACGTGGGATTGTTTGGATTGCAGAGAATGAGCAGATCGATGCTCTCATTCAACTGCGCTTCGAGCTTCTCAAGGTTGAGCTTAAAATCCGCAGATTCCTTGAGCGGAAAATAAAGACTTGTTCCGCCGCCTAAGGAAACCTCGCGTTCGTATTCGGAATAGGTCGGTCCGATAATCAGTGCTTTCTTCGGGTGCTCCATTTGGATGAACAGGGATATCAGCTCTGTCGAGCCGTTTCCGACAAGGATATGCTCATGCTCCGCGCCGCAGTAGGCCGCGATTATTTTTCTAAGTGCGGTGTATTCCCGGTCGGGGTAGCTTGTGATCACATCCAGATGCTCCGCGAGGGAAGTCTTAAGCTGCGCGGAGAGACCGAGCGGATTGACGTTTGCCGAAAAGCTTGTGATATTCTCTTTTTTGATGCCGTAGATCTGTTCTATCTTTTCTAAATCACTTCCATGAAAATGGTCAACATGATATAACATAAAATCCCTCTTTTTTCCTTTATTCACGAAAGCATACGATCTTTCCATTGCGAATGCTGTCGTGATTATGTTATACTTTATTATAGTGAATTTTCTTGAAAAATCAAGTGCGGGAAGAAGCATTTCAAAAGTGTGGTGAGTAGCTTGCGTGAGATTGCAGACAAATTGTTAAACGGGTTTTTCGAGTATGATAGCGGAAAGCTCGGTTTTTCTATATCTAAAATTGAGTCGAGCCTGCCTGTGAGTGAGCTTTATGAGGGCTCTTTTACGATGCGCAGTCAGGACGGAACACTTGTGAAAGGAAATATTTATACGTCTAACATGCGTCTTGTGTGCCGGATGGATTATTTTGAAGAGGTGGAGAAGGAGGTCAAGTTTATTTTTGACCCGACAGGTTTAGAGCCGGGCGATATCATCAAGGGAGATATCCAGATCGTTTCAAGTGCCGGAGAATATTATATTCCATTTGTATTTTCGATTATTCACAGCGTGATCAAAAGCTCTCTCGGCAATGTCAGAAATCTGTTCCACTTTACAAATCAAGCACAGTCTAATTGGAATGAGGCGGTGCGGCTTTTCTACTCGCCGGAATTCATGCGAGTTTTCGAAGGGAATGACAGGGTTCACCTTGACAAATATCGCGGGCTTAGTAAGCATGGCATAAACGGACAAAGTGTAGACGAATTTTTAGTTGCCGTCAACAAAAAGCAGCCGGTTGTATACAGTCTGGATCGTTCGGCTTATGAGTTTATTGATGTGGCGGAAGAGCTGCGCTGCGAAGTGATCCTGCATAAGTCTACGTGGGGTGATATCCATCTTAATTTATCCGCTGACAATGATTTTTT
This sequence comes from Lachnospiraceae bacterium, assembly GCA_047602645.1. Lineage (GTDB taxonomy): Bacteria > Bacillota > Clostridia > Lachnospirales > Lachnospiraceae > JAEYFP01. Next base: position 15,590 of record JASGGU010000035.1, on the reverse strand, counting down.
ACGTCTGGAAAAGACAAGCCTGTGCGATGATGATTTTCTGGGAAACGAGCATAAGCTTATTTTTTATATTGAAGAGGAACATCTTCATGAAGGTAAGAATTTCGGAAGGATTCTGTTGTTCAATGATACCCAGACTCTTTCGGTCACGATCACGGCGGGGCGGAGAAAGAGAAATGAGGCGGCCCGTTTTGGGCGTAGGGAAAAGAATAAGCTAATGTGCCGCCTGCTGCGCCGGTATATTGCGTTTCGGACAAAACAGATCAGCATCGGATCATGGGTGAGGGAGTCGATGAACGTTGTAGAGCGCATGAATGCACTGGATGATAAAAATCCGATATCAAGGCTTTTTCAGGCACAGCTTCTGCTTGTGGAGGAACGCTATCATGAAGCAAAGTGGATTCTTGAGCATGTCGAAAATGAAATGCATATCGATCAGGCACCGCCGGCATATTATTGCTATTATTTATATTTGACGACATTGTGCGAGCGGAATGAAGAATACATTAATCAGGTGACGGATACCGTGTCCGAGATTTTTGGCAGAAATAAGAATAGCTTCCCTATTTTATGGACCTTGCTTTATCTGGATGAGGAGCTGAGCAGGAATTCTCCTAAAAAAATTGCGCTGCTTGAGCGGCAGTTTGAAGGACGGTGTTTCAGTCCGATCCTGTATATAGAAGCATATAATTATTATACGGCCAATCCTGCCACGCTGAACAAGCTGACCGATTTTGAAATGCAGGTGCTGCTTCTTGCGGTTAAAAACGGCAAGCTGGACAAGGAGCTTTTAAAGCAGCTCGTCTATCTGGCGGGTCATCAAAAGACTTATTCGGACATGCTGTTAAAACTTTTGATGCAGGCATACAAAATTATGGAAGATGAGGAACTGGTGCATGTCATCTGCTCCCTTTTGATTAAGGGAGGAAAGACTGATATTAAATATTTCAAATGGTATAGCAAAGGTGTCGAGTGTGATCTCCGTATAACAAAGCTCTATGAGTTTTACATGCTTTCAATTCCGTTCAGCTATCAGGAGCTGCTTCCAAAATCTGTGCTGCTGTACTTCGGATTTCATAATCAGCTCGATGATATGCGTCTTGCATTTCTTTATGCAAATGTGATCAGACATAAACGGAAGGTTCCCGAGCTGTATGAATCCGCCAGAGATCAAATGCTGGTATTTGCAGTGGAGCAAATTGAGAAGGAACACATTGATGCGAATCTGGCCGTCGTTTATGAGGATGTGCTGTTTGTAGAAATGATAAAACCGGATATGGCAAATCATCTGGCTAAATTATTGTTTGCCTGTGAAGTCACGGCGCAAGACAGCAGCATAAAGCGTGTGATTGTTATTCAGGAGCAGTTTAGCGGCGAACAGGTATATCCTGTCGTAAATCTCCATGCCTACCCATGTCTGTACAGTGACAGCAGTACCGTGCTGTTTGAAGATGAGAAGGGCAGGCGGATGCTTGCGGGAGGAGCCCAGATTCGCAGACTGATCAATGAAGTCCCTTTTCTCCCGGCTATCAAACATTATGTAACTAATAATTTATATTTTTCGCTTTATCTTTGCGAAGGCAAACGGCATTATGTTGTTGTAGAGGAAGATAATGCCGACCGGTGCAGGGAGCTTGTGGAAGCGAAGGAAGTGCGGGAAAGCTTTAAACGGGATATCCGCATGGGGCTGCTGCATTATTATTATGACAAGGAGCAGCTCACAACGCTCGATGAATTTCTGGTGAATATTGATGCGAAGGTGCTGAATGCCAGAGACAGGGCGGGTGTCATCAATTTTTTTGTGCGAAGAGGCATGTATGAAGAAGCCTACGGGCTGATTACGATTTATGGCGCGGAGCAGGTGTCTTCAAAGACCTGTGTGAAAATTTGCAGTCAGATGATTGACAAAAAGGAACAGATACCGGATGCAATGCTTGTTAAGGTATCTTATTATGCGTTTAAACACGGGAAGTATGACAGTCTGACACTAAAATACCTTGTTGAAAATTTTAACGGCCTGACGAAGGAACTGAGGGATTTGTGGAAAGCTGCGAGGCAATTCGATATCGAGTGTTATACTTTGATGGAGAAGCTGATTGTTCAAATGCTGTATACGCGTACGACAGTAGGTGAAAAAGAAGAAATTTTCGAAGATTATTTACGGCGCGGTGCGAGTACAAAGGTGGAGCTGGCCTATCTGTCCTATTGTGCTTATGATTATTTCGCAAAGGAGCGTATGACGGACAGCCTTGTATTTCAATATCTCGTCAAAAATTACCGGCTCGGCGAGCAGTTAAATGATGCCTGCCGGCTGGCACTTTTAAAATATTATGCAGAGGAGGAAAAAACCTGCAGCGAGCGGGTTCGGGAAATGCTCATCGGTTTTTTAAAAGATTTTCTGCACCGGAATATTTATTTTAATTTTTTTAGCGTTTTTGTTCAGATTGTTCCCGAGTTGGCTTCCTTTTCCGACAAAACTATTATTGAATACCGTACGAATCCGGGCAGCCGTGTTGTCATGCATTATATTCTGGAAGGGCAGGATGCCGCAGGGGATGTGTATCACACAGAGGAGATGCGTAATATGTTCGGAGGCGTATTTTCCAAGGAATTTATTCTGTTTTTCGGGGAAAATCTGCAGTATTATATTACCGAAGAAAAGGGAGGTCAGGAACAGCTGACTGTCAGCGATACCGTACAGATTTCCGATACGGCACCTCAGGGGGGCGATTCGCGCTACAGCCTTTTGAATGACATGGTCGTTTCAAAGACGCTTCAGGATGACAGCACTTTGATTAAGCTGATGGAAGAATATGTGGAAGCAGATTATTTTACGGAACAGTTGTTTACCCTTAGATAATGCATACTAAAGAATGGGGGGATATTGTGTCGGCAGAGACAGAGAAAGAAAAGGCCGGATTTGTAATTGGGTATGATTTGAATGACAGGATGTCGCAGATCAGCTATTATGAATTGAATAGAAATGTACCTGAGACGCTGATATCTGATTCCGAGGAAGAAAGACTCGGTATCCCTACCGTGCTGTGCAAGCGCAAAGACGTCAGCCAGTGGTATTATGGCAAGGAGGCGGAGCGGGTCGTAGCTCACGGGGAAGGAACACTTGTCGGAAAGTTGTTAAGCTTCGCTCGTGCAGGCGCTAAAATTGAGTTGGAGGGTGAAGCCTATGACAGTGTGGAACTGTTGATTTTGTTTGTCAGGCGGACGCTCAATCTCCTGTCAGCGTTGACCTCGCCCGATCAGGTTGAGGCGATGATTTTTACAGTTGATACGCTGGAAGGCCGAACGATTGAAGTGCTTGAACGGATTGCATATGCGATTCCGGTCGATCGGGAAAAAATAGCTTTCCAGACGTATGAAGAAAGCTCGTACTACTATATCCTGCATCAGCCAAAGGAACTTTGGCAGAATGAGGTGTTTATTTTTGATTATTCGGATCAGTGTATGCGTTCCTACGGTCTTTGGATGAATCGCAGGACCGTGCCGGTCGTTTCGTTTGTGGACCGGACGGACTTTACCGAAATCAGAATGCCTCAGCTCATGATGGAAGGAGAACCTTCCAGGGAGAAGGAGGAGCGATTGGACGAATACGTACTGCGGACGATGCATGAGATGTTTTCGGGGAAAACGGTAGGAACGGTATTTTTACTGGGAGAAGGTTTTGAAGAAGCGTGGTGTGATAAGACCTTGAAATATCTCTGCATGGGAAAACGGGTATTTCAGGGAAAAAATCTATATTCCAAGGGTGCCTGCTATTGTGCAAAGGATAGGATAATACCGTGTGAATTGAATAAAAATTATGTGTTTCTTGGTAAGGATAAGTTGAAATTTAATCTGGGGGTTCAGATGCGGCACATGGGAAAAGAGGAATATCTCGCACTGGCTGATGCCGGCGAAAACTGGTATGATGCGGCAGCACAGATCGACTTTCTGCTGAACGGGAAAAACGTTGTGCCGCTTGTAATTACACCGTTGGACGGCAAGGAGCCGCAGGAGGTGTTGATTGAGCTGGCAGGACTTCCTGAAAGACCGCCGAAGGCCTCCAGGCTGCAGCTTAAGGTGAGTTTTCAGTCAGAAACGAAAATATTTGCAAGGATTTATGATTTGGGCTTCGGAGAGCTGTACCCTGCTTCCGGCAGGATTTGGGACAAGGAAGTGGAGCTTGTGTGACCGGCGCAATCACATCATCGAGGGGTGGCAGAAGTGACGGATTTGATTTTATGTAAGGGAGAATTATCCACAACGCCATATTATATCGCAGGGCTTGGGATGAATATCTATTCCATGGAGGAGCTTTGCTTTTGTGTTGTGCAGAGTGCATATGTGCTTGATCGTGATCTGATGGATGAAAGGCTGTGTGTGTTTCTCGAAAAGCAGCTGAAGCAGAAGGAACTTTCCGCAAAACTTCGGATGCTCATTGAGGAAGAAAAGAGTCTGGGCGAATTTGTTACGATGATTTTAGAGGAAACTTTTTACTGCGATGAGGAGGAGATCGAACAGGTCCGGCAGGTTTTGATGAACAATGAGGGGTTAGGCTTTGCTCAGCGGCGCAAAGCGCGGGGAGATAATCTGCTGAGGACGAAAAAGTATACGCTTGCGATCGAAGAATACCAGTATGCATTACAGTGCCTCAAATGGGAAGAAGAGCCGGAGCTTTATGCGGCCATCGTACATAATACGGGAACAGCTTATGCACAGCTTTTTTTATTTGAAAAGGCCGCGGACCGTTACAGAGTGGCCTATGAGACCTGTGAAAACAGAGAGAGCTTAATCCAGTACCTGGGGGCGATGCGGCTTTCGATGCGCAGGGAAAAATATGACCGTATGCTGCTTCAATACGGCTATGACCCGGAGCTTGTAAAGGAGGCTGAGGCCCGCATGAATCAAAGCCGCCAGCATTCTCCTGATTCTGCCTATGCAAAGGAGCTTGCGGAGACAAAAGCACTGCAGAACGCAGGAAAAATCAGCGACTATTACAAGAGCATTGAGGATACCCTCAATGACTGGAAGCAGGAATACAGAAAAAATATGATTATGCGGGGCAAATAAGTATCAAACAGAAGAAAGGGGAACTATGAAACCGTTTCAATTTCATTTATTCCGTTTTATAAAAGAAAAACTTGGGTTTACAGAAGAAGAGGAAGATGATTTTTCTCTGGGCCTTAAAGAGGGGGAGGACGCAAGGTCCGTTCCGGATGTGCTGCAGCATTCTACAAAGCGCAGGAGAGATTTGAATGTCCTGGATTACAGGGAGCGCGAAAGCTATATTCGCGGTTGCTGTGAGCAGATGACGTCTTCTTCCAAGGAAGTTGAATCACAAAAGACGGAGTATCAGCTTGTGACGGAACGGCTGACGGATTTAGAGGAACTGTCTGCGCTTCCGGCATCCAACCGGAATGAAATCAAAAAGCTTGCAATGAAAATCGTACAGATAGAAACGGATGAGGCTTCCTATGAACGTCCGGTAAGCAAGATCACCGAGGCACAGTACCGTGAAATAGAACGGATGGAGGACGAAATCCCGCAGATTTTGGAGCGGCTCAAAAAAAATGAGGAATACCAGATGGCAGTGCGCCGTGACTTGAATTTGCTGGAGGGAGAGAAGGGAGCGCTTGCTTTTCAACACAAGGAGGAGAACCAAAAAGCCGCAGGAGCAAAGACATTTGCGATAATTATCGTATTTGCGGCGGTTCTCGTTGTCTGCCTGCTTATTGTATTAAAAGCTTCCCTGCCGCGTATGGATGTCAAGCTCGCATATTTTATTATGGCCGCAATCGCTGCAGCCGCATTGACTGTCGTCAGCGTTTTATACCGCAGTGCGCAGGACAACCAGACGAGGGCGGAAAAAAAACTGAACAGGATTATTACGCTGCAAAATACCGTCAAGGTGAAGTATGTGAACATCACGAACCTGATCGACTATACCTATACAAAATATAAAGTCAACAATTCCTACGAGCTGAATTACATATGGGAAAAATATTTGGAGGAAAAGGAAGCTCGTTCACATACGGAGAAAGTTGCGCAGAAAATGGAGCAGGCGCGCAAGGAACTGCTTTTGCTTCTCGGACGTTATCATATAAAGGAGCCGGCCTTATGGATCTACCAGCCGGGGGTGATGATTTACGAGGATGAGCTGAAGGAAATGCGGCACAGTCTGATTGTCCAGCGTCAGCGTCTTCGCAAGGGCATTGATTTCAATTTGTACAATTTGGAAGATTCCAAAAAAGAAATCGAACACGTCGTAAAAGACTATCCTCAATATGCTCGTGAAATACTGGCAATCGTGAGTCAGTACGAATAAATGGTTGATTTATCGAGAAAATCGTGATACTATGGCGAGGTAGCAATTTACTGTGATAAATCAACAGATCACAGGAAAAGGCCCATATTATCTCAGAGGAGGAATTTATTATGAAAAAGAAAATTACGTTGGTGCTTGCACTTACGATGGCACTCGGCGTGCTGAGTGCGTGCGGCTCAAAGAAGGATGACGGGACATTTACGGTAGGCTTTGATGCTAATTTCCCACCCTATGGCTATCAGGATGAAACGGGTGCTTATGTGGGCTTTGATTTGGATCTTGCTGCAGAGGTCGCAAGCAGAAATGACTGGGAGATCAAGCTGCAGCCGATCGATTGGGATTCCAAAGACATGGAGCTGTCATCCGGTTCGATTGATTGTATCTGGAACGGCTTTACGATGAGCGACGACAGACTTGATAAGTATGAATGGTCTGCTCCTTATGTTGACAACAGTCAGGTATTTGTTGTGGGCAAGGACTCAGGTATCGCCGGTCAGGCGGATTTGGCCGGAAAGACTGTCGCGACACAGGCAGATTCATCAGCACTTGAGGCGTTGAACTCCGAGGACAGTAAGGAACTGTTGGCTTCATTCAAGGAATTGACCGTTGTACCTGATTATAATACGGCATTTTTAAACCTGGAAGCAGGCGCAGTCGACGCGGTCGCGTTGGATATCGGCGTTGCAAAGTACCAGATCGAAGCACGTGATAATGCTTATGTGATTTTGGATGATGAGCTTGTTTCAGAGCTGTATGGTGTTGGCTTTTTAAAGGGAAATACCGAGCTTCGCGATACGGTGCAGAAAACACTTGATGAGATGGCTGCGGACGGTACATTCGCAACAATTGCAGAAAAATGGGATCTGACGGATTCTGTAGTGTTGGGAAAATAATTCATACATAAGGGTTTGGAGGATAGATCATGGGCATTGGAGCAATGTTGTTACAGCTTTTGAGCGGGATGCTGACTTCGGTGGAGATTTTTGTGCTGACACTTGTCTTTTCGCTTCCGCTCGGGCTTGTGCTTGCGTTTGGCAGGATGTCCAAGCATGCGCTTGTCCGAAATGTGACAAAGGTGTATATCTCTATTATGAGAGGAACCCCTTTGATGCTGCAGCTCATGGTCGTTTTCTTCGGACCCTTCTTTTTGTTTGGTATCCGAATTACGACCGCGTATCGTTTTATTGCTGTCATTATTGGCTTTGTGCTGAATTATGCCGCCTATTTTGCGGAAATTTACCGCAGTGGGATTGAATCGATGCCAATCGGGCAGTATGAGGCGGCAAAGGTGCTTGGCTACGGTAGAAGGCAGACCTTTGTCAAGATTATCCTGCCGCAGGTAATCAAGCGCATCCTGCCGCCGGTGACAAATGAGGTGATTACGCTTGTAAAGGATACCTCTCTCGCGTTTGTGATCGCAGTTTCGGAAATGTTTACGGTTGCCAAGGCGATCGTGGCGGCACAGGCGACGATGATGCCGTTTGTAATCGCTGCGGTATTCTATTATTTGTTTAATCTTATCGTTGCATTTTCAATGGAAAAGCTGGAAAAGAAGCTTTCTTATTACAGGTGAGGAGGATATAGCTGTGAATCTGCTGGAAATCAATCATATGCAGAAATGCTTTGATGAATTGGAGGTTATAAAGGATATTTCTTTATCTGTTGCGGAGGGAGAGGTTGTTTCAATTATCGGTCCTTCCGGTTCGGGGAAGTCTACGCTTCTTCGCTGCGCGACGATGCTTGAGAAAATGGAGTCGGGAGAGTTGTCGTATCTGGGGGAGAAAGCGGTATGGAACGACGGGGATGGCAAGAGTGTTTACGCATCAAACGCAGAGTTGAAAAGAATCAGACAATATTTCGGACTGGTGTTTCAGAACTTTAACCTATTTCCCCATTATACAGTATTAAAAAATATTACGGATGCGCCGGTTTCCGTGCTGGGGATGCCAAAGGACGAAGCAAAAGAGCAGGCGATTAAGCTGCTTGATCAGCTCGGACTTCCTGATAAGGCAAATGCTTATCCACACCAGTTGTCAGGCGGACAGCAGCAAAGAGTATCAATTGCAAGAGCGCTTGCTCTAAAGCCAAAGGTGCTTTTTTTTGATGAACCGACTTCGGCGCTTGATCCGGAGCTTACCGGAGAAGTACTGCGAGTAATCAAGGAGCTTGCCAAAAAGCATATGACAATGATCATCGTGACGCATGAAATGCAGTTTGCGAGGGAGCTTTCAGATAGAATTATCTTTATGGAAAATGGTGTCATTCAGATACAGGGGACGCCGGATGAAATCTTTATGTCGGAAAATGAGCGTGTAAAAGCTTTTGTAGGAAAGATGACGGGCTAGCAATCAGTCCGGCTCTCCGCATATTTCAGTTTCTCCTCAAAATCAATCAGCATTTGCTTGATACGCGGAGAAATTGCGACGAACTCACAGCCGTACTGGTAGCGGGTCTTATCAATAGCGGAACTTCGGATGATCCTGACGTCAGTGATAATTTGAGGAAGTTCGCGGTCCAACTCCAGATTTGCAATGAAATAATATCCAATCGGAAGAATGCACTCGGAAATAAAGCCGATGCCTTTTGCGGAAATGTCGGTGACCTCTATCGGTGAGGAAATGTCCATGATCGTGTTCGTATTTTCTTTATACAAATCTGAGATAGAAAGCTTGATACCAAGCTCCAAACGCCGGTCGGCTCTTTTTTCTTCCATATTAAATACCTCTGCTCCGTGGATCATGCTGAAAGCGGTGAAATTATTAAAGCGGGTTTCCTTTGATTATAATACATTTCCGGTAAAAAACAACTATTTTTTGTTAATTTATTTGCTATTTGAGTTTTCATCGTCTATACTTTATATGGATTTTGAGAAACAACGTGTGAGGAAGCACGAAAGGAGAATATACAATTATGAAAAAAATGGAACTGCTCTATGAAGGAAAGGCAAAAAAGGTTTTTACAACGGAGGATCCGGATGTGTTGATCGTGGATTACAAGGATGATGCGACAGCCTTTAACGGAGAAAAGAAAGGGACAATCGTCGGAAAAGGTGTGATTAATAACCGAATGACGAATCATGTGTTCAAGCTGCTTGAGAAGGAGGGCGTGCCGACACACTTGATCGAGGAGTTAAGCGATCGTGAGACGGCAGTAAAAAGGGTTGAAATTGTTCCGCTTGAGGTCATTATCAGAAATGTCGCGGCGGGCAGCTTTTCCAAGCGTCTCGGTGTGGAAGAGGGAACACCTTTTAAGCAACCGACGATTGAATTCAGCTATAAAAATGACGCGCTCGGCGACCCGCTGATCAATGACTATTTTGCACTTGCGCTGGAGCTTGCAACACAAGAAGAGATTGAGATAATCAAAAAGTATGCGTTTAAGGTTAATGATGTATTAAAGGCATATTTTTTACAGGCCGACATTGAGCTTATTGATTTTAAAATTGAGTTTGGCAGATATCATGGTCAGATCCTGCTTGCCGATGAAACATCACCGGATACGTGCCGCCTTTGGGATGTGCATACGCATGAGAAGCTTGACAAGGACCGTTTCAGAAGAGATATGGGAAATGTCGAGGAGGCTTATCAGGAAGTGTTCAGAAGGTTGGGACTATGACAGACAGATACGAAAGTCCGTTGTCAGAACGGTATGCCAGCAGGGAAATGCAGTATATTTTTTCCCCGGATATGAAATTCAGGACATGGAGAAGACTTTGGATCGCGCTTGCGGAGACGGAAAAGGAATTGGGTCTGCATATCACGCAGGAACAGATCAACGAACTGAAGGCGCATGCAGAGGACATTAACTATGATGTGGCGAAGGCACGTGAAAAGGAAGTAAGACATGATGTTATGAGCCATGTGTATGCTTACGGCGTGCAATGCCCCAAAGCAAAGGGAATCATTCATCTCGGTGCGACATCCTGTTATGTGGGGGATAATACGGATATCATTGTGATGACCGAAGCATTAAAGCTTGTCAGGAAGAAGTTGATTAACGTCATTGCAGAGATGGCAAAATTTTCTGATGAGTATAAAGCACTGCCGACGCTCGCATTTACGCATTTTCAGCCGGCTCAGCCGACGACTGTAGGAAAGCGTGCGACGCTTTGGATGCAGGAGTTTCTGCTGGATCTTGAAGAGCTGGATTTTGTGCTTGGAACAATGAAACTGCTTGGTTCCAAAGGAACGACGGGAACACAGGCGAGTTTTTTAGAGCTGTTTGACGGAGATCAGGAAACAATAGACAAAATTGATCCGATGATTGCAAAAAAGATGGGCTTTGCACAGTGCTATCCCGTGTCGGGTCAGACCTACTCACGCAAGGTAGACACACGTGTTGCGAATGTGCTTGCAGGGATTGCGGCGAGCGCACACAAGTTTTCCAATGATATCCGTCTTTTACAGCATTTAAAAGAGGTGGAGGAGCCGTTTGAGAAGAGCCAGATCGGTTCTTCGGCGATGGCATATAAAAGGAATCCGATGCGCGCGGAACGAATTGCATCGCTCTCGAGGTATGTGATGATCGATGCATTGAATCCGGCCATTACCTCGGCTTCGCAGTGGTTTGAGCGGACACTGGATGATTCTGCGAATAAACGGTTGAGTATTCCGGAGGGATTTTTAGCAATCGACGGTGTTTTGGATTTGTGCCTGAATGTTGTGGATGGCCTTGTTGTCTATGAAAAGGTAATTGAAAAGCGATTGAGAAGTGAACTGCCGTTTATGGCAACAGAAAATATTATGATGGACGCAGTCAAGGCAGGCGGTGACAGACAGGAACTGCATGAGCGTATTCGTGAGCTTTCAATGGAGGCAGGTGCAAATGTGAAGCAGAAGGGACTTGAAAACAATCTGCTGGAGCTGATTGCGGCCGATCCCGTATTTCCCATGACGCTTGCACAGCTTGAGGAGACGATGGATCCTGCCAAGTATACAGGACGGGCGAAGGAACAGGTCGAAGCGTTCCTGAAGGAGATCGTTGAGCCGCTGCTTGCGGAAAACAGAGAGCTGCTTGGTGTGACGGCTGAAATTAATGTATAACAGTCAGTGAAACAGGGCGAGAAGAGCCTTTGCCGCCGAAGAGAGCGAATCATCCTTGCGGTTGACGACGTAAAAATTGCGGATAGGGATTTCTTTTGAAAAGGTGAGTGCAAACAGGGAACCGTTTGCAAGCGCTTCTTCGGCAAAATCCTCCATGACGCAGCCGATGCCAAGATTGCGAAGTGCAAATTGAACGATCATATCGCTTGTGGCAAGTTCAAATTCCGGTGAAAGAGAGACGTTGTTTTCTTTTAAAAAGGAGTCGATATAACGGCGTGTACTTGTATTTTTTTCAAGACAGATGACCGGTAGTTGTTCTAAGATACGGTAGGGCAGCTGCCGGCCTTTTAAATGCAGAAACCGGCTTCCTGCTATGAAAATATCATGGATTTCGCGCACTTTTTTAACTGTCAGCTCCAGATTGCCGGGGAGCGGAGAGCTGACAATGCCGAAATCAATTTTTCCTTCTGTCATGGCCGAGAGTGTTTCGGGTGTAGGCGAGTTGTAAACAGTCACTTTAATTTTTGGGTACTGCTCATGGAATTTTTCCAGATAAGGCAGCAGATAATATTTAAGTGTCATATCGCTTGCTCCGATGCGGATTTCTCCAAGATCAAGGTCGAGAAGCTCCCGGATCTTCTGCTCTCCCTGACCGATGCTTTCATAGCCCTTTGCGACATATGGAAAAAGAGCGGCACCTTCGTGCGTCAAGCGGATGCCCTTGGCGGTTCTTGTGAACAGCTTAACGCCAAGAAGGCTCTCTAACTGCTTCATTGACTGACTGACGGCGGGCTGTGTGATGGAGAGCTCAGCGGCAGCGCCGGTGATGCTGCCGGTTCTGGCGGCATAGTAAAACACTTTGTAGAGTTCAAGGTTGTTTGTCATGTGTATCTCCATATGCTGTTTTTATTTAATAGGAACTTCCTGCGAATTTCCCTATTAAATAAAATAATATGCGCAGCTGCGCGCGCGGAACAAAAGCTGTGCAGCCGTAGTATATGATCGCGAGAGTGGGCGAAGCACACTTTTGTTCTTTAATTATATAATATATTTGCAATATAAACAATGCTAATGTCGGATATAAATAATATTAATTTTACTTATGAAATAAGCTGTGCTATAGTAACAGCGTAAGAAAGAAACGATGCTTATGATGCGTCATGATAACAGGAGGAATGCAGTTATGGTAAAAGCGATTGTCGGAGCGAACTGGGGAGATGAAGGCAAAGGAAAGATTACGGATATGCTTGCAAAGGATGCGGATATTATTGTTCGTTTCCAGGGCGGGGCAAATGCGGGACATACGATTGTAAACAATTACGGGAAGTTTGCCTTGCACACACTTCCGTCGGGCGTTTTTTATGATCATACGACAAGTATTATAGGAAACGGAGTTGCACTGAATATTCCCGTGCTGTTCAAGGAGCTTGCGGACATTACCTCAAAGGGAGTGCCTGCACCGAAGCTGTTAATTTCTGACCGAGCGCAGATCGTCATGCCATATCATATTGCGTTTGATACCTATGAGGAAGCAAGACTGGCCGGGAAGTCGTTTGGTTCCACAAAATCTGGAATTGCTCCGTTTTATTCCGATAAATATGCAAAAATTGGCTTTCAGGTGAGTGAACTGTTTGGTGACGAACAGGAGCTAAAGGAAAAAATTGCTCGTGTCTGCGAGCTTAAAAATGTAATGCTCGTTAACCTTTATCATCAAGCGCCGATTGCTGCGGACGATTTGTATGAAACTCTGATAGAATATAAAAAAATGGTCGAGCCTTATGTGTGTGACACCTCTCTTTATTTATGGAATGCGATCAAGGAAGGCAAGCAGGTGCTTTTGGAAGGACAGCTCGGCTCCTTAAAGGATCCGGATCACGGTATTTATCCGATGGTTACCTCTTCTTCGACACTTGCGGCTTACGGTGCGATCGGCGCGGGAATTCCGCCTTATGAGATAGGAAAGATCATCACGGTATGCAAGGCCTATTCTTCGGCGGTCGGTGCGGGTGCTTTCGTGTCCGAGATTTTCGGGGACGAGGCCGATGAGCTGAGACGCAGGGGCGGAGACGGCGGTGAATACGGTGCCACGACCGGAAGACCAAGAAGAATGGGCTGGTTTGATTGTGTCGCTTCCAAATATGGCTGCAGAATTCAGGGAACAACAGACGTTGCCTTCACGGTGCTTGATGTGCTTGGTTATCTTGATGAAATTCCTGTATGTACCGGTTATGAAATTGACGGAAAGGTGACGACAGAGTTTCCGACAACGACGCTTCTTGAAAAAGCAAAGCCGGTACTTACGGTATTGCCGGGCTGGAAGTGTGAGACAAGGGGTATCCGGAACTATGATGAACTGCCGGAAAATTGCAGAAGATATATTGAGTTTATAGAGAAACAGATCGACTTCCCCATCACGATGATCAGCAACGGACCCGGCAGAGATGATATTATTTGGAGGAAGCAATGAAAATTACAACCATTGTATTTGACATCGGAAATGTCCTGGCAGACTTTTGCTGGGAAAAGCATTTCAGAAATATCTGTGATTCGGAGGAACAGTTTTCGCGGCTTGCAAGGGCGACGGTGCTTGATGATGCGTGGAACCAGTTTGATAAGGGCGCGTTAAGCGAAGAAGAGTTGCTGGCGATTTTTATTGATAATGCTCCAGATTTGGAAGAGTTGATTCGCCATATGTTTGAAAATGTCGGTGATACGATTGAAACATTTGATTATACACAGGACTGGATCAGAGAATTAAAGGATAAAGGCTACCGCGTCTTAATTTTATCTAATTTTTCTGAAAAGGCCTATCGCGAGTGCGGTGAAAAATTAAATTTTGTCGAGGAAACGGATGGTGCGGTTATTTCCTATAGAGAAAAACTGATCAAGCCTGATCGGGAAATCTATGAATTACTGCTTGACCGATATGAACTGATTCCGGAGGAATGCGTGTTTCTTGATGATAAACAGGAGAACATTGACGGAGCAAAGCGCGCGGGAATGCAGGGAATTGTCTTTGTGACGAGAGAAGAGGCGATTCAGGAACTGAACGCATTAGGTGTAAAATAAAATAGCATAAAACAGAGAATCAATCAGGGGCACCGTCGCAGAAGGTACCCCTGATTTGTTATTTGCAAATACCTGAAAATAAGAGAAGAATAGGGGGAATTTTTCATGATTATTAACTGCAAAAACATCCTTTCCCTGCCTTATGTGAATCAGCTGAATATGGTGGCAGGAGAGAGCGGAAAATACAATATCATAAAGAATGTTCATGTTGTAGAAGAGATGAGTTTGCTGGAGTTTGTGGATGAGGGGGAACTGATCATGTGTATGGGATGCACACTGACAGATCAAACGGAAGATTGGATCAAACTGATTGAGAGCACTTATAACAGCAAGGCGGCTGGTTTTGTTATTTGCCTTGGCATCTGCCTTAAGAGTACGCCCAAGGAACTGATAGAGCTTTGCAATAATCTGGAATTTCCGCTATTTGAGCTTCGGCGTGAAATTAGGATATCTAATGTGATTCACAGCATCTATCAGGCAATGTTTCAGGAAGCGGATATGCAGGAGGGACGGGATCACTTTTTCAGAGAGGTAATCGAGGAGAAGATGTCCATTAGTCCAAGAAAAATCCAGAAGGCAGAGCAGTATGGCTTCCGCACGGGAGAACTCTATGAACCCGCAATCATTCAAGTACTGGAGTATCATGTGGAGATGCTGGACGTGAAGAAGGAGGTAGAAACAGTCTGTGAGTATGATTATATGGAACGTGTGGAGAATTCCATCAATATGTTTACCGGTGCAAGACTAAAAGGCAGCTTGACAATAGTACTGAATTCCTTTATTATGCTGCTGCTTCCGGCAGGGAATCTTGATAACAGAGAGCTTCTTGCAAAATTGCGTCAGTATCTGAAGCAAGATCTGATAGATGTGAAGATTTCGGTAGGACTTCGCTTCTCCGGTCTGGAACATCTGGCGGAAAGCTGCCAGAGAGCCTTCTATACCATGAAGGTTTCCGGCCAATCTGAAGAACCTGTCATTTACTATAGAGATCTGAAGGTACAGACTATTCTTTACGAGGTGAAGGATAAAAACCTTCTGAGGGAGATTATGGGCCGGATTTATGGCAGGCTTCAAGTACAGGAGAAGGAGAAAGTGTTATTTGATTTGTGATTGTCAATAAAAAAGTCCCAAAAATAGCGGAGAAAATTCCCCACTTATTG
>JASGGU010000034.1:0-37292 GCA_047602645.1 Lachnospiraceae bacterium | reverse complement strand
AAGCTTTATGCCGCAGAGGTTGCGATGGAAGTGACAACAAAGGCTGTTCAGCTTCACGGCGGTTACGGCTACACGAGAGAGTACGACGTAGAGCGCATGATGCGTGATGCGAAGATCACGGAAATCTACGAGGGCACAAGTGAAGTGCAGAGAATGGTTATTTCAGCAAACATCATGTAGGTTCAGAGGTAAATTTGAAATAGCAAACCAAACTATAAAAGGAGAGATTATACAATGAAAATTGTTGTTTGTATTAAACAGGTACCTGATACAAAGGGTGGTGTCAAGTTTAATCCGGATGGAACGCTTGACAGAGCCGCTATGCTTACCATCATGAACCCTGATGACAAGGCAGGACTGGAAGCAGCACTTAGATTAAAGGATCAGTACGGCGCAGAAGTAACTGTTGTTACGATGGGACTTCCAAAAGCAGAGGAAGTGCTTCGTGAGGCGATGGCGATGGGCGCTGATAAAGGGGTTCTTGTGACCGATCGCGTTCTCGGCGGTGCAGACACATGGGCGACATCCCAGACGATTGCGGGAGCAATCCGCAATCTGGAATATGATTTGATTATCACGGGCCGTCAGGCAATCGACGGTGATACGGCACAGGTTGGACCGCAGATTTCCGAGCATTTGGGAATTCCGGTAATTTCCTATGCACAGAATATTAAAATTGAGGGTGACAGTGTTATCGTAGAGCGTCAGTTTGACGACAGATATCATGTGTTGAAGGCGAAGATGCCGTGCCTGATTACGGCGCTTGCCGAATTAAACGAGCCGCGTTACATGACGCCGGGCGGAATTGTTGATGCGTACAAGTCAGAAATTACCGTTTGGGGCAGAGCGGACTTAAAGGATGTGGAAGATTCCAACCTCGGCCTGAAGGGTTCACCGACGCAGATTGCAAAGGCTTCCGATAAGGTAAGAAAGGGCATCGGTGAAAAGGTTGTTCTCGGTGCTGCGGAGTCAGTGGATTACATTATTGACAAGTTGAAGGTAAAGCATGTGATATAAGGAAGCAAGGTTTAACTATTGCTTATTGCTGAAAATATAGCGAGGAAAGGTGAATAAAATGAACTTGGAAGAATATAAAGGCGTATTTGTCTTTGCACAGCAGGTTGACAACAAGTTAAGCGGAATCGCATTGGAGCTTGTTGGCAAAGGCAAGGATCTTGCAAAGGATCTGGAAACGGAAGTAACGGCAGTATTGATCGGCGATCAGGTGAAGAACCTTGCAGAGGAGCTTGCACAGTATGGCGCTGACAAGATCATCGTTGTGGATGATCCGGAATTAAAAGAGTACAGAACGGAGCCTTATACACATGCGCTTGCATCTGTGATTGAAAAATACAAGCCTGAAATTATGCTGGTAGGCGCAACGGCAATCGGCCGTGACTTAGGTCCGAGGGTATCCGCAAGAATTCATACAGGATTGACGGCGGATTGTACACAGCTTGACATCGGAGATTTTCCGTTAGTTGCAATAGCAGGCAGAGAGCAGCTCCACAATCAGCTTTTGATGACACGTCCCGCATTTGGCGGAAATACGATTGCAACGATTGCTTGTCCGAATTTCCGTCCGCAGATGGCAACGGTTCGTCCGGGCGTTATGCAGAAGGCTGCAAAGAATCCGGATGCAAAGGCTGTTGTAGAGGAATTTAATCCGGGCTTTGCTCCGAATAACAATTATGTTGAAATTATGGAAATCGTAAAAGCTGTTTCCAACGCTGCCGATATTATGGATGCAAAGGTTCTCGTATCCGGCGGCCGCGGCGTAGGCTGTACGGAAAATTTCCAGATGCTTAAAGATCTTGCAGATGCGCTCGGCGGCATGGTCAGCTGTTCGCGTGCGGTTGTGGATGCCGGTTGGAAGCCGAAGGATCTGCAGGTAGGACAGACCGGCAAGACTGTTCGCCCGAACGTATATTTTGCGGTTGGTATTTCCGGTGCAATCCAGCACTTGGCAGGTATGGAGGAATCCGATATCATCATTGCAATCAACAAGGATGATACCGCTCCGATTTTTGATGTGGCAGACTACGGCATTGTAGGTGACTTCCATAAAATTGTACCGATG
The DNA here is from genome assembly GCA_047602645.1 of Lachnospiraceae bacterium. GTDB lineage: Bacteria > Bacillota > Clostridia > Lachnospirales > Lachnospiraceae > JAEYFP01. The sequence continues at coordinate 35,212 of JASGGU010000034.1, read as the reverse complement.
CTGACAGAGAAGATTAAAGCTGAAATGGCAGCGAAATAAGAAATCAGATACCAATGAAATAAAAAAGAACGGACAGTACAATGATTTTGGCTGCCCGTTCTTTTTGGTTTTAAAAAAATACAAAGTCATATGCTCAAATGAATTGCGGGAAGCGGACAATTATGTAATAATAGAGGGGAAAAGCGGGTGATGCCGCAGAAAAGAGGAGCATATCAAGTGGAAAAGGAAGTCGGATGCTTCAAGGTCTGGACAAATAAGGACGGAAGAAGAATCATTTATTCGAAGGGAAGCGGAGTCGCAAAGGCTCATGAGATAGAGGGGCTTTATGAGACAATAGCGGAGTTTGCAAAGGAATGGCAGGATGAAACGGGGTGGGGTTATATCGCCTTCATTGAAGCACTGCATCAGGTAAGCCCGAAGGGGAGTACCCGTTATGTGAAGCTCCATGAAACGCTGGCCAATGACGGCTGCAAATACATCGCCTATATTGAAGGCAACTCTTATGAGGTTTCTGTACAGTCTTCCAAGCATAAACTGATGTCGAATACGCCGGAGACGGAAAACAGATATTTTCCCACGGTTGATGAGGGCCTTGCTTGGCTTGAGACAAAAGGAATCTGAAAAAATCCTTCCCGATGCATAGCAATGCAGGGGAAGGATTTTTTGTTCCCAAAAAGACATTTCTATTTTCTGCTTAAGCTTTCCTTTTCAAAATAAAATGCAGCTCTGAAGAAAATTCGCTTTTATCCAATGCCAATTGCAGTTCATCCATAAGCGGGACGAATTTTTCGGAGAAGAAAGAAGCAAATTCCTGATTGCCGGACTTTGAGAGAGAGACAGTTAAAAAGCGGTACAGATCGTTAATGTCTGAGCCAAACCGCCACTCATAAGCTATTTCAAAATCCATCTGTTCCGCCAGATAACGGACCGATTCATTGGAAAACAGATGGGTATGTGTGCCGCCGGTATGACGGTTGTAGCATTGCTGATTGGCTGCCTCGAAAGCACAGCTGAAGGAAAACATCGGGACTGAAGCATATAGATACCGGATGCTTTGATTGTCTCTGATTGCATCCAGATTTTCCTTCAAATTAATCAAATGTTCCAATACGCCGATGGCAGAGACGATGCCGGCGTCTGTTTTCTTGATATAATCAATTGAGTCATGCAGGCCAACATGCTTGAGAATTGTTTCGCCGGCCATTGCATTGCCGTAGTCGACCTGATTTTTGGAAATCTCCACGCCGTCAGCCTGCATACCGAGCTTTTTTGCCGCGGCAACAAAATAACCGCAGCCCGCACCGATATCAAGCAGTTTCAAATCGGAAAGCTGCTCCTGTTCCATACAGGATTTTAAAAATTCTGCCTTCGGAAGATAGATCGCAGTAAGACGGCGGTCATATTCCTCCCGGTCCTTGGCACTGTAGTTTCTGGAATAGTCATCTTCAATATAGACCTTGCTTGCGAAGTCGTCGGTATCCTCGAATTCACCGTTTAAATGTCCGCACCGGGCACATGGAATGTAGCCGATACCGTGGCTTGTAAAAAGCGGTGCGCCGAGCTTTTCTCCGCAGATTTTACAATGGGAGCGCTTCGGCTGCGCCGAAAAAATTTTTCCCATGTCGTCCGCCATGTTAAGCATCCCATCATTGTTTTCAAAAAAATTTGCTTTTAATTTATTCAGATCGCCAAATGGCTTTCCGTAGTTCTTTTTACTACTCATTTGATATCTCCCTTGAGGTCAGTTTGCCTGCAGTGCCAACACTTCCTCTGCGATTTTTGCGGCATCCTCAATACAGCCGTCACAGGATCGCAAAACGCTGCCGGTTTCGATTCCCTTTAAGACTTTACAGATGGTCGTTCCGTTTTTCTCCTGAAACTTATCGATGATGGCAGAAGAAAGTCGATAAGTCTCAGCCTTTGTGACGGGGTTGTCGAGGGCGCCGCTGCTGTTTTTAAAGCCGGCTACCATGACAGCACCGGAAATGGCACCGCAGGTACATTCCATGCCGCCCATGCCGAGCCCAAAGCCTTCCCCTGCCTTGAACATGATCGTCTCGTCAACTCCGACATCTTTGCAGAAAGCGCAGGCGACAGCCTGACAGCAGTTATATTTTTTTTTATGATTATCAAGTGCCTGTTGTACTCTGTCGCTCATCAATACATTCCTATGCTTTCCTAAAATCAAAAGTTAATAGATCAGTGCTTTTTCCTCGCCGTTCATGACACGCAAACCACCCTGTGCGAGGGCAAGCAGCTCGTCCTCACCCGGATATACGGTAAAAGGCGCAACCCATTCCGTTCTTGCTTTGAGCCCGGCAACGACGGCCTTGTCGTATGCGATGCCGCCGGTGACGATGATCTGATCCACATTTCCATCCAGCACACAAGCCATTGCACCGATATTCTTAGATACTTGAAGAACGAATGCATCCCGGATTTCCTTCGCATTTTCATCCCCGTCATTTACCATTTTCTCGACATCACGCATATCATTCGTACCAAGGTAGGCATTGAAGCCTCCGTTGCCGACAATTTTTCCGTAGACTTCTTTCTCTGAATAATTGCCGGAGAAGCACATTTTAACCAATGCGCCGGAAGGAACGCCGCCGGCTCTCTCCGGTGAAAAAGCACCGTCACCGTCAAGCGCGTTGAAAATATCAATTACCTTTCCGTTTTTATGAGGTCCTACCGAAACACCGCCGCCCATATGTACGACAATCAGATTCAAATCTTCATATGCCCGGCCAATTTCCTTGGCGTAACGCTTTGCAACCGCCTTCTGATTGAGTGCATGGAAAATGCTGACGCGGGGCAGCTCGGGAACTCCCGAATATCTGGCAATCGGTATCAGTTCATCTACAACAGTGGGATCTACAATATAAGACGGAGCATTGATGGAATCTGCAATTTCTCTTGCAAGAATGCCTCCGAGGTTAGATGCATGCTGTCCCTGCACACCAATTTTTAAATCTGCAATCAGGGCATCCGTAACCGCATACGTACCTCCCGGAATCGGCTTCAGCATACCGCCCCGGCCGATAACGACATTCAGTGAGCCGATATCAAAGTTTTTCTCTTTTAATAAATGAAGGATAATATCTTTTCTGAAATCCTTCTGCGCTACGATGGAATCATATTTTGCGATTTCCTCCGTAGGATGTCTGAGAGTCTCTTCGAACAGTAATTGTTCGTCCTCAAACACACCGATTTTCGTAGACGTGGAACCTGGGTTGATAATTAAACTCTTGATTGGCATTGTAGTTTCTCCTTTTTGTGGATTTATGTTTTTTTCTGCTGCAATTGTGTTTGTTAATAGTTTTTATTGGTTTTTGGACAGTTCTTCTGCCACGATGGCGGCGAGCGCAATCGAATTGACCTTCGTCTCAAACGTGTCGGAGCGGGAGGTCAGGATGACAGGAGCCTTCGTACCTGTCAAAATACAGCCGTTCTTTATCTTTGCAAGGCGGACAATCGCTTTGTATACGAGGTTGCCTGCATGGATATCCGGAAACAGAAGGATATCTGCATCACCGACGATCTTGCGGTCAAGTGCTCCCTTATGCTTTGCGGCCTCGGGATCGATTGCAAGATCAAGGGAAAGCGGTCCGTCCACGATGCAGCCGGTAATTTCACCTGCTTCGTTCATCTTTGTAAGCTGATCGGCCTCAACCGTAACAGGCATTTTGGAGTTGACGACTTCTACGGCTGCAAGAGGAGCAACCTTCGGACACGGAATACCGCACGCCTTGGCAACATCCTTCGTGTAGTTAATGATCGCAACCTTGTCCTCCAGAGTCGGATACGGCATAAAGGCGACATCCGTTAAAAACAGAAGCCGGTCGATGCCCTCAATTTCAAATACACATACGTGGGACAACGGATTTCCTGTACGGAGTCCGACTTCTTTATTCAGTACACTCTTTAAAAACATTTTGCTGTCAGTCAGGCCCTTCATGTACATATCAGCCTTGCCGTCGTGCACGAGCTTGACCGCAGTCAGAGCCGCCTGCTCCATGTCCTTTTCGTCAATAATCTCATAGCCAGTCAAGTCTATGCTTAAGGAAGCTGCAATGCTTCGGATTTCTGTCTCATCACCCACAAGGATTGCATCCGCAATGCCGCGCGCCTTCGCCTCGCTGACAGCCTCGAGAATGGGGGCATCCTGCGCCGCTGCAACAGCAACTTTCTTTTTGCTGCACTCGGACAGCTTCTTAAGTAAATCGTCAAATGTTCTTGTCATCTTACGCACCTCTGATATTGTTATAAATTTTTCCCAAAACGGAATTCGTTAAAATAATAACACTTTTTAATAGGAAAATCAATTATAACTGCATTATTTACTGATTTTTAACAGAAAGGGAGTTGAATCCCGGTTTTAATTCTGTTACAATACAATTTGAGCTTTTTATAGTGGGAATCTTTCTATTTGAAAACAGGAGCGAAAAAAATGAAAATTATTGATAAAATATTTGGAACTCACAGTGAACGCGAGCTAAAGCTGATTGAGTCGCTCGTTGATAAGGTTGAGTCGCTTCGTCCCGATATGATGGCATTATCGGATGGCGCACTCAGGGATAAAACGAAGGAATTTAAAAAGCGATACGCCGACGGAGAAACTCTGGATGATCTGTTGCCGGAGGCTTTTGCAACAGTGAGGGAAGCAGCCAGGCGGGCACTGAATATGGAGCATTACCGCGTACAGATTATCGGGGGCATCATTCTGCATCAGGGACGTATTGCAGAAATGAAAACGGGAGAAGGAAAAACACTTGTTTCGACGCTGCCGGCTTATTTGAATGCCATCGCAGGACGCGGGGTTCACATTGTAACAGTCAACGACTATCTGGCAAAGCGTGATGCCGAGTGGATGGGACAGGTGCATGAATTTATCGGACTGACAGTCGGTGTGGTACTCAATGAAATGACTGCTGAGGAAAGAAGAACCGCTTATAATTGTGACATTACATATGTGACAAATAATGAGCTGGGCTTCGATTATCTGCGTGACAATATGGTTATTTACAAGGAGCAGCTTGTGCTGCGCGATCTGGCATATGCGATCATCGATGAGGTCGACTCCGTGCTGATTGACGAGGCACGTACACCATTGATCATTTCCGGACAGAGCGGCAAGTCTACAAAGCTGTATGAGGTTTGCGATATTCTGGCGAGGCAGCTGAAGCGGGGCGAGGATGTCGAGGATTTGTCCAAAATGGATGCGATTATGGGTATCGAGCAAAAAGAAACCGGAGATTTCCTTGTTAATGAGAAAGACAAATTTGTGACCCTGACGGCGGAGGGTGTGGAAAAGGTTGAGAAGTTTTTCCAGATCGAAAACCTCGCGGATCCGGAGAATATCGATGTCCAGAATAATATGATCCTTGCGCTGCGTGCGCATAATCTGATGTTCAGGGATCAGGACTATGTTGTAAAGGATGATCAGGTGCTGATCGTCGATGAGTTTACGGGACGTATTATGCCGGGGCGCCGCTATTCGGACGGTCTGCATCAGGCGATTGAAGCAAAGGAGCATGTTAAGGTTAAGCGCGAGAGCAAAACGCTTGCGACGATTACGTTCCAGAACTTCTTTAATAAATTCGAGAAAAAATGCGGCATGACCGGTACGGCTCTGACGGAGGAAAAGGAATTTCGTGATATTTACGGCATGGACGTTATCGAAATCCCGACGAATCAGCCGATTGCGAGAGTGGATTTACAGGATGCCGTTTACAAGACCAAAAAAGAAAAATTGTCTGCAATTGTGGATGAGATCGAAAAGGCCCATGAGGGCGGACAGCCGATTCTTGTCGGTACAATCACAATTGAAGCTTCCGAGGAGCTGAGCGCAATGTTAAAGCGCCGGGGAATTCCTCATAAGGTATTGAACGCAAAATTCCATGAACTTGAGGCGGAAATTGTCGCGGATGCAGGTATTCATGGTGCAGTGACAATCGCTACGAACATGGCAGGCCGTGGTACGGATATCAAGCTTGACGAGGAATCACGGACGGCGGGCGGGTTAAAGATTATCGGTACGGAGCGCCATGAATCAAGACGTATTGACAATCAGCTGAGAGGACGTTCCGGCCGTCAGGGAGATCCGGGTGAATCCCGCTTCTTTATTTCCCTGGAGGATGATTTGATGCGTCTGTTCGGCTCCGACAGGCTGATGGAGGTATTTAATACGCTGGGTGTGCCGGAAAATGAGCAGATCGAGCATAAGATGCTCACGGGTGCGATCGAAAAGGCACAGATGAAGATAGAAAACAATAACTTCGGGATCAGAAAGAATCTGTTGGAGTATGACCAGGTCATGAACGAGCAGAGAGAGATCATTTATGCTGAAAGGCGACGTGTGCTGGACGGTGAAAGTATGCGTGACGTGATCTTTAAGATGGCGACGGATTTTGTGGAAAACACGGTAGATATGTGTATTGGTGACGATGCAGATACGGATGAATGGGATATCCCGGAAATGAACCAGCATCTTTTGGCGACAGTGCCCGCGCAGGAAATCAAGACACCGGATGTCCGCGGTTTAAAGAAAAATGAATTAAAGCATAAATTAAAAGAAGAGGTTGTTAAGCTTTACGAAGCAAAAGAAGCAGAATTTCCGATGCCTGAGCAGCTCAGGGAGTTGGAGCGTGTTGTTTTGCTCAAATCGATCGATAAAAAATGGATGGATCATATCGACGATATGGAACAGCTTCGTCAGGGAATCGGCCTGCAGGCATACGGACAGCGTGATCCGCTCGTGGAGTATAAGATGACGGGCTATGATATGTTTAATTCGATGACGGACAGCATCAGTGAGGAAACGGTCCGCGTCCTGTTCCATATTCGTATCGAGCAGAAGGTGGAGCGTGAGGAAGTTGCAAAGGTGACAGGCACGAATAAGGACGAATCTCTTGGAAAGAAACCGCAGAAGCGGGAAACCGACAAGGTTTATCCGAATGATCCGTGTCCGTGCGGCAGCGGTAAGAAGTATAAGCAGTGCTGTGGCAGGAAGTAACAGGATAGGAGAAATTGTGTGGTAGAATTAGATCAGGTCAAAACCGAGTTGCTGACATATGAAGAGCCGCTGAAGGAGGTCAAGGCTTCCCTTTCACTGGCGGATAAGGAGCAGCGTGTCGAGGAGTTGGAGCGTGAGATGGAGGCGTCCGGCTTTTGGGATGATCCCGAGCGCTCTCAGAAATATGTAAAGGAGCTGAAAAATTTTAAGGATACGATTTCTCTTGTTTCCGGTCTGGAGCAGCAGTATGAGGACATCCGTATGCTTTTGCAAATGGCCTATGAAGAAAACGATCCGGCACTCGTACCCGATATTCAGCAGGAGTTTCAGGAATTTAAAGAAACACTCGAAACGCTTCGGATCGGCACCCTGCTTTCGGGAGAATATGATAAAAATAATGCGATTTTAAGGTTAAATGCCGGCGCAGGCGGCACGGAGAGCTGCGATTGGGCCGGGATGCTGTACCGGATGTATTCACGCTGGGCGGAAAAGAAGGGCTTTTCGGTCGAAGTGCTGGACTATCTGGATGGCGATGAAGCGGGAATTAAGTCTGTTACGTTTCAGGTGAACGGTGAAAACGCCTATGGATATTTGAAATCGGAAAAGGGAGTGCACAGGCTTGTGCGAATTTCTCCGTTCAACGCACAGGGAAAACGGCAGACCTCATTTGTTTCGCTGGACGTTATGCCGGATATCGAAGAGGATCTGGATATTGAGATCAACGACGATGATCTGCGTATTGATACGTACCGCAGCTCCGGTGCGGGCGGACAGCATATTAACAAAACATCGTCCGCGATCCGTATTACGCATCTGCCGACCGGTATTGTCGTGCAGTGCCAGAATGAGCGCTCACAGCACATGAACAAGGATAAGGCAATGCAGATGCTGAAAGCAAAGCTGTATCTGCTGAAGCAGGAGGAAAATGCGGAAAAGCTGTCCGACATCCGGGGAGATATCAAGGACATTGGATGGGGCAACCAGATTCGCTCCTATGTCATGCAGCCTTATACCCTCGTCAAGGATCATCGGACAAATACGGAGGTTGCACAGACGGACAGCGTTATGGACGGAAATATCGATCCATTTATCAATGCATATTTGAAATGGCTGAATACGGGCGGCGGTGCCCGTCAGCAGAATTAACAGGAAAACAGGCAGAAATAATACATGTTATGGTTACTTTGGCAAAAAGAAATCATAGCATGTATTTTTTTATAGAACTACTTGCTTTTTTATGCGCATTATGTTACGATATCTCTCAGCGAAAGACATGTGTACGCAGAGTGAGTACAATCAAAACAAGTGTGTACCACATGGAGACAGGTGATGATATGACAGAGACAAGCGCGTATTATATCGTGAAGCAGAAGGCGCTTCCCGACGTGCTTTTAAAGGTAGTCGAGGCAAAGACGATGCTGGACTCCGAGCAGGCAATGACGGTGCAGGAAGCCACGGAGCGTGTCGGAATCAGCAGAAGTTCCTTTTATAAGTATAAGGACGATATTTTTCAATTTCATGATAACACGCAGGGAAAGACGATCACACTGACATTCCAAATGGATGATAAGCCGGGATTGCTTGCGGATCTGCTGAAAATTATCGCGTCGTACGGCGCGAATATTTTAACGATTCATCAGAGTATCCCCATCAACGCCGTTGCATCTTTGAGTATCAGCGTACAGGTGTTGCCGACGACAGGCGATGTTTCTAAAATGATCGAGAGTATGGAGCAGCAGGCAGGCGTCCATCACGTAAAGATACTTGCAAAGGAATAGAGAAAAAAAAGAGAAAGAGGTAGGAACATGGTAAATATTGCGGTGCTAGGATATGGTACGGTCGGTTCGGGAGTTGCGGAAGTAATCCGCACAAATCAGGACAGCATTAATAAGAAGGCGGGAAATGAGATCAACATCAAATATGTCCTTGATTTAAGAGAATTTCCGGGTGATCCCGTGCAGGATATTCTCGTTCATGATTTTGACACAATCTTAAATGATCCTGAAGTGAAGATCGTCGTGGAAGTCATGGGGGGTGTGGAACCGGCATACACATTTGTCAAAAAATCGCTGCTCGCGGGCAAGAGCGTCTGTACCTCCAACAAGGAGCTTGTTGCAAAGCACGGTCCGGAGCTGCTGCAGATCGCACGAGACGAAAATATTAATTTTTTGTTTGAAGCGAGCGTCGGCGGAGGCATTCCGATTATCCGCCCTTTGAATTCCTCGCTGACCGCGGATGAAATTCGTGAAATTACCGGTATTTTAAACGGAACGACCAACTATATTATGAGCAAGATGTCGGATGAGGGCTGGGAATTTGAAGATGCCTTAAAGAAGGCACAGGAGCTTGGCTACGCGGAGCGCAACCCCGAGGCCGATGTGGAAGGCTATGATGCCTGCCGCAAAATTGCGATTCTATCGTCACTTGCTTTTGGCAATCATGTTGATTTTGAAGATATTTATACGGAAGGCATCACAAAAATTACGGCGAAGGATATCGCCTATGCGAAAAAGCTCGATCGCGCGGTGAAGCTGCTGGCTTCCAGCAAGCGTGAGGGAGACAATTTCTATGCGATGGTCGCACCGTTTCTGCTTCCGAAATCACACCCGTTGTTCAGCGTAAACGGCGTGTTTAATGCGATCTTCGTAAATGGAAATGTACTTGGGGATGTAATGTTCTACGGAAGCGGTGCAGGAAAGCTGCCGACTGCCAGCGCGGTCGTGTCGGATGTTGTCGATGCGACAAAGCATTTAAATAAAAATATTATGTCATTTTGGAGCAGCAGAAAGCTGGAATTGACAAGCGTAGAAAACGCGGTTAGAAGCTTCTTTGTAAGGATCGGCGGAACACCCGAACAACGCCTTTTAGAGGTGGAAGGAATTTTCGGAAAGGTAGAGCCTCTCGTACTTGAGGAAGATTCGGAGGAATTCGGGTTTGTGACGGAAAAAATGAGTGAGAAGGCATTCTCACAGGCGCTCGGAAAGCTTGACGGAGTGATTGGAAGGATTCGCTTGGAGGGCTGAGCTGTTAGAGAACTACTATCAAAAAATCAGGAAGAGGATGAAGAAGATGAAATATATCATTGTACTGGGCGACGGTATGGCAGATGAGCCGCTTGCAGAGCTTGGAAACAAAACACCGCTTGACTACGCGAATACACCGGCGCTCGACGCACTTTCAAAGCTGTCCGAGCTGGGGATGGCTCATACGATACCCGAAGGCATGAAGCCGGGTTCGGATACGGCCAATTTGGCAGTACTGGGCTATGACCCGAAAAAATATTATTCAGGACGCTCTCCGCTTGAAGCATTGAGCATCGGTGCGCCGATGAAGGATACAGATATTGCGCTGCGCTGCAACATTGTGACGATTTCCGATGAGGAGCCTGTTTTTGAAGAAAAGACGATTATCGATCACAGCTCAGGAGAAATCAGCACGGAGGATGCGGCGGTTCTGCTCAATGAGGTAAGGAAGGTATTGGAAAATGAAACTTACCGATTTTATGTCGGAACGAGTTACCGTCATTGTCTGATTTGGGATCACGGAAGTGTCATAGAGCTGACGCAGCCGCATGATGTGCTGACACAGAAAATCGGACAGTATCTGCCGAAGGATGCGCAGTTGAATGCGATGATGAGAAAAAGCTATGAAATTTTGAAGGATCATCCGATCAATATCGAAAGAAAAAAACAAGGATTAAATCCGGCCAATTGCTGTTGGTTCTGGGGTGCAGGTACAAAGCCGCTGCTTTCTTCTTTTGAAGAGAAAAATCATAAAAGAGGAGTTATGATTTCCGCAGTGGATCTGTTAAAGGGAATCGCGATCGGCGCCGGCATGGAGGTACTTCATGTGGAGGGAGCAAACGGAGGGCTGCATACGAACTACGAGGGAAAAGCAGACGCAGCCGTACAGGCTCTCTTAAAGGATGGATTTGATTTTGCCTATATCCACGTGGAAGCGCCGGATGAAATGGGGCATCAGGGCAGTATAGAAAAAAAAGTGCAGGCGATTGAGTATCTGGATGAGCGGGTCATCAGGCGCGTCAGAGAGCAGATGGATGCTTCCGGTGCGGATTACCGTCTGCTTATCATGCCGGACCATCCGACACCGATCAGGCTCAGAACCCACACGTCCAATCCGGTTCCTTATCTGCTATACGACAGTACGGCACCTCTGACAAAGAGCTGGAATTATAACGAGGCAGAAGCAGAACAGTCAGGAAATGATGTGCCGCAGGGCTATCGTCTGATTGATCATCTGTTTGAGAATTGATTTTAATAAGGAAATGAGGAGGCAACTATGCTGGTAGTAAAAAAATTCGGAGGTACATCCGTAGCAAATAAAGAAAGAATCATGAATGTGGCCAATCGCTGCATCAGGGATTACAAGGAAGGGAAAGATGTCGTTGTCGTGCTTTCTGCGATGGGAAAACAGACGGATGTTCTGATTGAGATGGCAAAGGAGATCAACCCGGCTCCGTCCAGAAGAGAAATGGATATGCTTTTGACAACAGGTGAGCAGACCTCGGTCGCCCTGATGGCGATGGCGATGGACTGCCTTGGTGTGGCGGCAGTATCGCTGAACGCCTATCAGGTGGCAATGCATACGACGAGCGCGTATAGCAATGCAAGGTTAAAAAGGATCGATACGGAGCGGATCCGCCATGAACTGGACCAGAGAAAAATTGTTATCGTGACCGGCTTCCAGGGAGTCAATAAATATGATGATTATACGACACTCGGACGGGGCGGCTCCGATACAACGGCGGTCGCACTTGCGGCAGCGCTTCATGCGGATTCGTGTGAAATCTTTACGGATGTGGACGGCGTTTACACCGCGGATCCGCGCATCGTGAAGAATGCGCGTAAGATGAAGGAAATTACCTATGATGAGATGCTGGATTTGGCGACACTCGGAGCAGGCGTTTTGCACAACCGCTCTGTGGAGCTTGCAAAGAAATACGGGGTGCAGTTGGTAGTACGTTCAAGTTTGTCAGAAGCAGAAGGAACAGTTGTTAAGGAGGATGTAAAAGTGGAAAGAATGTTAGTTAGCGGTGTTGCAGCCGATAAAAATGTAACAAGAATTTCAGTAGTGGGACTTGATGATAAACCGGGTGTTGCGTTTCGAATGTTTGATGCGCTTGCAAGAGCAAATATCAATGTCGATATGATTCTGCAATCCATCGGACGTGACAATTCCAAGGATATCACGTTTACGATTCCGCGTGATATGACAGACGAAGCGATGAAGGTACTCGAGGAGAAAAAGGATGTTCTCGGCGCACAGGCTGTCAAGTGCAGTACGGATGTGGCAAAGGTATCTGTAGTCGGCGCCGGAATGATGTCTAACCCCGGTGTTGCCGCAAAGATGTTCGAATGTCTTTACAATGCAAACATCAATATTAACATGATCTCCACCTCCGAAATCAGGGTGACGGTTCTGATCGATGAAAAGGAAGTTGAGAAAGCGATGAACGCTGTCCATGATATTTTCGGCTTGGAGGATTAAAAATCGAACGGAGTGAACAGTCATACATGGAAAACAGCAGTATGTATTTTTGTATACTGCTGTTTGTTTTTTGAGTATAATTATGGTATACTTTTCAAAATGGGCAGGGCACCCCAGGAAAGGCAGATAAATGGAAGAAAATCAAATTTACAATCAAAATATGCCGGAGAACAGCGAGGCGCAGACAAAGTCAAGGGCAGCAGAGGGGTTGGCGAAGGCGTCAATGGTTCTGGGTATCCTGTCGATAGCGGGAGCATTTTGCTGTATGCCGTTTGTATTCAGCGGGATCGGAATCACACTTGCGATTCTTTCAAAGGGTGCGTCAAGCTATTACTCCAGACATGCCAGAACCGGCTTGATTTGCTCTATTATCGGGCTTGTGACCTCGTTTGTTCTGACAGTTTTTATTATCGTGGTAGAAATTGTCATGCTGTTTTCCATGGCGGGTTCGGACGGTGACTTTTGGCAGAAAATCAGAAGTCAGTACGAACAGCAATATGAGGAAATGTACGGACAGGAGCTGCCTGAGGAAGTAGAAGATCTTTTTGACGGGCTGGAAGAAGGTTTTCAGAATGAATTTTAGCAGTCAATATTGCTGCTATGTGCCGAATTCATCAATTAATGGGGAGAAGAAAATGAAAAAGCGGAAAACATCATCGCAATTAAAATCGATGGCAAAGGAACAGTTACTCGGCAATTATGGTGTGGCAGCAGGCGCCTTTGCTATTTTTTATGGAATAATTCTTGCTGTCATGATTCTTGTATATACGGCTATATTTACGACTATCCTTGCAGGGACGCTGAGAGCCGGAGTATCTGCCGCTGCAGACGAATCTATGATTTTGACAAGTGGATTCACATCTCCATTGTATTATGTGGCGGTTTATGCGATTACCGCTGTGTTGAGCGCCTTGATGGGTACGCTGTTCGTCGGCTTCAGCAATGTCTGCCTGAAGATTGCACGCGGGCAGAGGCCCCGGATCTCAGACCTGTTTTATTGCTATTCCCATCATCCTGACAAGGTAATTATCATTTATCTGATCATGTATGCAGTCAGTTTGGTGCTTATGATTCCGGCGGAAATAACGAGCTATTTTACGATTGATAACGGCGGATATACGGGAATGTCCTTTTTGCTCTGGTCGGTCTTCTATATCGTCGGGCTGGTGCTTTCTGTGATATTCAGCATGATGGTATCTCAGGTCTGCTTTTTGTATCTGGACGATTCGCAGACGCCCTCTATTGACTTTTTTAAGCAAAGCATGGAACTTATGAAGGGAAATAAGGGACGGTTGTTTTATATAACGCTGAGCCTGTTTGGGTGGTACCTGCTGGTGCTTGTTTCATGCGGGATTGCCGCGTTTTGGGTGATGCCCTATCAAAACGTTATATTTGCTGACTTTTACCGCGATTTAAAGGGCGAATTTGAAGAACCGCAAAATAGAATAGAACCGGAAGTAGACTATAGAATATAAAAAGGAACAGGATTAGGAAAGAATGGACATTATTGCAAGGCTGAAGGAAGAATTACATGTAGAAAAATGGCAGGTGGAGGCAGCTGTCAATCTGATTGATGAGGGGAATACAATTCCATTTATTTCCCGTTACAGAAAGGAAGTGACAGGATCCTTAAATGATGAAGTGCTGAGAAACTTAAATGAGCGGCTGACCTATTTGAGGAATCTTGAAGAAAAAAAGACACAGGTCCTGTCCAGTATCGGAGAGCAGGGCAAGCTGACGGAGGAATTAAAAGCACAGATACTTGCGGCTGAAACGCTTGTTGTCGTGGATGATCTTTACAGGCCGTATCGCCCAAAGAGAAGAACGCGTGCAACGATTGCAAAAGAAAAGGGTCTGGAGCCGCTTGCAGAATTGATCTGTGCACAGGAAACGGGAGTTCCCGTAGAAGAAAGCGCCAAAGAATATATCAGTCAGGAAAATGGAGTTGGGACAGCAGAAGAAGCGATCGCAGGGGCAAAGGATATCATTGCGGAAATTGTTTCAGATGAAGCCGATTACAGAAGCTATATCCGTCAGGCAACGTTTGAAGCAGGAAAAATTATTTCCACTGCGAAAAATGAAAAGCAGGAATCTGTTTATGAAATGTATTATCAATTTGAGGAACCGGTCAAAAAGATCGCAGGACACCGTGTGCTCGCTTTAAACCGCGGCGAGGCGGAGAAACTGCTCACAGTCAAGCTGGAGGCTCCCGTGGATCAGATTTTAATGTATCTGACTAAAAAGGCAATCACAAAGGATAATGAATATACAACGCCGATTTTAAAAGAGGCAGTTGCCGACAGTTATGAGCGTCTGATTGCACCGGCGATTGAGCGTGAAATCAGAAATGACCTGACGGAAAAAGCAGAGGATGGAGCCATTACCGTATTCGGAAAGAATCTGGAGCAGCTTTTGCTTCAGCCGCCGATTGCCGGTCAGGTTGTGCTTGGCTGGGATCCTGCCTTTCGTACAGGCTGCAAGCTGGCAATTGTGGATGCAACGGGAAAGGTGCTCGAAACAAAGATTATTTATCCTACAGCACCCCAGTTTAAGGTGAACGAGGCAAAGGCAGAATTAAAGAAGCTGATTAATAAATATCACGTCACATTGATTTCAGTTGGAAACGGCACGGCTTCCAGAGAGTCGGAAGTGATTATTGTAGAGCTGCTGAAGGAAATTGATGCAAAGGTACAGTATGTGATCGTCAATGAAGCGGGGGCCTCGGTTTATTCGGCAAGTAAGCTGGCGACGGAGGAATTTCCTAATTTTGATGTCGGACAGAGGAGTGCGGCATCGATCGCACGCCGTATTCAAGACCCACTCGCGGAGCTTGTGAAGATCGACCCCAAATCGATCGGCGTCGGACAGTATCAGCATGATATGAATCAGAAGAAGCTGTCTGATGCACTGCAGGGTGTTGTGGAGGACAGTGTAAACAAGGTCGGTGTTGATTTGAATACGGCTTCCGCTTCACTGCTTGAATATATTTCCGGTGTCTCGAAGACCATTGCGAAAAATATCGTTGATTACAGGGAAAAGAACGGACGGTTTACAAACCGTGCCCAGCTTTTAAAGGTAGCCAAGCTCGGCCCGAAGGCTTATGAGCAGGCCGCCGGATTTATGCGCATTCTGGACGGAGAGAACCCGCTGGATGCGACTAGTGTACACCCGGAATCCTATGAGGCGGCAAAAAAGCTGCTTGAGAAGCTTGGCCTTACGATGGAGGATGTCAGGGCGGCACAGGCACAGGCAGCTAGAGATAAATCGGCGGCAAAAAAGATTCCGGTGAAGGAAAATAAGAAGCCTGCACCAAAGCAGAACGTAATCCGCAATCAGAATAGCGCGATGGGACAGGCACTCGCAGCTGCGATGGGAACCGCCGCACTTCCGGTTGAGGAAACGTCCGCAAAAAACAATACTACAGCGTTAGCCGGCAGTTCGGCCATCGGTACGCTTGAAAAGAAAATTACAAATAAGAAGAAGCTTGCTCAGGAGCTGGACATCGGTGAAATTACTTTGACAGATATTCTCAGGGAGCTGGAAAAGCCTGCACGCGACCCGCGTGACGATATGCCGAAGCCGATTCTGCGTTCCGATGTACTCGAAATGAAGGACTTAACGCCGGGTATGGTGTTAAAGGGAACCGTGCGCAACGTCATTGATTTCGGTGTGTTTGTAGATATCGGCGTGCATCAGGACGGACTGGTACACATTTCCCAGATTACCGAAAAGTACATCAAGCATCCGCTGGAGGCGGTGGCGGTCGGTGATATTGTGGAAGTAAAAGTGCTGAGTGTCGATGTTCCCAAAAAGAGAATCGCGCTGACGATGAAGCTGTAAGTTACTGAGCGCGAAGTGAACTGTAATAACTGCAAAAATATGTAAATTCATGCCGAAAATGATACTTGACAAAATGTTAACAATGCAGTATGTTATTTATGAACTGGTACCGTTCAAAATTTAATAAGGAAAATTCTTCGGGGTAGGTGTAATTCCTAACCGGTGGTGAAGACGAAATGAGAAGCTGCTCAATGAGCGGAGACTCATAGGCGTACAAGTCCGCGACCCGTATGTGCGAGAAAGGCACACACGGCTGATTTGGTACAATCCAAAACCGACAGTAAAGTCTGGATGAAAGAAGAAGCGCGAACAGGCGGCGGTAACAAAGCCCCGGTCTTTTCAAGTGATTATTCCCCGAACATTGATTGATGTTCGGGGTTTTTTATTTGATAGGAAATTCCTACGGATTTCCCTATCAAATAAAATAATATGCGCAGCTGCGCGCGCGGAACAAAAGTGACCTATTACATAAATGCACCCCGTGCAGGATGTATACGATGCATTTAAGAAAGAAAAGAGGAAAAAAGATGAAATTAGCAGAATTGTTTGTTTCGGCAAAGGATAATCTGGCTTTTTTAGGAGTCAGTCTTGTTGTGATAATAGCGGTGTCTGCCCTTGCCGCCATATCGGAAAAACTGATCGGGTTTAAGAGGGATGAGCGTACAAGGACGAGAAGGATCGCCTTTATCGGTATTTTCTCTGCAATAGCAGCTGTGCTTATGTACTTGGAAATTCCGCTTTGGTTTGCGCCGCCGTTTTATGAAATTGATTTCAGCGAAGTGCCGGTACTGATTTGTGCTTTTGCATACGGTCCGGTCGCCGGCGTTATCGCAGAATTTTTGAAAATTGTTTTAAAGCTGTTTTTGAAAGGAACCTCGACCGCCTTCGTCGGTGATCTGGCCAATTTTATTATCGGCTGTACTATGATTCTTCCGTCTTCTATTATTTACCACGTAAAAAAGACGAGAAGAACCGCTCTTGCGGGAATGACGGCCGGCACAGCGATTATGACCGTGTTTGGAAGTGTGTTCAATGCGGTCTATCTGCTTCCTACCTTTGCGAAGCTTTACGGAATGCCGCTGGAGGCGATCATCGGCATGGGAACGGCAGTAAACGCGGGAATTACGAGCGTCACGACGCTTGTGCTGTTTGCGGTCGTGCCGTTTAACCTGCTGAAGGGCGCCGCCGTATCCGGTATCACATTTTTGCTTTACAAAAAAATCAGTCCGGTCATTCATGCACAGCATGAAGAGGCATTGCGCCAGCATACCGCCGAATCATAGCAGCATCGGCTTGCAGCTCAGCCTTAAGGTAAAAATATCTTGCGGCTGGGCTGCTATGTGATTCGGAATTAATGGAAATGTGTCCTTGTGAACAGAATCAAAATGTGCTAAAATATCGTCAGGCTTAGTGTTAAGTGCCGACGATATTTTTTGAATGGATCAGAAACAGCAAAAGCTGTGGCGCAGGGTGGCCGAAATGATGACAGAAACATACAGCAGAGAAGAAACTTTTGCACTCGGAAAATCGCTTGGCCTGAAAGCAAAGCCGGGCAGTATTTATACATTGACAGGTGATTTGGGGGTCGGAAAGACTGTTTTTACGCAGGGCTTTGCGGCAGGGCTTGGTATTACAGAGCCGGTCAGCAGCCCCACATTCACGATTTTGCAGGTTTACGGGGAGGGCCGGCTTCCGTTTTATCATTTTGATGTGTATCGCATCGGCGACCTCGATGAAATGGATGAAATCGGTTATGAGGATTGCTTCTATGGAGAGGGAGCCTGTATGATTGAATGGGCGGAACTGATTAAGGAGCTGATACCCGAGCATGCTCATAGGATTATAATTAAAAAAAACCTGAGTAAAGGTTTGGATTATCGTTTGATCAAGATTGATGAAGATCCATGCGGCGGGTTGCTGCGTTAATTCTATAGGAAGGTTCTTACTGCGGTATTTCTGCCTTCCACGAAACAGAACGCGGAAAGGAAATCATGAAATTACTAGCAATAGACAGTTCCGGACTTGTGGCGACTGTCGCGGTCATTGAAGAGGAGCAGATGCTTGCTGAGTATACGGTGAATTTTAAAAAGACGCATTCTCAGACGCTCGTTCCCATGCTGAATGAGATCACACAGATGATCGAACTGGATTTATCAACCATTGATGCGATTGCGGTGGCAAAAGGACCGGGATCCTTTACCGGACTTCGGATCGGTTCGGCGACGGCAAAAGGACTGGGATTGGCTCTTGGGAAACCGATTGTTGCGGTGCCCACGGTCGATGCACTCAGCTGCAATGTGTGGGGAACCGACATGCTTGTATGTCCGCTGATGGATGCACGGCGGGAGCAGGTATATACCGGGATTTATGCATTTGAGGATGGAAAGCATCATATTATTAAGGGACAATGTGCGATTGCGGTCGAGGAGCTGTGCGAGGAATTGAATAAATGCGGACGAAAGGTACTGTTTCTCGGGGATGGCGTTCCGGTCTATCGAGAAAAACTTGCAGCGCTGCTGACCGTTCCCTATGAATTTGCACCGGCCCATATGGCGAGACAGCGGGCGGGCGCGCTGGGCATCCTTGCGATGGATTATCTAAGAGCCGGCAAAACAGAAACGGCGGCAGAACATAAGCCGGATTATCTGCGGCTTTCGCAGGCAGAGAGGGAACGAGCACAAAAACAGGGAGGTTAGCTCGATAGGAAAGTAAAATGATAAAAATAAGAGAAATGCTGGAGTGCGATGTCTCGGATGTCGCCCGGATAGAAGAAGAATCGTTTTCTATGCCATGGTCGGAAAGCGCGTTCCGTGAAATGATTTCAAAGGATCAAATGTCCTATCTGGTGGCAGATCTGGGCGGTCAGATTATCGGCGGTGCCGGCATCCGCAATATACTCGGCGATGCGGAGATTACAAACGTCGTTATCAAGGAAGCTTACAGACGGCACGGTTATGGAAAGCTTTTGCTGAAAGCGATTATAGAAAAAGGTTTTCAGATGGGTGCGGAAGCTTTTACACTTGAAGTACGGAAAAGCAACCTGCCGGCGATCATGCTGTATAGGAGGCTTGGTTTTACGGAGGAGGGTACCCGTAAGAATTTTTACGAAAGGCCGCAGGAGGATGCCTTAATCATGTGGAAGAGATAGGCACTCGATGGAGTAATTACCACTATTCAACGGAGCAGCCTGCTTGTATAATAAAAGTGACTGCTTTACAAGGAGGATAGGGTATGAGAAAATATAAGGATGATAAAAAAACAGAGCTTGCACATGTGTTTTGTAATTGCTGCAAAAAAGAACTTCGCCTTGAAAATGGAATTATCAAAGAAGGCATTTTTGCGGGAAATCAGGAATTCAGTTATTTTTCCAATAAGGATGGAGAACTTCATTTTTTTGATTTGTGCGAGGACTGCTACGATAAAATAACCGCGCAGTTTGAAATTCCGATAGAAATTTTTGAAAAGAAGGAGCTGCTTTAAACTGTCCGCGGATAGCGAGGACTTGGAATGCTGGATGTTTGTTTGCTGGGAACCGGCGGCATGATGCCCCTGCCTTATCGATGGCTGACATCTCTTATGATGCGCTATCAGGGGGGTAGTATTTTAATTGATTGCGGGGAAGGTACGCAGATAGCCATGAAAGAAAAAGGCTGGAGTGCCAAACCGATCGATATTATCTGTTTCACCCATTATCATGCGGATCACATAGGCGGCTTGCCGGGCTTGCTGCTGACAATGGGGAATGCAGAGAGAACAGAACCCTTGACGATGATAGGTCCCAAGGGTTTGGTTCGCGTAGTGACGGCACTTCGCACGATTGCGCCGGAGCTTCCGTTTCCGATCAACTTTATTGAGCTGTCGGAATCGGAGCAGACGATTTCTTTTGAGGGTTTTCGAATAGAAGCCTTCCGTGTGAATCATAATATGGTCTGCTATGGTTATAGCATGATCATCGAGCGTGCCGGGAAGTTCAGCGTCGAGAGTGCAAAAGAGAAAAACGTTCCGCTGCAGCTTTGGAACAGGCTGCAAAAGGGAGAGTGCATGGAACATGAGGGCCGGCTTTTTACGCCGGATATGGTGTTGGGGCCGGAGAGAAAAGGCATAAAACTGACCTATTGCACCGATTCCAGACCGACGGAGCTGATTGTAAAAAGCGCGGCAAATGCGGATCTGTTCATTTGTGAAGGCATGTACGGGGAGCCGGATATGGAACAGAAAGCAAAGGAGCATAAGCATATGACTTTTTGCGAAGCGGCGGATATGGCAAAACGTGCAAACGTGCATGAGCTTTGGCTGACGCACTACAGTCCGTCTCTGACTTATCCGAAGGAATATGTCGGACGTGCACGGGAGATTTTTAAGGCTACACATACGGCAAAGGACGGCAGGACGACGGAACTCGACTTTGAAGAGGAGTAGAAGCGGCTTTTGATTCAGGCAAGAATACAGGAGGATAAAAGGATTTGAAAAAGCAGAGTATCAAAAATTT
Organism: Lachnospiraceae bacterium; assembly: GCA_047602645.1. Taxonomy (GTDB): domain Bacteria; phylum Bacillota; class Clostridia; order Lachnospirales; family Lachnospiraceae; genus JAEYFP01. Next base: position 14,360 of record JASGGU010000034.1, on the reverse strand, counting down.
TATTATATTGCTGATTGTTGCGCTGCTGATCGTTGCCAGCTTTGCTTATCTGTCCAACAGAGATCGGGCCGCCGATGAAGAAGCGGATCAGATGACGGCGGTGCAGGAAGTGCTGGCAAGAGATTTGTCTTCAAATTATCCGCCCACGCCAAAGGAAGTGCTGAAGTATTACAGTGAGATCACAAGATGCTTTTACAGTGAAGAATATTCCGGGGAGGAGCTTGTGAAGCTTGCGGAAAAATCAAGACAATTATTTGATGAAGAGCTTCAGGCAACTCAGACGGAGGAAGAATATTTAGCAGATCTAAAAAATGAGATTACTATTTTTAAAGATGCGGATCGCTCCATTTCAAGTTATTCTGTGGCAGGCAGCGCAAACGTGGATTATTATCAATATGAGGGTGACGAGTGGGCAAAGCTTAATTGTATTTATTCCATACGCACGGAGGGAAAAATCAAACCCACCCAGGAAGAATTTCTGCTGAGAAAGGATGCGGACGGCTATTGGAAAATATTTGGCTGGAAGCTTGCCGGGGAAGAAGCAAATGAATAAGGATATACTGGTACTTGGGATTGAAAGCTCCTGCGATGAGACGGCAGCCGCAGTCATCAAAAACGGAAGGAGTGTCCTTTCGAATATCATTTCATCACAGATTGACCTTCATACTTTATATGGCGGTGTCGTACCGGAAATTGCTTCGAGAAAGCATATAGAAAAGATCAATCAGGTAATTGAAGAGGCATTAAAAGAGGCAGGTATTGCTCTGCGTGATTTGGATGCGATAGCAGTCACCTATGGACCGGGACTTGTCGGTGCCCTGCTCGTCGGTGTTGCGGAGGCAAAGGCACTCAGCTTCGCATCGGGAATTCCGCTTATTGGCGTACATCATATCGAAGGCCATATTTGTGCAAATTATATTGAGCATCCGGAGCTTGAGCCGCCTTTTCTGTCGCTTGTCGTTTCGGGCGGACATACGCATCTCGTCAAGGTGGCGGATTACGGCATTTATGAAATTCTGGGCAGGACGAGAGATGATGCGGCGGGAGAAGCGTTTGACAAGGTTGCGCGGGCGATTGGCTTAGGGTATCCGGGAGGACCAAAAATCGACCGGGTGTCCAGGGAAGGCAATCCTGATGCGATTCATTTTCCGAGGGCAAAGGTAGAAGATAGTTTATATGATTTCAGCTTCAGCGGCTTGAAATCAGCGGTACTCAACTATTTGAACTCTTGCGAGATGAAAGGGGAGCCGATCGTCGTAAAGGATGTTGCCGCTTCATTTCAAAAGGCGGTGACCGATGTACTTGTCGGGCATTCGATTGCGGCTGTTAAAGCAAACGGTTTTCGCAAATTTGCGATTGCGGGAGGCGTTGCTTCTAATACTGCACTGCGTGCCGCAATGAAGGAAGCATGCGAAAAAGAGCAGATTACGTTTTATTATCCGTCGCCTGTTTACTGTACCGATAATGCTGCCATGATCGGGGTTGCGGGTTATTATGAATTTATAAAAGGTGTCAGAAGCGGATTGGATCTGAATGCGGTGCCGAATTTGAAACTGGGTGAACGATAGTTTTTAGATTGTCGAGGCTTGTCTCTATGATAGAAAAAAAGAAATGTGTTGCCGTCATACTGGCGGGAGGAAAAGGAAAACGAATGCATGCGGATACTGCGAAGCAGTATCTTTTGCTTTGCGGAAAACCGGTTTTATACTATTCCCTGAAGGCTTTCGAGGATAGCTTTATAGATGAGATCGTCCTCGTGACGGGCAAAGGAGAAGTTTCCTACTGCAGGGAGGAAATTGTGGAACGGTATGGTCTGTGCAAGGTAACGATGGTTGTGGAAGGCGGAAGGGAGCGCTATCATTCCGTCGCCGCAGGGCTTTGCGCAATTACAGACTGCGACTATGTGTTTATTCATGACGGGGCGCGCCCGTTTGTGGCAGAGGAAATCCTTATGCGCGCTTATGAGACGGTGCAGCGCTGGGGAACCGCAATTGCGGCAATGCCTGTAAAGGATACGATCAAAATAGCAGATCATGAGGGCTTTGTGAAGGAAACACCCAACAGAAGCAGTGTCTGGATGATGCAGACTCCGCAGGTTTTTTCTTTTTCCTCTATTAGGAAAGCATATCAAGCATTGCTTGCAAAGGAAGAGGAGCTTATGGACAACGGAGTACAGATCACGGACGACGCGATGGTCATGGAAACGTTCGGCGGGGGCAGGGTTAAGCTTGTGGAGGGCAGCTATCGAAATATCAAAATAACGACGCCGGAGGATCTTGCCATAGCGGAAGCCCTGCTTTTAAAAATACGTGAATTTGTGAATGCTGCCGAGATGCCCGTGAGTGAATAATTAAGGAGAAGAAAATGCTGCGTGAAGGGATAAAAGGAGAAATAAGAAAAGTTGTAACAAATGATGATACCGCAGTAGTTTATAAAAGCGGTGAGGCGGAAGTATATGCAACCCCGGCGATGGCAGCGCTGATGGAGGAAACAGCATGGATGAGCATTAAGCCTTATCTTGACGAGGAAGAAAGCAGCGTGGGAACAATGCTTTGTATTACACATATTTCACCGACCCCGATTGGGATGAGCGTTGTATGCCAATCGCATCTGGTTACTATGGAAGGGAAAAAATTAGTATTTGAATTAAGGGTTGAGGATGAAAAGGGTTTGATAGGAGAAGGAACACATGAACGGGTGATTGTTGAAAAGGAAAAGTTTCAAACGAAAGCCAATAAAAAGGCGGAAACTATAAAATGATTCTATTCTGAAGGGCAGTGCATGGGCACTGCTTTTTTTAGATAAGAAATCACTTCGAATTTTCTATGTAATAAAATGCAAAAATGCAACAAAACATAAAAAATATCAATACAATTTGTGAAAAATTGCAGAATTATGAATATGAATCATCTCCCCATTGTAAATGTGGCATAAATATGGTATATACAATATATAAAATGCAAATATGCATTTGAAATATCATATGTTCCAATTATGGAAAAAAGGAGATGTTGTTATGGCTTTACTAACGGGCGAAGAGTATATTGAAAGTATTCGCAAGATCAAAATGGAAGTCTACATGTTTGGAGAAAGAATTGAGAATCCGGTTGACGATCCGATTCTCAGACCATCATTAAATTCCGTCAGAATGACGTATGATCTTGCACAGGAGCCGCAATATGCGGATCTGATGACGGTAATTTCTCCGTTTACAGGGGAAAGGATTAATCGATTTACACATATTCATCAGAACACGGAAGATTTAAAAAACAAGGTTAAGATGCAAAGGCTTTGCGGACAAAAGACGGCTGCATGCTTTCAGAGATGTGTTGGTATGGACGCATTTAATGCGGTATTTTCTACGACATTTGAAATTGATAAAAAATACGGAACGAGTTATCATGACAATTTCAAAAAATTTATGAATTACTGTGCAACAAATGATCTTACGGTAGACGGGGCAATGACCGATCCCAAGGGAGACCGCTCCAAGGCTCCGCATGCGCAGGAAGATCCGGATATGTATTTGCGTGTTGTGGAAGTGCGTGAGGACGGTATTGTAGTTCGGGGGGCAAAGGCTCATCAGACGGGGATGTTAAACTCCCATGAAGTAATTGTAATGCCGACTATCTCAATGGGACCCGATGATAAGGAATATGCGGTTTCCTTTGCGGTTCCGCTTGATGCAAAGGGACTCTTCATGATAATCGGGCGCCAATCCTGTGATACGAGAAAGCTGGAAGGATCCCAAATGGATGTCGGAAATGCGGAATTTGGAGGCGTGGAAGCACTTACTATTTTTGATGATGTATTTGTACCCAATGACAGAATTTTTATGAATGGCGAGACAGAATTTGCCGGCATGCTTGTTGAGCGGTTTGCGGGATATCATCGCCAGTCATACGGCGGCTGCAAAGTTGGAGTTGGTGATGTGCTGATTGGTGCGGCTGCAGTTGCAGCCGAATATAACGGAGCAGCTAAGGCATCTGCTGTAAAAGATAAGCTTATTGAGATGACACACCTGAATGAAACGTTATACTGCTGCGGTATCGCTTGTTCAACAGAAGGCTATCCTACAGACTCGGGCGCGTATATGATTGATTTGCTTCTGGCCAATGTCTGCAAGCAGAACGTAACCAGATTCCCGTATGAGATCGTGCGTCTTGCAGAGGACATTGCGGGAGGACTTATGGTTACCGCACCTTCCGAGAAGGATCTGAGAGATGAGAAGCTGGGAAAATACATAGACAAATATTTACGTGGTGTTGCTGAAGTATCCACTGAAAATCGTCTGCGTATTCTCAGGCTTATTGAAAACCTTGCATTGGGAACGGCGGCAGTCGGGTATCGGACAGAATCAATGCATGGAGCAGGTTCTCCGCAGGCACAAAGGATTATGATTGCAAGGCAGGGCAACCTTGGTCTTAAAAAGGAGCTTGCAAAAAAAATAGCACATATTACGGAATGATTTTTGGAGGTTGTCTCTATGACGGAAATAGTTTTAAAAGAAATAGAAGAAGTATTGGACAGAAATGTAAGGCCTAATCTGGCTATGCATGGCGGCAACATCCGGGTGGTCAGTCTGGAAGAAGAAAAACTTTATTTACGTATGGTCGGACAATGCAGCGGGTGTCCGTCGGCAAACTTAACAATGGAAAATCTGGTTAATACTGAACTTACGGAGGCATTTCCTAAGTTGAAACAGGTGTCTTTGGTAACGGGAGTCAGTGATGCTCTGCTTTTAGAAGCAAGAGAACTGCTGAAGAAGAGAAGAAACTGAAAGCCTTTGTTAAGTGCCGCGGCGCTGCTTGCGTTCGGATCGGATCATTATATTAATCAGGCAAAAGACCTGAAAAAAGTGAGGAATCGTTATGAATTGGAAAGTTGAGTATGCCGATAAGCTCTGTACAGCGGATGAAGCAGTTTCCCATATCAAATCGGGGGATCGTGTTGTTGTGGCACATGCGTGCGGGGAACCGGTAATTCTTACCGATGCAATGGTTGCCGGCGCCGAGAAATATGATTTTAAGGATATTGAAGTCGTTCATATGGTTGCGATGGGAAAGGCCGGTTACTGCGCCCCGGAAATGTCAAATCGTTTCAGACATAACGGACTGTTCTTGGGGGGAACATCAAGGGCTGCGGTTGAGGAAGGAAGAGGAGATTTTACTCCTGTATTCTTTTCTGATATTCCGGAACTGTTTAGAGGCAGCCTGAAAGCGGATGTGATTTTGTTTCAGGTGAGCGAACCGGATGAACATGGATATTGTTCTTACGGAATATCGTGTGATTATACGAAGCCCTGTGCGGAAACTGCGAAATACAGAGTGGCACAGATTAATAGAAATATGCCAAGGGTGCTGGGAGATAATTTTATTCATATCAGTGAATTGGATTATATTGTGGCTGAGGATACGGATCTGATTCAGCTTGTGCCTCCTAAAATAGGAGAGGCAGAGAGGAAAATAGGAGAAAACATCGCTTCGCTTGTCAGGGATGGAGACTGCCTGCAGTTGGGCATTGGTGCGATTCCGGATGCGGTACTGCTGTTTCTGAAAGGGAAGAAGAATCTGGGTATTCACTCGGAAATGATATCGGACGGAGTAGTGGAACTGATTCATGCCGGGGTTGTCACCAATCAATGCAAACAAATTGACAAAGGACAAAGTGTAGTGACATTTTTGATGGGAACCAAAAAGCTATATGACTATGTAAGAGATAATCCGACCGTAAAAATGCTTCCGGTTGATGTAGTAAACGATCCCAGAATCATCTGCCAAAATGATAATGTAGTTTCTATTAACTCCTGCGTGGAAGTGGACTTGATGGGGCAGGTTTGCTCGGAGTCAATTGGGTTAAAACAAATTTCCGGAATCGGGGGTCAGGTCGACTTTGTCCGCGGAGCGAATATGTCAAGAGGAGGCCGTACAATCATGGCGATGCCCGCTACGGCCGCAAAGGGTAAGATTTCCAAAATTGTTCCGTTCCTGACGGAGGGCGCTACGGTAACAACTTCGCGCTGTGACGTAAATTATGTGGTGACAGAATATGGGGTTGCGCAGTTACACGGTAAAACTCTGAAGGAGCGTGCAAAGCAATTGACGGAAATTGCGGCACCGCAATTTAAGGAAAAATTAATTGAAGAATATGAAAGACGTTTCCGCTGTAACTATTAAAAAATGCACTTATGTGCGTGAGAAGGAGGATTTCTAATGAAGTTATATATTCTTAATACAGGGTACTTGGAAACAGATAAAATGCAGTTGTAGCATGCAGTGTAGTGGGTACAAGAAGCAATCCGGAAGCGATGAACGGGTATTGGCAAAACCTGATGCAGGAAATTTATCCGTTATATCAAAAGGATGAAGAGAGACTTGAAAATCAGCTTGCGCTGTGCGGTGTAAAGCCGGAAGATATTAAAACGGTAGTTCTTTCCCATATGCATTTGGATCATGCGGGAAATCTGCAGCTATTCCCGCACGCAGATGTTTATGTTCCGAAGGCCGATTATTTGAATGCATTGGCTGCCGTTCATATGAATCCTGATCCTGAGACACACGGAGGGACTTCTGGGTCTGGTGCTTCATTTGGAGGGAGGAACCTTCATTATTCCTCAGGACTGTGTATATACAAGCGAAATTTATGGACCTCCTGCAAAGGTTTCCGGTTTGTTATTCGATTCGGTGAATTTTCTTAAGTCAATTGAAAAGGTTCGCAGCTTGGAAAAGAAATATAATGCAAAGGTCATTTTTGCGCACGATTATGAATTTTTCCAGACACTTCAGCTGGCACCAAAGTTTTACGAATAGTTTGCAGTGACTTTTCATAAGCCGATTTCTTACCGGAAATCGGCTTATTATTTAACAGATGCTGTTACTATTTATTTCAGGATAAGTGTGATGGAACCGGAAGCCGCCTTTTTTTCGCAGACAGCTGATGAGACACTGAATTCATACAGCTGGCTTCCTGGAGAAGAAATCAAGACTGCAGAGGTGATTAATGTATCGCTGGGATATACGGCACGAATGAACCGCATCCGCTGAATTTGAAAGAGGAGCGGGAGACGCTCTCTGTTTTTTGGTGTTTCCATAAGAAGCAATGCGGCGGCCTGCGCCATGCATTCCGTGAGAAGGACGCCGGGCATGACGGGCTGTGCGGGGAAGTGGCCCCGGAAAATATCCCAATCCGGATTGATGAAGGTGCCTGTTGTAATGGAACTCTCCGGGGTCAGCTCGGATACGGCGTCCAGTAAGAGCATGGGTTCGCGGTGAGGCAGTCTTTTTTTGATTTCTTCTTGATTCATAATCATGGGATATTCCTCGCTTTTATCAGATAGAATCAGTATAATATATTTTGACGATTTAGAAAAGAATGAATGGACATATTATTAGTTTTGGAGGAAGCGGCATGACAAATTTGGAAAAATATAAAAAAGTTTTAAAGAGTAATTTAGGTGCTTCGGAAGAGGAATTAAATGATAATGACCTTGTGTATAACCGGTTTCCCAGATGGGACTCTGTCAGACATTTTGAAATCATAGCAGAGCTGGAAGAGAAATTTAGCGTTATGTTTGAAACTCTGGATATTACCACATTCAGCAAATACAGTAAGGGAATTGAAATATTGGAGAAGCTTGGAGTTGATATGAGTCTGTAAGCTTTTCGGTTTATATCGTGAGGAACATAGTTAAAAGAATTAGAAGGGAGGAGAAGCCCCATGATTTTTGCCATGGAAAAAAAACCTTTCGACAAAATTGCCGTATATGAAGATGCGGGCAATTTTGTTACCTATCATCAGTTATGTGAAGGGGTAACATGGTTTGAGGAGAAGATCAAAGGCAGGAGCCTGATTTTTTGCTTGTGTCAAAACAGGGTGGGCTCTCTGATAGGGTATCTTGGCGGTGTCGGCGGCGGGCATGTTGTTATAATGCTGGATTCTGAAATAGACACAAGTATGCTGGAAAGTTTATTTGATAGCTATCATCCGGATTATCTATGGGTTCCTTCCGGTAAAACGGAGCAGCTAAATGCGTTTTCATATAAAATCATATCTATGGCGTTTGGATACAGTCTTCTTTTAACAAACTGCAAAAGCTGTGATATGCATAAGGATTTGAGCTTGCTGCTGACAACATCGGGAAGTATCGGAAATCCGAAGCTTGTACGTATCAGCAAAAAAAACATAGAAGCAAATGCGGCTTCTATTGCAAATTATTTAAAATTGAGTAAATGGGAGCGTCCTATTACGACACTTCCTATGCAATATTCTTATGGACTATCCGTGATTAACAGTCATTTGCTGGCCGGTGCGACGATCCTGATGACGGAAAAGAGCGTGGTGCAGCAGGAATTTTGGGATTTTTTCTCGGAAAGGGAGGCGACGAGCTTTGCGGGGGTTCCCTATACTTATGAAATGCTGAGAAGGATGAGGATCACCGAGAAAAAACTTCCGAGTGTTACATCCATGACTCAGGCCGGAGGCAAAATGCCGGAGCTGCTGCAAAAGGAGTTTGGACTGTGGGCAAAGAGTCAGGGAATTCGGTTTTATATAATGTATGGGCAGACGGAAGCGACGGCACGGATGAGCTATCTTCCGTATGAGAAATGCCTTGAAAAGATTGGAAGCATCGGGATTCCGATTCCGGGCGGCCGCTTTTTTATTCGGGATGAAAAGGGAAATAGAGTTGAAGAGCCGGGAGCAGATGGTGAGCTTGTTTACGAAGGAAAAAATGTTGCGTTGGGCTATGCGCAGACAAAAGAGGATTTCAATAGAGGGGACGATTGGAAGGGAGTGCTTGAAACAGGAGATATTGCAAGGCGAGATGAGGATGGCTATTATTATATAGTCGGGAGAAAAAAGAGATTTATTAAACTTTATGGAGTTCGGGTGGGGTTGGACGAATGTGAACAATTACTGCAAAAACAGTATGAAGGGCGGGAATTTGCATGCACCGGAAAAGATGACCACCTGGCGGTTTACACAAATGACAGAATCATACCGGAAGCGGTATGTGAAGCTCTGGCGATAATGCTGCGTTTAAGCAAAAGAGCCTTCTCCTGTGATTATATCGAGGAAATACCAAGAAATGCCGCGGGTAAAATACAATATGGTCTATTAGAAGAAAAGTGATTTATCTAAGGAGGGAAAAATGTCCCTATTTGATATAAATTTTGACAGGCCGCCCTATCGGGCGGAAAAAAGAGAAAAAGATGAAACTTTAACAAGACAGCTTTCAATGCTGACACAATATCATCGGGAACGCTGCAGGTCATATGATGGGATTCTGTCGGCCTATGGATACGATAATGAAGAAGTAACACATTACAGTGACCTGCCCTTTTTGCCATCCGGTCTTTTTAAACGACTTTCTCTGAGCAGTATTTCAGAAGAAGAAAGCGGGCTGAAGACTGTAACGTCATCCGGAACGACGGGGCAGCAGGTTTCGAAAATTGTTCTGGACGGAGAAACAAGAACTCTGCAGCAGCGGGCGCTTGTTTCGATAGGAAATGATTTTATAGGAAAACAGCGTATTCCTATGCTTGTTATCGACTGTGAAAAAACTGCAAAGGGGAAGGATTATTTTTCGGCAAGGACCTCCGCCGTGCTTGGCTTTTCTCTGTTTGGGAAAAACAGAAGCTTTGCCCTGAATGATCGAATGGAATTGGATATTCCCGCTATTGAAAGATTCTTAGAATTGTATGGAAGAGAAAGATTTTTGATTTTCGGCGTTACCTATTTGATATGGAGCTGCATTTGCCTTGAACTGGAAACGAGAGGGTTGCATATGGATCTGTCCAATGCAATCCTGATTCATGGCGGAGGCTGGAAGAAATTGCAGGCAGAAAGCATTACAAGAGAGCAATTTAGGGAGAAGCTATACAAAACCTGTAAAATTACGCGTGTGCATGATTATTATGGGATGGCGGAGCAGACGGGAAGCATTTTCATGGAATGTGAATATGGGCATATGCACTGCTCAGATTATTCGGGAGTTCTACTGCGCAGGGCAAAAGATTTTAGTTTATGCGAAAAAGGAGAAACGGGTTTAATACAGACCCTTTCGGTGTTACCGTTAAGCTATCCGGGTCATAACATTCTGACAGAGGACGAGGGTGTTTTGCTTGGAGAGGATGATTGTAAATGCGGAAGAAAAGGAGTCTGCTTCAAGGTCCTTGGAAGAACTCCGCATGCAGAAATCAGGGGGTGCAGTGATACCTATGAAGAATCCGGAGAAAATTGAATTTGTTTTTGGAAACGAAGAAATACTTCGCAAAATGACCGAACAGAAACCGATGAAGCCATTTTCGGATGAAGCACTTTTACTCTTGGACAGCTTATCCGCAAGGATTCGGAGTTGTCCCGGGGCAAAGGAAATGGCGGATGTCGCCGCTTTTGGATTTTGGTGCAGAAGGGCGGGGATGATACAGAAAAAAGAGAGCTATGAAAGGCGCATTGATTACAGGTTGGGAAGGGGAATCACACTTCATTTTGTTCCCTCCAACCTGCCGGTGCTGTTCGCTTTCAGCATGGCTGCTTCTATACTAGCGGGCAATTGTGTAATTATGAGAATTCCTTCAAGGCGGAGCAAACAGGCGGAGGCCATTCTTCATTGCCTGGAGGATGTGCTGCATGCACTTCCCGAATGGTCCTTAAGAATCGTTTTTCTTAGATATGGGCATGAGAAGGCAATTACGGACATGTTATCAGGGATGTGTGATATTCGGGTGATTTGGGGAGGGGATGCCTCGGTTACGGAAATAAGGAAATCGGCATTGCCGCCAAGAGCCGTTGAACTGACATTTGCCAATCGGAGTTCCGCTGCGGTCATAAAGGCATCGGAAATCATAAAGAATTTGGATTTGGCGGATCTGTCAAGGAAATTCTATAATGATACTTATTTAAATGATCAGAATGCCTGTTCCTCTCCCGGGATTATTTACTGGCTGGGCACAAAAGGGGAGATTGAGTCGGCAAAGAAAACGTTTTGGAATGCGGTTTATGAATACGGCAGTAAAAGATATGAGGTAACACCTGTTCTGGTGATTAAAAAGTGGGAGCAGGCGGCTTGTATCGGAGCGACTGTCTGCAATACACAAATTGTTAATAATGAAAATCTGATTGTCAGAGCGGATGTTCCGATGCTGTCTGAAGAAGATTGGGATTATTTGTCTCCGGGTGGCTTTTTTATAGAATCCGGAGGAGAAAGTTTGCAGGGGCTTTTGCCGGTTTTGACTGAGAGGTGCCAGACCGTTACCTGCTTTGGAATCTCCTGCTTGGAAATCGGAGGATTTTTTGCGGAAAATCGGGTGAGCGGAGCAGATCGTATTGTAGAATTCGGACATGCGCTGGATTTCTCTTTGATTTGGGATGGTTTTGATCTGATCGCTTCAATGAGCAGGATTATTTCCTTTATGTGACACGATGGCGCTTTGAATTTCATGATAGGCGGAGATGATTATGGAAAATACAATTGTAGGAAACGGTACCTGCCTGTATTACAAAATAGAAGGGAATGGGCCGTTGCTATTATTGATCCATGGAGTAGCTTGCGACAGCAATTATTTTGACAGAGCAGTTCCACTGCTGATTGAGCGTTTTACAGTGCTTGTTTATGACAGGAGAGGATATAGCAGGAGCCGGCCTTCTGACCTCAGATCAATGCAGGAGATGAATTTTTCAATAAGAATTCAGGCCGAGGACGCAGCGAGGCTTATTAAGGAGCAAAAAGCGGGAGCGGCATTTGTAGTCGGGTGCAGCGCCGGCGGGGTCATTGCTTTCGAGCTTGCCAAAACATATCCTGAGTTGGTCAGAGGATTGTTTTTGCAGGAACCCCCTTTCATAGCGAATGTGGAAATCGAAGAGAAAATGAGCCGCTGGCTGCTGCAGCTGCGAAGTGCGGTCGAAAAAAACAGCATGAATCAAGCAATGCTGTTATTGAAAAGTGCGATGGGCGGAATTGATGAGAAGGCAAAAAGTAAGAGCCTTGAAACCGGACTTCAAGATCTGGAAAATTACAAAATATTCTTATATAAGGAAATGGAAGAGTTTTTGACCTATTATTTGTATGGGGATTATGATAAACAGAATTTTCAGATCGAAGAGAAAATCGATAAATTAAAAGTGCCGTGTGTGATGGCGGCCGGAAAATGTGATTGTGACGGATTATTTGCCCAAGCTGCGGTTTTTGCGGCCGAGTATTTGGAATGCAGATTGCTCAGGACGCCGGGCTATCACAATTTTCCGGCCGATCGTCCACGTGAATTTGCACAGATGGTAACTGACATCTTTTTAAAGAATATCGGTTAATATATTTACTGATATTTTCAATATTATTGTTGATTTTGCTCGTTTTTTTAAGTATACTCAATACAAAATGTTGCATATTCGCAATTTCAGAGGGGTACTTTATGAGTAAAAATGAACAGAAAATATCCTCGCTTTTAGTTCAGGATTATCTGGAAACGATTTTGGAAAACTTTCATGATGGAATTTATATTGCTGACAGTGAGGCTAATACCGTATATTTAAATCACAGCTATGAGCTTATCAGCGGATTGTTAAAATCTGAGATGCTTGGGAAGAATATGAAGGATTTGGTAGAGCGCGGAGTTATTTCGAGAAGCGGAACACTTGCGGTATTGGAGTCTGGGCAGAGCTTTACCGCAGAACAGAGCTTTCGAACCGGGAAGCGTGCTATTATTACGAGTACTCCCATTTATGAGGAGGATACGGATGAAAAGAATATTATTATGGTCGTCACCATCGTAAGGGAAATAACAGAAATTTATTCTATTCGTAAGGAACTTCGGAGGAAGGAACTGCAAAACCGTAAATATCTTCAAGAGGTCGAGCGTATCAAGAATGAAATGAACGGTAATATAGATATTGTAGCGGTCGATAAAAAGTCAGTCAGTCTCATGCGAGTTGTTGAACGTGTGGCGGCGGTCGATACCCCTGTACTGCTGTCTGGAGAAAGCGGAGTCGGAAAGGAAAAGCTGGCTAATTTTATTCACAAACATTCCGATCGTTCAGAATGTGCTTTTATTCATATTAACTATTCTATTATTCCGCAGGGTGATTTGCAAAAATATCTGCTGGGCTACATGGACGAAAAATCCGGAGAATATAAGATGGGGGTTTTTGAAAGCGCCGAGCGGGGTACGGTTTATATTGAGGAGATTATGGATATCGCAAAAGAGTCTCAGGGAACTATTTTGGAATTGCTGAGAGATGGTGTCTGTGTTATGGGAGATCACAATCTTCACAAACTGAGCGTCAGAGTAATAGCGGGCAGCAGGTACTCTCTGGAAGAATTGAGGAATTTGAATTATATTAATAAGGAAATACTCGATATTTTTTCTTTGTTTCCCTTGGAAATCGCTCCGTTGAGAGAGAGAAAAGAAGATATTATTCCTTTATTGAATTTTTATTTGAATCAATATAATCGAAAAACGGGAGAAAATAAAAAATTTGACCGATCCAGTTATAAAATGTTGCTGGAATATCATTGGCCGGGAAATGTCAGGGAACTAAGAAATCTTGTTCAGCGCTCCGCCATTATCAGCTCCGAGGAAATGATAAGTCTTCAGGATTTATTTATTGAGGATAATATTGAATTCGTAAGCAAAGAACAAGAGGGAGTTCTGGAAAAATATGATTTGCGGGAGGAAGTCTCGAAATTAGAAGCGAGTTATATAGAAATGGCGTTTAAGAAGCATCAGAATGTCAGGGACGCAGCGGAAAGTCTTTGCATGGAAACCTCAACCTTTGTTCGCAAGCGGCAGAAATATGAAAAACTGGGGCTTATAAAAAAACAACGACGCAGGGCGGCAAGGGCGAAAACATCATGATTTTTCGGCTCTCAACCCGAATAGAATTTGCAGCATTCCGGTATATTAAAAAAGGTATTAAAAAATATAAAAAAACAATTGACACACGATATTGTTTTTGCTACAATAACACTTGCGCCGACAAAAGAAGGTGGCATGAGTTTTGTTAAGAATCGTCGAAACTCTTTTGATTTAAAAGGAGAGGTATCGAAGCGGTCATAACGAGGCGGTCTTGAAAACCGTTTGCCTTTACGGGCACATGGGTTCGAATCCCATCCTCTCCGTCGGTTATCATTATATTCAGTCAGTTTGGAGAAGTACCCAAGCGGCTGAAGGGGCTCCCCTGGAAAGGGAGTAGGTCGTTAATAGCGGCGCGAGGGTTCAAATCCCTCCTTCTCCGTAGTAATACGTACCAGGTACACGAGTCTGTCACGGGCTCCGTACTCTCGCACTGACGAAATGATGATAGCAGCAAAAGCACCTTGAAAACTAAACAGTATAACCAACCCTGAACAATTCAAGAAAAAAAAG
>JASGGU010000033.1:0-37431 GCA_047602645.1 Lachnospiraceae bacterium | reverse complement strand
TATTTGCCGTGTGCTTAAGGTAATGGATACCCTCTACTTCTCATTTTCAATCTTCAATCCTCCTTTGAGGATAGTGTATCGTATATCTCTGTGCCGTCATAGTAAAAATCCGACATTGTTTTCAAGTAATTTTGGGGTGACACACCACTGATAGCCTTGAAATCTTTATCAAAATGGGCTTGGTCGAAATAGCCGGCTTGTTGTGACAATGCCGCAAAAAAACAGGGCGATTTTTGAATGTGCTTTAATACATAATTAAAGCGGGTTAAACGTGCAAAGTCCTTAACATTCATTCCAATTTGTGTGCGGAACAAGCGGTTTAGCTGCCGCTCACTATAACAAGATAGTCTGGCAATCTCTTTCACTTGTAGCTGTCCATGATTATCAGAAATCGCTTTGGTTGCCAATAGCAAAGCATCTGAAACAACATGCTTTTCCATACGATGGTATAAAATTTCCTCGCAAGCGGTTGCTAAGTCGGTTATAGTTTTTGATACTGCAAAAGCATGATGCAATAAACGGAACAACTCGTTGTCGATGTCTACAAGCGAAAGGCGTTTGTCTGCAAATTCCGCTTGGTTTTGGCGTGTGATTTGATACAATCCATAGGGTGAAAGCTGGATAAGCATTAAAACATTATAATTATTTGGCTCCGTGCCTAACAATATAGGGGTGAGGGACGCTCCCCATAGTTCAGCAATGACTGTATTTCCATCGAAAGCAAGCGACAATGTTCCGCAAGCGTTAGGCATAAGCATATAATGCTCTGTAAACATATCCTTAGATGGAAATACGATGTTGTAATATTGGATGTATTTTCTCAATTCAATATGTGAGGGGAACATATTAAACTGCTTGTCATATTGTAAAATCAAATTGCCCCCTCCTTTGGTCAGCTGCAATGTAGCGTGTTTATACTTTGTCATGTGACATATTGCTGTCGTAATTAGGTATCATCCATGCCCGCCCAAATTTCAAAGTACCTTCAATGCGATTTTCTTCACATAATTTTTGTATCCGTCTTTCTGAAATGCCCCATTTTTCAGAAGCAGTTTTTACAGAAATGTAATCCATGTATTCAACTTCCTTTCGTCAAAATAAGATATAGTAATTATATACGGATTGACGAATGATAGCAACACAAGGGGATTCTTATATTTTAATGTTCTGCTTAGGCGATAACGTAATATGGCAAGAGACCAACAGTGGGCAAGCACTTCAGCTGGAAAAAAATTGCGGAATACTGTACCATTCCAATGATATACAAGAAACTGGTGTCTATGAAATGAACCGCCATTATCAAAGCATTACAATCTCTTTGGATTCGCAAAAGTTTGATGAATATTTTTCTTCCAATGTGCAAAAAAAGAGTATGTTTACTAACCGATATCCTAATTATGAATCTGTCAAATATCTGCTGTCTTCAGAGGCCAGAATTATTATTGCAGAAGTATTACATTGCACTTATACGGGTGATCAAGGCAACTGTGTCTACATTCATTTTATTCTATAAAATCATCATTAAATATGCTTTACCTAATATTTTTTTAATTTATGTCGATAGTAAATATAGAGTATATTTCTCAAGACAGTATATGTCCATTGGTGAAATAGAAATCAAGTTCTTAGTAGTTTAAGTAGACTCTTTATCTAAATCGTACAGCATAAATATAATCAGAAAGGAGCTTATCAATGATTAATAGTATCAACAACAATCCTTACAGCCCAAACTACACAACAGCAGTTAGAAGTGGAAAATCAGCTGATGTTTTTGCTCTTCCAAACCAGCAGAACATATCTGCTACTGATTCTGAGTTACCTGTAAACGACCGTATTACAATGATTGATTATGAAGAAGTTCAAGAGTTTTTACGTACCAAAGCCAAGGTACTGCCAGACGGTATCGGCATGGTGGGAGAAACGGTTAATGAGTATTTTAAAAACAAAGCAGCACCGATATTATATGTATTTAATGAAGATGGTTCTGCCTCAATAAAGGAAGGATTATCACAGGAGCACCAGCTTCTTGCTTTAAAAAATCTTGCGAATATGCAGCCGTTTAAACCAGGATTAGGATACGAACGTCACTGGTATAGACCTAAAGTATCACAGATATTGGGATAAAGAAAACAGATGGTTCTGACTGAGATTAGTCTATACCATCGGTTTATTTAGTTCAAGTTAGCCTCTGAACGTAAGCGTCAAAATCTACGCTACCTGTAAATTTTAAGCGCCGCTTATTTGCGCCGCTTGCTGTAGCAATCAGCCGGGAGGGTTTTTGATCACGGCATGAGTGGTTCCAGCATTGATTGTTCTATATTTCTATTTTCTCCAATAAGTGGAGGGATCTCTGTTAATAAGTATTTGATATAGGAATACACACTTAGGTCATTCGCACGAGCAGTTTCAGTAATGCTGTAAATAACAGCACTCGCCTGAGCTCCACGAACTGTATTTATTGTCATCCAATTTTTGCGTCCGATTGTGAAATTTCTCAGTGCTCGTTCCGATGCCGAATTATCGATCGGAACTTCTCCATCCGTAAGGAAAACTTTCAGGTATTCTTCCTGATTTATGCTATAATTCAAGCCTTTTGCTGCTAATCCTTTTGGAAGTGCTGTTTGATCAGCCAGGATTTTCTTAACCCACGCAAAGTACTCCTCAACCAATGGCCTGATCGAGGTTTGGCATTCTTAAAAAAAGCGACCGCCATATTCGCAAAAGAACAATAGATGAACTCGTAGCGTTTATTCATGACAACCTGAAAGACTATACGATATCCCAGCTTTGCAGTGCTTTGAAATTTCCAAGAAGCATATATTACGAAGTCTCCTTTCGTGAACCATCAAAACGGCAGCTTGAGTATGAAGTATTCAGCAGGCAGATTAAGGAAGCCTTTGTCCGAATTGAAACAGCAAAACTCACAACACTTAATCCCACGCACCAAGAGAGTGCCAACCATAAACTATTACCTAAAGGTAAGTCAAGTGTTAAGGCTCTTAAACTGTCAATCATTGGCGTCATAGGCTGTATTGCCGCAAACCAACCAATACCACTTGGCATAGTGTCCACAGGAGCAAATCCCGAACTTATAAAAGGTAGAATAAAAAGGGGAAACAGTAGTCCGCTTGCTCCTTCTGCTGACTTTGAAATCGTTCCACATAATACAGCGATCAGAGTAAATGTGATATTTATTAGCACAAGAAGAGATATAATCAAAAGCCAATCTACAAATCCTGCTTGCGGTCTAAAGCCAAGAATGGGAGCCGTTATGACAATGACAGCATTTGAAATGATACCTCGTATCACTCCGGCACCTGTATGACCAATCACTCCGGCAGACTTTGAAATAGACATACAGCGAAAGCGGTCTATCATACCCCTTGTCATGTCAGACGCAACATTCATTGCAGAGTATTGAGATGCTTGAGCAATACTTTGCAAGATAATCCCCGGTACAATAAAATCAATGTAATGATATTCACCTACATTGGATATGCTGCCAAATACCGTTCCAAATAAAAGAATTAAGCAAAATGGTATTAGCGTTGCAGTTAGAAGTGTCTCGGGATTTCGCAAAGATATAATGAAACAGCGTTTAAACATGACCCATGCATCAAAAATCACATTTCTGTTAGTTTTTTTCATGCTGATTGCCCTCCTTTTTCTCATCAATCAGCGTTAAAAATACATCTTCTAAAGATGGTAAGTTTGGCTCTATGCTGTCGGCAGAAATTCCATGTTCGATTAAGAGCTTTATTGCTGAATTTGCTTTTATCTCACTATCAAAATAAAGTCTCATCCCTCTTTTGGGCATTATTTCTTTCAGGTACCTGGGTGTACCCTCTGCGATGATTTTACCGTCATGTAGAATCGCAATATGGTCAGCGAGATATTCCGCTTCTTCTAAATATTGTGTTGTGAGAAACACGGTTGTTCCTGTCTTTACTAAATCCTTTACCAAGTCCCACATGGCAATGCGGTTTTGTGGGTCAAGCCCTGTTGTAGGCTCGTCAAGAAAAAGCACATCGGGACTTCCCATAAGGCTCATTGCGATATCAAGCCTGCGTCGCATACCTCCCGAATAGGTGGACACTTTTTTGTTAGCAGCATCCTCTAATCTCGAAAAAGACAACCACTCATTTACAGTGTTTTTGAGGTTTGGCAAACGTTTGAGTTGTCCAATAAGAGTTAGATTTTCTCTGCCTGTCAATACATCATCTACCGCCACAAATTGTCCTGTCAGGCTGATACACTCACGCACATTGTCACCATTTGCTGTTACATCAAATCCGTTAATAACAGCACTGCCACCGTCTGATTTCAGTAGTGTGGAAAGGATTTTGATAACCGTTGTTTTTCCTGCACCATTCGAGCCGAGCAGAGCAAATATACTCCCTTTGTCAATCGTGAAACTGACATCTTTTAGAACAGGGTTTTTCTTATAAGCTTTTTGCAGTCCCGATACTTCAATTATTTTTTCTGACATAATTGTCCTCCGTTTTATATACATGCGTATGTATGCTAATGGTGTAAATTTTACTGCCTATAGAAAGACAGTAAAATATAAATCTATTCTCTTTTAAATTCATTCTTACCAAGGGTAAAATAAATCTCTTTCATTTCTTCATCCATGACAGGAACACCAAGCGATGTTGAAAGTTGTTCAAAGAACAAAACTTTATTCAAATATTCCTCATAAGACACTTTTAATAAGTAGGGACTGAGCCATGAGGCAACAAGCAAAGCAATCGTTTGCGATGCCTGTTTCGGAAAGACAACATTCATAGAGCCGTCTTTATTTCCCTCAATCAATAGCTTTTCAATGTAGGTAGCCATTACGGTTACTTGAAAAATAATCTCGTTCTTAAAAACGATAGGGTCATTTGCTAATTTCTTCATCTGCACTTTCGTGCTTTCGCTGACATTCAAATGGGAACGCAAACTTAGTTTGGCTGCAAAGCGAAGTTTTTCAAGGGCATTCAATCCTTTTTGTTTATAAGCCAGTAGATATGGGTTATCATCATTATCTTCAAAGGCTTTATACATAACGCCTGCAATTAATTCTTCTCGGGATTTAAAGTAGTGGTAAAATGCTCCCCGTGTTACACCAACCTCCTTTACAACATCTTCAACTTTCACATTTTCCATTCCCTTTTCAGCAAAAAGACGCATAGCAGTTTCTAATATGTCCTGCTTGGTTTTTTGGTCGGGGTCGTGTCGTGGCATACATTCACCTCCAATACATACGCATGTATGTTTTTTCTATATTAGCTTTTAGACTTGCTTTTGTCAATGGCATTTAAAGAAAATTTACAATTAAATTTTCATATTTGTTCTATAACCACTCATGCTATGGAGAAAATGAATTTAACCATGTTCACTATCGCTATCAAGAAAACATAGCAATCCAAATCAGAGGAAAGAACGGACAATTAGTAGTTATTTTTTCTTTTTATATTGTCTGCGAACAAAAGTGGCAAGCAGTATTATTTTCGATGAAAAATCTGAGAAGACATCTTTAAGTCATGAGTTCTTGCAATCTATTGCAGGTGCTGAAGATGTAGCACAGGATTAGCAGAGCCTTACACCTCCGGCTTGTCTGTCAGGTGCAGCGGAGTCTCATCTGCATCCAGATATGTTTCCTCGCACTCCTGCTGGGCAGTACGCATTAAACCAGCTGCCTGAGAAATGAGCTTCTCGGCATCGGTTGCTGCGTTAAACATTTTATAGTAGAGTTTTTTGTAATCTGTCACACAAGTACCTCCTAGGTACCGCCATGCCCTCAAAATGAGCAACTTTAATACGCCCCCTGTGATTCCATTTTTCTAAAAGTAACACGGCGGCTTTGATTGTTATTTCAAAACCGCAGCTTCGTACCTATAATATTTTCGGTATATAGTTACTCTGAAACCGAGACAACGGTTTTTGTTTTTTGTTTGACTATTATTTCTTATATCAATATTGTAAAAATGAATCATCGCAGAATTGTTCCCGCACAATAGGTTTTCGGCAAATAAACAAGCTACTGAAACTATTCGATAACTTTTATGCGCTCTGCGAAAGAATGCTTTTTTAAATAATGCACCGTAGCAATAGAAAATACCGCTTGGACCACCAATAAAGCTACTGTAAAAACCAATACTGCCATAATAGGAAAGTTGTAACTCAGTTTACCGAAAGTTCCTAATCGGCTAAACACTTCGCATACGCCAATGCTACATATCGTACCGGGAATCAACATAATAAGGAGCGTTCCGATGATATAAATCAGGCATTCCCATGAGAGCATTCCAGAAAGCTGCCTGTCGGACATCCCAACAGATTGAAATATACCAAATTCTTTCTGCCGCGAAAGCAGATTGGTTATCAATGTATTTATCAAGTTCATCAAAGCAAATAGAAAAATAAATATCAGCAACCCATAGGCCGCCCTCATGTAATGTTCTAGGCTCGGAGCAATTGAATCGGACAAATCCTGAAGGGAAACAATTTTAATCCCCTCGTCAGTCACCTCGTAAAAAATACCCTCTCGAAGTTGCTGCGAATCGCGCATACAGTGAATATTAAAACAGGTTGTGAAATTATCAATATTGGGGTAGAGCGTATGTAGTGTCTGCTCCGGTAATATAAAGAAATTTGCTCCGTTTCCAGTTTTTATTTCATCAACAATGCCTTGTACGGTAAAAGTGTGGCTTTGCTCATCCAATGTTTTTAGCTCAACTTTATCTCCCAAAACAAACTCTATGCCGAATAATCGTTTCATCAGATTTTCTGTATCACGAATGAGCAGTATGCCGTTTGTTGAACATAGGGTTTCATAATTAACTACACCTTCATTAATAGAATCGGACGGCAGTAAGTCGCCCATTTGCTCTTTTGTAAGTCCTGAAATCAAGAAATTTTCATTTTCTTTTACTTGTGGCAATAAAACTGTAGCGGCGCTGAATGTTGTGACATGCGTAACATCTGTAAGCTGTTCAATCTTGTCTTTCAAGCTGCTGTCTAAGGGATTGTTCCTTTGAAGTGACAAAAGCTCTTCTCCGTAATGGACAGCTTCCAATAGATAGTCGCCGCCGTCTCCCAATTGTGTCCGGGCTATTTCTTCAATGCTGATGGAATTTCCATAGGCTGCAATGCACATGACTAATATTCCTGTCAGCCCCAAAGACAATAATGTAACAAACGCCTTTTTCTTGCCCCTGGCAAAGTTCATAATCGCAAGACGAAGCGGGGTTAACCGTCTGTGGAGTTTTTTGGATTCGGATTTTCCGCTTGTACTGGAATAAGCGCTTGTACGGACAGCTTCAATTGCCGAAACCTTACCCGCCATTTTTAAAGGTTTACTTGTTGATATAATGACCATTAAAAAAGTCAGCACTGAAATGATGGCGGCGTATTTCAAATTTTTCTGCCATATCCAATAGCCTGGAGCTAACAGACAAGAGATAACTGCTCCCGCCATAAGTCCTATCGGGATAGCAATATATGAAAGCTTATTACGCTCAACACGCACGAGTGCCCGTAATTGCTTTGCGGTAGTGCCAATCACTTTAAGACGCCCGTATTCTTTAAGCTTCCCCGAAACAGAAATGTAAAAAATGTTGTAGATAACAATCGCACAGGCTACCACCACAAACAGGGCGACAATGTAAACGGGCATGTCAGATCCAAGATACAAATCGGTCATTTCAAAGTAGGTGGAACTGTAGAAAGTTTGTTCTATCGGAATATTCATAACATCAAAAAACGAAGCAATTTCTTCTTTTAGCTGTTCGGGTGTTTGATTGCCTGTCATACGGAATTTTAACGTATATGGTGATGCGTTACCAGAAAATTCCACCGCCATTTCTGAAATCAGAACATGAAATGTTTGGCTTGTATTTTCTTTTTCCAAAATGCCGCTAACAACATAGTCTTGTTCCCCCTCACCAATATTCAAACAAATAACCTGACCGGATTCTTGAGGCATATTGTAATAATCCAGAAAGGCACGCTCAACAATAATTTCTGTAGCATCCTGCGGATATTTCCCGCTGATTGATTCCCATTGCCCCAATTTCAGCATGCCCGAGCTTTGATAAGAAACTGCCAAATTAGAATCTCGATACTTTACTAAAACAGTGCTGCTTTCATAACCGTATTGTTCAAATTTCCCGTTGTTTGCGAGACGGGTAATTTCCGATGGATTCATCTGGGTACACCCGGCTTGATATTGGCCGCGAATTCGTTCTATTGCCTGCGAATTGTTTGCTGTATAGAGAAAGGCGACTGTACTTATTAGGCAAACCGCAAATGCAATTGTTATTATAATAAATATATTACGGCGTTTATCCGCAGCCATACTACGCTTAGAAAGCTTTTTGATAATAACTCGATTATTATTCCCAAAGAGAATGTCTTTCATGGATATTACCTCACTCCCTCGAAAATTCTACCGTCCTCAATACGAATAATACGGTCGGCAAGCTGGGCAATTTCACTGTTGTGAGTGATCATCACAATCGTTTGATGGAACTGATTGCTTGTCTGTTTTAATAGACCAAGCACGTCTGCGCTTGTTTTGCTGTCCAGATTCCCCGTCGGCTCGTCGGCAAGGATAATCGCAGGCTTTGATACTAACGCACGGGCGATTGCCACACGTTGCTGCTGCCCCCCTGAAAGGCTATTAGGCATACTACACAGCTTGCCCGTCAAGCCTAACACGCCAATAACCTCATTAACAAATATTTTGTCTAAGGCGTCACCATCTAACTCTATGGGAAGCACGATGTTTTCATAAGTATTCAAAATAGGAACAAGATTATAATTCTGAAAGACAAATCCAATGTTGCGGCGGCGAAAAATAGTAAGCTGCTCATCGTTTAGTTTAGATAATTCTTTCCCTTTTACTGTGACACTTCCGGAAGTGGGAATATCCAATCCTCCAATCATATTTAACAGGGTCGATTTTCCGCTTCCGGAAGTTCCGACAACAGCTACAAAATCCCCTTGTTCAATGGAAAGAGTAACACCATTCAAGGCCTTTGTAATATTCGGCTCTGTGCCGTAATGTTTTTTAAGTTCAATTGTTTGTAATATACCCATGGCAAACACCATCCTTTCTTCCTAATAGCGTTATTGTAAATGACAAATCTCGCAGAAATGTCACGAGGAAGATTTTTTTCATTACAGAATTCTTGCAAAGTTATAATATTTGGAATCAACCTAATCACGTGGCAAAAATACACAAAAGGTAGACCCTTTCCCGGTTTCCGACGCTACTCTGATATAACCGCCTTGCATGGTAATAATCTCACGCGCAAGGTATAAGCCAATCCCGATACCCGGGGTATCGTGTATTTCCTTTTCCCTGTAAAACCGTTTAAAAATTTCTGCTTGATGATTTTCAGCAATACCTTTGCCTGTATCGGTTATATCAATTTTCAAATACATTTCCAGGTTTTCCACGACAACGCAAATGCAACCGCCATTCGGAGTGTATTTTACAGCATTATCAAGAATATTGAAGAATGCTTCGCTTGTCCACTTGCGGTCGTGAAATACTTCTAAGTTTTCTTTACAATCAACGTTAACATCAATATATTTTTTTTTGGCATTTAATAAAATGCCGCCTAATGCGGCTGCAAGGGTATCATAAATTGACTGCTTTTTCTTTTCTAATGAAATAACGCCTGCTTCCAGACGAGAAGTTTTAATCATAGCTTGCATGAGAAAATCGAGCTTATCAAGCTGCCCTCCGCAAGCCGCTAAAAATTCCTTTTGTTTTTCCTTCGTCATAGACTGTTCCAACAGAGTAGCATTTACTATTTTCAGATTAGCAATCGGCGTTTTCACCTGATGAGAAATATCTGAAATCAGTTCCTGTAAATCCGCTCTTTCTTTAGCAATGCTGCGTCGGTTTTCCCGCATCACCTCATAAAGGCGCGCCAACCGATGATTGATTTTATAAAATAGGCTTTCTTCTTCCGCAATCTGCGGTGGTTCAATCTCCCCGGTCATCATGTTGTCCAATTGTCGGCATAAGCTGTCCGAAAAGGCCGTCAGTTTCCGACGTATAAGTATGATGAACAGCCCCAAACAACAAAATACAAGAACAGAAAACAGCAGTCCGCTCCATATCACATTTACATTGTCAGTCAGCAGATAGAGTATAGTAATCATTAACAGGGAGAGCAGTACAAGTAAAGTACAAACTATCATACAGGCTTTGTTGATAGAGAGTTTTGCGGTAGTCATTTCTTTATCCCTCCAATCCACATATAGCCCATGCCGTAAACAGTCTTGATATATTGAAAATTGCCAATTTCGATTTTATTCCGTACCCGACTGATTGCAGAAGTCAAAGCGTGTTCGTCAACAAAATTACCGTCTATATCCCATAGCTTTTCAAGAAGCACCCGTCGGGTCAAAACAATTTGGGTATTTTTTATAAGCACTTTCAATAAACGATATTCCATGGGCGTAAACGAAATTGCTTCCCCTGCGAGAGTAGATGTCATTTCAGAAAAATTGATAAATAAATTCCCGTCGTCGTAGAAATCACCGCCGTATTGCTTTGAAATACGGGCAAGCAGTGCGGAGACTTTTCTTTGAAAGACACTTATAGGAAAAGGCTTTACCACATAATCGTCTGCGCCCAACTCAAAACCACGTAGTTGGTCACTTTCCATATCACGAGCCGTCAAAAAAATCACAGCAGTATCAGGACGGCTCTCCTTAATATCATTACAAAAATCAAAGCCATTGCCATCTGGTAAGTTGATATCAAGAACGATAAGGTCATAGTCCTTTTTTATACTAAACTGTTTCGCTGCGCTTTTTGTCGTGGCAGCGTCAACAGAGTATCCGGCTGCCATAAGATTATAGCAGAGCGTATTATTCAAAAGGCGGTCGTCCTCAACTACTAATATCCGCATAAAATCACTTCCTTTTTCTTAAGGTATCACAAGAATGTTGCAGGAATCTCACCGCAAGTTATTTTTGTTCTCCTTTTTTCTCCCGTCAATCGGTTTTTCCGCTTTCTTTGGTATCAGCCACATATAGCCAAGTTTTGAAACGCCCGGTATGCGGTTTTCTTCGCAAAGTTTTTGTACGCGCCGTTCTGAAATGCCCCATTTTTTCGCTGCTTCAGGAGCTGAAATATATTCCATAACTTGAATGTCCTTTCTTTTGCAAACAATAACACTATATATTATATACGGACACCCGAATAATATCAATAATATATAAAATTTACCATGTTTAAAAAAGAAACATCCGATAAGAAGTATCGTGAAAATATATATCGTGCAGTCAACTTTAAAAGAGACGAGAACGGAAATTTAATATGCCCAAATGGATAGCCTTTTCACTTTAAAAGCAAACAACATGTCTATAAAAACAAATATGGCAGAACAGAAGAAATCTATGAATGCAAATCTTGTAAAGGCTGCCAATTTAAAAACGATTGTTGTCCTAAGACAAGCAAAAATAGAACCATTCGAATGAATCAGGAATTAACATCTATACATTAAGAGGTAATTACAAATCTTGAATCAATACATTAAAAAGGTTGGTAGTGGTAAGCTGACGAGGTATGTGGTGAAGTAAAATGTAGGGCACATTATTTATTGTGACTCGGAGAAATAATTATATATGCTGTGTAGCTGAAATTACAGATTATCAGATGATTATTGCCGTTGGCTTTAAAGTCAATAATGACCGTGCTGTTCGTTTTCGCAAGTGATCAGGACAAATCGTCAAGGATTACACCATCCAAGGCTGGTCAATGGACAAGGAACGGCTGAAAAAAGGTCATATGTTTACGGATGAATATTTTGAACGTCAGTTGCAGAATATCCGTGAAATTCGCCCTTCCGAGCGTATATTTTATCAAAATATCACGGACCTGTATGCTACAGCTTTTGATTATGATAAAGATGCAAGGTGTTAGCAAGAGATACCTCTTACCTGTTTTAACGTTGGCTGTGCAGAGCCTTCCTCAACTATTTCCCTATATTGGCTATTTAAAAACTAGAATTGCCAAAGCCTAATTTATAGGCTATCTCCTTGATGCCGAGATCGAATTGGCAGAGATATTCCTTTGCTTTAGGTATTTTCATACCATTGATATATTTTTTTGACTGACTCCTAAATGCTTCTTAAACATTCTGGACATGTAGTCCTTGTTGTAATTGAACTTTTCAGCCAGCTCATTAATAGTGAAAAACTCCATATATACGCATCTTTATATAGGCGGAAAGGCGGAATTAATTCAGGCCAATTCAAAAGTTCGGGCCGACGCGGGAAAGGTTGGTATCACAAGAGGGCCGCCGGTATACTGTCTTGGGGAAATTGATAACGGAAGCAACCTGTCGGCAATATCGATTCCACTGGACAGTAGTCTTAAACGCGAAAAAGACAGCAGTCTTTCAAACGGCGCTATTGCAATAACAACAACGGCAATCAAGGCAGATGATTTAATTATTCAATAGGTATGAAATGAAAGAAAAAGCTGTTATAATATAAAAAAGGATACGATAATGCATAGGGTATCCGCAGAAAGGATGAAATATAATTTGAAAATGCTGAAAAACTTGGGATAAGAAATAAAAAGATAAATGGGCTGCTGGCAGTCTACCCTGATAAGGCAGAGGGAAGCGATGAGGAGATTATAAAGAAGACTACAGACTGGTATTATATGCGAAATTGTTCGGCAGAAGAAGAGCTTAGAACTGCTTATGTTGATATCGTAACACCAGAGGAATTAAAATCGCTGAACTAAAGAAGGTTTATCTTATCTTGTTAAAGGGCAAAAATGGCAAGATAAAAATTATCAGGGGTGGACCATATGCTGTTACAGGGTGCATACCGCTTGTTGAGAAGATAATTATTCCTGTAGGCAATCACTACGAATATCAAGCAGGTCAGGAATATCCTTTGCACGCTTTTGTCATAGGGAAGAGGGGAACGTGTGGAATTTGATAGACAAGTCCGACGATCCCCACTTAAAAGAAGAGGCGATTAAAGGTGCTGCTGAATGTCCTGCAGGAAGGCTTGTAGTACTGGATCAGACAGGAAATGAAATAGAACCTGACTTTGAACCGTCAATTGAGCTTTTAAACGATTTTTCCAATCATGGTTATGATCCCCTATATGCAAAAGGAAGGATTCCTCTGGAATCTTCGGATGGTACGCTCTATGAGTTAAGAAATCGGATGGCACTTTGCCGGTGTGGGAAATCCGTCAGAAAACCGTTTTGTAATGCATCTCATATTACCACTTAAATACCGGCAGGTATTCAACAACTGAAAGTTGGTAACGGGAAAAGTACCGCAAGGAGCCCTATGTACAAAGTAATGATTATTGAAGATAATGACAGTGTCCGCAGGGAATTGTCCGTATTCTTACAACAAAATGGCTTTGAGACGATTACTCCGTCCGTAGTTACTCAAATAGACGAGGCTATCAGAAGCAGTAATCCGGATGTGATACTCCTTGACATTAATTTGATGGAGGAGGATGAACTGAAAGGCCTCTTGCTGGGAGGAGACGATTTTATACGTAAACCCTATTATTTGCCCGTTCTTCTTGCGCGTATCCGGAGAATCCTTGAACGTTATGAAAAAGCACATGGTTGGCATGCAGGGGATGTATATCTGGATGTAGTGGCCATGAATTTAAGGACAAAGAATCATACGATGGAATTATCAAAAAATGAATATCGTATTTTATATCACCTGTTTATAAATAAGGGAAGGACAGTTACCAAGGATGAACTGAGAAGATTTTGTTCCTGATATGTGTGTCTGTTCTGATGAAAAATGGGTAACCTTTATACTCGGTCAGCTTATCTCGAATGCCGTTAAATATCATAACACTTATAATCCGATATTAAAATTTACGGCAGAAAAGACAGTCCGCAATATCATATTAATGGTTGAAGACAATGGAATCGGAATATCGAAGGCTGATTTGCCGCGCATTTTTGAACGGGGCTTTACAGGAAGTGACAAGGATTACAATCTGCTGGATACCCTGACGATAGGGGAAAACATTGCACTTGCACCAATCATTGGCAATATGAAAAGCAATCAAATTTCTTCAAATGTGGAAGCTGTGGCTGCAGCTCTGGAAATCCGTCATTTGCTTGATAAATTTCCGTATCAGGTTTCCGGTGGGGAAAGACAGCGCTGTGCCTGCGCAAGAGCTCTGATATGCAGCCCCCGACTGATACTTGCAGATGAACCGACCGGAGCACTGGACTCAAAATCATCGCAGATTCTGTTAGACACTCTTTCAAAAATGAATAAAGAAAGAAATGCCACGATAATCATGGTTACCCACGATATTTTCTCTGCCAGTTATTGCAGCCGGATTTTATTTCTTCGTGACGGTAAGCTGTTCGATGAGCTTTTGAGAGGAGAAAAGAGCCGAAGAGAATTCTTTGGAGAGATTCTGGATGTAGTTACGGTGCTGGGAGGTGATGTGAAAGATGTTGGCTGAATTGTCCATCCGAAACATGAAGCGGTCTCTTAGGGACTACAGCATCTATATTCTGACCTTAACAATCTCCTTTACTCTGGTATATGCTTTCAATTTAATCTGCTATTCCCCGGATCTTATGAAACTCAGCGCGTCAATGGAAGATTTTCGGGAAGTAAATAAGCTGATAGCGGTTATAATAGTTTTGGTTATAGGATGGCTGATCAACTATATCATTCGGTATATGCTGAAACAGCGGGGAAAAGAATTCAGCGTCTATCTGCTTCTTGGAATGAAAAGCAGATCAATTTACTCCATGTTTTTTGTTGAAAATCTTTTGCTGTGTCTGGCTTCGTTGGTAATGGGCATTTTATTTGGAACCCTGCTTTTTCAGGTTTTATCGATTCTCATCATGAAAGTGTTTGAGGCAGAATATCGACCGGTTTTCAGCTTTTCACTGAAAGCCTTGGGACTTACCGCAGCTTATGCAGCCGGTATGATGCTGTTGTCGCTGCTTTCCAATAGCCGTAAGCTGAGAAAAATGAGTATTTATGATCTGATGTGTTCCGATAAAAAAAGTGAATTACAGGAAGTATCTAAAAAAAGCAGCGGAAATATAATCTGTTTTGCTGTATTTTTCTTTATCGGAATTTTTGGATTGATTTTTATGCATACTGTAACGGCTGTGAAACCGGAATTGACTACTTTTTCAAATCTGTTAATCAGTATCGTAAGCGTCATTGTCTGTATCTACGGATGCTATATCAGCATATCACCGGCGATGGTACGTCTCTTTCTCCGCGGAAACCGTAAGTACAAAGGAAACCGCATAATTATATTCAGAGCTCTGGCAGCAAAAATGAATACAATGAGAGTTACGCTGGGTAATCTTGCGGTGCTGATAACCTTGACTTTTCTTGCAGTTCAAACAGGGATGCTGATGAAGGGATTTCTGGATGAACTTTTTGTATCGAGAGCACCTTTTGATGTCATGTGTACCAGTGTTAACGAGGCAGAAGATTTTCATAAAATAGAGGATTACCTGAAAGGCCGGGAGGGGATAAGGGAAACATATCAATATCATATATACGATGCAGGCGCAGCTGCTATCGACGGCTTTTTCCGGAGAGAAATAACAGAATCAGACTGGGGCACCTATATGAGGTACAGTGATTATGCAAAGCTTCGAAAAATGCTGGGATATGAAGAGCCGGTTGAAGGCGGGGAAGGGTATCTGCTGCATTGTGTGGGATATGTTAAAAATGAGGTATCACAGCAGGATAATACGGATATGATCATAAACGGCAGGACCTATCAATTACATGCAATCTATACCGAAGGCTTTGGCCTTGAAGGAATGAATGGGGTTTATTTTGTTATTGTTATCCCGGATGAAACAGCGTTAGAGCTGGAGGTAAACCATACTGTCATGGCAATATCAACAGTAAAAGAAACGACAGAAGCTACCAGAAGTAATGTCGAAAAGCTGATGGAAGTAGCAGCGGGAGAAAATATTCATGAAAGATTGAGTGTAAAAGGGGGACTAAAAGCAGATAACGTGACGGCTGTCCTTATCGTATCGTTTACCATGTTTTATATCGGATTAATTTTTGCCTGCGTGATGTCTGCAATCATGGCAATTCAACAGCTTGCAGATCTGTCCGGGCATCGCTGTCATTATAAGAGGCTGTCTCAGTTGGGGATGTCCGCCTATCGTATTGATGGTATCATTTTAAAGCAGATGTTACTCTATTTTGCGATACCGCTGCTCTTTTCGATCCCCATTTCCATATCGCTGTTCCATTCCATCGGGCATATTTTTAATTCTTATGTAAATAAATCAATGATGCTTCATTATATGATCGGCGCCCTTATCGGGTTTGGAATGATATATTCTTTGTATTTTATGTTCACTTATCTGAGCTTTGTGAAGGAAATCAAAAAAGAAGTGGCTTAAATTCAATTCTTGCTAATAAAAAAACATTGTTTTAATATGAGATAGAGATCATGTTTCCGAATAATGAAGATTCCAGAACTCTAACAGTTAATCACTTAGGAAAGGAAGGTACATTTGTGAAAAAATTAAATGACTATTTATACGCAGGCGATACCGTTCTTAAGATATTACAGAGATATGCGGAGGACTTGAAACAGTCGTCGAAAGAGACCCATAATCAGATTGATCTTGTGCACTGTAATTTTCTGCTTCAAATTTCGGAACTTTTACAGCACAATGAATTTCTCACTTCGCAGTCGCAGCGGATTCGGGAATTCTATAAACATATGGCAAATGAATATCCTTTCCTTGCATTTACTTTTAAGGGCCGAATTAAATCTTTGATCCGCGCGGAAGCAAAATTTAACGGATATATTGTGGAATATATTTACGAGTATTATATAAAACACGGCAATTACCCCTCTCTTCCTGAACTAAAAGACTATTTAAACTGTTTTCGGGACCTGATTGCATACAGAATCGTCACTTCTCTTCCCAAATGTCATCTGAAGGAAGGTGAAATTTGTGCGGATGAAGAAAATAAATATTTATATGAGGTTGCCAATCAGCTGCTTGGTTTCATGGAAGAACGCGGATTTACCGCAGAAACAGCTTCTTTTAAGGGCCAGAAAAAATCACTTTTGCTAAGAGAGAGTGTAAGCCCTTACTATAGAGATTATGTTGTAAATCCCGAGCCCAGCGGCTACCGTTCACTGCACATTACATTTTATGATAACATTGCACGCTGTTATGTGGAAGTACAGCTTCGTACAAAAGAAATGGACGATTTTGCTGAAATTGGTCCTGCCAATCATTTGGGTTATGAAAAACGACAGGAAAGTGAACGAGTGAAACGAGATGCCATTCCGAAAGGAGAAAATATTTATTTTGATGATGCTTATGAAAGAGGAATTATGCTGCAGCAGCTTGAATTATCAAAATTGGATGTAAATATGTTTTCAGCAGTGAATAATTCACTGATTAACGATGGTTGCGGTCTATACCGGGGAAGACTAATTCTCCCGTACGAGCATCTTTCCAGATTCCAGAATGACCTTGTTGATTAATTATTCACGAAGTAATTTAGTCGGCCTATCACCAGAGCAACATCAGATTTGACAGTTGTATCCTTACTGGTATTTAATAGATTTAATAAAGGAAAGGACTTAAGCTTATAGATGAGAATATTATTTGTCAGACATGGGGACCCGGATTATACAACGGATTCTCTTACGGAAAAGGGAAAAAGAGAAGTAAAATTTCTTGCGGAACGTGCAAAAAACTGGAACGTACAGGACATTTATGTATCCTGTCTGGGAAGAGCCAGAGAAACAGCGAGGTCGATTGAGGAAGCACTCGGAAAAGAGGCGGCGGTTCTGGATTGGTTACAGGAATTCAGGGGTGTCATCAGCTCTGAATATACTACGGATAAGGGGTTGCCATGGGATTTTATGCCCAGAGAATGGACGGGGATCCCCGAACTGTTCGATCGGGACAGATGGTATGATGCACACATGATGGAAAAGACAGAGGATGCACCGGGGGTCAAAGAGATCTATCTGGAAACATGTGAAAAATTAGATGAGCTGCTGGCGGGCTATGGATATGTGCGGGAGAATGGCTGCTATCGTGTAAAAGAGAAAAAAGATATTACAATTGTACTTGTCTGTCATATGGGAATTACCTTTGCAATGCTGTCACATTTGTTAGGAATTGCATTTCCGGTATTAATACACGGCTGTTTTTTGCCGACATCTTCCGTAACGGCAATGTGTACGGAAGAGAGAGAGGCGGGATATGCGTCCTTTAGATGTCAGGGTATGGGTGATGTCTGGCATCTCCATGAGAATAAAGAACCTGTTTCGGCGGCAGGATATTTTACAGAGCCTTTCCAGGATTAGTGGGGAGGTTCTTATATGGTTCCATGCAGAAAAAAGTAAAAATGATTGACATTGTACAGAATAAATAGTAGAATTAAGAAAATTTAAAGAGGTAATTTTATGTTAAGCATTGTTTTAGTGGAGTATATTGCAAATTAAATATTGCAAAAGGAGATTTGCGTAATTCTGCAGATCTGCTTTATGTTAGCAGGATACTGCTGACATTTCTGCCGCACATGTGCTTAATATTTTTGTATAGATGTTTCCGGAAATCGAGCATGGCTGTACTGTCATGCTTTTTTTGCACTCTTTGCGATTTCATAAATTTCTATACGTTCGAACAATGTTTAAACAGACTGTGGAATATTATGCTTTTGGCAGGTGTCCCATGGTCTTTTTTTGTTGAATAAAGGAGATATTGATTATGGAAATTGAAAAAATATTGGAATTTGATAAGGTGAAATTAAAATGGAGTTCGCTGGCAATGACGGAGCGAGCAAAAGAAAAAATTAAAGATGTGACTCCTTTTCTGTCAGAAAATGAGTTGCGAAAAAACTTAAAAGAAACAACGGAAAGCAGAACTATGATTGAAAAGTGCGGGACGCCGCCGCTGGTTAGTATGGAAGGAATAGAAGGAGCCTTAGCGGCTGCCCGAAAAGGTGATTGCTTAACAGGGTCACAACTGGAAAATGTTGAAATAACGCTTGTTGCAATCAGACGTTTAAAGGAATATTTAAATCGAGGGAAACAATTTGATAGTTCACTTGCCTATTATGAGGAAAATTTAAATGTACTTGAAAATATCGGACATATGATTGGATTACAGATTCGTAACGGAGCAGTGGACGACCATGCGACAAAGGTTCTTTTAACTATTAAAAACGAGATAGCAAGGACAGAAACTAAAATGAAGGAAAAGGCAGATTCCATTATGCGTTCTAACAAAGAATATCTGTCTGACAGCTTCAGTACACTCAGAAATGGAAGGCTGTGTATTCCTGTAAAAAAAGAATATAAGTTCAAAATAAATGGAAGTGTTCTTGATAAGTCATCGACCGGAAATACATTATTTATCGAACCGGCCGCGATGGCCGGGTACTATGAGGAATTGCAGATACTCAGGATTGATGAAGAAAATGAAATCTATCGCATTTTATACACACTTACTGCTTTGGTTGCAGATTCGGCAGATCTGATGGAGCAGAATATACAAACGATGGAAAAGCTGGATTTCGCTTTTTCAAAAGGCAAACTAAGTATTGATATGGATGCTGCAGAACCTTCCGTTAATACAGACAGGATGATTGAGATCAGTGACGGGAGGCACCCGCTCATGCAAAAGGATCTATGTGTACCTATTCAGTTTAGCCTTGGGGGAGAAAGAAGAGGGGTTGTAATTACCGGACCGAACACCGGCGGAAAAACAGTTGCAATTAAAACAGTGGCATTGAATAGCATGATGGCGCAATGTGGATTACATGTGACCTGCGGACGGGCAAATTTGTGCATGAACAGTAACTGTCTTTGCGACATTGGAGACGGACAGAACCTTTCGGAAAACTTGTCCACATTTTCGGCTCACATCAAAACGGTTTTGTCAATTTTAAGTGAAATTAACTGTGAAAGTCTTGTTATTATGGATGAGTTAGGTTCAGGAACGGATCCAACTGAGGGAATGGGCATTGCGATAGCGATTCTTGAGGAGCTAAGAAAAAGCGGATGTTTATTTTTGGTGACAACGCATTATCCTGAAGTAAAGCAATATGCGGATCAAACAGATGGCGTGATCAACGCAAGGATGGAATTTGACAAGGAAACGCTGCAGCCGTTATATAAAATGGTCATTGGAGAAGCAGGTGAAAGCTGTGCATTTTATGTGGCTGATAAGCTGGGAATGCCGATTGAAATGTTGAGGACAGCAATTAAGGCATCCTACGGAGAGGAGGAAGCAGAGAAATACCAATTTTCTGAGGCGCAGAAAAATAATAAGGTTCCGCGGATAAATAGCAATGCGAAAATCCAAAAAACAAAGATGGGCCTGCAGAACCCTATGCTTACTGCTAAGTTTTGCATAGGTGACAGTGTCATGATCTATCCTGATAAAAAAATCGGGATTGTCTGTCAGACAGTTAACGAGAAGGGCATTCTAAGGGTTCAGCTTCAAAATAAAAAGATCTGGATCAATCATAAAAGAGTAAAATTACATGTGCCTGCATCACAGCTGTATCCGGAAGATTATGATTTTTCCATTATTTTTGATACGGTGGAACAACGTAAATTAAGTCATGATATGAACCGCAAGTATACAGAGGGACGATTATCTTACGACGATAATTGATAAAAGCATTCTATTTGCGCGAATGGAATCATGCAAATAACCTTAAATTGATAAGCTTTCATTTAAAACCAGTTTACATTGACAAATTCTGTGAGCTGGTTTTTTTTCGGGGTTTTCCATTAATTGAAAAGCCAGATCTGTGGCGATTTTAAACATCTCCATGGAAGGGATAACAACCATAGTCAAAGACGGAATATGATTTTGGAGATAGGATAAATCGCTGTCTAATCCAAAGGAAGCGAGCTCTGTGTTATAAGGAATAAAATACTTATTTCTTGCAAATACAGGAATCGCACCTTGTGCCAATACTGTATTTGCAGATAAAATCAGAGAAGGACGAGTGCTGAAATTTAAAAGCTTTCTTGCGGCAATAGCTCCGCCATAAAAAGAATTTTCTACAGAAATATAGTTATCAGCCGAGGCAGGAATGCCGGACTGCTCACATAGTTCGAGGAATTGTGCGAAATAAGAATCACAGATGCTTGGGTAACTTTCGCTTTGGATGACGGCAATATCCTGATATCCCTTTGCATGGATAATATCACAAAGCTGTTTGCTGGATTCTGCACAGCTGCAGGATACACTATTATATTTGGAATCAGGATAGTTATAAAAAACGAGGGGAAGTTCATCCGGAAACTCATCTAATTTCAATGCTTCCTTTAAATGAGAAATAACAATAATCGCCGCATCTACGGTTTTCCAATCAATATTTTTGATTGCCTCATTAAGCTGCTCCAGCTGATAAGGGATAATCATAATATTACAGGCCAAATTCTGCAGAGCAGTGTACGTATAAATATCCTCGGTGATCATGCCCAAATCGGTTGCGTTATTTTCCTGAGGAAAAAAGA
The DNA here is from genome assembly GCA_047602645.1 of Lachnospiraceae bacterium. Lineage (GTDB taxonomy): Bacteria > Bacillota > Clostridia > Lachnospirales > Lachnospiraceae > JAEYFP01. Next base: position 15,897 of record JASGGU010000033.1, on the reverse strand, counting down.
TTCCGATAACTTTTTGCCTGACAGAAGAATTTGGGGATAACGCAAGAGAACTATTCATATGGTATCCTAATTCTTTGGCTGCCCTTAATACTTTTTTTGCAGTGCTGTCTGCTACTTTATGCTGCTTGGAGACTCCATTTAAAACGAAACTTACAGTGGAGACGGACACGCCTGCTCTGGTAGCCACATCTTTCATGATTGCCATACTATGCTTCCTCCGGAGATGTTTATTATAGTGAAAGAAGTATAACAAAAATTTATGGAGAATTCAATCCCACTAATTAAACATATTTTAATTAATAAAAATATGTTGACAAGAGGAGCAAGGATCAGTATAATTGCTTAAGTTAGCTACGTCTAACTAAAGAGTAAAATAAAGATATCATTAGGAGGAGTCATGAAGAATAAAATAATCAGTACCGTAACAGTTCTTGCAATGATGGCTGCATTGACCGGATGCGGAAATGCAGCCACAACAACCGGTGCGGCGGAGAAAGAAACATCGGCAATAGAAGAAGCGGCAGAAACAGAGACAGAAACATCTGCAACAGAGGAAGAAGCGGCAGCCGAGGAGAGCACCGCTGCTGCATATCCGGTAACCATTGAACATGCATTTGGAGAAACAGTGATTGAGAAGCAGCCGGAAAGAGTTGCTACCGTAGCATTTGGTAATCAGGATGTTGTACTGGCTCTCGGTGTAGTACCTGTTGGATTTTCAGCAGCAAATTATGGTGTTCAGGATGAGAGCGGAATGCTGCCCTGGACGCAGCAGAAGTTAGAGGAGCTTGGAGCAACGGAACCAAATGTATTTCAGGATACCGATGGCATTGATTATGAAGCGGTTTCTGACAGCAATCCGGATATTATTCTTGCACCTTATTCAGGAATCACGCAAGAGGAATATGATTTGCTGAGTAAAATTGCACCGGTAGTAGCATATCCGAAAACAGCATGGACCATCAGTACGGAGGAATGGATCAGCGTTACTGCAAAAGCACTTGGGCTGGAAGAAAAGGGCAAGGCTTTAATTTCAGGCATGCAGGATACCATTGCAGAGAAGATAGCAGAACATCCTGAATTTGAAGGGAAAAAGTTTGTATGGATTTCCTTTAATGAAACGGACCTTTCCAGTCTGCATGCATATTCACCTGAGGATACCCGTTGTCAGTTCCTTTACGAATTTGGTTTCACATATCCGGAAAGTGTAAGCCAGTACATTAAGGACGGGAGTTATTCTCTTGATCTTAGTGCGGAAAATGCAGATTTATTGTATGATGCAGACTTTCTTATCGGTTACAGCTCTGAATCGGCCTATGCAGCGGCAGCAGCAGATGAGGTACTTGGAGAAATTCCTGCTTTGAAAAATAATGCGATCATCAGTATTGAAAGCGGCACTGCGCTATCGGCGGCACTGACCACTACCCCGCTTGCTTTTGATTATACAATTGATGAGTATGTAGAGAAACTTGCAGAAGGAATCGGAAATATTAAAAAGTAATGAAAACGAAACATTTTTTAACAACTTTATTTATCATTATGGTTTTGCTGCTTATAACTGTCGTAATGTCCTTCGTTTTGGGATCCAGACAGGTTACGGTAAAGGAAATTGCAGATGCATTATTTCATCCCCAGGTTTCGGAATATGGGGTAAATGTGATAAGAAAAAGAATTCCAAGGACATTTTTCGGACTGCTCTGCGGAGCAGGACTGGGGGTATCCGGTATACTTATGCAGGCCGTCACAAGAAATCCGATTGCGGATCCTTCGATTTTAGGTGTGAATACAGGGGCTTCCGTTTTTGTAGTATGCGGGATTGCTTTTCTTCATATATCGGCTCCGAGTGAATATATAATACTTGCGTTGTCTGGTTCCCTGCTTACATCTGTATTGGTTTATGGAATTGGCTCCATGGGAAAAGGCGGAGCCACGCCCATGAAGCTTGTTCTGGCAGGCGCAGCAACGAGTGCTGCTCTGTCCTGTATTATTAGTACCGTTATGATTCCACGCTCTTATGTGATGGATGAATATCGTTTTTGGCAGGTGGGAAGTATTGGCGCAGGAACCTGGAGCTATGTATCTTTGCTGGCCCCGTTTATGCTAATTGGAATTGCTATGGCAATCGCCCTGGCACCGGCTTTAAATGCAATGGCTCTGGGGGATGAGGCAGCCACAAGTTTAGGTGTGCGTACCGGGATTGTACGAATCTGTGCCGCACTGACAGGTGTAATTTTGTGCGGAAGTGCTACGGCACTTGCCGGGCCCATAGGATTTATCGGCCTTCTGGCACCACACCTGATTCGCCTGTGTGTTGGCGCGGATTTACGTTACACCATTCCATTGTCGGCGCTGACAGGTGCAGTGATTCTGACAATATCGGATGTGATCGGCCGCCTGTTAAGTTATCCGGGAGAATTGGAGGTTGGAGTGGTGACCGCATTTGTAGGTGCCCCAATCTTAATTTATACGGCAATGAGGGCGAAGCTATGATGAATCATATAGAAAATATTGCTTTTATTGAAAAAGGGCAGAAAAAAAGAAAAAAAAGATATTGGATTGTGGAGATTAGTCTTTTATTGCTGGCAATTATTCTCTGCGGACTTATGATGACTGTTGGTAATACTTTTTATTCATTGGAAACCGTAGTGCAGGTTCTTACCGGAAAAGATATTCAAAATGCAACTTTTACTATCCTCACTTTGAGATTACCGAGGATGATTGCCGGAATAACCACCGGGTTTTCTTTCGGGCTGGCAGGCAGCGTTTTTCAGACGATGCTTAAAAATCCGCTGGCGAATCCCAACATTATTGGAATTACATCGGCTTCCAGTGCCGGTGCCGTGTTCTGTATATTAATTCTTCACGCCGGAGGAGGCATTGTTTTTGGAGGCTCTATTCTGGCAGCGGCGATAACAGCAATTTTGATTTATCTCTTATCCAAATTAAAAAAATACTCTACGGGACGCCTGATATTAGTAGGAATCGGATTTCAAGCCTTAATGAATTCGGCAATCAGCTATTTTCTTCTTATTGGAAATGAGAATGCTATTGCAGGTGCATTACGATGGATGAGCGGAAGTTTGAATGGGGTACAAATGACATCAAATTATCTGCTATTGGTGGTTATGGTACTATGTGTACCATTCCTCTTATTTTATGCAAAATCCTTAAAGATATTGGAGCTTGGAGAGGAATCGGCAACCACGATGGGAGTAAATACAAATCAGGCAAGAGGAATTCTGATGATTACATCTGTCATTCTTGTTGCCGTAGCAACTGCGACCACCGGACCGATTGCGTTTGTATCCTTTCTGTCAGGACCAATTGCAAAGCGTATTACAGGCTATGGGAACTCCTCACCTGTTATGGCAGGGTTATTTGGAGTCGTTTTAGTTTTGGCAGCAGATATGATCGGGCAGCAGGCATTTGCAATTCGATTCCCGGTAGGTGTAATTACAGGATTGCTGGGCGCTCCTTATTTAATTTATTTGCTGATACGAATGAATCGACATGGAGAATTTTAATGAAATCTGAACATATTTTAAAAGTAGACAATTTAGTTGTAGGTTATGATGAAAAAACGGTAATACATGATGTGAGCCTTGAAATACCAAACGGTAAAATTAGTGTGATTATAGGTGCGAATGCCTGTGGCAAGTCTACCTTATTGAAGGCTATGACCAGAATTATTACACCAAGATCAGGACTGGTAACGCTGGATGGGAAACCGATAAGGTCAATGCATCCCAAGCAGCTTGCCAGGATTTGCGGCTTGTTGCCTCAGGACCCGGTTGTCCCGGAGGGGGTTACGGTAAGTGACCTGGTGGCACGTGGAAGATACCCGCATCAGAAGTTTTTGCAGGGACAGACGAAGCAGGACTTAGAAGCAGTGACAGAAGCAATGGAAATCATGGATATTATTGAACTTGCGAACCGTGGAATGAATGAACTGTCAGGCGGACAAAGACAAAGAGCATGGATTGCTACCGCATTGGCGCAGCAGACCGATATTTTATTCCTTGATGAACCGACCACCTTTCTGGATATCAATTATCAGGTTGAAATTCTGGATTTAATGGCTGATTTAAATCAGCACAAACAAACCACGATAGTAATGGTATTGCACGATATCAATCTTGCGGCGCGCTACGCAGATTATTTATATGCAATGAAAAGTGGAAAACTGATCGCGCAGGGAACACCCAGTGATATTGTTACCGAAAAGCTGATTATGGATGTTTTTGGTATGAAATCACGTATTATTTCAGATACGGTATCAAAATCTCCCTATGTAATACCGATAGGAAGACATTTTTGTGATCTGTCCGGCATAAGCCGGAAAGAGGCAGATTTCATATAGAAATCAAAGGTTTGAGTCAAAGTATTTTTACGTATTTCACTGTCAATTGTCATTTCATTACATTCAAAGATTTTCATAATTTCCCCAATCATTATAATTAAGTTTATAAGCAGTTCGACAGAACTGTAAATGATAGGAATCCATTTGATTCCTATTTACACGAACAAATGTTCTTGTTATAATATGATCAAGATAGAGAGTAAAATTTTCAAAAAAATAATTTAATCTTTGAAAGGGAGTCAGAAAATCGACATGAAGAATAGAACCTATCTTGCAATTGATTTTAAATCATTCTATGCTTCCGTAGAGTGCATAGAGCGAAATCTGGATCCCTTGACGACGAACCTCGTGGTAGCGGATATCAGCCGTACAGAAAAAACAATTTGCCTTGCAGTCTCGCCTTCCCTAAAAGCATATGGTATTTCCGGCAGAGCGAGGCTGTTTGAGGTTGTACAAAAGGTGCGGGAGGTAAATGCCCAAAGACAGCAAAATGCACCGGGACGCGCCTTTATGGGATCATCCTTTGACGATCTTGAGCTGAAATCTTCACCGCAATTTGCTTTGGATTATATTGCTGCTACGCCGAGGATGGCCCTTTATATAGACTACAGTACCAGAATTTATCATATTTATTTGAAATACATTGCTCCGGAAGATATCCATGTTTATTCGATTGATGAGGTATTTATGGATGTGACTGATTATTTAAATACTTATGGGATGACAGTTCGCGAACTTGCAACAAAAATTATTCAGGAGGTCCGGCAAACTACGGGGATTACAGCGGCGGCAGGGATTGGAACAAACTTGTACCTCTGTAAGATTGCCATGGACATTCAGGCAAAGCACATACAGGAGGATGAAAATGGTGTGCTGATTGCAGAGCTGGATGAAATGAGTTACCGGCATCTGATGTGGACTCACCGGCCGCTTACAGATTTTTGGCGTATCGGACGGGGGTATGCCAGGAAGTTGGAGGAACAAGGACTGATGACTATGGGAGATATCGCAAAATGCTCTCTTGGCAGAGCGGATGAATATTATAATGAAGATTTATTGTACAAGATGTTCGGGATTAATGCAGAACTATTAATAGACCATGCATGGGGATGGGAGCCTTGTACGATAGCGGATGTAAAGGCATATAAGCCAAGTACCAACTGTATCGGTTCGGGCCAGGTGCTGCAATTCCCATATTCTTTTGACAAGGCAAGACTGGTGGTTCGGGAGATGACCGATCTATTGTCACTTGATTTGGTAGATCGGGGCCTTGTAACGGATCAGCTTGTCTTAACAATCGGATATGACATCGACAACTTGAAGGATCCGGACAGGAAGAGACTGTATCATGGACAGATTACTACGGATCGCTATGGACGTTCGGTTCCAAAAGCTGCGCATGGAACAAAAAATTTTTCAGGGCCAACATCCTCTACCAAGCAAATGCTGGATGCCGCTACGGAACTGTTTGAAGAGATTGTGAATAAAAATCTTCTGATAAGAAGAATTAATATATCAGTCAATCGTGTAATCGATGAATCAGCCGCTCATAGAGACGATTGCTTCGAGCAGCTGAATCTTTTTACGGATTATGCCGCAGAGCAGTCAAGAAGAGAGGAGCAGGCTGCGGAGCTTGCGAAAGAGAAGAAGGTGCAGAAGGCGCTGCTTTTAATTAAACATAAATATGGAAAAAATGCTGTATTAAGGGGAATGAATTTAGAAGAAGGCGCAACAGCCCCACTTCGAAACAGGCAAATAGGAGGACATAAGGCATGATAAAGACATATGATGATTTGATCCATTTACCGCGTCATATTTCCTCCGCACATCCTCACATGGATATTGCTGAGAGGGCTGCCCAGTTTTCTCCTTTTGCGGCGCTGACCGGATATGATGCCGCCATCAGGGAAACGGCCAGACGGACTGATGAGAGAGTTGAAGCGGATGAATATTTTAAGGAATGCTTAAGGGAGAGACTGCAGATCATTTTGGACAGAATAAAAGAAAACTCAAAACTCACAATTACTTATTTTCAACCCGATGAAAAGAAGGATGGCGGAGCTTATATCACTGTCACCGATAGTCTTAATAAGGCAGATTTGTATGGGAGAATTCTTATTATGACCGGCGGAAAAAAGATTCCCATTGATGATATCATTAATATAGAGGGAGAATTATTCGAAACGCAGATTTCATGACGGAGCTGCGGTGTGATATGTGATAATATCCTGGATGCTTTTTATTACTGATTTCGAATGTCCCAAGGTATTGACATATGACAATAGTAGAGTATAATCATTATAAATGGCATATGCCATTTATAATGAACATAGAAAGGCGGCAGCTATATGCCAAGACCTCACAAATGCAGACGGGTATGTTGTATGCCGCAGAGCAAGATTTTTGGTCCGCTGGATACTCCGGAATCACAGGTACAGGCAATCAGTATGGCGATTGATGAATTTGAGGCAATCAGACTGATCGATCTGGAAGGGCTGACACAGGAAGAATGTGCCGAGCGAATGGGGGTTGCCAGAACAACGGCGCAGGCAATCTATAACAGTGCCCGCGTTAAGCTGGCGGAGTGTCTTGTGAAAGGAAAGGAGCTGCACATGGAAGGCGGTAATTATATTCTTTGTAATGAACATCTATCTCATTGCGGCTGCAGACACTGTCACAGAGAACGGCATTCGGAAAGAACTGCTGCGGGAGAGAAGGATATTAGTAAATAGATAAACAGGAGGATTATAATGATGGTTATTGCAGTGCCTTATGAGAACAAACAGGTGTTTCAACATTTCGGGAAAACAGAAACCTTCAAAATTTATGAGGTGAGTGACGGCAGAATGATCGCTGAAGAAATTCTTTCAGCAGATGGTCACGGACATGGTGAACTCGTTGATATTCTGAAAAACCGAAAGGTTTCCGTGCTGATCTGCGGGGGCATCGGAAGCGGCGCTCAAAATTTATTGTCTGAAAATGGAATCCAGTTTTTTGGCGGCGTAATGGGGGCGGCAGATAAGGCTGTGGAGGATTATCTTTTGAAACAGCTGAATTACAATCCCGATGTTAAATGTGATCATCATGAGGATGCTCATACTTGTGAGGGACATGAGAATGGCTGTGAGCATCACTGAGAAACAGCAAATGCAACCGATATCGGTTGCATTTTTCTTTGTTATATTATAATAATAATTAGGGGGTGTTTCATGAAAAGTTATACTGCATTAATAATAGATCTGAAAAGATCCCCATCCTATTCGGTAGAAGATAGAAATTCTATACAGAACTACATTTTGATAGGCTTGAATCTATGAATTTAGAGCCACTTCCAATAGATGCAGCAATGGCCGTATTTTAACAATTTGGTTGTTTATTCATAGATAGTTGTGATAATATGGGATCCGGCGGCGGTTTTTATAAAGAAACTATTTGCCTATATCAATGACGGAGATCATAGTGATCGGGAGGAGAATGATCCTCAGGCGGGACGTATAATCGGAAAGCTGGAACGAATCATTGTTTCCGTTTTAATCTTATGTAATCAATTTGGAGCAATTGGCTTTGTGCTGACTGCAAAAGGTATTGCCCGCTATAAGCAGCTTGAAGATAAAAGCTTCGCGGTGAAATATTTGGTGGGTACCTTGACCAGTGTGTTGATTGCGTTTATTATAACAATTGTTCTAAAAAAATTTTATTATAGCGGCCGTATAGTCTCTTGAAAGTCGCCGGACTGCGTGAATGGAAGAGGAGAGTTTATGCAATTTAAAGATTTAAATATTATGCCTGATATTAGAAAGGCATTGGAAAAGGAAAGTTATGAAGTTCCTACACCGATCCAGGAAAAGGCAATCCCGGTTATATTAAGCGGCCGCGATTTACTCGGCTGTGCCCAGACCGGTACTGGGAAAACAGCTGCATTTGCGATACCGACGCTTCAGCTGCTCAGCGAAGAAAAAGTATCCGATCGGACAAAACAAAATATAAGAGCTTTAATTGTAACCCCGACCAGAGAGCTTGCTCTGCAAATTTATGAAAGTTTTAATACTTATGGGAAATTTACGGATTTACGATGCTGTGTCGTCTTTGGGGGAGTATCTCAAAAGACGCAGGAAGAAAATTTAAAGCAAAGGGTAGATATCCTTGTGGCAACGCCGGGAAGGCTGCTGGACTTAATTAATCAAAAAATCGTAAATATAGAGCGTATTAAAATATTTATATTAGACGAAGCTGACCGTATGCTGGATATGGGATTTATTCATGATGTCAGAAAGATCATTGCCAAAACACCCTTAAAAAAGCAAACATTACTTTTTTCGGCTACGATGCCGCCGGACATTGCCAAGCTGGCCGGTACGATTCTAAAGACTCCTGAGAAAATAGAAATCACGCCGGTATCATCAACGGTGGATACCATCGAGCAATATTTATACTTTGTTGATAAAAGTAATAAGAAGGATTTGCTTCTGCACATTTTAAAAGATAAAAGCATAGTTTCTGCACTGGTTTTTACTCGTACAAAGCACGGAGCGGATCGGCTGATTAAGCAGTTATCAAGGAATAACGTAGTTGCGCAGGCAATTCATGGTGATAAATCGCAGGGAGCACGTCAGAGAGCGTTAAACAGTTTTAAAAATAAAACATTGCGGGTACTGCTTGCGACAGATATTGCCGCAAGGGGAATAGACATAGATGAATTGACGCATGTTATTAATTATGATCTGCCGGATATTCCGGAGACGTATGTACATCGTATTGGCCGGACAGGCAGGGCAGGACTTGGAGGAACAGCAATATCCTTCTGTGATTTTGATGAAAAGGGGCAGCTTAACAATATTGAGAAACTGATTGGAAAGAAATTAATAGAAATAAAAGATCATCCCTATCCGTTAATGAATAACGTTCCGGCGATAAAGAGAGCGCCATTGCATACGGCCTCCATAAATGACGCTTCATCAACAAAGAAAAAGCATCGGATGACAGCAGATGGAACAATGAAAAAAAGAAATATTAATAAATTTTCAATGAAGGACAGAAAGCGCTAGGTCTCGACGGGTATATTAGTTGCTCAAGGCATGGAGCGGCTCGCAGGATATAAGACTTCCAAGGGCGCGATTCAGCTGCCGCTTGGCAAGCCGATTGATTATGAACTTATTGCTGACATCGTGCGGTGGAGAGTAGAGAGAAAAGCGAAAGGGAGTGATATTTTATGATAAAGGGATTGAAGACAAACGACGAATAAAATTCAGGAAAGAGGATCATAGTGAAAAAATTGGAGAGGGAATTCTATAACCGGGACTCAATTTTGGTTGCCAAAGAGCTTTTGGGAAAGATACTTGTACACGAGATAGGCGGGCAAAGGACTTCCGCTAAGATTATCGAAACAGAGGCGTATATGGGATTGGAAGATAAGGCTGCACATTCCTATGGCGGCAAAAGGACATCCAGAGTGGAGGTTATGTATGGAAACCCCGGATTTTCTTATCTATTTATGATCTATGGCATGTATTTCTGTTTCAATGTAGTAACGAATGAAAAAGAGACACCTCAGGCGGTTTTAATAAGAGCGGCTGAGCCTCTGGAAGGAACTGAAGGGATGGCACAGAGGAGATTTGGGAAGCCTTATGAGCAGCTGACAAAAGGTCAGCGCAGAGGTCTCACTAACGGACCCGGAAAACTATGCTGTGCATTATCATTAGACAGGAGCTTCAACGGCATGGATTTGTGCGGCAATGAAGTATATATTGAGGAAGGCGAAAGCAATAACCTAAGAATAGTAACAACGAAACGGGTAGGTATTGACTATGCCGAGGAAGCAAAGGACTATCCTTGGCGATTTTATATAGAAGGTAATGAATATATATCTGTCAAATAAGCAGGTATTTTCTGATAGAAAAAGAGTATTCGCTGTATTTTACAAAACCTTAGTCCACTAAAGCTGCCAAATCTCCCAGCGGAAAGGGCTTATAGAAATAGTATCCCTGAAACAAGTCACATTTTGACTGTTCCAGAAGAGTGATATTTTCGTCCGTCTCCACACCCTCGCATACGATAGTAGTATTCAGACTTTTGACAAGATTAATGAGCCGGATCAACCAGTTGCCGGCTTCTTCTGTAATCTCATTTCTGATAAAGGCCTGGTCAAATTTGACCTCATCAAAATGCATGGGGTATAGTCCTTTCAAAGAAGAATATCCGCTGCCAAAGTCGTCCATAGAAACGCGGTATCCCAATGCATGCAGCCGGTTGACAAATTGCTCGGCTGAATAAATTTCCTGTATGTAAGCGCTTTCAGTCAATTCAAAGGTAATCAGGGAAGGCGGAACAGGGTAACGGGAATGAAGCCGGCTGATCCTTTCCATAAAGCTTTCCGTCATGGTAAGATGCACACGGGACACATTGACAGAAAGGGGAGTTACTGTTTTTTCGTTCAATTGCTGTTGATAAAGGTATTCAAATACTTTCTCATATACATAAAAATCCATATTAATAATGTCCCCCGACTGCTCCAAAATCGGTACGAAGGTATCCGGGGGAAGAAATATCCCGTCACTTTTCTGCCAGCGAACAAGTGCTTCGGCACTGCATATTTTTTTGTTCCGGCGGGATACTTTTGGCTGTACATAAACGTGGAATTCATGACAATCCAGCGCTCTCTGAAATGAATTGACAGTGTCAAAACGCAGTTTTACCTCCCGGCTCAGTTCATCGGAATAAACCACGATATTTTGAAAATTAGGCTTGGAAGATTTGCGCGCACACTCGGCATTATTCAGCATGGTCTCCACCGACTCGTGGAAATTGGATAGAAAGTATATTCCGCTTTTTAAGATAAACCGACTGCCCGGATAGGCATTGTCGATGCTGGCGGCAAATCGTATGTTCCACGCTTGGATCATTTCCACTGCCTGTTCCTCCGAAAACTGTGATACATCCGCCAAAAAAGCAAAATTATCGGAATATAATCTGTAGGAACACAGACAGAAAGGCTGTCGGTTCAATTCTATTGAAAATTGACGAAGAATATGATCCCCTTCTTTATGTCCGTACAATTCATTAAAGAATCTGAAATTATGGATATCGGAGCATACCAGTGCCAAGCGTGAACGATCATTGTAAATTTGAAGGACCTTCGTTACAGTGGAAACAAAAGTATCATGACTGAACATCCCTGTCAAGCCGTCTTTTTCTGACGAGTTTACTCTGTCGCTATCCAGCACTTTACTTATTTGCTGCGGTTCGGTCAGCTCACCGGATTTAATTATTTTTTTATTCTGATACATTTTTTTATCTGCTTCTTTAAGAAGCTCATCAACCAGATAATACTGCTGCCGCGTACTAATTGCGAAGCCGCATGCATAACTGATTCCGATTGTATTTGCCGTATTATTTTTCTCAACTGATTTGCTGACGTGCTCCAGAAAATTCAGCATTATGCTTTCATCACAATTTTGTATGATTACAATAAATTCATCTCCGCCAAAGCGGCCAAGAAAAAATTTCTTTTCCGCACATTGACGAAGTAAAATGACAAATTGCTGAATCAATAAGTCTCCCGCCTCGTGTCCGTAAAAATCATTGACCTTTTTCAAATTGTTTAAATCAAACATGGCAAGGCCGATCCCCACCGTACTGTCGCGGCAATCCAGAATACTCATCTGCTCCATACAGGCATGCTTATTCATAATCCCCGTAATGTCTGTATAAGCATTTCGCTTTAGGGAACTGTGAATATTTTCCGTAAAAAAAATAATGGCGAGCGCTGATAATCCGAGCAGGAGGGTGATCAGCTGGCTGCGCCAAAAATAGCGTTGAATTGATTCCGGTATATTTGCCGGCTGTACATCCTGCGCCAACAGCACCATTTGAATGATACATATCATTGCGATCATGGCGATGGTGGCATATGATAACAAAACAATAGCCTTGTTTCTCATATCAATGATCAACCTTCTTTCCGATTCATTTTTATTTCAAAATAATTCTTCTTCCGAGTTCTTCCCCGATACCAATCCGTGATCCCCTTATGTTTAAAAGAATATAGTGATTAAACTTAGAAATTACAACCAAAACCGTACCCGCAATGAAGCCTAAGTCTTCCAGATGGCGCCGCTCTTTTTCCTGGCCTGCAACGCGAACAATCGTATATGGAACTCCTATCTCAGCTAATGACAGTGGCATAATCTAATTTGTCCTTTTCTGGTTAGCCAAAACTAACCAACGATTAATATATCATATCCTTAATTTGCAGTCAATAATTTTGGCGGAAGGAATTTTCCCAAAAATTTCATAAGTAATTCTTGAAGAATGATAGGAATTTATGTAGAATTATATTATGTATTGAAAATAGCTGCGTGAAATATGATATTTTTACATAAATGAGAGTTCTGCCCTGATGAATACCGACTCAGTATTGAAAAAATATTGAGATGACCCGATCTTCCAACAAGACTGCTCAGTTTTTATGAGGAGACAAAATAGAAAAAGCATCTGTACTAGCAATAAAATTTGGAAGGAATAAAAGATTGGAGGGGTTCTTATGACAGCGATTCCTTTTTTCAAAAAAATCAAGTTTACGTTCACATTTCTGTCTGTCTGCGGCATTCTTGTTGTCGGGATTTTTTCAGTTATCTACATGTCCGAGAGCAATCGCAATGTCATAGACCAAATCGATATCACACGAAGTCAGAAAGCACTTGAAACGATGGATGTAATTGTAGACGACTATCGGGTTGTCTCCAGATTGACGGCAGAAAGGCTGGCGGAAAACAGGGATATTATCCAAGCGATAGAATCCGGGAATACGGTAGTCTTACGGGAGACTGCTGAACAGATGATTCGTCTTATGGGGCCTAATATAGATTTCGTTGTCTTTACCGATGCACAGGGGAATGTAATTGTTCGCACAAACAGTGATCGGTCAGGAGATTCCATTAATGGTCAAAGGAATATTGTACAGGCTCTGTCGGGAGAGGTTTCAAGCTATATCGAGTTCGGAACGGTAACCCGCCTGAGTATGCGCACCGGCGCGCCGGTGAAAGATGAACGCGGCGAGGTCATCGGTGTGGTTTCGGCAGGCCATTCACTGGTAAATACTGACTTTGTGGACAAAATGAAAAATATCACGGGCAATGAGTTTACTGTTTTTATCGGTGATGAGCGGGTCAATACCACCATCATGAAGGAGGGGCGGCGTGCGGTGGGCACAAAGCTGGATGCCAGAATTGCCGAAGCTGTTCTCAAAGAGGGCATGGTGTATCATGGTCAGACGGAAATTCTGGATGCTCCTTACGCCGCTGCCTATAAGCCGATCCTTGATCCGGAGGGCAACGCAATCGGTGTTTTTTTTGCCGGTGTGCCTGTTGCTGAAATTAATGCAATGCAGCAAAAATCCGTGTTCACATCCGTGATCATTGAGTTGGCGCTGATGGCCCTGGTAATTGCCGTCCTGTTGTTTTTGGTACGCCGGATTATCACAAGGCCCCTGGCGGATATGGCGCAGGCAGCAGAAGAGATTACGCATGGGGATCTAAATGTTACCATTCATCACCGGTCAAATAATGAGCTTGGCATTTTGGCGGAGGCACTCCGTACTATGGTAGCCGCGCTGCGGAGTAATATAGACGGCCTGCGACGAAGGGAGGAGGACCTGATGATTGCCCTGCATCAGGCGGAACGGGCGGAACAAGCCAAATCTCAGTTCCTTGCCAACATGAGTCATGAAATCCGCACACCCATGAACGCCATTATCGGCATGTCCTATCTTACACTGAAAACGGAGCTGTCGCCAAAGCAGCAGGATTATATCGGGAAAATCCATCATTCCGCAACCTCTCTTATCGGTATTATCAATGATATTTTAGATTTTTCCAAAATAGACTCAGGGAAAATGAATATCGAAAATATAGCTTTCCATCTGGAAAGTGTCATTGAAGACTCCGTTGTGTTTATCAGCCGTCAGGCTCAGGAAAAAGGATTGGAATTTGTATGCCGCATTTCACCTGAGATCCCCGAATATATAAAAGGTGATCCCATGCGCCTGACGGAAATTATAACAAATCTTGCCGGCAACGCGGTGAAATTCACCGAAAGGGGTGAGATATCCGTAGAAGTAAAGCTGACGGGAAGAATTGAAAACAGGGTAAGGCTGCAGTTTCTGGTAAGCGACACCGGCATCGGCATTACGCCAGAGCAGCAGGAGACTTTGTTTCAGGCATTCTCTCAGGCTGACAGCTCCACTACCCGCCGGTTTGGAGGGACAGGGCTTGGACTGGCTATCAGCAAAGGGCTGGCCGAATTGATGGGAGGCACCTTGGAGGTCAGCAGCCGGGAGAATATTGGCAGCACCTTTATCTTCTCGGTGTGGTTTGATATGGAGCCGGATAAGAGCGAAACCTCGAAAATTGTGCCGCCTAACCTGCTTGGAAAAAAGATTTTAGTAGTGGATAGCAATCAGATGGTGAGAGACACCTTGGTGGAATATCTTCGGGCACTGAAATTCAGGGCTGAATCAGTATCCTCGGGAGAACAGGCGATTATTCTGGCAGAGCAGGCAGATACGGAGGATCCGTTCCGTGTAATACTTATGAACCATTACATGGAAGGAATGGATGGTATCGAAGCCGCTATGACATTCAAGGATTCCTCCCGCTTAAAAAATAGTCCGGTCATTGTGCTCCTGACGGGCGCTAACGAGGAAGCAATTCGGCAGAATCCTCCCGATCAATACATTGATGGTATTCTTGAGAAGCCTGTCAGTCAATCCATGCTTTATGATTTTCTGGTCAAGCTGTTTGCACCCGAGCAGAAGAATAAAAATCAGCGTATTTTAGTTCAGGAAAAGAAATATGATTTGTCCGGTTTCAAAGTTCTGCTGGCAGAGGATAACGACATCAATCTGCAAATTGCGGTAGAGCTGCTGGAGAGTCAGGGAATGCTTGTGGATATTGCAGAAGACGGACGTCAGGCTGTCCGGCTTTTTGAAGCTGCGCCTGCACGGTCGTACCATTTAATTCTGATGGATCTGCAAATGCCGGAAATGGACGGTTTTGAAGCAACAAAGAGCATCCGAGCACTGGATTCGGAGGTTCCTGTTATCGCAATGACGGCGCGGACAATGACGGATGAAAAACAAAAGTGTTTTGAGGCCGGAATGAACGATCATATTGCCAAGCCTATTGATGTGGATGTTCTTTTCTCTACCATATCAAAATGGCTGAATGTCCATCACGAGGGACCAAAGAGAATCTCGCATCATCCCTTTCCGCAGATTGAAGGCGTGGATATCAAACAGGGACTTTTACGCGCGGCAGGCAATACGAAATTGTATGCCGAACTGCTGCTTCGTTTTGCCGGACAGCAAAAAGAGTTGATTGCCGCAATCCGTCAGGCTGCTTTGGATGGGGATATTGCGGAAGCCGGCAAACTGATGCATACGCTGAAAGGAGCTGCGGGAAATATCGGTGCGGCAGGAGGGGCTTCGCTGATCCTTCAGATGGAGAAACGGTTAAGCATGCAGCAGGAGTCATTTCCTGAATTGC
>JASGGU010000032.1:0-37474 GCA_047602645.1 Lachnospiraceae bacterium | reverse complement strand
CATCCAACAGGCTGTTAAAACACATCATTTCTTCCATCGTAAATTCCATATCATCACCCTCCCTATATGGCATCCAAGGTTCGGATGCATTGCGCCTTTTCACCGGCATTCTGTTCAAATGTCGCCACCTGTTCATAAAATAATTCCAGCGCCTCAATTAATTCTGTCAGATGATCCCCGTCTCCCGTTACAGCTTTGGAGTCCAGCAAAGTTGTATATCCCGTGCCGGATACATTGACTTCTTTTCCGGCAAGCAATCCACTATATTGTGCCAATAGGCATAAAAATGCGGCACACTCTTCCCGGCCGTTTCCTACCCAGTCCTGTGTTGTCTGAATCAATTGCTGAAATGCAATCATTTTATCGCAGGCATTTTGCATATCTGTTTGTACCGTTTT
The DNA here is from genome assembly GCA_047602645.1 of Lachnospiraceae bacterium. Lineage (GTDB taxonomy): Bacteria > Bacillota > Clostridia > Lachnospirales > Lachnospiraceae > JAEYFP01. Next base: position 37,076 of record JASGGU010000032.1, on the reverse strand, counting down.
AACATTCGCAATAAACTCATCCAATCCATCCTCATCTGCTTTAAAATCTATCATCCTATCCTCCCTTACCTGATGATACTTCTGAATACTCGTGAAGCAGCGGCGGCAGCTTCTCTTGCTATCGCTGCGGCAAGCTCAATCTCTGCCCGTGCTATTTCTTCTTTAACCGTTTCCAGCATATCCTCGGTAATAACCTGAAGCTTTTCCGCTCGTTCCAACTCACTCGCCAATTTATCATTTTTTTCTAATAAATCCTCTGCTGTTTTTTTTAACCCTTCTTTTTTTTCCTCCGAAGTGTCTTCAAAATAGGTAATCATTGTACCATAGGATAAATCACCGCCTTTTTCAATATATTTTCGATATATAGCATTCAAAGCCTTTGCATTAGGCTCTAGATTATACTTCATCTCTTCTACCTCAGGCGCTAGATCAGAAATTAAATTTTTTAATTTACGAAGTCTGTCCTCTAATTCTTCTTTTCTTTTTCTAAGTATTCGCAATACATTTCTTATTGAAGCACTGGATGCCATTCCCCTCACCTCCTATTCTTCCTTTGCCAGCTGTACCTTCACCAAGTTACCTTTTTCAATTATATAGCCAACTCCCGGCGCATTATCCGCAGCCACTCTTCCGGTCATGCTTGAAAAGTGATTCTGTGAAGTAAAATTTCCGGTAACAATACCATAGATAGATTCCTTCATAAACTTTGACAAATTATCAAAGCCCTTCAGCCGATTTGCATGAGCCGCGGCAATCAATGTAATATTTACATCTGAAGCGCTCATTATGATCTGCTCCGCACTAAGATCCTTTGATGCTGCAATCATGCCCAGAAACTCCTCCCATTCCGCCACAACTATCATTACAGGCGGCAAGGCGGCAAAGAACTGTCTTGGAATCACATCTTGATTTTTTTCCTGCTCAAGCAGGAAGTTTTCCTGGCGCTGTTCGACCAAGAGGCGAACTGTTTCCAGAAATCCGATGATTCCCTCTGCAGTTGATAGGTAGGTGACTCCTTCATCATTCCGGTATTTATATAATTCCGCCGCCTTATCGTCAATGACATAAGTCTGCAATGTCCTTGCCCGGTTACGCAGAAGTACCTTCAGCAAATTGGTCCTTCCGCTCCCTGTTCCGCCCACGATTAACTGGCGGCCCTTGCTTAAATCCAAATACCGGCAGGTGATATCCAATACATTTAAACCTATCGGAATCATATTTTCCGACTTCTCCCGAGTAATATATTCCGACAGTATTGCCGCTGTCAGTTTTTCCGGCATCAGAGGAAGCTTAGCCGGCTTACCGCCGCCGTAACCATCCGAAATCTTGCCGATGATCATTTTAATTCCATCCACATACGCATCCTCTTCCTTGATCTCAAAGACGCTGTAGACCTGCATCTGGTTTACATTATTCAGCCTCACATAGGCACGCCCTTTTATCTCAGGCAGACTTAGGTTTCCTCTGCCGACGGCGGCATTCAGCTCCGCCCGGTCAAACATATACAGCGCGATCTTATTCTTAAAATTGTTGATTATAGAAAAACGCAGGACACCCGGACGGCTTCCGGCCAGCATCACATAGATTCCCAATCCAATTCCGTCTCTGGCTATTTGAAGTACGACCGTCTCTAATTCCTGATCCATTTCCTTATTGACATCATAATTATCAATCGCCCATATGATGGCCGGCATCTTCTCCTCACTGATGCGATTATACATTTCAAAATTCATTGCTCCCGCTTTTGCAAACAAGCGCTTTCTTTTCTTTAATTCTTCCGTAATGATCTGCTCAAATTTTGACAGCTTTACCGTGTCATCAAAACTCATGTAATCCGCTGTATGAGGCAGCTCACGCAAAGGCAGCAAAGAGGCATTTCCCATGTCCAATATATAATAATGAAGAAGCTCCGCGCTGTTCTTGACTGCCAGAGATAAAAGAACCGTCGTCAGCAGCACACTTTTTCCAAAACCTGCCGCACCAAAAATAGCCAGGTTTCCTTCCCGGACAAAATCATGCGCATACTCCGTCTGGTTTTGTTCTTCGGGTATGTCCGCCATACCGATAAATGCCGACAAACTGATCTGTCTGTACTTATTTACATCGCCTATATTTTCCGCCTGAATATAGGGTGAAGTCATACATTCCTCCAATGGCGGCAGCCATGGCCGTCTGACAGGCGGAAGATGCATTGCTTCATACAGTGTCTCAATGTATTTGACTGTCAGATCAAGCTGTGTTTCAGATTCCTGATTTTGCTTTTCTTCTCCGCTGAGATCCTGATTGATCAGTTCAGCCTGCCCGAGTATATTGATCTTATAAACCCGGTTATCAACAATCTCCTCTCCGGAATCTGCGATGCATTCCGCACCGCTGTATGCCGACTGAAACAGCTCATAAATTTCATTGTTTCCAACCTGCAGATATGCCCGGCCGGGCTGTACAATATAGGCGGCATCCGGCGTTTTAATCACATCCTTGCTGTCTGCTTCATTCTGTACCTTCAGTGCAAGCTTAAAGCGGGAATTTGTCCAAATTTGATCCGTAACGACACCGTTTGGTTTCTGAGTGGCCAATATCAAATGAATACCCAGGCTTCTTCCCAGTCTCGCTGTCGAAACAAGCTCTGTCATGAAATCCGGCTGTTCTTTTTTCAGCTCGGCAAACTCATCACTGATCAGGAATAAATGCGGAATCGGCTCGGACACCTTTTCCTGCTTGAACAGGCTGTTATACGCATTGATATGATTTACACCGTTTTCCATAAATATCCGTTGTCTTCTTGCCAGCTCGCTGCGTATGGACGCCAATGCGCGCATACTCGCGTCGGCGTCCAAATTTGTAATTGTCCCGAGCAGATGCGGTAAATGTTCAAATAGATTTGCCATACCGCCGCCCTTATAGTCAATCAGCAGAAATCCAACTTCATAGGGGTGAAAATTTACAGCAAGCGATAATATATAAGACTGCAGAATCTCCGATTTGCCGGAACCGGTCGTTCCCGCTATCAGTCCATGCGGGCCATGCGCTTTTTCATGCAGATTGAGCATCAAAAGATCTCCGGTTACGCGAATACCGAGAGGAACCGCCAGCGATTTATGCGAGTCACTTTCTCTCCAGCGTTTTTCAATGAAAAGAGCGTCAGGGTGATCCACATGATACATTTGAAAAAACGTGATGCTTTCGGGAAGGCTCATAACCACTCCCTGCTCATGCACAAGGACACTCAAATCTCTCGCCATCCATTCCACATCGATGCCGTCAATACGGTCCGGTACAAACTGAATGTTGCTGACCTTTTTTTCGTTGATGACCAACCTGCCGGAACCGGCATCCTTATACTGTACAATGGTTCCGATCGTCTCCGGAAGGTTTGCCTGCAGATAGCTTGTATAGATGATGGAAAAACCCAACTGCTCATCCTTGCCCAGATATTCCATAATCGCATGATCCATAATCAGTTTGGGCTCATCAATTATAAAAATGAAATGCGGCAGGAAGCTTTCCTTCTTTTTGCTTTCCTCATGGCGCAGTTTTCTATCCCTCAATATTTTATGCAGGCTGGCCAATACCTGGTCACCGATCGCCTCAGAGCTGATATTTCCCGTAACATTCAACGCGTGAATATGACAATGCGGATACCAGCGCAGCCAATCAAACTGTTTGGAGTCAGTTTCATTATAAATCGCAATAATTTCTATATCATGATAGCTTTGAAAAAAGGTAAGCTGTGCTATGATAATGCTCAGTTGCTCATGAACAACCTCTTTTTCTCCCACCAATCCCAGGTTTGCTTTTTTCAGATCTACTACTACTGACTTCTTGTCTACAAAGCAGAATTCGTCTCTGATATTCTTTGCCTCAAGGTCCAGCTCGTCCTTTTTTACCGCAAGTTCATCATAGGATACCTTAATCGGACAGGCGCTGCCGGTCTTTTCATAACCCACCGTAATTGTTAGAAAATCATCATCCTGAGCATTCCTTTCATAAATCCGGCTGCTGTGATCCTCGATCATCAGCGCGATTTCTCTGACTGTCGGACTGTTATGCCCGTAAGCCTCTTTTTCCTTTTTTCTGAGCTGATAGATTCTCTTTCTGATTGCCAACAGATATTCGCCGTATATTTCTTCCCGTTTTCTGTTTTGTTCCCCGCAGTCTTTTTTTTCTGAAATATAACGTATTGCCGAAAAAAGCATAGTCATTACAGTACTGGCAACAGACATAAACATGTAAATCCCTCTTTTTAACAGGATCCCTACGGCCACCGTCACCGCCAGCATGACCAGCGGTGAAACGATAATCTGAATCAGACTCGATTTGCTGATTGATGCTTTTGTTTCCGGTCTCTTTATTTCTATTGTTTCATTTGGCACCTCCAGAATCAGTCTGGGAGAGCGCTTATATCTGGGAAATTTTTCTGGTCTGCTCATTCCTCTTCCTCTATTTCATATGCTTTTTTCAATTTTTCGATTTCACCTTCCAACAAGGTGATTCTGGAAGCCTTCTCTTCTCCGTCCATATCCGTATTTTCTTTTAGAATAGACAGTTCCTTCATATAGGCATATAACAGCATTTCATCATCAGATAACTGCTTTGCGATGTTCTCCGCTTCAGCTGTCTTTTCCCGCCCCAGATAGATCCAGTAATCCATGATCTTATCTGTCGCAACCGTATTAATGTCATCCAAAATATTTTCTTTCTGCTCCGGCGTCAGATTTTCGGTTCTTACATAAGCAGTGGACAAAATCAGTTTCATCTTTCCGCTCATATATTGATTGTCGATCTCTGACACCTTGTCAATGACAGCCACATAATCCTTATCCAGATACAATTCATACGCATTGATAAACGCCTGATCCTTTTTAGTTTTCCATTCATGATTGTATATGGAATATGCAGCTAAAAAAATAAATAAAATAGTCAGGAGCACAGTATATATTCTGAGTCCTGCATAAACACCCTTTTTGACCTCACATATCCGAAAGTGCTTTTCATAATAGACTTCCTCATACTCTCTCTGCAATAATTCAATGACAGCTTCCAACGTTTCCGCCTCTTTGATCTGCTTTAGGAACCTATTTTTGCTCAGCAGGCTGATTCCTCCCTGTCTGTAATCTTCAAAGCCGTACTTTTTTTGCAGGCAAAATCCAATCAGGGATTTATATTCTGACAGAAAATCCATGGATTTTCCTCTTTCCAGCTCCTCCTTCTGCCCTATGTCTACTTTTGCATGGATATCATAATACAAATTCTCCGGATCTAAAGTGAAGCTATAGGTTTCACCCAGCTCTGCATAAGACCCCACATCCAAAAGTGCCATCAGAACAAATAGCTTCCCTTCTTTTTTTATCTCCTTTAAAGGCTTCTTTTCATCTGTCATCCTTGCTCTCCCCGTCATATTTATTTTATATATAGAATGTCTCCATTATAAATTTCTGCTTCCTCATAGCTTTTTTTGCATAGAATCGGCTTTTTCTGTCTTGCCGACCCAACCTTGAGCTCATTGATATCCAGCGTTTCCGGCATATAACCGGTTTTCTGCAGGATGGATAAAGTATCTCTAATAATCTGTTTTTCGTTTATCTTCAGATCAAGCTCTTTGTTTTCAGATGCGATTGCGAATGTAAGGATCACTTTTCTGTCTCCTCTCTCTTCTGCGGATAAAATATCTGCAGGTTACTGCTGTAAAGATACAGGCTATTATGCTGCCTGTTACCGCATATCCCATATATCCCCGGCTTTGCTGTTCCCTGTATCTGGATTCCCATGTCTCCTGCAGGAACATTTGTGATATTATCTTTTCATATGGATCAGCTGCGGTCTTTTTCTCCTGTTCGAAAACCCCTTGTTGTAATTCTTGTTTTTCCAGAAGAACGTTTTCCTCTATGGTCTTTTTCTTCTCCCGAAAATCCCGAGCGAACAGATCCATTCCATACACATCGGTAACAGAATAATATAAATCTCTCGACGTACTTTTTATGTTATTCTCAATCTCTATTCTTTCATTCATTGTAATCCGTTCCCTGTTCTGCTTTTGATGTGTGGCACGCGAATCAGAATCCGCGTGCCACAACGCCAATTTCAAATTCTAACCCCACTGCTTCTTCAAGGCGTCCTGCGTATCGTCTGCAAGCTGCGCGCTTGAGTTCAGCGCCTGTGAACGTTCTGTAAGGCACGTTATCATTTTATCGCACGCATCTGAAAACTCTTTGAAATCCTGGCTGAATTCCTCTGAACCCGCACCCTTCCATCCATCCAGCAGTGTATCAACCGCTCCGCTTAAGTCTTTCATTATAGTATCCAGTTCACCTGCATCCGTATTAAATTTTGATGCCGTTGCCCTAAGCTCACTAGGGGATAATTGATAGCTATCCATTTCTTTTCCTCCTTTCCTTTTATTGGCAGATTCCAAAAGAACCTGTCTATATAAACCAATTTGGATTATATATGCCGGCCATTCCTCTCATTAATTATCTGGTTTTCCTGCCGTAAACCGCGTCTACAACGAAAATCGCAATACAGACTGTTAAAAGTCCGGCGATAACCGAGAGAATTACAATATCATAATTTTGTCTGAGATACACAATCGGCGCCGACGGTGTCTCCTTTTCCTGAAATATTACCGGTGTTACAATAAAGTCATATGCCTCTGAATTTTCCAGACTTCCAAGCCTCGTATAAGCAAGCTTCTGTGTAAAGCCCGACAGCAGCTCATCATTCTGATAATTGATTGTTTCTCGGGATTCCTTTAGTACATGAATAACTTCATTCACCTTTTCTTCTGTTGCATCATTTGAGGCCTTCATATCTTCCTGCAGAGCTCCAATATTCTCCTCTGTGTTTGTGTACACCGTGTCAACATAATCTATGTATTCCGAAGTCGTTTTTCCTATATCGTCCTCCATATCCATAATGTTATTACCGATTGCATTGATTCTATCGTCAATCCCGTTTTTATCAAGCTTTTCAAAAGGATCAAACTTCATAATCTCCTCCTGATGTGTCATGACCGCTTCTGAAACCACCTCATATTTTGTCCCTACGCCGGCCGCGGCCTCATCTAGTCTTCCAAGAACAGTATTTACGATATCCTCCTCTATAATCTTCTGCAGCTTATCCTTGTCTACCATCACTTCATTTATGCGGCTCTTTAATCCATCCGACATTTCCACATGATTCAGAGGAATGTCATTGGCCGACACCGATTCTATGGCATTTGCTGAAATTGTATTTTCCGATAAGGATATCCACACTTGATTTTCAGCGGATTTTCCTTCCGTATTTCCGCTGACCGCAGTTTTTAATACAATATTGCCGGAAAGCGCAGGCGCATCAGGCCAATCAATTACAATCGAATTTCCCGAAACCTGATTTTCTACATTTCCCTTTATTTGCTCATATTGTGTTCTAATGTTTTCCTGCTGCCGCCCGAACAACTCATCCACCTGCTGCTGGTTGGCTTCTTGTATCTGTGTAAGTTTTGTATCTATATAGGTTTGCTGTTTCAGCCTCCAAAAACCGATTTCCAACCTGATATTTGTTTTCAGCTCGTCTATCTTTGCAGACTGCGCGGGTTCGGACAGCAATAATTGCTGATCCAGTTTTTCAAGTCCTGCTTCATAGATCAGGTTTCCGTTCTCATCCGCAAGAGGATCCATCCCCGACATATAAGTCATCATATCGTCAATCGCCTGATCGCTCACTGCTCCCTTGTCCTGTATCATCCTAAATTCATCACGCGCCTGATCCATTGTTTCATGATAAATATCTGTTATCTTACCCGCCCGTGCAAAGTTATCTTCGTAATAATCGGACAGATCCACATAATCCAACGTATTTTCTGTTCTGACCATTTCAGAAAATTCCAGATCGGTCGTAATCTCTTCCGGCTTAATCTCCGTAATCGTATTCAAATCCTTTTTATCATTCTTGAGGATAATCTTAGAGGAATCCTGAACATCATGGAATTCCTCCATGATACTTGTTACATATACATAGGACAACGTTCCATTCATCTGCTCCTGAAACAGCTGGATGTCATATACAATTTTAGTTTTTGTCTCTTCCCTCAAATTCGGATTAATGGCATATTCAAGATTAGCCTTTTTAGGAGATGCATTGATACTTTCCACCGATTCGGAAAAGGTCGCCGGAATAATAACGTATGCAGCATAGGCTCCCGTATTAATTCCATTACGTGCCTCTTCCAGTCCGGCCGCCATGAAATTAACATCCGGGTAGCTCAGCAGCTCTGTGGAATAATTGACCGTTTTTCCTTCAACTACCGTACCCTCATCAAGATTGACAACCGCGATCGTTTCAATCGTCTGCTCCTTTGCCGCCTCGCGCGCCTGCTCAGACTGTTCATAACGTCCGCCTATATAAATGCCTGTGAGCATAAATACTGCGAACACAATTATAATTGCTATGGTTCTGATTACATTTCGAAACATTCGTTTTCATTCCTGTCATTTATATTTTTATTGGAAATCACTTATAAAACTGGAAACTTTTATCATTTTTTGTATTATCTGATATCGCATTGCAAATTTCAATATCATTTGCATAACTGACAGAATTTTTGTATAACTGACAGAATTTATTAAATTTGAACAATATTTTTTTGTAAAAGAAAGAGTTGCTACAAACTATGATTGATCGCTTCCCTTTCGGGTTTTTTATCAAACACCTTTTGCAACAACTCAAAATTTTGATATTTCATCATTTCTTTATGTATTCTATATGATTCATATCCATCGAGTCAGTAGTTTATCTTTTTATAAATAATAATTTGATTTTTACTTTCCGCATGGAGATACAATGCTGTTTTTTTACTGCTGCAATTGGCAGACCTGAGATAATAAGAGCAAAAATCGGAGAGAATTCCTGACTTACGAAGTCTCAGAATTATCTCCGATTTTGTATTTTTCTTTGTATATAAAAGAGAATCATTTCCCCCTTATATTCCCTGGTTGCGCCATTGTAACATGGTCTTTTTAACTTTTTATTAAGAATTTAAATCTTCCTTTTCGATTTTTATTTCAGCTTCATTTTTGTCAATCCATTTTTGATAAACTCCTCTATCAATACATTTCATATCAAGGCCTTCGCATATCTGATAATCACCTACCATTGTTACTATTGATATCATTTCATCTTTTTCATCAACTACTTCGAATTCATAATTTGCATATATTGCTTTAGTACGAATTCGATAAAATTCTTTAATTTCTGTTTTTTCAACAAGTTTTATACAAATAATATCTTTATTGTATCCATCATATATTGCATAGTTTCCATTTTTCATTTCTCTTATATCCTTGGGCTATGAATTTAAGCATTATATCAATGTTCCGATCAGCGTCCTTCATCACTGGACTCCCCAAAGTCCTAACGTATAGCCACAATTAAATGTATTTATTATTCTCTATTTCATAATTAATCATAGAAAACAGCTCTTCAAACGCTTCTCCTTCATCTTTTGTTTCCAATCTTATTCTATGCCTCCCCCTTTCATTATTGATATATACTTTCCAACACTGTGTTTTTTCATCATAAAAACAACCAATTGCAAAATCCGACAATACCTCTGCATTAATAACAATTTCCCATTGACCAACCAATTTTTGCAAATCTGTTTGCTTTTGCTCAAATTCTTTTTTTGTCATAGTCTCTCCTTTATTCTATAATTCCTAATCTAGACATTACTGTTCCATTTAATGGGGTAACATATTGTTCAGCGCCTCCTATCATATCACCCCAAGCGGCAGCATTACCCTTTAAGCCATATGTTGCATCTATATTTTTTCCAACCGATTCTGCTGCATCATCAATAAAATCATCATATGAATTCTTCAAGTTTTTAAAATATGAAGCTTCTACTTCATCCAATCCTTCCGATTTCAAAATACTATTAAGTTCGTCTAGATTATTATTTTTTATAGCTTCAATCTTATCAAAATACGAAGAATTATTAAATGTCCCCGTATGATAGGCTGCCTCGTTTTCTACGTACGGAATTGCTCTTTCACTATATGCATATTTACCCGTTGGTGGAACGTCTGCAAAATTTGACCCTCCCATATATCCATATCTATCCCAAGTATCTGGTAACCCATTTCCCCTTGAAACTGAAGTAATGCTGCTTTCTTCAAAGCCCAATTTGGGTGGCCAATCATAAATAACATTTCCATTAGTATCAAACCCTTTTATATATTGAACATCGCCAGGAACATTAATATCTGTTTTATACCCTGAATTAGTGAATAACTCTTGTAATTGAGAAATCTTTTGCTCATCAGATATGTCTTTTCTTTTACCAATTTTTAATACTTCACTGTTAAAATCATCCCAAGACTTTAAACCACCCTTAATACCTACCCCCGAACCCTCTATCACACCATCAACAATTCCTGTACTCTCCTCTATCGTTACAAGCATACCACTTTTCTTCATCGCAGTATACTTCTTTATCAGACTGACTCCTGCCGATTCTGTCAGCATTCCGGCTATGATTCCGGCGGCTATCCCGGTTCTCCTGGACATCCCCATCTCATCAAACGCCAGCATCGTTCCGCTCACTGCCGCCTGCTGCGCTCCCTCTATGACAACCAGGCTTATGATCGTTTTTACTGTGAACCCTCCTATTTTCGCTGCCGCTCCCAAGCCTACTAATGAAATAATTCCCTCTGCAAGCGCCAGCACTCTCTCATCCCCTGTCAGTTCTTCCTCTGTGATGAAATCATACCCCGTCATTGCTTTGATTAACGGCAGGATCCCTAAGCTCATCGCATCCCCGAGCTCCGATATAAACTGCTTTACCGGCTGATACTTCTTATTATCATATTCCCCGCTGTAAAGCAGCTCATCGATTTTCTCACTGTTTGCGAAGAGAAATTCCTCCAGCGTTTGACCATCCTCCATCTGCGGCTTATGAAGGATATCCGTAAAGCCCACTACATAGCTGGTTGTTTCTATCTTTTCCGGATGATAGCCTATAAAATCCCTGATTCCGATCCGCTTCTTCAGATCGGACTGCTCTGTTTCCCCGCCTCCGGGTTCCTGAAGGTGCAGCACTGTCGTCACATCAAAGGTGTTCTCGACTGTAATCTCATCGATCTTAATCCTGCTTAAGGTTTCCAGAGCACCGTTTTTTATTCTTACCATAAAATCATGATCCACTTCATCGTACAGCTGACTGCAAAGCGCACTTGGGTACGCTATCAGAACCGACATAGCTTCCTGTTCCCGATTCAGCTCCGCTTCCAGTGAGGTATATCCATGGCTGCTGAATTCCTCCAGACCAGCTTCTCCCAGTGCCGCATCCGCAGCCATAATGGCTTTATCCACTTCCCGCAGGGTATCCCACATACCCAGTACATGAGATGACCCTCCTCCTGCCGCAGACATTGTCCGCTCCGTGAAGCCGCCGATATCTAACTGTTTCACTGCCCCCATACGCGTTCCCCCGTAATGTTGAAGTCACCGTTGAAATTTATGAACTTTCTACGATTTTCCCATAATCGTGAAAAAATCAGCAAGATCATAGTCTCATCGTTTCGCCTGCAGCTTTCCGCTGACCAGCAGGAAAAATGACATCCCTTCTCCCAAAACAGCCGCCCTGAACAATTCATCAAATCCCAAAACCGCTAAAACCACGCAGGCCGCATTGACAAGCAATAACCGTACTCTTGTCCTTTTCCTGAAAAAGCAGATCTCTTCTTCGTCCATCCTTTTATTTTCATGATCGATAGGAGCCATCCACAGGAAGGCAATATCCATGATTCCTAAAATAGCCGTCCACATAGAGAGATTAACGATACCTCTGCATAAAAACAAAGCCGCAGCCAGCAGTCCGCAGGACAGCAGATAGCATCTCATTTTTGTCTTTGCATGAAATCCTCCGGCAGCTTTTCTCAACGGTACAAATACGAGCATAATAATGGCAAAGTCTTTCAACTTTGCCATTACCAGAGCTATCACTACATAGGACAAGAAGGTTACTGCTTTGATAGCAAGACATTCCATTCCGAAACGGTATATCTGCGCATCTTCTTCTTTGATAATGTTTTTCTCTAATAATCGATTTGTTAGTGTATCAGCTCTCATCTCATTTCTTCTTATTTCTTTCTCTTTAATTTTTTTGCCGCATCCGGCATTTTCGGCTGATATCCAAACAATAAGCATGCCGAATTGATTTCTTTTACAGCCGTTTTCATTGCTGCTTTTGATAATAATTCCAATGATTTTTTTTCTATGCTTTTCATCATGTTATAGAACCCTCCTTTTTTTAATTATCTAATATCAATTTTTAAAATTCAATAGCTTTTGCATAACTGACAGAATTTTTGTATAACTGACAGAATTTATTAAATTTTACATTAATTTTAAGTATAAAAAAAACTATTACAACATTAAATTCATGAAAATAATTATATTTTTCATAAAGTTGATGTTGTAACAGCTCAAAATTTCTCTTTGTTTCTATTATTGATTAAAAATAATACTGCAGTTGAAAATACCGCTCTCCTCTTTTAGTTTCATATTTCCATTATATTTTTTGATCACTTGTTCCACATTCAGGAGTCCGATTCCATGATTTTTTCCTTTTTGGGACACCGGTATTCCTGCCGTCCATTTTACAGTCCCGCTTGAGGAATTCGAAAGGTTAATCACCACAATCCTGTTGCAGGTATCAAATTTTAAGTCAATAAACTTGCTCTTATCCGTTACCCCATCACATGCTTCTATTGCATTGTCCAATAGATTTCCAAATACGGTGGTCACCTCGACCGGCTCCATAAATAACAAATCAGCGCTGCCTGCCTCAATTTTGAAATCAATTTGGTGTAAGGAAGCACACCGCTTTTTATCATTCAGCAATATATTTAATATCGGATTTCTAACATATTTCTGCAAAACCAATGGTTTTAATATACATTCGATTTCATTAGCGTAGCTTCGCGCCTCATCTACTCTGTTCGATTCATAAATTTCCTTTATCATATTCAGATGCTTATTCACATCATGTAATATTTTTACAGACTCGTTGTATTTCTCTTCCTGATCTCTGTAATATTCATACTGTAAATCGGATTGCTGCTCTAAAAGGCTTAGCTTTAATTTTAATTGCTCATTCTCTCCGGTAACCTTTACAAAGTACAAAAAATATAAATCTGCAAACAAAATGCAGAGCATATTTACAAGCAGCAGCAGTCTCTCCGCAAAGCTGACTGCCATTTTATTTGATACGACTACAATAATTACAGAAAGATTGAGCACGCTGTAAATAATAATGACAAAATGTACAATATATTGTGCAGGTGTGAATCTCTCCTGATTATTATTTTTCCATATTCTTGAAATCAGTGGATAATACAGAACGATGATTGCAAGCTTTGAAAAAGTCATTTTAATGCATTCCAGTACTTCGGGCTGAATCTTATTTATATTTAACTTCCACAATGCAAACTGCAGGATGATGATACCAACTGTCTCACAGATACTAAGCACTAATATCAAAATGATTACTTCAAAAATTCTTTGTATGAAACTCCTGCCGAAATCGCAGTACAGAAATATTCCAATGACAGTAAACACCAGTATCCAAATAAGCATATTTAATACCGGTATCCCTAATAGATTGATGAGCATGATACCCAGACAGGTTCCCACCTTTAATACAGCATACCCCATTTTATTTGAATATGACCGTTCGTAGCGTTCTTCCATGAATTGAAAAATAATAATAGAAGTAATCGAACAGGATATTACAATTCCAAACAAGTAAAACAAATAATTCTCCATCATTTCTCCCACATGCTTCTTTGAAGATAGCTATTCAGCTTTTCTCGGAATTCAGCCGATTTCCTCTGGGAAATAGGAATTTTTTTTCCGTTTTTCAAATAGAGCTCATATGCCTTTACCCTGTCTACATATGCCAGATTAACTAAAAAATTCTGATGGCACTCTTCAAATGAATGTTCCTGCATATCATCTATTACATTTTTCATTTGTCCGCAAATCCAATACTGGGTATCTCTGGTCTGTATCTTGATTTTTCGGTTTGCATATTCAAAATAGTAAATTACATTAATATCTATTTTTCTTCTCGACTCATTGAGATTAGGGTTCTTTGTAATCTCAATTGTATTGACAAATATAAACTCACTTTCCACCTTAATAAAGCGAAGGACTTCTTTTAGCTGTAAAATAAGGGCCTCTTTCTGAATTGGTTTTTGAAGATATGCAAATGCATGTACGTCATTTAAAGCCTGTTCAAAATACTGCCGAAAGCTTGTTGTGTAAATAATTTTTGTACTCCTGTTTCCGTTTCTAAATTCCCGGCCCGCACGGATTCCTGTCATTCCCCTTCCCATCGCGATATCCAGAAATACAATATGAAAATATCTGTTTGAATCCAATAGTTCCTCGCCCGTCCGATAAATGCAAATCGTATAGTCCAATTTTTCTTTATTTAAATGCGCTTTGACATAACTATTAATAATCGCCGCATCTTTTTCTTCATCATCGCAAATTGCAATTTCAATCATTTGTCTTCCCACCCCAAATAATTAAAATAGTATCAATTGACTGTCTCTTTATAAGAATACCATATTTTACCTTATTCGACAATCCCTCTTGAATGCATCCTTTCTACAAAATCTGCGGATTTTAAAGATTTTTTTGCAAATTATGCAAATTGCATCTCAAACAGCTGCCGGTACCTGCCGTTTTGGGAAAGCAAAGAGCTATGGGTACCCTCCTCCTTCAGACGCCCTTCCTCCATTACGATGATACGGTCGCAGTGTTCAATCGTAGAAATACGGTGTGCAATAACGACTCCGGTTCTGCCCTCCAGCAAATGATCAAGCGCCTCCTGTACCTCCTGCTCCGACTTGGAATCCAGTGCCGAGGTTGCCTCATCCAACAGAATGATCGGTGCATTCTTCAGGAATGCGCGCGCAATTGCAACCCTTTGCTTCTGTCCCCCGGACAGCTTCGACCCGCGCTCGCCGACCTGTGTATCCATGCCATCGGGCAATGCAGATATAAAATCACTCAAAAAGGCATCATCCAGAGCTTTCTTTATTTCTGCTTCCGTGGCCTCCGGTCTTCCCAAACGTACATTCTCATAGATTGTCGTATTAAACAAATAACAGTCCTGCGGCACATAGGAAAAAAACGAACGCAGCGTACGAACGCTGTACTGCTCGGTGTCATTTCCAAATAGGCGGATCTGCCCTTCCTTTTTTGCCGCAAACTCCAGCAAAAGCTTATACAGCGTTGTCTTCCCGCCTCCGCTGCCGCCTACAACCGCAAGCTTTTCGCCTTGCCTGATTTTCAGATCAAAGCCGTCAAATAATACGTTCCCATCTTCATACTCAAATTTCAGATTGCTGATCTCGATTGCATATTCTTTTCCAAAATCTGCTTTTTTCAAATCTGTCCGCTTCTGTTCCTCCTTTGCATCCAAAAAACGAAACAGTCTCTCGGCCCCGACAATATACTTCTGCAAACCGGCTTGCTTCTGACTCAGTTCACTGATCAGCTGACCGATCTGCATCTGCATTGTTGCGATAAATACAACAACCGGTATTTCAACAAGCCCCTGAAAAGCCATAAACAAACCGATCGCAGTCACTCCGGCAAATGAAAGAAATCCCTGCAGATCCGTGAACAAAAATAACACTGATTTTCTCCTGATCAGAGAAACATTGCAGCGATAAATCTCTTCTGTTTTTTCTTCATATTGTTTTTTTAAGAGCCGGTTCAGGCCATACATCCTTGACACCGTCGCACCCGAAAGGGAATTAATGATTCCCTGTGCAGCTTCCCCTGTTGCCGCCTTTACCTGATGCTCTTTTTTCTGAAGCGGTTTTACATAGAAATTGATCAGTACCAGACCAAATGTGCTGAACAGAATTGATGCAATTCCCAATGCCGGATTAGAAACAACAACAATCACCCCAATTGCTAAAATTGTAAAAATAATAGAGAATGGGTTTGTCTGCCCGACTCCCGGATAAGCTACGAGTTGAATCGCCGCATCAAAATCCGTTGTCAGACTGTTCACAAGATCACCGGAATAAGCATGCTCCACATAGGCAACCGGAAGATTCTGAACTTTCGTGAACATATCTTTTTTTATAACGCCCGATATTTTGGAATAAGTTGTATAAATCGTCCCGAACGCAAGCGGAAATATGATAAATCCAACAGATTCGAGCACAGCAACACGCAGCAATGTAGAAATCAGGAGCCCCTTGTTCCCATTCATGCATACCTCAATAAATGCCTTCAGCATATAGCTGTCCATGAAAATAAAAAATAGGGGAGCCAGACTTCCTATGAGAAATCCCGTATAAAACCGGAACCGGTACTGTCTGCAATAGTTCCACATGCGAAACAGAATTGATGAGGACTTACGAAAAGAATAACGATCCTGATTTTTTTTATTCCGCATTGCCCGATTCCTCCTTTATCTGATTTTCATAAAGCGCACGGTAAACGCCATTTTTCTGCATCAATTCTTCATGTGTTCCCTGTTCTGCAACCATTCCATTTTCAATACAAATAATCCTGTCCACATTGTGAATCGCAGAAAGCCTATGTGCAATCATGATTGTCGTTTTACCTGCAGTCAAGCGTCTTAACGCTTCCTGCACCTGATATTCGGATTCTGTATCGAGCGCAGAAGTCGGCTCATCAAGCAGAATCAGGGAGGCATCCTTTAAAAGCGCACGGGCGATGCAGACGCGCTGCCGCTGTCCCCCCGACAGCATGACACCGCGTTCGCCGATTTCGGCATCCGCATCCAATTCTCCCAATCCGACAGCCTTCAGTACAAAGTCCGCATCGTCACTTGCGGCACCCTCCCTGCCTAAAAGCACATTGCTGCGAATCGTACCGGGAAACAGGAACGCATCCTGCCCCACATAAGCAATCTGCTTTCTGAGAGCCTCCGTGTCCCACGTTCTTCGTTCATGTCCGAAAATCATAATCTTTCCGTCATTTGGATCATAAAAGCCGGCGAGCAATTTCATAATTGTGGACTTTCCCGAGCCGGAGGCCCCGACAAGTGCAACCTGTTCTCCCGTTTCCACCCGGAAATTAATAGTATGCAGAATCTCTACCCCGCTGCCGTAACCAAATACCGTCTGTTCAAAACATACCGGCAAGCCCGTCCCCTTTTCAGTCACACTGCCGCCCTTTGATTCCTGCTCAACATCCCAAATTTCAAAAATACGGTTTGCAATCCCAACTGTATTATAAATGTCCCGCACCTGCCAGGAAAGTCCGCTGATTGCACCAAATGCACCGCTTGCAATCATAATATAGGAAAGCAGTCCGCCCAGCGTCAGCTGTTCTTCCATCACAAAATACGCCCCAAAGCCTATAATGCAGAGCATTGGAGCAAAATTCATCAGCATTTGCAGCGGAAATAAAATGAATTCCATCACAAAGGATTTTTCACTCGCCCTTACAGATTTGTTTACTTCCTTCTCAAACTTTTTTTCAATTTCCTGTTCAGTGCCAAATGCCTTTGATACGGAAAGTCCTCCGACAAAATCCATAAAAACAGCTCCGACCTGCCCGTCAGCCTCAGAACGCTTCTGTCCAAGTGACGCGATCGGCTTACCGGAGATAAACTGCAGATATCCGATTACCGGTATGATACAAAAGCTGATCAGCGAAAGTTTCCAGTTGAGAATAAAGCATGCGGCAGAACTGACAATAAAGTTTACAAGATCCGATATCTCCCAAGTCAAAAACGTATGAACTGCCTCCACCATTGCATTCAAATCCCCGTTAACACGCGAAATGATATCTCCAAGCTTTTTATTGTCCATCCAACGCATGCTTGCCCCACTGATGCGCGAATAAGTATAGCTGCGCATCCGGCGGATACATAGTTCACTCAAATGGCTGACACGGTAATTCACCTGATAACCGAAAAACAACTTCCACAGCTGCAGCAAGCAAAGAACTGCTACAACCTGAAAAAAACGTTCCATCCGGCCGGTGCTGACACAATCCAGCAATTCTCCTGTACACAGCGAAATTCCTGCCTGCAATATCATGGATATGCACAAAAACAGCACGGCTGCAACGAATCCCGGCAATGACGCGGCATTAATCTGCAAAAAGCGCCTTAATACCGCCCCATACCCCTTTTGCTCCTTCTCTCTCATCTGATCCCTCACACCCCATAAATTCAAATATTGTATCTTTAAACAATATCATTTTTACAGGTGCAAGACAAGTTACTTTTGTTCTTTTATTGGTAGATCGGCCCATAATATGCGCACGCTTTATAATCCGCGGCCTGCTGATCATCTGTACCAAATGAACCCCAGGCCTGTGGCCGAAAAATATCGTCCGAAGACAGATTATGCATGGAAACCGGAATTCTTAGCATGGAAGCCAGCGTAATAAGCTCTGCCCCTATATGCCCGTGTACAAAGGCTCCGTGGTTAGCACCCCAATTTGCCATCACCGCATACACATCCTTAAATGGCCCCACTCCGTTTAATCTCGGCACAAACCACGTTGTCGGCCAAGTCGGATCGGTTCGCATGTTCAATTTTTCATGCACCTTTTCAGGCAGAATGACGCTGCAGCCTTCCGCAATCTGAAGAGTCGGCCCTACCCCGTCAGTCAGGTTCATCCGAATTAATGTAAGCGGCATTTGTGCATCCGTCACAAAGTGAGACGAGTAACCGCCTCCCCGGAACTGGCACAATTCTGCGGGACACCAATCTGTAGCTGCCAGACAGGCTTTCATATCCGTTTCCGTCATCTCCCACCAGGCCTTCATAACGGCCGTTCCTTTTTCATCTCTGCTTTTACCTGTCGCATCCAGACAAGTAGAGCCGGAGTTAATTAAATGGATAAAACCCTCCGATGCAAGCTTATCCGGTACCCATCCCGTTACCCGTTCTACGGCTTCCGGGCTCCAATAGCATCTGATATCGGAAAAACCTATTGCTTTTCCGGTTAAAAGATTGGCAAGCAGCATGGAAATTCCGTTTAAACCATCATTTTCAGTAGCCAAAATCAACGGCTGCCTCTTACCTCTCCAGTCAAAGGTAGAATTCATAATTGCCTCGGTAAAGTCACCATTTGGCTTCCAGTCAGTCCATGAACGCTGCCCCTGAAATCCGGCGGCAATTGCATTCTTACCAAGCGCCTCTTCCTTCCATCCAAGATCTGATAATTTATCATTTCCAATCATGATATCACGGATGATCAGCGTCAATTTTACAACAAACTCCCATTCTTTGTCCTTCTCTTCTCTGGTATGCCGTATTTCTTCCGCATTCTTGTCCCAGCCTTCCCTGCAATTTTCGCGGATCCAGAACAAGGCTTTTTCATATTCCTCAGCATCGTAAATTTCAAGTGCCTCACGACGCAAAATTTCCGTCATATCAACCCATTCAGGCCGGATTCCAAAATATTTCAGATAGAATAAAGGATCCATATAGGAACCCATAATTCCCATTGATACCGATCCAATGTTTACATAGGACTTGTTTCTCAGTTGGCCGACGGCAATTGCACAGCTTGCAAACCGAATTATCTTTTTCTGCACATCAGTCGGGATTTCTTGATCCTCCATATCCTGAACATTTTTCCCATAAATAGAGAATGCGGGCAGACCCATTTGATTATGTGCCGACAAGGCAGCCGCAAGATAAACGGCACCGGGCCTCTGGGTTCCGTTAAAACCCCAAATTGCTTTTACCGTCAGAGGATTGGTATCAATCGTTTCAAGCGGATAACACCAGCTCGGTGTTACGCTTAAGGTGGCACAGACATTCTGCTGCACAAACGCTTCCTCACAGCGAGCCGCCTCTTCACCACCTCCAATACTGCCGGAATAAATGACCACCCTTGCCGGTTTCCCGTCAGCATATCGCACATTCTGCTCTATGATCTCTTTGGCCCTTTCAGCCATTTCCCTTGTTTTTTCTTCTAATGCATCCCTGATCCCCAGACGTCTTGCATCCACGATCGGCCTAATTCCTATTGTCGGATATCTATTCATATTTTCTGCACACCTTTCCCGTAATCAGAATTAGGTCCACCGAAAACATAGCGCAGAAAAGAAGCCGAGCCTCTTGCATCCTGATCCAATTGTTCCTCGGATGCGTTTCTGCTCAGATCCCTCCATACCTTGATATCAGCACCAATCGTTCCTCCGCACTTAACAAAAGGTTCCATAACCACCGCTTTATCATATCCTATGGAACGCAGGGCACAGCCGACAGCATGCCAGTTCAAACCACCCTTTCCCGGCAAACGGCGGTTATTTTCACCCACATGGAAATGCCCCAGCTTGTCCCCGGCCAGTAAAATAGCATCCGCAATGCTGTCCTCTTCAATATTCATATGAAATGTATCCAACATGATTTTCACAGCAGGCGTATCAACCTCCTCAACAAATTTCTTTGCTTCGGCAGCAGTATTAAGCAAATATCCTTCAAAGCGATTTAAAACTTCCAAGCAATAGTCCACCCCACAGTCGCCGGCTATTCGTGCAACCGTCCTGACATTTTTCACACTGCGCGCCCAATCTCCGGATTTATCAATTATTTTACTATAATCAACAGGCCAATAGGAATAAATACCTCCGCCAATTGTATGGATATCCAAGGCTTCCAGTTTCTTTAAAATATCTGTATAGAATGCAATTGCATTTTTAACAATCTGGGGATTCGCACTCGCAAGATTTTCCTGTGCACTGGGTCCATACCCCGCTGTCAGACCTATTCCATAATGTGCTGCCGTCCTTTTCAATTCTGAAAGCTCCTCTGAGGAAATGTTCTTAAGCGCGGCACACGAAATTTCCAGAATATCAAATCCCAGTTCTTTTATTTTTTTTATATATTTTAGATTATTTCCATTCCATTCCTGTTCCCAATAAGCAAAATAGATTCCATATTTGATCATAAATTTGCATTTCCTCCTTTGTTTTGCTCCCAAAAATGCGAACACGCAAGATGATCCATCAGCTCTGAAAATAAAGAATTTGCCCATGCAAACCATGCTCTTGTATACATATTCGGATTATTTACATCAAATGATTCATGCATAAAATCTGTGTCTGCATGAGTCCTTAAAACAGCATCAACACAAGCTTTAATTTCTTCTCTGTCATTCGTCGTTAATGCCTGCATAATCAAGCCAATATGCCATACATAATTTCCCGGCGTATGAGGGCTCCCAATGCCGCTTGCATATTTTCCGCAGTAATAACAAGGATTATCCGAGGAAAGTATGTATCTTCTCGTCCGCAAATATACTTCCTCATTCTTTTCACAGAAGCCAAGATAGGGCATTGCCAGAAGACTGGGAGAATTGGCGTCATCCATCAGCACATAATTTCCGTACCCGTCTGTTTCATATGCATAAATACTATCAAATTTCGGGTGTTCAACAATTCCGTAGCGCTTGATACCATCCAAAATTTCCATCCGCAGTTTTTTGCACATGCCTGAAATCTCCGCGTCGGCATAAACTTCCCTGCAGATCTCTTCGGCATACTGCAGCGCCTTTGATGCCATCATATTGGCCGGAATCAAATACCCATAAACACACCTATCATCGGAAGGCCTGAAACCCGACCAGGTCATCCCTGTATCCTTTACCCTATTTCCTTTTCCGTCCTGAGGGAGCGTATCTGTCTCCGTATCATTTTTTCTCCTGAAATAATACGGAGAATCCCAATGAGTCTGCTCTGTTTTCCAAACATCAATAATTTTTTTTAAAGAATACAAGTATGTATCATCAAAAACATCTGTACAGGTAGTTTCTTTCCAGTAACAGTATGCCAGATAAATTGGGGCACATAAAGAATCGGTTTCATATTTTCGTTCCCATACCCAGTCATTTTGCTCTGTCTCATCCTCACGATGCCCGGCTCCATCGGCGGCCGCGTTAAATGCATTGGCATACGGATCAATATCAACCTGCTTCATCTGGGTCAAAATAATTCCCTTTATTATTTCACGCAGTGCTTCGTCTCGAGCTGCATATTTTACGTACGGACGAACCTGCGCCGCCGAATCACGAAGCCACATTGCCGGGATGTCTCCGGTTATTACAAAGTAAGAACCGTCTTCCTGCTTTTGAACAGTTGTCTGAATTGTATTTAGAAAGCATTGTTTGATAAGAGGCGCCGCGCTCGGATAGTACTCCTCATAATACCTCTCAAGC
Organism: Lachnospiraceae bacterium; assembly: GCA_047602645.1. Taxonomy (GTDB): domain Bacteria; phylum Bacillota; class Clostridia; order Lachnospirales; family Lachnospiraceae; genus JAEYFP01. The sequence goes on along the minus strand of JASGGU010000032.1, from coordinate 14,855 downwards.
TCCTCCGCTCTCTTAATTAAAATCTCAGGAATCTCTTTCATTTCTAGTCTCCTTAAAAGTTTAAGTATTCATTACTCAAATTTCAGTATTTTCATAAAGATCAATAAAATTACAATCACCGGACAATCTGTCCATCACCCCAAATACATTTGTGACACTCACCACAAAATTAGCACACTTTACATATCCATCATTCACGCATTCAAAAGATCCGTATGTCTGAAAATAACGAATTACTCTTTTCAGTGTTGCTGCCGCCTGTTTCCGGTCCGATTGAAAAAGGCACCATACCGCCCAACCTGTCGCCGTTGCCCAATAGGCACCATTTTGATATTCCTCGGGCTTGATATCAATCAACAGCTTTTCCCAATATTCATTTTTTAACAGATGCCGCACCTGACCTTCATACAAATAGTCCTCTGCGTGTACCTTAAGGAAGGACAGCATCTGTTCCTTTTGAGCTTTCTTATAAGGGTAGTCAATATAAAGAGAATAAATCATTCCCCATATATCAATTTCCTTGCACGCCTCCGTTGCCGCATAGAACGCTCCTGAAGAGCCTTCATACAAAACGTCCATTGCCGTTTCAATTCGCTTCATTATTCCATAATAAGACACTCCGCCTGGCAGACGCAGCTGTGCGTTCATTTCTTCCATAAATAAACATGCTCGCCAGTATAAAATTGTCTCCAAAAACAACTCTCCGGTTTTACATACGGTATCCGTAAATCCGTATGGAGAATGCGGTTTTTCTGAACAATTATATACCAGCCCTCTTTCTGAAAGAGGAATTATCTGCAGCCCTCTTTCCAAATGCAGCCGCCATTTTTTAAATAAATCTACAAACAAAGTTTCTTCCATTCGCAAATACAAGCTGTGAATAATGAAAATTAAAAAGGGCGTATTATCCAAATTAGCTTCCCCGATCGGGTGTCCCACTTCACCCGCCGCATAGGCGGTAGTACCATCTCCATAGACACGATCAGGCATCCAGCCGTCGCTCCTTCTGTGTTCGATCGCATATTCAATACAATCAATAATCTCTCTCTCCCCTATATGTACACCGGAATATTCGACCATATAAGAAAAATCCCTGAGCCAAAGGCCATTGTAACTTGATACTCCGTCCGGTGTAAAAATCGAGATATCGGAGTCTGTTTTTACCTTGCACCCACTTATCATTTTTAATGAGAATTCTTTGACATATTGATAGTCCTGTTCCCATTTTTCAGCTTTTTTCAAAATTACTCCTCCATCAACCCTTGATCGCTCCTGCCACAATTCCTTTGATAATATTTTTTTGCATTAAAATATATAAAATAATAATTGGAATGCTGGATATCAGAAAATTGGTTAAAATTAAGTTCCATTGATTACTGTACGTACCAAAAAAATATCGTTGAGACAGCGGCAGCGTCATCGGCTTTCCGCTTCCATATACTAGAAACGCAACCAAAAACTCTCCCCAGACCCACAATGCGTTTAACACTGCTACTGTAGCCAGGATAGGACGCATCAACGGAAGAATGACCACACCTATCATTTTAATTCTGGAGCAGCCATCAATAATTGCCGCCTCTTCAATATCCTTAGAGAGTCCTATACAATAACTTCTGCATAGGAATATGGGTACCGGCATACCCAATGCAATATAAACAATAATCAATCCAAAAAGACTTCCTATCAGATTTATGTTCTTTACAATGACAATCAGTGCCACCATATAAACCTGAAACGGCACAAATAAGGTTGTCATAATAACTATCAGGATGATTTTCGATAATCGGCTTTCCCATCTTGCCAGTGCATATCCGGTAATTGCGGAAATCAAAAGCGTTAATGATGTTGTGACAGTGACCACGAAAATGCTGGTTAAAAATGAAGTCAAAAAATTGCTGTCTGCCATAATTGTCCTGTAATTTTCCAGATTGAATGACGAGGGCATCGCAATTGCCGAAGTCATTATTTCCGCCTTCGATTTAAAGGAATTAATTATCACGAGAATCAATGGCAGTGCAAACAGAATTACCCCTAACATTGTAACAATATATTTCAAAAGCTGAAGGATGCTTCCCTTTCTCATGATAGACGCTCCTCCTTTTTCCTCATCAGCCAATTCAGCAGAAGTGAAATAAATCCTATAATAAAGAAAAGGATGATGGACTGAGTAGCCGCATAGCCATTTCTGGCCGCGTTAAACGCAGTCGTATAAATCTTGAAAACCATTGTACTTGAGGCTCCCACCGGCCCTCCTGAAGTCATTGTATAGGGCAGTTCAAATACCTTCATATTTGCCGCAACGGATAAAATCAGACAAGTGAAGATTGTCGGCATCAGCATCGGTAACTTAACATACCTCAGAATCTGGCAGTAACCGGCTCCGTCAATTCTTGCCGCCTCCACAATGTCTTCGGAAATGCTCTGCAGGGCTGCAATATAGATCACCATGTAATAACCGGCACAGTTCCAGACACCCACAATTGCCAGCGCAATTATGACAAGCTTTTTATTTCCCAGCAAGGCGACGTTCATTCCTGTCAATTCCTTCGTAATTTCCGGAATCACCTTGGTATATGCAAACGACCAGATATAACCTACAACTAACAGGCTCATTATATTGGGTATAAAAAATACAGTTCGGAATATATTCTTTCCATGCATTTGAGAATCCAACAGTAATGCCAGCATTAATGAAAGCAGATTGCCTATCAGTACTACAAGCAGCGTATAGTAAAGAGTATTCCCAATTGTTTGAGTAAAGGTAAAGTCATGAATTGCCTCTATATAGTTATCTATTCCCACAAAATGATAGCTCGTTTTCATCCCGTATGAATCCGTAAAAGATAATCCAAAACTCTGTATCACCGGAATGATAAAAAACATAATAAATAAGACAATTGCCGGTACAAGCAGGATAAAATAGAATATGGCATCTCTGGTTTTTCTTTTCATATAATTATTCCCGATCTCTCTGTCTGACTTTTTTGCCGCAAGGGACTGCCTCAGGTGTTCAGCCCAAGGCAACCCCCTGCCTTTTTTATCTATTAATTGTCTGCTTTACTGAGCGGCAGCCTCATCTCTTGCTTTATCCCAATATTCATCGAGTACAGACGCTTCCGTCTCCCAATCGCTTTCGCCCAGCATATAATAGGAAAATGTTTCCCATAATTTATCAGTAAATGTGCTTCTTAACGCGCGATCCCCCAGTGCGGTAAACTTACCGCTGGAAAGATAGGAATCAATATCTGCCGCAATCGGATCCCAGTCAACGGACACTCCGCTTACCGAGGAAGATGCCGCACATGCGGTGGACCATATTGTACCGGCCTCTTCTGACGCAACATAGGCTAAAAATTCCTTACTGATTTCAATATTCTTCGAATCCTTACAGATGGAAAGGGATGTATCCGGGAAGCAAAGCATTACCGCATCTTCCTGATCATTGCTTACCGGGAATCCCATGATTCCAATATTGGCTTCCTTATTTACTTCCCTGAAGCTTGAAAGAGCCCAGGAACCTTGAAAATAAAATGCATTCTCCCCGTTTGCAAAATTGGCCGCACAGTCATCGTAAGATAAATTATATGCAGTATCCGGATCACCATACTGATATACCGTATTTTTTAACTGGTCAAAGGAAAGCTTCCATTGCTCATCTTCCAAAAAGGACTTTTCATTATTGTCCCTCTGTGCAGACCAATCCGGATTATTGTAGAAAACATTTTCCGCAAATAGGCCGATCAGGGCAATATAAGGTACAGATAGGTCGCTCAGGCTATTACCAAAGGGCGTTATCCCTTTTGCCTCCAGTTCTTTGCAGCAGCTGATTAATTCATCGTAGGTAGTCGGCACTTCCAGATTATTTTCCGCTAATACATCTTTATTGTAATAGAGGCCAATATAACCATTGTCCAACGGCATTGCATAGGTAGTGTCGGTATAGATTGCATTTGCACCTGCCAGCGTTTCCGGATTAATATTATTCAGGTAATCATCTCCTGTTAAATCAAGCAGCAGGGACTCATCTACTTCCTTCATCCATGTAATAATATCAGGCATGTCCCCTGATGCCGCTCTGGATCGCAAAGTTGCTTTCAGATCATCCGAGCTCATTGTCTGAATATCAAATTTCACATTCTCATGCTCCGCCGAGAAATTATCAAACATCGTCTGAAAAGCGGATTGTGGTCCATCCTCTGTCTTCAAGGACAAAATGGAAATCGTAACAGCCTCCTCATTTGCATCTCCAGTTACTTCTTCCGTCCCTTCCTGGGTCGAAGGTGTATTCTGGGCCGTTTCATTTGTTGTCCCCGCAGAAGCTCCGCATCCCGATAAAAGTGATGCAATCATAGCTGCCGAGAGAAGCATTGATAATACTTTCTTTTTCATTATAAATCCTCCTTATAAATTAACTTGATGTCAAAGGGTCTGAAATGATATATCATACATATTCTTTTGAAAAATCTATTGCAGAGCAATGATTCTCGTATACATTATGCACAATCATTTCTATTCAATCCCTTTACATTTGGTTATTTTATTATATATCTTTCCTGTATTATTTGTCAATATAATTAATATATATAATATATTAATTATATTATATGGTGCAAAGTTTGAAAAAAAATAGTCGGGTTTCAAAGTATCCATCTTTGAAACCCGACTATTGTCATAATTCAGGATCTATTATCTTATATGGAATCAATTTGTTCACAGGCTGTGTATTCTTTCCTGTAATCAACGTATCTAATTCCTTCGCCGCAATAACACCCATCAAATATTCGTCTTGTTGAACTCTGGTAAATATAGGTCTTGTATCATAGATTTCATCTACACCATCAAAAAAGACAATTGTTTTTTCTCTTTCCATATTACGTTTTTTAAGTACCTTGTACACCATTACACCTATTTTATATTCCACGGCAAATATTGCGGTTATTTGAGGATGCCCCCCAATAAAACGGTCTATTTTATCAAAATCCATACCTGCATCGCTGTCATCTTCATCCGGATTTGGAAGAGATGAATTCAGGCTGGTCAGCCACATCGCTTCGTTTGTTATCAGATTGTGCTCCATGTGGCAATCAATAAAACCCCTTAAGCGCTCCTCAATCGTACGTGTCTGCATCGCGTGATGAGAAATAAATCCTATTTTTGTATGCCCCTTCGCAATTAATGTTTCCGTCAATTCCTTTGCCGCCGTATAATTATCTGTCTTCACGCACGTAATCGGAATTCCTCTCATTTCTCGGTCAACCAGCACCATTGGATAATGAATTCCCGCCAACTGCAGGATTTTAGAATTATAGACTTCCCCCTGCGCACACATGCATATGATTCCGGATGCCCCCGCATCCAGTGCGGAATCAATTGCCTTAATCTCATTTGAGACGCTGCCATAGGTACAGGAAAAAATAATATTATATTCCTTTCTGCTGCATTCTCTCTCTATTCCCTTTAAAATCTCACAGCCGTATTCTGCCCCCAGAGAATCAAAAATAACTCCTATTGATTTTTTGGATTCCTTTTCCTTACCGACAGGACCATCAGGATCGTCAAGGGGCGCTTCCAATACATAGGATCCCCTTCCCGGCCGTCTGGTAATCATATTTCTTTCAGCAAGCATTTCCAAAGCTCTCTTACTTGTAATCCTGCTTACCTCATATTTCTCTGCCAACTCCTTTTCCGAAGGCAATCTACTTCCGGGCGGGTAATTTCCCTGCTTAATTGCTTCAAGCAAATCTTGAAAAATACCTTGATATAGAGCTTCTCTTTCCACGTGATAATCCTTCCTTCTGCCTGTCTGACGAACTGCAAATGATATATCATTCATAACAATCATAATATATATTTTAGATCGTGTCAATTTACTTTCCGTCAAATTATCCCATCAAACAAAAGAAATAAAATTATCCGCATTCAGCTTTTCCCACCCGCCTCTTATTTTTATCTTCAGCTCCTCCAAAGACCTCAGACCGCTCAATGCGTCATAAGCGGCAACACAGCAGGCTCCCGTAGCCGCTGCCAGATGAAGTGTCTCTTCAAGTGTTTCGCCTCGCAGCACTGCCGACAAAAACGCCGCAATGCTCGTATCCCCGGCACCGGTTCCCGAAATGACCGCGGCAGGCCGGTAGCTTTTTTCAAAGCCTTCCTTACCCGCCCAAAACTTAAGCGGAAGCTCCAACCGCTCACAAAGAGAACGCATTTTTTCCTCTGATGCGGTACGATAATACATCCCCGGTGCGCCGCATTTAATGAGGACCGCTCGCACGCCCAAATCAAGCGCTTCTTTTCCCAAAGGGCAAATATCTGCCATTGTGAGTATTTCTGTCATGTCACACCCTGACGCACGCTTTTTCCATTCGGCATACCGTTCCCGATCGAGCATAAAGCACAGTTCCTCCGCGCTCGGTACAAAGAAATCCACATACGGCAACACCCGCTTAAGAACGTGATGCCAATCCTCCTTCGCACATTCGGAATCAGGATCAATCGCCGCCATATCCAGTGATGTCACAAGCCCCAGGTCCTTCACGCGACGCAGCATTTCAAGCAGCTCCTGCCCGCCATTTTCATACATTGTCTTCATCAGGGAAGGATAGCCGAAATGAAACAAATCCGCACGCGCGATTTCCTTCCAGTCCAGATCCTTGCAGGAAAATGTATCGTTTGCACCCGGATCGTGCAGGAAAATACGGTCGATACCCGGCACGGCAAGTACGACGGAATAAGAGGTGGACGAATCTTCCGACATAATCATTCGTTCTGAGGAATGATAGCCATCCATGATGTTTAATACCATTCTCCCAAGTTCGTCATCCCCGATTTTTCCCATCAGGCTGACATCATTACCTAAAATTTTCATCGCAAGCCCGGTATTGGCCACGGCACCGCCGGTATGGATGTCAACCCCCTGCATATGAACCAGTTTGCCCGGTGTCAGCACCCTTTCAATTCGCTCTGCGGCCTTCCCCGGAAAAACAGGCGTGATATCCACACAAATGTGTCCTGCGACAACTACCTTTCTCTTTTTCTCCATCGTTTCTCACGCTCCTTATTGCAAACCGCCTCATGGGGCGGACGGATATTCATTGCACAGAAGTCTGTACGGAGCTTCGTCCTCCTCAATGTCGGGGAAACGACCCATTTCATTATAAAATCGATTATCCACATGATCATCATTGCACATGGAAACCTCACCTAACAACACACTGCCGCCTGTCTTTGGTACCAAAAAGTCATGATACAGATACTGCGGGATCGTAATGCTCATACCCGGCTGCAGGCAGATTTTGCTTCCTGCAGACACAGTCCGCTTTACGCCGTCGCAGCTTACGGTCACATCCGTATCGAGCTTTGATCCATCCTCTGCCCCGTTATAAACGGTAATATACACCTCGTTACCGCCGCGGTTTATGATATCCTCCATCTTACTCCAGTGGAAATGTAACGGAGATGTCTGTCCCTCATACAGGAACAGCAGCTTTTCCGCATACGGCTTCTTATATTCCGGCTTGTGGAAATTTCCGTTTCTCAAGGTAATCAATGCAAATCCGATTTCATCGAATCTGTCAAGACCATAATCTGTGATATCCCAGCCAAGCATATTATCACGAATTTCATCGTATTCCTGTCCTTTTGTCTTCCACTCATCAGGTGCAAAATTTACGAAAGGCGGAGCCTCAAATCTATGCTCCTTCATCATTTTTTCCATATCTTTTATGACTCTGTTAATTTTAGATCTCTTCACCTTGCAACCTCCTGTTTAGATTTTCGAATCCGACAGTATGAATTCCAGCTTATTCAGTTCTTTCTCATCCGGTCTTGCATCCACATACTGCTGCATCATTTCACAAAGTGCGTCAATAACAGCCATCTCACACACGTGTGCGTAATCCTTGTAAAAATCAAAACGAGTAAAATCTCCCTTCGATTCCAAAACAATATCCGCCTGCTCCGCAATGCTGGAATCTTTATATGCTGTGATGGCCACTACCTTTAAACTCTTTTCTTTAGCTAACTCGATACCCTTCAGCACATCTTTTGTAATACCGGATTGTGAAATCGCAAATACTACATCCTCCGGCTTTGCCGAATTAATATGATTTACATAGTACTCCGGTACATTATCCCGTGTGCAGCTTACTCCGAGACGTCCGAGGCGAAACGCCAGATGAGACGCAAGCGTTCCTGAGTTTCCTCCCGCAATAATATGTACATATCCGCACTTCAGCAGCAATTCACTGCAGACTCGCATACTCTTTTCATCGATATTGCCCGCCAGATTTTCAAGCATTTTTGCATAACGCAGAAGAATCGAATTTGAACTGCTGTCCTCATTACGATTTGCTTTCGCCTCTCCGTCGTTTTTTTCCGCCGCCAGTGAAATACGAAATGACCAATAGCCCTTATACCCTAAATGCTGGCACATTCTGACTACTGTTGCTTCACTGACATTACTGGCCGTAGCCAATTCTTTAATTGTACATTGCACTGCTTCATCAGGATTTTTCAATATATAATTCGCGACTGTTTTCTCAGCATAGGACAGTGAATTGTAATTGTTCTGAATTTTGTCGATGGATGCAATGTTTGCCAAGATATTCATCCCCTTAATTTTAAATATAAAAATATATATAATCGGATTTCTCCGTTCTAAAACTTACAAAGAGCTTTCATTCTCTCTTCCACATACGGCTGCAGCTTTGCCTGTACATATTCCGGCAGATTAATTATTTTTACAGGATCGGGGTTATTATTATTTTCCTCCACAAATGCGCGGACAGCCGCATAATATCTTGCAAGATAATCTGTTCCTAAATTAAATTTGCGAATTCCTTTAGAAAACGCCACCAAAAGCTGATCGTCCGGAATACCGCTTCCTCCATGAAGAACCAGCGGCACACTTGTAGCAGCTTTGATATTCTCCAGCCTCTCAATATCCAGATGTGGCGTCTGCTTATATTCACCATGTGCATTTCCGATAGAAACAGCAAGGGAATCAACACCGGACTCTCTGCAGAATCTTTCCGCCGCATCAGGTTTTGTATACAGGTCATCCTTGTCATTATCTACATCGGCAGCCAGTCCTACATGTCCGATCTCGCCTTCTACCAGAACGTTTCTCACATGTGCTGCTTCTGCAACCTCTTTTGTCATCCGGATATTCTTATCCAAATCATACAGAGAGCCGTCCATCATGATTGATTCAAAGCCGGCGTCCATCGCTTTTTTGATAGATTCCAAAGTATAGTCATGATCCTGATGAAGTCCGATCGGTGCCTTTACTTCATTTGCCAGTTCCTTGAGAGCTTCGGCATACGCAACCCTGCCTGTCGTCTTCTGTACCGTTACGTGTTCCGGATAAAGCATCACCAAAGCCGGTGTATTCGTAGCTTCTGCGGCATAAACTACAGTCCTTGCCATAATATAATCCATACAAACAAAACCGATTACAGAGGTGTTGCTTTCCTCCGCCATTGACAAAATATTTCTAACTTGTGTATACATTTTATTTCCTCCATTTTATTATACGTGTTCTATAAATTTGATACAAGGGTTTCTTTTCATTATTTATGGCGAGACATCCAATACGCCAGTCAAGAGTCCTCCCGCAAAAAAATCTCCCAACCCGACAACCGTAGGATTTTCTACAAAACTCAAATCCTTGGTCGGGAGGCAGAATATATGCTCGCCCAGCTTTTCTTTTATTTCACGGCAAAACCTGACTCCTTCTTCTTTATCAGGCAGCTTTTCCGTCTCGGCATACTCCTCTTTTCCAAAACTGTCCCCATAACGAAATCTTGTCGCGGAAAGACAGATCCCTCCAAGAAGCGCTTGTTTTAGCTTCTCAGGTTCCTCGCCATATGCAAGCGCCCAATATGCCGAATGCACCACCAGAACCGAAATATTGATTCTTTTATAAACATGCCGCAGAGCATCCTGCATGGACCGGGCATCCAGAATATCAATTTTTTCCCCGAGGAACTCCTGCATTTCATCCTCATTCATACTCAATACATTCAGGCGGCTCCCCAGACTTTTGTGTACATAGTATCTGAATTCCTTGTTAATATAACAGCCGTCTTCGAGAATCGCCCATGCATCGGGCGCCAGATTCTCTAACAGATAGTTTGTTTTTTCCATGCGGTCCTTCAAAATATCAAAGTCCAGCACCTCACTGAAGCACCCAAGCAGGAATACCTTTGCATCAGTCATTTCAGAAGCAAATTCTCCGGATACCTCCATGTTAATCGCCGCCGCATCATTGGAAAACATTACCCGGTTTTCCCTTGGCGTTGTGATTTCAATATCATTTGCCCGGACTCTGACTCCACCCGGATATGACAGAATTACATGCGGGTAGATTTCATCGTCCAATTCTTTCACATTTGGAAACTGGTGGATTTCATCGGGAAGCAATGTCCTGATTACCTCATTATAGCAGCACATGGAAAGCTTGCTTTCCAAACCAAGCTTACTTAATGCAATTGCCGCCCGGGTAGCGGTTCCGCCTATGGTCTGTTCATACTTAAAGTGAGAGGCAAACTCTTTGCATAAGAGGTTCGTCTCCGGAACATATTCTCCGCCTGTTCCTTCTGTCAGATGCCCCAATATTGCGATGATCATATCTCTTTCTGTTTTTACGGGAAAATCCGTCTTCAGCTCATGCTTTCGAATATCGTATTTGGATGCCAGCGTTTCTATTACGCCGGCATCCCACTTTAATTCGAAATCAACCGCTGAATGGAAGCCCAGCGTTATTTTCTCTCCCATAGTAATTCCTCGTTCATTCATATAAAGAGGCTTTTCCTGACGCTCCGAACAAATCAAACTTCTGCGCCGCCGCCTCCTGCATTGCGGCAATACATGCAGGCTCGATCTCACTTGGTTCACGAATATCGTCATCCTTAAGGATTTCTCTCATCTTCTGATAGTACGCCACTTTGATATCACTGGATATATTGATTTTGCTGATACCCGTCTTAGATGCGGTTGCAATCTCCTCATCAGGATTATTGGAGCCGCCGTGCAGAACAAGCTTTGTATCCAGACCGGCATCTTTAATTGCTTTTTTGATATCTTTTAAAAGATCTAACTTCAACTCCGGTTTGTATCCCTTTGGATATAGTCCATGACACGTCCCGATTGCAATAGCCAACGTATCGATTCCCGTTTCTTTAATAAATTTCACCGCCTCGTCGGGCTGTGTATAATGAATCACTTGTGTAAACGCCTTCTCTGCATCCGTCGTACCGATATTGCCAAGTTCGCCTTCCACAGAAACATTCCTTGCATACTTAGAAGCCGCATAATTTGAACAATTGTCCGCCGCATGCGCCGCCTCTGCTACTTTTTTACAAATGGCAACATTCTCTTCATACGGGAGTGAAGATCCATCAATCATAACGGAGGTAAATCCGGCACGAATTGCCGCCATAATATCTGCAAAGGACGCACCGTGATCCATATGAATTACCGTCGGGATTGCTGATTCAGCGGCTCTTTTTATCATTCCCGCAATAACCTCCGTTCCGATGTGATTTAATTCATCCGGGTGAATTTCAATGATTACCGGCGCATTTTTCTTTTCGCTGATATCCATTATTCCATTAAACATCGCATAAGAACTGATGTTAAATGCGGGAACCGCGAAATCATTCTCGTCTGCTGCTGCGAGCAGTTCTTTCATATTAACTAACATGTTGTATAACTCCTTTCAGTTATTTCATAATTTTATTTAAATTCCAAGTAAAATTTCATACCCGGAATTCTCATACGTATGGATCTAGCAATCCTGCTGCTAGCCCTTTACACCTCCGGAAGACATTCCCGCAATAAAATATTTTTGAAAAAAGATGAATAAAATCAACACCGGAACGGAACCGATTACACTCATTGCCATCATCTGGCTCCAATCATAGGCATGCTGTCCCATCAGCAGGTTGATTCCGACCGGAACTGTCCTCATATTCGTCGTTTGCGTCAGTACCAGAGCAAATAAATATTCATTCCACGCCTGCATGAATGTATACATTCCGACGGACACTAATCCAGGTATTGAAATCGGCACAAGTATTTTCCAAAGTGCCGTCCATCTGGAACCTCCGTCTATCATCACCGCCTCATCCAGTTCCATGGACAGCGTATTAAAGTATCCCGTCATCATAAGAATGCAATAGGGAAGCGTAATGACCAGATATGTCAGCAACAGGGCAAAATAAGTATTAAACAATTTTAAAAATACAATCAAACTCATATAAGGGATCAAAAGCACAATCGGCGGAATGGCCTGTACACTGACGATCATTGTATTAATCAAATTTTTCAGCGGAAAATCAAACCGGCTGAACGCATAGGCAGCCATAACCCCAAAAACCAACGTCAGAATGACAACAACTCCCGAGACAAAGTAACTGTTCAGAAAATATCTGATTTTAACAGGGTCCGTCATTACTTTAAAATAGGAATCAAACGACATCGTTGCCTCAAAAAAGCGGGGAGGCCAGGAGAAAATCCTGTTATTAGGCTTTAATGAACTTATAAACATCCACAGCACCGGGAATCCCGAAAATATTCCACCGATTATGAGCAGTATTGATAAAACAGCCTTTGTTAACCTTTTATATCCTCCAACCATTTTATTCCCTCACTTTCTTCTGCTGCTTCACATAAAAGACCGATATAATCACACATACAATCAATGCGAATACTGCAGCCGCGGATGCTCTGGCATATTTACTGCTATGGAAAGCCAGCTTGTAAATATAGATGCTGAGCGTCTGCGTGGAATTGACCGGACCGCCCCCGGTCAGCATCCAGATAACAGAGAAGGATTGGATTGTCCAGACAAAATCCAGCATCATAATACTGATTAAAATCGGTTTCAGCTGCGGAATCGTAATATATAAAAACCGCTTAAATGCAGTCGCTCCGTCAAGAGCCGAGCTCTCATACAAATCCTGTGAAATGCCTTGTAATCCGGCAAGAATGCTGATCATATAAAATGGATAACCACACCAGATATTCACAAAGGTTATGACCATCAAAGATATTTTTCTGTTGCTTAACCACTCCGTATCTTTTGTCGCCAATTGTACAAAAGACAGTAAATAATCTATAATTCCTGAAGGCTGCAGCATCAATTTCCATAAAATGGCGATTACTGATGCCGTAAAGACCCAGGGAAGTATATAAATAACACGAGCAATCGTCTTTGTTCTTCTTTTAAAATAATCGGAATTGAGCAGCAGCGCAAAAGCCATTCCGATCACAATGTGCGCCCCCACACTGACTGTAACAAAGAAGACCGTGTTCTTCATTGCTCCCCAAAACTCCTTGTCTGAAAAGATCTCCTCATAATTAGAGAAACCGACCAGATGTGGATCTTTGACAACAACCGCATTATTTAAAAATGAATAATAAATAACCATGAAAATAGGCAGAATCAGCAAAACGAGCATTAAAATTACAGTAGGTGAAAGAAAGAGATAAGGTGTCACTTTATTTTTAATTGTAGTTTTTATTTTATAAATATTATTCATTTTCAAGTAACCTCACTTGCTGCTTTACAAGGCGAAGGAAAGGAAATGAATCCTTCCCCCTCGCCCGCAAAGCTCTTTTAAATATCTTTTTTAACTAAATACACCCCATTAGTTTCCATAAATCTCTTCTATTGCAGCCTGCACATTATTCAGATAGGTGTCGACATCCGTATCGCCATCCATATAAGGAATCAGTTCATTAATCCAGTCAACCATAATGGTGTTGGCCTCTTTCATACCTGTAAACTCATTGATCGGATAGCCGGCGTTGTAATTAGCATAAATATCCTGGAACACCTCACTGGATGCACTGTAATCCGGTTTTGCAAGAGTACTGCCCGGGAAAGCTGATTGTGTTACCGCAAGATCCGCATTGATGGAAGCATCATCGCCGGTTGCACCTGCCATTAAATATTCAAGAAACTTCAAAGCTTCCTCCTTGTGTTCACTGTTTTCCGTAATACCAACTGCCCAGCTCGCTACACAGTTTCCGCTTTCACCCGTATAACCATCTTTTACAGGAATCGCGGCAGCACCGAGGTTCAGGTCCGGATAATCTTTGTTCCATGCCGAGATAGCTGCGGCGGAGTTAACAATAAATGCGATTTCACCGCTGGCAAACTTGGAGGTCATATCAGCCTCTGTCAGGGAAGCCATGCCCGGATATATATAGCCTGCATCGTACAGCTCTTTGTAGTACTCGGCAAAGGTCTTCAAATCTTCATTTCCTGCCGCATGAATGCTGCCATCCTCTGTTTTGAAATTAATACCCGATGCCCATGCAAAACCCATATAAACGTTCTGAATGCCGGACGGAGAGGATGCGTCCAAATTAAGGGCAAATGAATAATATCCCGCATCTTTGATCTTCTGGCAGACATCTTTGAATTCTGTCCATGTTTTAGGAAGCTCAGTAACACCTGCCTCTTCAAGAATATCTTTATTGTAGAACAACGGATACGCATAATTTACAACCGGTACCGCATAAGTGCTTCCGTTTACATCCCATGTACTCGCAAAGATACCTGTGTCAAATCCGTCTGCTGCAAGCAGGTCACTCATGTTCGTAAGCAATCCGGAATCAGCAAAATCATAAACCCAGCTGCTGTCAACACTGACCAAATCTGCCACGGTTCCGGTTGCCGCCCCTGATTCAATTGCCGTTTTTGTATCGGCAAACGGAGCATCCAGAAGTTCTACCGTAATACCCGTGTCTTTATAGAACTGATCACAAATGTTCTGCACGTAACCTTCCGGACATTCCACTCCCCACCATTGCTGAAACTTGAGGGTGACCCCGGTGTCTGCAAC
>JASGGU010000031.1:0-39828 GCA_047602645.1 Lachnospiraceae bacterium | reverse complement strand
GGGTTCATAACAACAACCCCCAGTCCCTTATTGTACGCCGCTTCGATACCGCTCTGTCTGAAACGATAGTTTAATGCGTTGTAGCCGATCAGCATTCCCTTAAATTTTCCCGTCGCAACGACCGTCTCGATGTCATTGCCCTGCATATGCGAAGAAAATACAATATTCCTGATCAGTCCCTGCGCCCTGGCATCCTCATAAAAGCCGTAAAGCAGTTCCATATGTTTTTCCCACGACGGAAGACTCAGCATACACCACATATGATAAAAGTCGATATAGTTGGTCTGCAGTCTTTGCAGCGAAAGCTCCAGTCTCTTTTGAAATGCATCCTTCAGGTCTCCGGCCTTCTCCCCGCCATAGGTACCGAGATTTGCCTTTGAGGTCACATAGACCTTGCTCCTCTCCACCTGGGAAAGCGCGATTCCCGTCACAATTTCACTCTTATCATCACAATAAAACGGCGCCGTATCCCAATAGTTAATTCCCTTTTCAAAGGCATACAACGGGATTTCCGCACACTTTTGAAATCTTCCCGCCTTGATGTCCTCCTCATCATAGCGCATCGTACCGAGTCCGACCGCCGACACACGCATCCCTGTGTTGCCGTATTCCTTATAGTACATACTCCGCCTCCTTGTGTTTTATTTGAATTTTATGATGACGTGCATCATCTTATTTCTAAATTCATTTTATCACTTTCTATCGATTTCAACAATCATCCTGCTTATAATTTCATCGTCGGCAGCATCGGACGATTATTACAGGCGTACTGTATGCAGGTACTAAACGCTTCAATGAGAGGAACAAAGAATTAACTGTTTCCTAATAATTTCCTTGTTTCTTGTATTTGATGAAACATATGCTCTATTCTCGGCAGAGAAATCCCCAAGGTCTCCTTCATTACATCTTCCACGGTTTCCACGGGGATGACCGTAAGCTGGTTTCTGACTTCTTCGGGTACATCCTTCAGATCGGCGGCATTATCCTTTGGTATCAGCACTTTTCTAATACCGGCCCTTTGGGCACCCAGCAGTTTTTCCTTTAATCCGCCTATCGGCAGAACAGCGCCCCTTAATGTAATTTCTCCTGTCATTGCAATTTTTGAATCCACCTTTTTCCCCGTTACCAGGGAGGCAAGGGCGGTAAACAGCGCGATGCCCGCTGACGGACCGTCTTTGGGAACGGCTCCCGACGGAACATGAATATGCAGATCCTTTTCTCTAAAATTAACGGAATCAAGCGGCAGCCTCGATTTCAAGAGACTCAAAGAAATCCTGGCTGATTCTTTCATGACGTCTCCCAGCTTGCCGGTAAGCATAACCTCTCCGCTTCCGGGCATATCGGTAACCTCAATAAAAAGAATTTCTCCGCCCACAGGTGTCCATGCAAGACCCGTAACCACACCGGGAGGATTATCCTGTTGCGCCATGTCATGCCTTGACACCTTCCGTCCCAGAAACTCCTCCAATTCTTGAGACTTAATTTTATAAGGCAGTTCAACCTTGTTTGACACGATCTTCTCGGAGGTTATTCTGGCAAGTGCGGACAGCTGTTTTTTTAGGCCCCTGACTCCTGCTTCCAATGTATAATCATTAATTATTTTTTGCAGAATATCATCTTCCACAATCATTTGCTCCGCTGTCAGTCCATGTTCCTCCAGGACAGCCGGTATCAAATGATCTTTCCCGATATGAAATTTCTCATCTGTCGTGTAACTGGAAATCTGAATAACTTCCATGCGATCCAGCAGCGGCCCCGGAATGCTTTCCGTCGTATTCGCCGTCGCGACAAAGAAAACATCGGACAGGTCATAGGGCACGTCCAAATAATGATCCGTAAAGGTGCTGTTTTGTTCCGGGTCGAGCACCTCCAGCAAGGCACTGGCGGGATCTCCTCCGAAACCGCCGCTCATCAGCTTATCCACCTCGTCAAGAATCATGACTGGATTGCTCACGCCTGCCTTTTTGATGCTCTGCATAATTCTCCCCGGCATAGCCCCTACATACGTTCTGCGGTGTCCCCGAATTTCAGCCTCATCCCGGATGCCACCTAAGCTCAAACGGATATACTTCCTGTCAAGCGCCTCGGCAATGCTCTTTCCAAGGCTTGTTTTGCCTGTGCCGGGAGGCCCGACAAGCAGAAGAATGGAACCCTTTTTCCCGTTTTTGAGCTGCATGACTGCCAGGTGCTGAATGATCCTGTCTTTGACCTTTTTCAATCCGTAATGCTGCTCATCCAAAATCTGTCGTGCCTCTCCGAGATTGACCGGCCCTTGTTCTGACTTTTTCCACGGCAGTTGAATTAAAAGATCAAGGTAATTACGCAGAACATGATATTCGGAACCGTGCGGTCCCTGGGCTTCCAGCTTATCCAGCTCTTCGAGGGCGGTTTCTCTGATATCCGCAGGCATCTGGGCTTCATCAATTCTGGCTGTATAATCTTTGTCTTTCTTTGCTTCCTTGCCCTCGTTCAATTCCTCCTGAATAACTTTCAGTTGCTCCCTGAGCACGGATTCTCTGTAATATTTGTTGGCCTTCTCTGAAAATTTCTCAGATATTTGCATCTGCAATTCAATGGCTTCCTTTTGCTTAAGCAGGCGATCCATGAAGAGAAGCGCCCGTTCCCTGCGGGAATCGGTTTTCAGAAGCTCATATTTCTCTTCATTTGATATCTGTATAAACTGACTCAAATACACAATCAGGGAATTCAGGTCTTTGAACTCGTCGATCATTCTGACGTACTGTTCTCCGCCCTCAAACTTTTCGCTGATTTCACGGACGATTTTCTTGAAATAATCAAGTAACTCCTCCCGGCCTGCTTCGTTCAGATCCTCCTCCTCCGGGAAAAGCTCATATTCCGCATGTATCACGCCCTCTTCAAATTGAAGCTCTTTGAGCATAATCCTGTCCGCCGTTTTTACCGACAGTTGAATTCCTTTTGCTGTTTTCTCGATTTCTTTGACAAAAAAAGTGATTCCTATCTTATAAAAATCTTCTTCCTTTAGTGCCTTCTGCCCAAGATTCTGTTTCAGCGGCAGCGCTATTTTCGCTGCTGCGTCACGCTCCAAATAACTCAGCTGTGTATCATCCGATGTTTTCATAAAAATCTTTGTTTCTACATCCGGCAATAAAACCGTATTGGATATCGGTAATACGATCCCTCGCATATTGCTGTTCTCTTTCATATTGTTCTCCTTTCATACACTCGATAAGTGAATATTCATTTATAAATCTGTTATATATTTGCGGGATCCTTCTGAAAATTAATTCAAAAAATTATCCCGCCTGTAACTGGCATTATACCAATATTGCATATTGTATGATATTGATCATCTCCTTCAGCAGCACCTCTTTCTCGGCCTCACTTTTATGAATATCAACAGCTATCGCTTTTACCGGATAAAAAATGATAGCCAACAAATTTTCCTCGTTATATTCCTTAATAATTTTATTCCGCTTCATCTCCGCAATCAAGCTGTATATATTGCAGATGTTCTTTTTTCCCGAACAATGGTTGGCCAGAGAGGGACAATTTGAAAACTGTTCAACAAAGCTATAAATTTCCTGGTGTTCCCATATATAGTTATAATAGCTTCTGGCAAGCATCTCAATCAGCTGCGGTCCCCCCATGCTTCTATTGACCCTATCCAGTAAATAATCATAGATCTCTTCCGAGTATTCGGTATAAATGTCCTGCAGCATATTTTCTTTGTTTTCATAGTATATATAAACAGTTGCCGGAGAAACTCCCGCCATCTTGGCAATCTTTGAGATAGAAGCTCCATGAAATCCTTCCTGAAGAATCAGCTTGATAACAGCTTCTTTAATGCTTCTTACCTTTTCATCATCTTTTTTTCTCATGCAGCTACCTCCATCTGTTTATATAATAAATGATCATTCACTTATTGTCAATAACAACTTGCATGCACGAACAAACAGCCCCGACACAGGTGTCTGGGCTGTTTGTTCGTTATCTTACAACATAATTGAAATCTCCAAAGGCTTCACACCGCAAAGTCCGACGCTCACCTCGTCCGGCTGGCTGACACCGAGATAAAGCGTGAACGCGTTGCTTTCCAAAAGGTACTTTCCCTCCTCATTCACAGTCAAAAGCGCTCTTGCAGGTATTGTCAGCATAATCTCCTTCTCCTCCCCTGACTTGAGCAGCGTGCGCTTAAATCCGCACAGACTGTGATTTTTTGCAGCATACGGAGATTTTAAATTTTTGATATATGCCTCAATAACCTCTTCCGTATCATGGCCGCCCATATTCTTTATTTTGACGGAAGCTTGAAAATGAGACTCATACAGCTTTTCGGGCATATCGTTTACAAGTGCCGCAAGCTGCGCAGGATCTATCAGCCTCGCATCCGACAACGCAACCTCTGTGTAGGTCAGTCCGTAACCAAACGGATACTGCGCCTCTTTGGTCATATAGCGGTAGGTCCTTCCCCTCATGCTGTAGTCCTCAAAAGCCGGCAGCTCATCAAGTGAGTTATAAAATGTGACCGGAAGCTTGCCGGACGGGGATTTCTTTCCGAACAGAAGGTTTGCCGCCGCCTTTCCTCCCTCGGCGCCCGGATACCATGCCTGTAAAATAGCTCTCACATTCGGATGATGTTTCGCAAATGACAAATCCATCGCACTTCCGGTCATAACAATCAAAATAACCGGCGTACCTGTCCCGGCAACGGCTTCAAGCAGCCGTCTTTGGGATTTAGGCAGGTTCAAATCATCCTTGTCACCCGAAGCATAGCTGTTGCCGGTATCTCCTTCCTCACCTTCTAATGATTCATCCAAGCCAAGACAGAGCACAACGGCATCCGATCTCTTCGCCACAATCACTGCCTCGGAAATGCGGTCATCCGGGCATGCAAGATGCTCTACACGATCCCGAAACAAGTGACAACCCTCGGAATAAAAAATTCGTATGGAATCTCCGGCTTCCTCCTGAATCCCTTCCAAAATTGTCTGATACCGTGATGACGTACCGTGGTAATTTCCGATCAGTGCCTTGCGGCTGTTGGCATTCGGCCCAATCACTCCAATCGTCCCAAGTTTGTTTTTATCAAGCGGCAGCAGATCGTTATTTTTCAAAAGCACCATACACTTTTCAGCCACCTCGACGGCCAGCTGCCGGTGTTCCTTGCTTTCCACTTCCTCATAGGAGATATTGTCATATTCGCTGCCGTCAAACAGGCCAAGCAGGTATCGCGTCGTAAACAGCCTGACGGCTGCCTGCGTAATTGTCTCTTCCTTGACAAGTCCCTCCCGGCAGGCCTTTATAACAAGCAGATAAATATTTCCGCAATTGACATCACAGCCCTTATTCAGTGCAAGTGCCGCCGACTCCACAGGCGTCTTTGTTACCATGTGATGTTCATGAAAATCCTTGAGTGCCCAACAATCCGATACATAATAGCCTTCAAATCCCCAGTCTCCCCGCAAAATCTCACCGATCAGCAGATCATGCGCACAGCACGGCTGCCCGTTCGTACGATTATAGGCGCCCATGACGCCTTCCACCTGCGCTTCCTTCACGCACGCTTCAAATGCAGGCAGATACGTTTCATACAGATCCTTTAAGCAAACCTTGGCATCAAATTCGTGGCGAACCGCCTCCGGCCCGGAATGCACCGCATAGTGCTTGGCACAGGCCACTGTCTTTTTAAATTCTCCATCACCCTGCAGGCCCTTTACAAATGCCACACCGAGTCTGCCGGTCAGATACGGATCCTCTCCATAGGTCTCATGTCCCCTTCCCCAACGCGGATCGCGGAAAATATTTACATTCGGAGACCACATCGTGAGCCCTTTATAAATATCCCGGTCGCCCTCGGCGGAATAGGCGTTGTACATTGCCCGCGCCTCTGTCGCAACAACATCGGCCACTTCCTCAAGCAGCGAATCGTCAAAGGAGGCCGCCATTCCGATCGCCTGCGGAAACATGGTGGCCGTACCGGCTCTTGCCACACCATGCAGACCCTCGTTCCACCAGTTATATGCCGGAACACCGAGCCGTTCAATTGCAGGCGCATCATATTTTAATTGGGAAGCCTTTTCCTCCAGTGTCATTTTTAATACGAGTGCTTCCGCTCTTTTTCTGGCTTCTTCTCTTCTCATAAATTTCCTCTCTTTAATCAGCCTTTTACGGCGCCCGCCGTCAAACCGTCAACAATCTGATTGCTAAATATGCTATACACAATGATTGTCGGAATAATTGCAATAATAATTGCCGCAAACATCTGCGAGTAGTTTGTGTTATACGGCCCTACGAATTTAGACAAAGAAACGGGCAGTGTCTTTTTTAAGTCATCCGAAATAAAAACCATCGCAAGCAGCAGCTCGTTCCAGTTGGCCACAAATGTCATCAGTCCCGTTACAAACAGTCCTGTTTTGGAAAGGGGAAGTGCAATTTTTAAAAATACTTGATAAATGGAACAGCCGTCAATACAAGCCGCCTCAAACAACTCCGATGGCATATTCCTGAAAAAGCCGGTCATGATAAAAATTGTAATCGGCAGGGAAAACGTCAGATACGGCAGAATTAACCCGACCAGATTGTTATACATACCAAAATTAGAAAAAGTTTTGAACAGCGGAATCAGTACACAATGAACCGGCACCATCATGCCGATCATAAAATAAACCATGACCATATTGGACAGTTTCCATTTCATTCTTCCTATGGCAAACGAAGCCATGGAGCCCAAAACCATGCTGAGAAACAAGGTCATCATGCAGACAATCATCGAATTCAGCGTTGCAATGCCAAGGTTGCCTGCCGTCCATGCAAATGTGTAATTTCCCCACTGAACAGCCTCCGGCAGACCAAACGGAGAGGTAAATATTTCCGCATTTGTCTTGACCGAAACAGACAGCATCCATAGAAGCGGAGTTAAATATACAAATACGAGCAGAATCAGAAATACATAGATCAATGTTCTTGCAGCCCTAGAGCTTAGGTTTTCTCTCATTCTCAGGCACCTCCTTACATTTCATAATTGTCGGTCTTGACAAACTTATTTATGATGAATGTGACGAACAGGCATAGTATCAGCAATACAACGCCGATCGCACTCGCATATCCATATTTAAAATATTTAAAGCCCTGTGTATAGAGGTGGGTTGCCAAAACCTCTGTTTGATGATTGGGTCCTGCCTCTGTCATATTGAAAATTAAATCAAAAAATTTCAAGGATCCTATGCAGTTTAAAGACATTGCCGTCGCAACCATCGGCCTGATCAACGGAACGGTCACATGCCAGAATGCCTGAGTCCTCGTAGCCCCGTCAATATAAGAGGCTTCATATAACGTCTTATTGATTCCTGAAATCTGTGCCATATAAAGCATCATGGACTGTCCGACATACTGCCACAGTGCTACAAACGCAATCACCTTCATCGGAAGGTTGACATATCCGCTTACATCCATCAGCCATAGAGGCCCCTCTATCCCAAACATTGTCAATATTTGATTAATTCCAAGCTTGGTGCTGAAAATAAACATCCACAAAAGACCAAGTGCAGCCGAAGAAAGTACACATGGCAAATAATAAACATTTTTAAAAAAGTTTCTTCCTTTATTAACATTCGTTAAAAAGGCCGCCAGCAGCAAACCAATTACCAACTGTGACAATGCGGAAAATATCATAAAAAAAATAGAATTTTTCAAGGCGATTTTCATCGTATCATCCGTTGTCAGCAGCTTACTATAATTTTTAAAGCCGACAAACACAGGTTTGCTTAACGCATCATATTCACAAAGGGAGTAATAAACCGACTGGCAAATCGGAATAAACAAGATGAAAGTAAATAAGATCATCCCCGGTGCTATAAAAATAAAGATGGCCCTTTTGTCACGCAATAATTTATCCATGCTACCCCTCCGACTAATTTTAGAAGTTATGGAACTTCATAAATCCACAATGCTTTTTATACATCATACGGGATCGGCACACTGTGCCAATCCCGCACAACACATATTTATGGATAACTCATAGTTCCTTTTATTTATTCCAAACGTTTTCCTTGTAGAAGTCCTCAACGATCTGCAGACCTTCCTCTACCGTGCTGTTTCCAAGGTAAATAGAAACCAGCGCATCATCAAACGTAGAGCCCGCCTCTACCGAAGCAAGAGACTCGTTGTAAAAACCGAATGTACCGGTCGTCTTTGAGAAAATATCCATTACATAGCTCAGCTGCTTCGGTGCCTTATCATAATCTATATCTACAGCCGTAACAGGGATCTTTCCTCCGATTTCAGCCGTATATTTCTGAGCAGTTTCATCAGTGAAATACTTCATAAGGGCAAGACAGGCTTCCGGATACTTCGTCTTAGAGCTCATGGCCAAACTGTCCGTCTTTGCAATCATTCTGTTGGGGTCATTACCGCCGTCAATTCCGGGGAACTGGAACACACCGCATTTCGCTTCAAAGTCGGGATTGGAGCCGTTGATCTGAGCAATCGCCCAAGAGCCCTGAATCAGCATTGCCGCTTCTCCGTTATAGAAATTTGCCGTAGCTACATCGTTTGTGTCACCTGCTGCCGTAGGCTGAAAATACTGGGACAATTCAACAACCTTATTGGCTGCATTTACAAACGGAGCATCCAGCCAGCTTCCTGTACCTGCCGCAATAGAATCAAGATCTGCGTTCTCTCTGTCACAGAGGTAACCCGCAAGCATGGATAAGCACCAAGCCGTACCTGCACTAATTGTAATCGGTGTATAGCCCGCGCCCTGCAGTTTTTCACAGGCATCCAGAAGCTCCGTGTAGGTCGTCGGCACTTTTACACCCGCCGCATCGAACATCTCCGTGTTATAGAATACGCAGGCTGCCGCAAGATTCGTCGGAACCGCATAAATCTTCTCGTCATATGTCTGCTTATCAAACACGCCGCCGCTAAAGCTGCCGTACCAATCAGGATTGTCCTTTTTTAAGTAATCGGTCAGATCCGCCGCCACTCCCGGTTCCACATAAGTCGTGAGATTCGATCCGGGGCTTACAATGAATACGTCAGGCGTCTGATTGGATGCAACAAGCGCATTCAGCTTTGTGTAATATTCCTCCAGGTTCGTTGTAACGACATCGCAGTGATAAACACCTTCGTAATCCTTGTTAAATCTTTCGATTACATCCTTATAGCCGAGCGTAATCAGATCCTCCGTCGCATTCATATCGTCCCAGAACATCCATGTAATATTCTGTACGTCGCCGCTTGCCGCCGCGCCTTCACCGCTTGCCGGTGCGCTTGCCGAGCTGCCGCAGCCTGCAAGAAGACCCAGTGTCATTGCCATACTCAGGCATACTGCTAAAACCTTTTTCAACTTCATAACCCATCCTCCTAATCGAAAATTTGAAAATATGTTTTTGATATACTCATCATAAGTCAATTGCTTCCTGTAATTCTATACAATAATTGCTTTTTGACTATCAATTATTGCTATTTATTTTTATTTTTTTTACAAAGCAATTTATCATATTGTATATTTATCATAATTTTATCCTTATAATTTTATATAAAATAAACATAATGAAATATGATTATTGCAATTATTTAATATTTATTGTATATTTTCTTTATAATTTTTATTATTTATGTTTTTACAAATAGCATGATTTGTTATGCATATATTAGGATTAGGACTTAAATTTGACATAAAACGTGTATTTCTGAACATCCATTATCATTTTACGGCTTATGCCGAGAAACGAGGAGCTTATGATCAAAATTTTGAATGGTATTCACGAAACAGTCAGTTTTGATGACGATTCCGCCTTGATGCTCTATGATAATACGGATTATGAAGAATATCCGACGCACTGGCACACTCCTGTGGAAATTGTTATGCCGCTCGAAAATGGTTATCATATCGAATGCAATGACATCCATTTTCATCTGCGGGTAGGCGACATTATTTTGATCGCCCCCGGCGTACTTCACCATTTATATGCCGAGCGCGGCAGGCGCATCATCTTTCAGGCCGATATGAATCTATTGAATTCTTTTAAGGAATTTGAGTCGTTTTTTTCCTTTATGCAGCCTGCGGCAGTCATCACACCGGAGGATTTTCCGACGATCCATGACGAGGCCGTACAGCTCATAATGGAAATCAAAAACGAATATTTCAGCAACGCACCCCTGCGTGAAGCGGCGGTCTGTTCCAAGCTTCTGCAGATCCTTGTCATGGTGAGCCGCCTGTATACGACGCTTCCCGACAAATTTACCGATATCAGGCCAAACAAACAGCAGGAATATATAGAGAAATTCATTTCCGTATGTGACTACATCAACCAGCACTGTACGGAGGAGCTGACGCTCGATGAGGTTGCAGATATGGCCGGTTTTTCTAAATATCATTTCAGCCGGCTCTTTAAAGAATTTACAAATGTATCTTTTTATAAATATTTGAACGGCAGAAGAATTGCTTATGCCGAAAAACTGCTGCTTGATCCCGAAATCAACGTGATGGAAGCAGCGGTTCGTTCCGGCTATAACAGTATTTCCGCCTTCATGCGCATGTTCAGGATCATCAAGAACTGCACACCGACAGAATTCAGAAATATGTACAAATCATAGGGGCTGTTCCGTATCTTTACAGCCGCATTTTTTTGTCTCGCCCGGCTTGACTGAAATCAAACCTGCATCGGTTTGTAAGTACACCTCAACCGCGGACGGATTATAGACGGCATCCCCGTTTACTGTCAGGACGAGGGATCGGTATGCCGTAATATAGTCCTTGATCTCAATGTTTGTCGCATACCAGACATCCTCATGACCGCTGATTTTTCGGCAAAATTGCTCCATCATATCCCACGTCTGCTCCCGCTCGAATTCAAAGCTGTGTCCCCACACGTAAAACAGCAGCAGATTCCGGTACGGCAGCGGATGAAGAAACTCATCCAGATACAGAAGTGCCTTGTTATGATGACACGTCGGATTCCAGTGCATAAAATCCGTCGGAATATGGTATTCTCCCGTATCCTCCACCGTCCTCGCATATTCGATCCCAAGCCGTGCAGCCATATCGCTCGTCTCGCCGGAAATCTCTCCGTAAGGATAGGAAAATCCGCGAACCGGATAGCCCGCACAGCTTTCCAGCTTCCTCCTGTCCTCCCGGATTTCCGATATGATCCGCTCTTTGGGAAGCTCAGAAAAATATGGATGCGTCACTCCATGGCACGCAATTTCATGACCCTCAAACAACTCCTCGATTTCATCCGGAAGCAGAAATTCATCCGTCTCGTTCGAAGTCCCGAGTGTTCCGGAATTCAGATGGAACGTCGCTCTCAGCCCGTATCTGTCCAGCAGGTCAACAAGGCGGCGATCATATATCTGTCCGTCGTCATAACTCAATGTAACTACTTTTTTCTTTCCGTTCGGAAAACAGACTTGCAAACCCATCACATATCCCTCCGCTGCTCATTGACCGAAATGTTTTTCAATTGCCTCCACCACTGTATCGAGCACCTTGATCCTCGCATAATATTTGTCATTTCCCTCGACAATGATCCAAGGTGCATAGGACGTAGAGGTACGAACCAGCATTTCATCTACGGCCTGCTCATACAACGCCCATTTTTCCCGATTCCTCCAGTCCTCCTCCGTAATTTTCCAAACCTTGTCCGGCGTACTTTGGCGCTCGATAAAGCGGCATTCCTGCTCCTCCTTATCGATCTGCATCCAAAATTTCAGAACGATTGCCCCATGGCTTGCAAGCTGCTGCTCCATGTCGTTTATTTCCTTATAGGCACGCTCCCAATCCCGTTTTGCACAAAAACCCTCAATCCGCTCTACCATCACCCTGCCGTACCAGGTTCTGTCAAAAATCGCAATATGACCGTCTTTCGGTATTTTCGTCCAGAATCGCCACAAATAATGGTGAACCTTTTCAATGTCATTCGGTGCGGCGGTCGGATTGACCGTATAGCCCCGCGGATCGAGTGCTTCAGTCAGCCGTTTGATCGCACCGCCCTTGCCGCCCGCATCCCAGCCCTCAAATGCAAGGACGACAGGAACCCGTCTGATATACAGCTCATTGTGCAGCTTTGACAGCTTCCGCTGCCGCTCCTCCAGCTGTTCTTTATATTCCTCCTGTGTCAGGAATTTTGTCAAATCTGCATTTTTCAGCGTACTTGTCAGATACTTGCCTTCCGAAAACACTCCGTCCACAACCGGTTCCTGCGCATTTTCAAGCTCCTTGAGCTTATTCTGAAAATATTGTTCCGCCGCGGACATGACTTTGATAACCGCATACCGCTCTTGCTCGGCCTCCACAATCGTCCATGGCGCATAATCCGTATCCGTTTTCTGCAGCATCTTTTCATGCAGCTCTAAAAATTTTTTATAATGCCGGTTTCGGTCCAGATCACCTTTTGACACGCGCCAATTCGTTTCTTCATCCGCAAGCAGTGTCCGAAAGCGTTCTCTTTGTTCCTCCTTAGAAATATACAGAAAAAATTTGATCAGCAGTACACCGTCGTCAGTCAGCATCTTTTCAAAGGAATTGATCTCCTCATACGATTCCTCCAGATCCTTCCTTCGCGTCAGTTTGTCGTAGCGGTCGATCAATACCTTCCGATACCAGCTCCTGTCATAAATTGCAATCCGTCCCTTCTCCGGCGTCTTCGTCCAGAACCGCCACAAGAATGGGTGCATCTGCTCCTCCTCTGTTTCCTTTCCGGTCGCAAATACTTCAAAACCACGCGGATCAAGCGGCATAATGAGCCGGTTGATGACCGTCCCCTTTCCCGAACCGCCCAAGCCCTCTATCGCAATCATAACCGGCACCTTTTTTTCCTTCAGCTCCCGCTGCAGTTTCGCAAGCGAGGCTTCCAGTTCTTCTTTTCTCTGCCTGTATTCTTCCTTTTCCAGCTTTTTTGACAGATCTACCTTCTCCAGCATTGTCCGCCCTCCTTCTCATGTAATTTTGAAATAAATAATTTGCAGAAACCTGCTATCAATATTATAGCAGGTTTCCGAATTTTTAGTATGAAATTTATCTTATAAGCCTCTTTCATCCGCCGCATACTTTCAAATAGCATCCCTAAGCGCCCGAATTGCGTAATCATATGCCTTTGTCTGCCTTCTGATATGCAAGGCAAACGCATCGTTTTGGAAGCGTTCCTCCAGACCGTTCAAGAAGCTTTTATTTGATGCCTGCTCCTCTTCAAAATATTGCAGGGCATCGTCCAATTCCTCAAAGCTCACCGATTTAGCCATCAATATCCCACCTTTCCATGAAAATCACATCCACATTTGCCTTGAAACGGCAAGTAGTTTGTGATATGATTATAATGTCATTTTTAAATATATAAAAGAGATTATTCTGCCATTTAATTGTACTATCGTGCCAAGGAGGAATTTATGCACAGCCGTAAGCTTCCGTTGTCCAATGATTTGCAGGAATTGACTTCTCACGGGACGACCGCATTTCCGATTGCCTTTTATTTTTATAAGATATCGGATTTTTTCAACGGCCGTGTGCCATGGCATTGGCATGAGGAGCTGGAATTTTTACGCGCAGAGGAATTTCCTCTGATCTGTACCGCAGGCGGACAGCAGTATGATCTGAATCCAGGGGACGCCGCGCTGTTCAATCGGAATATTCTGCACTCAATTGCCGCAGCAGACGGTCAGAACGGTGCCGAAACCGCCATCGTTTTTCATCCGAGAATTATTTACGGCTATCCGGACAGCATTATAAAAACAAAATATGTAGAACCGTTTCTTTCCTGCCCGGAGCTGGATTGTATTGTCTTTCGCCCGGATGTCCTCTGGCAGCGGCAGATCCTTTCCATGTTCGATGAAGCCTCTTGTCTGCAGGAACGGCGGGCGGAAGGTTTTGAAATAAAGATTTTCAGCCTCCTGAATAAAATATGGACGCTGCTCTATGAGAACTGCAAGGATGCGATTTTAAATAACACGAGGCCCTGTTCCCCGGAAAGTGACCGTACGAAGCTGCTGCTCTCTTATATCCACGATCACTATGAAAAGCCTCTTACCGTCAATACACTTGCGGCATATGGGCATATCAGCAAACGGGAGTGCTTCCGCTGCTTTAAAAATGAACTTGGCATCACTCCGAACAGCTATCTTGTTCAATACCGGATCCGCATCGCCTTAAAGCTTTTGACCGAAACCTCAAAAAGCATTACGGAGATCGGTTATGAAACCGGATTTCAGGATGCGAGTTATTTTTGCAAGACTTTCAAGGAAATCATGGGCTGCACTCCGAAGGAATACCGTGACAGCCCCGGTTCTCTTCAGTTCCCGCATCAATAAGAGTCAAAAAATATTTTTTTAAATTATTTTATTTTTTATGTTTACATTGTTTAAGCTTTCTACTCTTTATAGAATAGATCACATTGATATTTCAAAAAGGCAGGGATCTAATATGCAGACTTATACGGTTTTATGTGAAAATAAGAATTCTCTTCTGGAGACGCTGCGAGAGCAGGGGATTCCGGTATCCGCCTCCTGCAACGGACGCGGCACATGCGGAAAATGCCGTGTGCAAATCCTGAAAGGACAAGCAGATATCGGCAAATCGGACCGGCAGTTTTTCTCCGAAGCAGAGCTTGCTTCAGGGTGGCGCCTAGCCTGTACTGCCCGGCCTGCAGATCTCTGCACGGTCTTTGTTCCTGACCGGAATGAAGACACAGCTGCTATTCTCACCGCCTATACAGAAAAAACAAATTCTTCAGGCGATTGTCCAAAGGATAAGACTGCCGAAAATCCGATCGCCTCACATCCTTTATTTGCGGCGATCGACCTCGGAACCACGACAATCGCGGCGCAGCTCATCCGGGGAAGGCGGATTCTAACGACAGCCTCCTGCTTAAATTCCCAGTGCAGCTATGGAGCCGATGTTGTTTCCAGAAGCGAGGTTTCTCAAAGAGGAAACGGGGAAGCGCTAAAAATCGCCGTCCGGGACGATATCCGCGGACTGCTCTCAGAGCTTTCCGCGGCGGCAGACGGTCAACGTATCGAACAGATTTTTATTTCCGCAAACACGACCATGGTACACCTTTTTATGTGTTATTCCTGCGAAGGCCTTACAAGCTTTCCTTTCACACCTGTCTCTCTGAAAGAACAGACCGGCGAGATTGAGGGCATTCCGTTTACCGTCTTTCCGGGAATCTCCACCTATGTCGGGGGTGATATCGTTTCCGGCCTGTTTTCATGCGGATTTCATAAAAACGAAGACGTCTGCCTGTTTGTGGATCTGGGAACAAACGGAGAAATGGCGGTCGGTAACCGGGATCGGATTTTATGCACCTCTGCCGCTGCCGGTCCTGCCTTTGAGGGAACGAAGCTCAGTATGGCTACCGACGTCGTAAAGGCAATGGCAGAACTGCTTGCAGGCGGCATAATAGATGAAACGGGCCTTTTACAGGACACCTATTTTGATGATGGATACCCTTATGAAATTAACGGCACGCAAATTATTATCACACAAAAGGATATCCGCAATTTTCAAATGGCAAAATCGGCTGTCCGGGCCGGGATCACTCTGCTCCTTCAAAATTATAAAATAGATGTCACAGATATTCGTACACTCTATCTCGCCGGAGGCATGGGACACAGTCTGGATGTCGAAGCGGCGGCAAGTCTCGGCCTGCTGCCAAAGGAGCTTACAAAAAAAGCAGTCTCCGTCGGAAACTGCTCTTTAAAGGGTGCAATCTTATATGGACAGGCCGGCTGTCCGAAGGCAGAGCTTGACCGGATCATCGCACTCTCATCAGAAATCACACTTGGCAATGAGCCGGACTTTCAACAATTGTATTTTGAAGGCATAATGTTTTAACGTTAATACTTTTCTTTAAAATAATCGACAAGACGGCTTAAGGCATGGATCAGAACCTTGCTCTCTTCCTCGTTTATCTCCTCTAAGATACAGGAAATCATGTCATTGTGGAACTTCTCATGGTGACGATATGCGCCTCTGCCTCTTTCCGTCAGGCTGACCAGCACAACACGCTTATCCTTCTCGCTTCTTACGCGCTCGACATAGCCCTTTTCACACAGGGAATCGACCGCCTTTGTCAGCGTTCCCATCGTGACGGACATCAGCCTTGCAATCTGCGACATTTTTTTGGAATCTTCAAGCCCGATCGCTTCGATTACATGCATATCATTATATGTGATATCCTTAAATTCCTCCGTAATCAGCTTTTTTTCCTCAATTTCCATTATATCCTTAAAAAGCTCTACGAGCAGGCTGTTCAATGTCTTTTCCGCAATCATCTCATCACCCTTTTGATTTCTATTACCACGTCAGGACACAGGCCCCCCACGTAAGTCCCGCACCGAATCCGGCAAGCACGACCGTATCTCCTTTTTTCAGTTTACCATCTTGATTGATTTTATCAAGTAAAATCGGCACACTTGCCGCAGAAATATTTCCGCATTCCTGCAAACAGGTCGGAAATTTTTCCATCGGCTGCTTAAGCCGCTTTGCAACGGCCTCGATAATCCGGTAATTTGCCTGATGCAGCACAAACAGCTTCACATCCCCCGCGCAAAGCCCCGCCTCTTCAAGCGCCTGTTCAATACAGGCGGGCACGGTCCTAACCGCAAACTTATAGACCTCCTGTCCGTTCATCTGCACATAAAAGGGCCCTGATTCCTGTTGTTCCTGCCTAAGAAACGGATTGTCCGGCATTCTTCCCCTGCAGGAAAGCACCATTCCCTTCGCGCCGTCGGAGCCCTGCACAATACTTCTGATTCCCTGCGTGTCTGCTTTTAACACCGCGGCACCCGCTCCGTCGCCAAACAGAACACAGGTTGAGCGGTCATTCCAGTCCATAATTTTAGAAAGTGTTTCCGCCCCGATGATCAGCGCATTTTTGTAAAGCCCTGATTTCAGATAGGCATAGGCCATTCCCAACGCAAACAAAAATCCCGAACAGGCGGCCCCGATATCAAAAGCAACAGCACCTGATGCACCAATTTCCCTCTGTACCTCACCCGAAAGATAAGGAAATAAATAATCAGGGGTAACCGTCGCCGCAATGATCAGCTCTATTTCCTGTGCGTCAATGCCGGCCTGGGACATCGCTTCTTTTGCGGCACAGACAGCCATGCCGGTCGTTGTTTCCTCCACCGCAAGATGCCTCGCCTCAATCCCTGTACGGCTTTTGATCCATTCATCAGACGTATCCATCCGGTTGCTCAAATCCTCATTTGTCACACGAAGCTCCGGAAGGCAGCTCCCCGTTCCGCATATTCTTCCTGTCATCCCATCCTCCATCTGCTAAAATTTCCGAAATCTTTTATAGCGTTCATCCGCATAGTCCTTGTTTTCCTCACAAGCACTCCGGTTGAGATATTCCTTAAAGCTTCTTTTTAAATACATTGCGATCGACGGCAATGTCACCGCATCCGCACCGCCGTATTCCGGAATGATTTTTTCTATGATTTGCAGACGCTTTAGATCCTCGGCCGTCAGACGCATCATCTCCGCCGCCTCGGCCGCCCGGTCGGCATCCTTCCACAAAATCGATGCAAAGCCCTCAGGCGAAAGGATCGAATAGGTCGCGTTCTCCATCATCCACACCTCGTTGCCGACAGCAAGTGCCAGCGCACCGCCGCTGCCTCCTTCTCCGATCATAACACAGACAACCGGCACTTTAAGAGCGGACATCTCATAAAGATTACGGGCGATCGCTTCTCCCTGTCCCGTTTCCTCGGCTTCCTTACCGCAAAAAGCACCGGACGTATTCACAAAGGTGAAGACCGGATGATGGAATTTTTCCGCGAGCTTCATCAGGCGCAGGGCTTTCCGATAGCCTTCGGGCGAACACATGCCGTAATTGCGCTGTTTGCATTCCGCGATATCCTTTCCCTTCTGGATGCCGATCACCGTCACAGGCTGTCCGTCCAGATAAGCGACTCCTCCGATCACTGCCGGATCATCCCTGTAATACCGATCCCCGTGCAGCTCGAAAAAATCGGTAAAGATCAGCTCGATATAATCAGAAGCTGCAGGCCGGTCTATCCGCCGGGCGGCCTTTACCCGTTCCCATACGCTTTTGCTCGCGGCCGACGCCGCCCTCTCCCGTGCGCATTCATCCGGCTGGGCATAGTCCGCCCGTCCCGGTAAAAAGGCGCGGAAGCTTGTAATCTGATGATAAAACCTGATGAGGCGGTACAGCGTATCCTTCAGCTCCTTACGCTCCACAACCGCATCGACAAAGCCATGCCTAAGCTGGAATTCCGCACTCTGGAACCCATTTGGCAGCTTTTCCCCAATCGTTTTTTCGATCACGCGCGGTCCCGCAAATCCGATCAGTGCTTCCGGCTCCGCAAGTATGATGTCGCCAAGCATCGCAAAGCTGGCCGTCACACCGCCTGTCGTCGGGTCGGTGAGAACCGGTATGTACAAAAGTCCCGCATCACTGTGACGCTTGATGGCTGCCGCCGTTTTTTCCATCTGCATCAGCGATAAAATGCCCTCCTGCATTCTGGCCCCGCCGGAGCAGCAAAAAAGAATGACCGGAAGCCGAAGTTCTGTCGCCCGCTCCACTGCTCTTGTGATTCTTTCCCCGTAGACACTTCCCATACTGCCCATTAAAAAACGGGCGTCGCAGATACCGAGCACAACCGGTTCACCCTGAATTCTCGCACTGCCTACCGTTACTCCCTCTGTTTGTCCGGTCTTTTCCTGTACCTCAGACAGTTTTTCCGGATATCCCGGAAATTCCAGCGGATTTTTCTGCCCTGTATCAGGAAACCATTCCTGAAACGTATCCGCATCCGCAATCATTTTGATCCGGTTATTCGTTCGCACCCGAAAATGATAGCCGCATTTTTTACAGACATATAGATTGGCGACCGTTTCCTGCTTAGACAAAAATGCTTTACAGGATTTGCAGACAATTTTATCCTCGTCAGCTCCTCTCACAGGTTCTGCCCACAGCTCCTGTACATCCATTTGGGGTGCAGGTTCCATATGCTCCCCTGCGGGGTTCCCTTCTATCTCTGCCAAGCTTCTCAATGTATAATATTTCTTTCTGCTTCGCTTTACAGCCCACATACTGCTCTCCTCTATTTTAGGCAGAGCCGATCGCAAACATCAGCTCCGCGCTGGCGGCGAGCTTTCCGTTTACCTTCGCTGTCCCGTATCCGATTCCGATCGGTCCCTTCACCTTTATGATTTCCATTTCCAACAGGAGTACATCTCCCGGAACTACCTTTTTCTTGAATTTCGCTGATTTAATTCCTGCAAAATATGCGGTTTTTCCCCGCATTTCTTCCAAAGAAAGCATTGCCACCGCACCGGCCTGCGCCATCGCCTCTACAATCAGCACACCCGGCATCACCGGTTCTTTTGGAAAATGCCCCACAAAATAAGGTTCGTTATAGCTCACGCATTTTTTGGCGACGACCCGCTTTCCTGCTTCCAGCTCCTCCACCGTATCCAGCAGTAAAAACGGCTGCCTGTGCGGGATAATTTCCATGATTTGTTCCGTATTCAGTACCATCAGTTACCCTCCTCATAGCCTGACACAAGCAGCGAAGCATTGTGCCCGCCGAAGCCGAGCGAATTGGAAAGGGCATACTTGATTTTGCCTTCATAGGCCTCCCTGCAGTAATTCAGGTCCATTTCTTCATCAGGCACCGTATAGCCTGCTGTTGCATGAAGATAGCCCTCCTCAAGCTCCTTGACACAGGTCACAAATTCAATGGCTCCCGCTGCGCCAAGCAGATGTCCGATCATGGACTTCGTCGAATTAATCCGCATCTCATAGGCATGTTTGCCGAAGGCCAGCTTGATTGCACGCGTTTCGAATAAATCATTATGATGCGTTGCCGTACCGTGTGCATTGATGTAATAAATTTCCTCCGGTTTCACACCCGCATCCGCCATTGCGTTCTGCATCGCCCTTGCCGCGCCCTGTCCGTCCTCGGCGGGAGAGGTAATATGATAGGCATCGGAAGAACAGCCATAGCCTTTTAGCTCTGCATAGATCCTTGCGCCGCGCTTTTTTGCATGCTCCAGCTCTTCCAGCACGACTACGGCCGCGCCCTCTCCCATCACAAAGCCGCTTCTGTTTTTGTCAAACGGAAGAGAACAGCGGGCAGGATCCGTTTCTGAGGAAAGCGCCGTCAGCGCCGTAAAGCCCGCGATACCGACCGGCGTTACACTGCTCTCTGTCCCGCCTGCAAGCATCATATCCGCATCCCCATACTGAATGGTACGGAAAGCCTCTCCGATACAATTTGTACCCGCCGCGCACGCCGTTACAACGTTAATGCTCTTTCCCTTCAATCCATATACAATCGACACATTTCCGGCCGCCATATTGGATATCATCATCGGAATGAGCAGCGGATTGATCTTATTCGGTCCTTTTTCAATCAGCTTTGCATGTTCTCTCTCCAACGCCTGCAGACTGCCGATTCCCGAACCGATTGCACAGCCTACGCGATAGGCGTCCTCTTTTTCCATATCAATTGCCGCGTCCAGAACAGCTTCCTTTGCAGCCGCTACGGCGTATTGGCTGAAAAGCTCCATCCGTTTGGCTGATTTAAAATCCATATAATCTTTCCCGTCAAAGCCCTTTACCTCCGCGGCCAGACGGCATTTATAATCTGTCG
The DNA here is from genome assembly GCA_047602645.1 of Lachnospiraceae bacterium. GTDB lineage: Bacteria > Bacillota > Clostridia > Lachnospirales > Lachnospiraceae > JAEYFP01. The sequence continues at coordinate 19,221 of JASGGU010000031.1, read as the reverse complement.
CATCAAAATGTGTGATTACATCAAATCCCAGCTTTTTTTCCTTAACCGAAGCCCAGAATTCCTCCACACTCAAACCGATCGGGGTGATCGCACCAAGCCCTGTCACTACGACCCTTCGTTTCATAGAAACCTCCTTTTGTGCCGGATGCCGGCATGCTGATTCATGATTATTAAATTATGACAGTTAAATTGCCATCCCGCCGTCTACGTTCAGCACCTGACCGGTCATATATGCCGCCTGCTCCGATACTAAAAATAACACGGCGTTTGCAATATCCAGAGTGCTTCCCATACGGCCCAGCGGTATTTGTGACAGCGTCCGTTCCTTTACCGTATCGGACAAACACGCCGTCATCTCTGTATTAATATATCCGGGTGCCACGGCATTGACATTGATTCCTCTCACGGCCAGCTCGCGTGCCGCACTCTTAGTCAGTCCGATGATTCCCGCTTTTGATGCGCTGTAATTCGCCTGCCCCGCATTTCCGAGTACACCTGACACGGAAGAAATATTGACGATTTTCCCGCTGCGCTGCTTGATCAAATACCGGGAGGCATGACGAATCGTATGAAACGCTCCCTTTAAGTTTGTTGCAAGCACCCGGTCAAATTCCTCCTCGGACATCTTCATCAAAAGATTATCTTTTGTAATTCCGGCGTTGTTTACAAGAATATCCAGTCTTCCCTGTTCTTCCATAACCTGCTTCAGCATCCGTCCTACCGCTTCAAAATCTGCAACATCACAACAAATACTCTGCGCACTGCCGCCCGCCTCTTCAATTTCTCTTACCGCTTCCTCGGCCTGCTCTCTTGAGCCGCAGTAGTTCACATAGACATATGCACCCGCACCCGCGAGCGTCTTTGCGATTTGTCTGCCGATACCTCTGCCGGCACCCGTCACAAGCGCAATTTTACCTGTTAACATAGTTCTCTAAATCCTCCGGTTTTTCAATATGGAATACCAATGCCTCTTTGTCTATTTTTTTCATAAAACCGCTCAGTGTTTTCCCCGGGCCTATTTCCGCAAATTCCGTCACTCCTTCGGCAAGCAGGAGTTCCACACTCTGCTGCCAGCGCACCGGTGAAGAAACCTGACGCATCAAAAGTCCCGGCACCGCAGAGGCATCCGTTACAAACCCTGCCGTCACATTTGACACATAAGGGATTTTTATTTGATGGATCGGTGTTTCCTCAAGCTCCTTAGAAAGCCGTTCTCCAGCACCCTTAAGCATTTCGGAATGAAACGGGCCGCTTACATTTAACGGAATCACTCTCTTTGCGCCTTCCTTTAAAAGCTGCTCCGAGGCTGCTTTCACAGAGTCCGCCTCTCCTGTGATGACACTTTGCCCCGGACAGTTGTAATTTGCCACCGAGACAAGACCCGGCGTTTTCTCACAGACCTCTTCAATCTTTCCCGTCTCCATACCGAGCACCGCCGACATCGCACCGCCTGCCGGAACCGCCTCCTGCATAAAAATGCCGCGTTTTCTTACAAGCCGGAACGCATCCTCCAAAGTAAGCGCTCCCGAAGCAATCAGAGCGCCATATTCTCCGAGACTCAAGCCCGCCGCATAGTCCGGCTGCAGTCCCTTTTCTTCCATTGCTTTTAAAATTGCCGCTTCCACCGTCAGGATGGCAATCTGTGTATATTCCGTTATGGACAGCCGTTCATTCTCCGCAAAGCAAAGCTCTTCTACAGAAAGTCCTGTTGCTTTGGATGCCAATGCAAAGACCTCCCTGCATACCGGGAAGCTGTCATAAAATTCCTTTCCCATTCCGATGTATTGTGTTCCCTGTCCCGGAAACAGATATGCGATTTTTTTCATAATTTCTCCCTACCGTTCAGCAGCGCTTCGGCCTCCTGTATGATTTCCCGGATAATCTCCCGGCATGTTTTTTCTTCCTTGATAAGTCCGGCAATCTGTCCCGCCATCAGGCTTCCGTTTTTTATATCACCCTCGATAACCGCTTTTCTTAAGGAACCGAGTGTCAACCGCTCCATTTCCTCAAATGATACTCCCTCCTGCTCCATGCGCAGATATTCCTTTGTCATCTGGTTACGCAGGACACGGATCGGATGTCCTGTGCTCCTGCCTGTCACCTCGGAATCGATATCCTTTGCCCTGCAGATCCGTTCTTTAAAATTCGGATGCGCAATGGATTCCCCGGCCGCCACAAACCTCGTACCCATCTGCACTGCTTCTGCGCCGAGTATGATCGCCGCCGCAAAGCCTCTGCCGTCCGCAATACCGCCCGCCGCAATGACCGGGATCGTCACAGCATCCGCCACCTGCGGCACAAGCGTCATCGTCGTCGCCGAGCCGATATGCCCGCCGGCCTCTGTTCCCTCCGCGACAACGGCATCCGCTCCGGCCTTTTCCATCAATCTCGCCATGGCAACGCTCGCAACAACCGGAATAACCCGGATGCCCGCCGCCTTCCACATCGGAAGAAACCGTGCCGGATTGCCGGCTCCTGTTGTCACAACCGGAACCTTCTCCTCAATGATAATTTTTGCCACCTCATCCGCATTCGGATTTATCAGCATGACATTGACACCAAAAGGGTTCTTAGTGAGTTCCTTCGTTTTTCTGATTTCTTCCCGCACGATTTCCGGAGGCGCACTCGCTGCTCCGATCAGACCAAGTCCGCCTGCCTCGGATACCGCCGCCGCAAGCCGGTGTTCGGCTACCCAAGCCATGCCGCCCTGTATAACCGGCTCTTCAATTCCCAACAGCTTTGTAACTCTTGTTTTCATCGCTCTCTGCCTAAGCCTCCACGCCATGTTCCTTTAAATAACTGATCATATCTCCCACAGTTAAAATCTGCTCCAGCTCTTCCGGCGGTATTTCTATTCCGAATTCCTCCTCCATCGCCATTACGAGTTCAAAAAGATCGAGGGAATCGGCTCCCAAATCCTCTTTAAAGGATGTTTTTTCCGTAATTTCCGCTTCCGCATTCAATTGCTCTTTTAACATTTTTTCTAATTTTTCCAGCATTTTTTGTCTCCTTTTGGTTTTTTCATTTTACGAAATCCGTCGATTTTTGTTTGAATTTCAAATTATTTGATTATCAAACTATTTGACAACCAAAATATTATCTCTCATTTCTGTTTTTGTCAAGTAAAATGAAAGTCATGCAGTTGCAAATGAATGAAAAGCTTGACCTTTTTATTCGATCATGCTATATTACTACCTAAATAAATCAATTCTTTGATCCATTTTAAAACAGTATCATACAAGCCAAATTACTTAAATTACAAAGGTGTAAATTCCAAGTCGGAATTTACACCTTTTTATTTGCAGGGGGATCTAAATGGAAGAATTTCTCAGAATGGAAGGCATCACAAAAAAATTTGGTGAAATATATGCAAACAACCATATCAACCTAACGGTTCGCAAGGGAGAAGTACATACGTTACTGGGAGAAAACGGCGCAGGAAAAAGTACTCTCATGAATATATTAACCGGCTTATATCAGCCTACGGAAGGAACTATTTACCTTCACGGAAAACAGGTACCTATTCATACACCTTCAAAATCCGTAAAGCTGGGAATCGGAATGGTTCATCAGCATTTTATGCTGATCGAGGCAATGAGTGTATTTGAAAATATTATACTTGGCACGAGCAAGGATTCCTCCTTTTTTATCAAAAAACTAAAGCTGAAGGAAGAAATCGCCGGACTGGCAAACCGCTATGGCCTGGAGGTTGATCTGGATAAGGAAATTACTGGAATTTCTGTAGGTGAGCAGCAGCGTGTGGAAATTTTAAAAGCACTGTACCGGGGTGCACAACTTCTTATACTGGATGAACCAACCGCAGCACTTACCGATATCGAGGTGGAAGGATTGTTTCGGATTATCAGAAAGCTGACTGCCGAACAAAAATCTGTTATTTTTATCTCTCATAAAATGAGAGAGGTATTGGAAATCAGTGACCGTATTACGATTTTAAGGGATGGAAAGTCCATTGCAACTGTAGAAAAAAAGAATACCGATGCGGGTGAGCTGGCAAATCTGATGATTGGACGGAAGCTGACTGCCAACGACTATAAAAAGAAAGAAAAAGCCGGAGAAAATATTCTTTCATTATCCCATGTTAATTACCACAAAGATTCAAAACGGGGCGGACTGTGCGATATTACTTTTCATGTCGGCAAAGGGGAGGTCCTTGGAATTGCAGGCGTGGACGGAAACGGGCAATCTCAATTAGCTCAGCTTGTAACAGGGGTAATCCGGCCAGATGACGGTCAGATTGAACTTAATCAAAAAAAAATTGCCAAGTTTATGCCCATACATTTTATCGAAGAAAATGTTTCCCACATTCCCGAAGACAGAAATAAGATGGGTCTCATCGGAAATATGTCTATCAAGGAAAATCTTGTTTTGAAATCGACAAAAAAGCCTTCTTTCTCGGTTGGCAAAGGATTTTTTTTGAAAAAAAGAGCGATGACGGTCTATGCTGATCAGATGAAAGAAAGCTACGATATTCGCTGTTCCAGTGTGGAACAGGAGACCAGAAATTTATCCGGGGGAAATCAGCAGAAAGTAATTCTCGCCAGAGAGCTGGAAGAGAATCCCGATTTGTTGGTTGCGGTTCATCCCGCAAGGGGATTGGATATCGGTGCAACCAGATACATTCATGACAAGATCATAGATTCCAGAGATCGCGGCTGCGGTGTCCTTCTGATTAGTGCGGATTTCGATGAAGTCCTGAAACTCTCCGACAGAATCGGTGTAATGTTTGAAGGCAGGATCGTGGGTATTTATTCCGGTATCAATCCTCCCATTGAGCAGATTTCATTAGCAATGGCCGGAAAAACAGAGGAGGTATTTCCATGAAAATAAAAAATATTCTGATAAAAATTATTGTTCCCATTATTTCTGTTGCCTTCTCCCTTTTTGCAGGTGCAATTCTCATGCTGTGCATTGGCGGAAATCCGGCTGAAGCCTTTTCCTATTTATTAAAAGGAGCCTTTGGAACGACTGCGAATATCGGGGAAACACTCGTAAAAGCAACTCCTCTGATGTTTACGGGACTTGCCGCTACATTTGCTTATAAATGCGGTGTATTTAATCTTGGCGCGGAGGGACAGTTTGTGATCGGCGCAGTAACAAGTATCTGGTTTTCTACAACAGTGACCGCCATTTCCGGGATTCCATTACTTATCTGCAGTCTTTTACTGGGTACGCTTGCAGGGGGCCTTTGGGGTGCTATTCCCGGTATCTTAAAAATTACCCGGGGATTAAATGAAATGATTGTGAGCATCATGCTCAATTATGTAGCCGTATTATTTATGGGATACCTCTACAGCGGACCGCTGCGGGAAGGCAGTGTCCCGCAGACAGCCGCCATCGACGATTCTGTAAAGCTGTCCCGCATTCTTACCGGAACCAGAGCCCATGCCGGAATTATCATTGCCCTGGTAATTACCCTGGCAGTTTATTATTATCTGTATGCTACATCTAATGGTTTTCAGCTTCGTGCGGTAGGTCTCAATGCCATAGCGTCCAGATTCAACGGCTTTCCCGTTAATAAGCTTATGGTTGCCGCCTTCATTGTATCAGGTGCCATCGCCGGGCTTGGCGGAAGTGTGGAATTACATGGAACTCAGTTTCGTCTTCTTTCCGGTTTTGGAACAGGTTATGGATTTGATGGAGTTGCCATTGCACTGATCGGTCAGTTAAATCCCATTGGTACTGTTTTGGTTGCATATCTCTTTGCCGTACTGCGCACCGGTGCAACCACCATGCAGGTAGGAACAGGAATGCCTACTTCTGTAATAGATATTATACAGGCATTGGTGATTGTGTTTGCCGTTGCAGGAAATGCTCTGGTCAATCTCCCCGGCATAAAGCAGTTCTTATCTGAAAGAACTCACTCGGCAAAGGAGGTAAACATATGAATACAGCATCCTTTATTCAGGAATTACTTTTAGCAACTGTCCGTATGGCCACTCCTATATTAATTGTTGCATTAGCCGAATTATATTCTGAACGAGCCGGCCTGGTAAACATCGGACTGGACGGGATCATGGCCTTTGGTTCCCTGGCAGGATTTCTTGTCAGCTATATTACGGGAAGCCCCTTTCTTGGAATTCTTGCGGGTGCTTTGGGCGGGATTTTAATTAATCTAATTTATGCGTTTTGCACCATACACCTATGCGGTCAGCAAATCGTTTATGGGATGGCACTGAATATTTTTGCGCCTGCCCTTGCCTCTTTTATTTACAAAATATATTTTGGGATCAATTCTTCTTTAGTTCAGGCTACTTTGATGCAGGAAGCCCCTATTCCTTTTATTAGCAGCCTTCCCGTAATCGGACCCGTATTTTTCAGGCATACCCCTGTTGTATATTTAGTATATCTGATGGTTCCTTTTACTTATCTGTTTTTTACAAAAACAAAAGCAGGCCTGAATTACAAGGCGGTAGGAGAGTTCCCTAAAGCCGCAGAATCTTTGGGAATTCCCGTTATTCGTCAAAAATACATTGCCTGCATAATCTGCGGCATGTTGGCCGGAATAGGCGGCGCCTACCTGACTACCTGCTATATCAGCACCTATTCCGACGGCGTTGTGTCAGGCCGTGGTTTCATTGCCTTATCTGCCGTTATATTTGGCCGCTGGATGCCGGGCGGAATTCTTTTTGCCGCATTGCTTTTCGGGTTTAGTGACGCACTTCAGCTCAGACTTCAGGTTATGAGTTCCGATACTCCTTATCAGCTTCTTGCTATGATTCCTTACCTGTGTACTTTATTTGCCCTTGCCTTTTTTGGCATCAAAAAGGCCGGACCCAAAGCAAACGGAAAGCCTTATCTCAGAGAAGAACATTAAATCAGCTGATATGTACAGCTCTCTATTAAGTAAAAACAATCGGCAAAAATTATTTATTCTATGCCGATTGCAATATAAAATTAAAACAGGAGGATTTAAATTATGAAAAAAAGATTACTTACGGTGCTGTTATCTGCAGCCATGACCATGGCTGTCCTTACAGGATGCGCAGGCAGCAAAGCGGCTGTCACCGAAGCCCAATCGGAAACAGCCTCAGAAGCTCCGACGGAAGAAAAAACCTATAAGGTTGCCATGATCTGTGACTCCACCATAGCTGACGGCGGCTGGGGTGCAGCCTGCTACAATGCTATGGTAGCGGCGGCGGAAGAAAATGGATTTGAGACTCAATATTCAGACGGAATTGATATTGCCGATTTTGCGACCAATTTAAGATCCTATGCAGATCTGGGCTTTGATTTAATTTTTGCTCCCGGAAATCAATATACGGATGCTGTTGTGGAAGTATCGGCCGACTATCCGGATGTTTACTTTGCTCTTTTAAACGGAACTGTTGAAACTGATAATGTGGTCTCCTTATTGCCGGATGCCAAACAGATCGGCTATATGGCAGGGGCTCTTGCAGGCTTAATCAGTGAAACCGGTAATATCGGGTTTATCGGAGGAATGGAGCTGGATACAACAAAGACAAAACTGGAATGCTATGAAGCCGGTGCGAAAAAGATCAATCCAGATATCACTGTTTCTTCCGCCTATGCAGGTTCTTTCAGCGATACTGCCAGAGGAATGGAAATTGCCAATTCCATGGTAACAACCAATGATGTTGATGTTATGTTCGGAGATGCCAGTGCAGTTGATTCAGGTGCCAGAGAGGCCTTGGCCGGATATGAAAACCGTTTTGATATCGGTCAGCCGAGCGACTTGCTCGCAGAACAGGAGTCTGATGTGATTGTGTCCAGTGTCGTTACTGATAATGCGGCTATGATTGCCCTTTGTATGGAAGATATTAAAAATGGAACTTATGGAAATAAAACTATCTACGGAGATCTATCCAATGGCTGTCTGAGTGTTGGGACCTTTCATAATTCCGTATCGGAAGAAATTAAAACACAGTATTTAGAATATGTTGAGCAAATTAAAGAAGGAACGTTTCTTCAATAGTTCTGTTTATGTAAACATGCAGCAGACCGGACATTTACTGACCGGCCTGCTGCATGCTTTTATTTTATATAGAAATTGTCTGATACTTAAATCCGCGGAAGATTGGGTGTTGAATCGGGACCGCGCTTTTCCCACTTTACCGGAACGGTTGTGCCGGCTTCAGAAACAAGCACGAAGGGTACCTCCATCGCGCGGTTATTTTTATTTTCCTCATAAATAAACTCGGCCACAAAACGGTAAACCGGTTTTAAGGGGCCCTCCACCGTAATTTCGAATGCTACTTCCTTGATCCCGTCACCCATGTGAGCCATCGTTAAAAATACGGCCTGTTCCTGCTGCGGCGCAATCTGGCAGTCCTCCCGCGTATATAGATAAATATTTACACGGTCCGAGGTAATTGCCTTGGAGGTATTCGATAAAATAAACTTGATTTTCTTCGGTTCGTCCCTCCCGATTGTAGGCAGGCCGCAATAATCCAGCCGGACATTCAAATACGGAAATTCATAGCGTACCGTCTTCATTTCCTCAAAGATATTATGAAAATAAGGCTTTGCATAAAAATCAGCGACCGGGGTGTCCGAAAGCTTCAGAGTACGGTAGGCCTCTTCGTGTACCCGCAGGACACGGTCCGTCAGCTCATCGATCGTCTTGGGAATTTTTCCGTACATCAAAAACGGATCAATACTGAACGTTACGATTTTATTACCGACCGGTTTCGTCCACTTTTCATCAAACAGTTCTGCTCCGTACATAATTCCATAGAGTGCGGCAATCGTACCTGCCGTACAGTCGGTATCCTCACCGTAGTTGACAGCTAAGCACATTGCCTTTTCATAGTTTCCGCCGCCATAGAGCAGGCCATAGATGATAATCATAATATTGGACGGAACATCCCAGCCCATTTCACCGTTTGTATAGCCCTTTTCCTCATCCTCCTCAGATATCGCATGCCACTCCAGATGTCCGATATAGTTCTGCATGATATATTCACGGCTTTCTTCTATCGTCATGCCCTCCCGGTAGGTGCGAAGCGCATCTCTGACCGCCCTGCTCACCGCACAATCTTCCGGAATATAGCTTAAACCGATATCAATCAGCTTAAAGAGATCCTTCTCGTAAAAAGCGGCACTCTCCAAGGCTGCCGTAAATACCTCCGCATAGACGCCTTCCCCGTCGCCATGATCCACAATCGCATCCTCAAACGCATATTTTACTGCCAGCTCAGGCAGTCCCGGAAACAGGCAGGCCCATATATCCGCACGGATATACGAACCGCAGCTATCCTTGAAGCGATTGTTAAAGCTTCCGCTCACCGGCGGCTGCAGCCCGGAACGCAGATTCGTCTTTGCCGTACCATACTCCGCGTGGGTAAAAATCATGTATTCATTAAAAAACTCTCCCAAAACCTTTGCATCAACTTGAATTCCGTGTTCTTCCAGCGCCAGCAGCCATAAAATCTGAATATCCAGATCATCGTTTGGCAGCGGTTCTCCCGTAATATCATGCGTGTAGTATGTAACGGTATTTTTCTTCCGTTCCCATTCCATCGGCATTCCCAGTGTTCCGCCAATATTTTTTCCAAGCCAGCAGCCCATGACCCTGCTGCGGTAATCCTTTAATTCCATTTTCATTTCCTCATTCTTCCTTATTCATTCCTATCTGATCAGAATCCTTTTATTCCTTTACAGCACCCGCATTCAGTCCGCCTACGATGAACTTCTGCAGCACAAAGTAAATGATTATGCTGGGAATCAGAATCAAAAACAGCGCCGCATAAAGCATCCCCATTCTGCCGCCGTACATCGACTGGAATTTGGTCGGAATCACCGTTATCGTCATCATTTCTTCCTTACGCAGCATAACAAATGCAAATAAATATTCATTCCAGCTCGAGATAAAGGTCCAAATCACAGCCATCATAATCGCCGGTCTGTTCATCGGAACCGCGATCCGCCAAAGTGTTTTCCACACACTGCAGCCGTCTATCATCCCTGCCTCTAAAACGGTATTCGGCATTGCATCAAAACCGTTTTTGATCGTCAGCAGATTAAACGGTGCAATCAGCACGACATAAGGCCCCAAAACAGACAGATAACTGTTAATCAGACCGATTTTGGAATTGATCTGAAAAATGGGCACCAAAATTGCGGCTGACGGCAGCAAAAGTGCCGCAAGCAGAAACAGATACAGTGCATTTTTAAACGGAAACTGCATTTTCGAAAATGCAAAACCGGCCAAAATATCCAGCAGCACTACAGTAAATACGACCATAACGCTGATCAATACACTGTTTAAAAAATATGTCTGGATATGGTATTTCGTTAGAATATCGATGTAGTTCTGAATGCCGCCGCCCTGAAAAGAGCCGTAAATCAAAATCGAAATCGGCAGAATAATAATCAAAACAAACAATAAAGAAATCAGCATTCTGCATACCTGATTCATTGTTCCGTTCTTTTCCATATAACCGCCTCCTAATCGTTCGATTTTGAATTATACAGCCTGAGCTGTATTGCCGTAATCACTCCCGCGATCAGAAACATCACGACTGCGATCGCACTTGCAAAGCCCTGCTTGTAATCGGAAAATGCTGCCTGATACAAATAAGTGGCAAACGTCTGCGTCGAGTTTGCGGGACCTCCCGCGGTCAGCGAGGTAACAAGATCGTATTGCTTCAAGGCTCCGATCACACCGATAATCGTCAGATTATAGGTCGTTCCCCTGACTAACGGCACCGTTATTTTCGTGAGAATCTGAAATCGGCCTGCGCCGTCGATTCTGGCCGCTTCGTACAAATCCTGTGAAATCCCGGCCATTGCACCGTAATACAGTGTCATGGAATAACCCGTCCACTGCCAGATATTAATAATAATGATCACCCAGAAAGCAAGCCTCGTACTTGACAGCGGTGCGCTGACACCGAGTGCTTTTAAGGGCTCCTTTAAATATCCGATATTCGGATCCAAAAGCCGGTAAAACACCTGCCCGATAATAATAGAGGACAACATTGCCGGCATAAATATAATCGCCTTGGAAATATCTTTTCCGAAAAAACTACGTTGAAACATATCTGCCAGAAGAAGTCCTAAAATGGCCTGAATCAAAACAGTAAATATGGCAAACATCACAAAATTTTTCAGAACGGTCTTGAAAACCGGGTCCTTCAATAAAGAAGTGTAATTTTTCATGCCGACAAACGTCTTTTCGGGATCGATGCCATTCCAGTCCGTCAGACTGACTTGGAGATTATAGAAAATCGGATAGACCATAAAGATCAATACAAAAACGGCCAGCGGCAAAACAAAAAGGAGTCCTATTTTTTTGTTATTTTTATAATTAACCATACATTTACTCCTAATCTCTCCTTTATGGAGGACCTGTGCATTTTGCGCGCCGAACACAGACTGCAAAGCTGCAATACCCTGTGTCCGGGCGCACATAAGATTTTACAAATTTACTTGCTTACAGCCGCACTTGCCTCAGCCATAGCTGCTGCCGCATCCGCCGGTGTCGTATCTCCGGTGGAGAGAAGCTGCAGCTGATCGTATAATGCCGCATTCAGATCTGCATAGAACGAACTTCTGAAGCCGATTGCATGATCGCCTGCCGCCGCGCTGGAAATAATATCATAGGCCGCCTTATAATCCTCCGGAAGCTCAACCGTAGGTGCCGGAGACTCTTTTAATACACTGAAGAAACCGAGTCCGTCCACGACATCCTGCTGCATATCATAGCAGAGCCATCTTACAAATTCCCATGCCGCATCTTTATTTGCGCTTGCCGCATTTACTCCCCATGCAACATCCGGTGCAGATAAAACAGCACCCGCATTTCCTTCGATTGCAGGGAAGGTTGCGGCGTTGATTCCATAAGAGGAAAATTGATCATAGTAGGCGTTTGTGGATTTTAAAGAGCCAAGATCCCAGGACCCGTTAAAAATCATCGGAAGCGTGCTGTTTCCGTTATCATCTTTCCACTGTGAATAGCCTTCATTGTACATGGAGGTTGCAAGAGCGCCGTCCTGCACAATTCCGTCCGTGTACAGCTTTTGGTAATATTCAAGTGCCTTCACAACATCCGCATCCGTCCAGTCACCCTCGGCTGCAAAGATATCGTTACAAAGCTCTTTATTGATCGTTCCCATAATTGTAATAAACATATCATAATTCTGCCAGTCGTCCTTGCCGCCGAACATCAGCGGAATTTCACCGGCTTCCCGCAGGGAATCCGCTGCGGTTTTCATTTCCTCCCATGTGGCAGGAAATGTGCTCACACCGCCCTGCTCCATCAGGGACTGATTGTACCAAATCGTACCGGAAGCGCTCATTGCACTTGGGAACGCATAGATTTCCTCTCCGGATAATTTAATTGTTGAAAATGCGGCATCGGTAAACTGATCTGCCCAGCTGCTTCCCCATTCTGCCTCCGCATAAGGCGCAAGCGGCTCAAGCTGTGACTTGTACTGATTTAAGTCTGCGCCCGGCGCAATACCGATAACATCAGGTGCGCTGCCTGCTGCCAAATCCACCTTCAGTGAATTATAGTGATCCTCCTGACGCATAATGACAACTTCCACTTCGATATCGTCATGTGTCGCATTAAATTCATCCGCAATTGCCTGTGTCAGCTCATCATCGCTTGAAAAACCCTTGTAGTCGCCGAGCGCATACTGCCAGGACTGTACCTTAATGTGAACCTTTTCCCCGCTTGCAGCCTGTTCGCTTCCTTCTTCTGCCGATACGCTTTCTTCCCCTGCTGCCGTTTCTTCCGGTGCGGTTTGTACTGCACTGCTTCCGCAGGCAGCCAGTGAGAAAGTCATACAGCCTGTCAATAAAACTGCCAGTAACTTTTTCATGTTTCTCATAAAATTCTCCCTTCGTTATCAGGCTCATTTTGAGCCGTTATTAGATAATCTCATACTATCAATTCTTTTTCAACGTTCAAAGAGATATTCTTTGGAATCTATAGGTGTATTTTTTAATATTTGCAAAAAATAGTTTGTATTTTTCATGTCCTCTGTTATAATAAAAAACACGATAGTAAAGCAGGAAAGGATCTTTCATGTATTATATTATTTCCATTATATCCTCTGTCAAACGCAAAAAAGAGTATCCCGCACAGCCCGGCATTTTATACGAAATCTATAATTATCGCCGTTTTTTACCGTGCTTTTTCCCGGAAAGCTTTCCCGATCTCGTTCTGTTAAGCCCGGGACTGCCAAAGGTCGTCGCGGATAAACTGCAAGGCTGGATTGGCCGGGTCTCTCCCGACACACTCATCCTTTCCGGCGAAGAAATCCCCGAAAACTTCACGATCCTTCTGAAAGAACGGGAGCAGCCTGCCTTCCCGCTCGACAGAAGCCTTTCCTATTTTCAGACACTGACTGCTTCTAAGCAGGCAGTCACACTTCGAGGTTTCGAAGAGCCCGCACTTGACAGCTATGACTTTTTTGCAGTGATGCTCCGCGATTTAAACAGCAGACATCCGCTCATCATGGAAAAAACACTATTGTCGGCTGGCGAGCAGGCGTTACTTTTCAGTCCCCGGTGTATCCTATATCACAAGCCGTCTTCCTTTCTCCTGCTTTTGTTTTACGAAAAAGCATCCGATCCGAATGCACTCGGGCGTCTGCGGAAGCAGCTTATCACAAAAGCGGCACAAGGCTGGGAATCCGATGCCATCCGCTGTCATTTCGGAATGATCCACCATGGAATGGGCGGCATCTATGCCTCGTATTTCGAAGCCTATGAAACCTATTATGTCGACCGCCTGCGCACTCCGAGCGCGGTTTATGAAGAAATTTCGAAGCCAAGCTCCTCTGTCAGCAAGCCGTCCCGGCTCGTAGAGATTGAGCGCTCCATCCGAACGGATATGGAATTCTGCAAAGGAAAAAATACATTGCAATATGTCACAATGTGGTTTAAGGAATGCCAAACACAAAACTATACGCTGCAAAATATGAAATGTGATTTAATTCTTCTTTATTCCAGCATCAAGAACACGATTTTTGACATGTATGTCCTGCGTCCCCAGCGGATTAAAATAGGGATGGAGGTATATGAAATCCTAAATATTGACTCTTTTGAGGAAATGCAGGAATGGTTTTATGTGTGGCTTACTTATACGCTGAATAATTTTGAGCCGATCCACATCGGTTCGGAATTTCATATATCCGAGGTGCTTGCTTTCATAGATTCTCACTTAATGGAGGAGCTTTCTCTCGAAAAGGTATCCAGCTACTTTTTCTTAAGCCCGCCTTATTTCAGCACGCTCTTTAAAAGAAAAACAGGACAGACGTTCATTTCCTATCTCACCGCAAAAAAAATGGAGCAGGCCGCAAGTCTGCTCCGGGAAAACCACAAAGTCTATGAAGTCGCACACATGCTTGGTTATGAGGACGTGCGGCATTTCAGAAACCTCTATAAAAAGCAATTTGGAATAACGCCCTCCGGAGAGGGGCCTGCTACTTCTTCAAATACTTACTGATTGTACGCTGGAAGATTTTCAACGTGCTGTCCACATTTTTGTCGTCCTCAAAGATCCTTCCGATTTCGCCGTCCGCGAGTGCCAGTGCTTCGCTGTATTTCTGGAACTTCGGAGCAACGGTTCCTTCCTCAATCACCCGGCTCAAAAGGCCGTTGTCAATGATTTTTTCCCCCTCCTCCATATCCTGGCGGATCATCGATTCCGCTTCGTCCGACTCGGTTACGCTTTTAAGCACGGAAGCACCTTGGGAATACTTGAAAATATTTGTCTGAATACTTTCGTTATAGGTCAGCAGCTTTAAAAATTCCCACGCCAGCCTTTCATGCTTTGTTTTGGAATTGATTCCCATAAGCAGTGTATTGATCTCCGAGGTATTCCCGCCTTCCGGTCCCGCAGGCATCGTGATGCAGTCCCACTGGAAGGTCGTATATTTTTTTATTTTATACGGATAGGTTTTATAGGTACGGTAATCCGAAAACTGCAGCGGCATGAAGGCGACATGACCGCCGTCAAAATCGTCCTGAGTCACCTTTTGCCCCTGATTCAAATCATTAATCTTTTTCCAGTATTTAATCGCTTCAATAACGGTATCATCCGTAAAAAACGCTTTTCTTCCGTCCGCATCGAAAAGAGCAGCCCCATTTGAATACACGGCATCCTCCCATGTATAATTATAGCTTCCAAACTGGTCATACAGTCCGTCACCGTCGACGTCCATTGTCACCTCTCTGCAAAGCCTGTAAAAGTCTTCCCATGTCCAATCCTCGTCAGGCACAGCATAACCGCTTTTGTTGAGGAGTGTCTTATTTACAAACATCAGGCTCGGCACCGTCTCGTATGGAAGTGCATACTGATGCCCTAAGTATCTTCCCGTATGCAGGGTGCTCGCATAATAAAGGCTCTCATCGAATTCCCCATCCTCATTCATCAGAGTGTCCAGATCCTTCATAATACCGATAGAAGAAAACTGGTTAAAGTCATTTGTCAGCACCATAAATACATCGGGTGCTTCTCCCTTTAGAACCTTTTGTGAAAGCCACTCCGAATATTCCTCCTTGATAATCCCGCTCGAATAATGCACCGCAACACCCGGATTCGACTGTTCGAACATTGTGATCGCCTCATCAATAATGGCATAGCTGTTCGCATTTGCGACATCCCAATTGCTTCCGGCAAACATCCCGAATTCCAGCACAATTACCGTCTCTTTTTCTTTTCTGCATATGCCCAGTACTGCCGCTGCGGCCAAAACAGCCATTGCGGCAAAACCCCTCTGCCATTTACTCATCATCCTTCTCCAGGCTCATCTTGCTGACCCCCGTCTGCACGGCCCATATAGCAAGCTGTGTTCTGTCCCGCAGCTTCAGCTTGCCCAGAATCGTGCTCAAATGATTGCGCACCGTTCCTTCGGAAAGCCTCAGTGTATCGGCGATCTCTTTATTGGATGCGCCATATTCTACCTGTTCGATCACACGCCACTCCGCACGGGTAATTTCCCGGACTCCCTTTGAACCGACCTGAATCGAATAATCTGCCTTGGCCATCTGTGAAAACAGCTTCACAACCTTCGCCGCAATATCCGGATTGATCATTGCAAGTCCGTTATAGACGGTAAATACGGCACTGACCAGCTCATCCATTGAAACTCCCTTGAGCAGATAACCGCTGGCACCGTATTTCAGCGCGTTATAAACATACTCGTCATCATCAAATGTCGTTAAAATGATAATTTTAATCTGGGTATAATTTTCTTTAATAATTTTTGTACACTGCACACCGTCCATCTTCGGCATTCTGACATCCATCAGAATCACGTCCGGCCGGTTTTTGCGAATGCTTTTAATGACCTCCTGCCCGTTAGCAACCGCATCCGTCACCTCAAGTCCTTCCCTGCTGTTCAGCACAACCTGCAAGCCCTGTCTGATCAGCTCCTGATCGTCCGCTATCAATACTTTAATCATATTCTTCCCCCCATCTGATCGGAATTCTCGCCTCCACCTTAAATCCTGCGCTTCCGTCAAAGGAAATTGTTCCATCCAGCATTTTAATGCGCTCCTGCATATGCTTCGTTCCAAATCCCTTTTTGATTTCGCTGCAGCCCGTGCCGTTGTCCTGAATCAAAATGATCAGCTCCGAGCATTCCTCCTTCATAATCACCCTGATTTCCGATGCGTTTCCATGGCGGATCGAGTTTGTGATACTCTCCTGGATCACGCGGTAGATCGCATTTTCTTCATCTTCGTCATATTTCAGTCTGGATACCGACGCATCCAGATAAATTTTAGTCTGTGTCAGGGAATTGATGTCAGTGATCATTTTTGTGACCGCATACTCCAGTCCCAGCCGCTCCATCGAATCAGGCCGAAGCTCATTGACCGATCGCCGGACATCCCGAATCCCTTCCCTTGCCACATCGGAAATGACCTCAAGCTGCTGCTTTGTATCCTCGGGCGACTTCAGCACCGTAGCGATACAGCCATCCAGCCCCGCCGAAATACCCGTCAGCAGATGACCAAGTGTATCGTGAATCTCTCTTGCCAAACGGTTGCGCTCCTTTGTCTCCCCCATTTTTTCAGTGATCATCGCATAGTCCTGCAATTGGGTATTTGCTTTCTGGAGACTCTGGTTCGCCTCGGACAGCTTGTCATACAGCATGTTTACCTCATGAATTGTACCGCGCTGCCCTTGAATGACACAGACGCTGTAAATAATAAACGAGGCGATGTTCATCGAAATCATCACATTGTAAATGCCGAGCAGATACTGCTGTACCGCAGATTCATAATAATTCATATATGAATAAACGGAAAAAAGCCGCCAACTGATGGAGATCAGCTCGTAATCCGCCACGAGAAAAATACCGATTGCCATAAACATCAGCACAAATTTTCCCTTTTCATCCTTCGCATAAGTAACTATATCCGCAAATATGAGCAGGATAATACCATTATAATTGAAGTTAAGCAAATATACGATGAAGATTCCGATTATCATATCACAGATAAAGGTTACAAACAGAATCCTGTTATTTGTTCTGCCTCTGGTTTCACGGACGCAGAAGGAAATTATGAGGCTGATCAGCAGCAACACACAGTATAAAACAAGATGGGCCGGATTGGAGGGCAGCGCATTCACACCATCCAGAAAATCCCGTGCGATAAATTGTGTGCATATTTTTTTTGTCGTAACCGAAATCAGCAGAGAGACAAAGAGCACAGCCGCTATATTGATAAACAGCATTGCAGTTTTTGCGGCCGTTATTTTTTGTGAAGAAGTATTTTTGTTCTGCATCACTGCCACCCGTTCATATCGTATTGCTCCAGATTTTCTTTTGTAATCAGCGTTACCGGAATCACGATACTTTTTTCTATTGTCTTACCGTTTAAATATCCATACGCCTTTTCTGCAACCGTTTTTCCGATCTGCTTTGGAGACTGTGCACTGGTCCCCTCCATATAGCCCTGCCTGATCATCGTCTTACCGTCCGGGGACCCGTCCACGCCATATATTTTCACATTTTTCTCCATATGATTCGCCTGCAGCGCTGCGAGAGCACCGAGTGCGGACGGATCATTTCCGCCCATGACAACGTCAAATTCAATTCCCTTTTTCAAGAATTCATTCATAACGTCCATGGAGACCTCCAACTCCCCCATCCCCTGCTCTTCATAAACAATTTCATATGCAGGGTGCCCGGCAATCGTATCTTTAAAGCCTTGAATCCTGCTGACGATTGAACCTGTGCTCTCATCATAGAGTATCACAATTTTTGCCCCGCGCATTTTTTTCATCAGATCCGCGGCACATTGCACACCCGCATTGTAATTGTCCGAGGCGATCAGAGAAATCGTATATTCCTGGTCGTAAACCGGCGTATCCATGACAAACACGGGAACGCCTGCCTCATGACATGCAATCAGTGCCGGCTTCACCGCTTTCCAATCAACCGTATTTAAAAAAATAGCCGAAACACCATCCTTAATCATTTCCATAATTTCCTCGTTCTGCTTCTGCTGATCCTTTGCCGGATCTCGTGTGATCAAAATGTCTCCGTTTGACTCGACAACCTCCTTGATACTGTTATTCAATATCTCGAAATAGGGATTGTTCATCTGCATATAAGTTGCACCAAACACACGCGGTTCATGATTTTCCGGCAGCTCCGGGGCCAATCCTGAAAATGCAGTCTCCTCCTTCCAGCCACAGCCTGCCTGCAAAAAGAGCAACAGCGCAATAAAAACCGGCTGTGCTGTCCTGAGAAATCTCCTAAGACTCCTCCTCCCCATTTCCTCTTCCATGCTCCCTCCCCTTCTCTTCCGGCGACATCTGCCGAAGCTTTTTGCATCAAAAGTTCTCTTTCCCATACACCTACAATAAGGAAAACAAATACCCACCCGATATTTGTTTCCCTTTTTTCTATTATAGTATGATTTTTCCAAATTGAAAACTTAATTTTAGTTCGCCTTCTTGCTCCTTACATAATCGATAAATACAGCCAGCAGGATGACCGTACCCTTCACAACATATTGCCAAAACGAGTTGACATTCAGCAGATTTAATCCATTATTCATAATGCCGATAATCAAGCCGCCGATAATCGTGCCGCCGATTTTGCCGGAGCCGCCCGCCATGCTCGTGCCGCCGACTACAACAGCGGCAATTGCATCCATCTCAGCGCCATCGCCTGCCGTCGGCTGTCCCGAATACATCCGGGATGCCAGAACAACACCCGCAAGACCCGCCATCAGACCTGAAAAAGCGTGTACGAAAAACTTGACACC
>JASGGU010000004.1:0-121428 GCA_047602645.1 Lachnospiraceae bacterium | reverse complement strand
GATGATATTCATAATTCAAGTCATCGCCCAGCCCTGTTTTCAGATTATGTACATGTACATGCGCGCCCGCATTAATCCGCACCTTTGCATATCCGATCGGAAAGCCGTATTTCATGGCAGCTTCTCCTTTCTTGATATCCGCAAGTGCAAACTTATGTCCTCGTGCAATCGTATCGCAAAGAGTAACTGTTCCATTCCCTGCAGCAAGCCGCTCTCCTATTTCCAGATCCTTAAGCGCTACCGCCACATTATCCTTTTCATTTATTTTTACAAACTGCTTCATGAGGCTTTCCTCTTTTCCGCCGGCTCTTCTGTTAATAGTTGAAATTACTTTTTAATGCTTCGCGCATACCCTTCCCTCTGATATCCTTCAGATAAGAAGCAACCTTTCCTGTCAGTCCGTCGATATCCGTCAGATCCTGTCCGAAAAACTTTTCATAAGATAAGAACGCATGCACAAACTCCGCTGCCTCTTTACCGCTGTTTGCCGCAAAGAACTCCAAAACCACCGCCTCATCCAATATTTTATATTCCTCACCATTCCGATTTCCGATCAACACCCCGTCACGAATTTCGCTTCCCGTATAAAACGCCGCCAGGGCCGCGAGGGAAAAGGTCAGATGCACCGGAAGCACTCCTGTTTTTTCCAGATACCCAAGCAAGCTCGGCATACATCTTGCGCGCCACTTAGATACCGAATTGAGCGCAATCGACAAAAGCGCATGCCTGACATAAGGATTGCTAAAACGGGTAATGACCGCGTCGGCAAAATCCTTTAATTCTTTTTCCGGCAGTGTCAGAGTCGGAATTATCTCATCAAAAATCGTATCGTTCATAAAACGAAATACCGTCTCATCCCCCATAGATTCCAGGACATCATTATTACCCGCAAGAAAAGAGGCCGGCACAAAGGACGTATGTGCGCCGTTTAAGATTCTTACCTTTCTCTGCTTATATGGCTTCTGATTGTCCGTAAAGATAACAGGCAGTCCGGCCTTATCCAAGGGAAGCTCCTCTGAGAAATCCTTTTCGCTTTCAATCACCCATAAAGCAAACGGCTCACCCGTCACGATCAGATGATCCTCATATCCAAACTCCTGCCACATGCTTTCCGCTTCTTCCTTCGGATAGCCCGTGATAATCCTGTCCACCAGTGTCGAACTGAACACGCAGGCCTCCTCAAGCCATTTAAAAAAGCCCGGCTCAAGCTCCCACAAAGCCGAAAGCTTCCTGACGCATTCCTTCAAACGAACACCGTTATCATCAATCAGTTCTACCGGAAGCATAATCAAGCCTTTATCAGATGCCCCGTTAAAATACCGGTATCTCTCATACAGAAACTTCGTCAGCTTTCCCGGAAAGCTATGTGGCGGTGCCATATCCGGCCGGTCATTTTCATCATAGACAATTCCTGCCTCCGTCGTATTGGAAATAATAAAGCGCAGCGTATCCAGCCTGGCGTACCCACTGTACTTTTCATATTCTTCATATGCCGAAACAGCATCCGCAACGCTTGTTATCATCCGATTGCGCACCACAGGACCGCCGTCTGCAATTCCGCGCAGGGACACCGTATACTGGCATTCCTGATGATACTGATGCTCAAGACTTCCGAACCGGGTAGATTTTACCAGTACAATATCTCCCTCAAAACAATTCTTTTCATTTGCAATATCTATCATATCATCTGCGAAGCCACGCAGAAAATTTCCCTCTCCGAACTGTAAAATCCTGATTTCCCTCTCTTTTTTTCCTGTTACCGCTTTATTTAATAGCCGCATTGTAGTATGCTCCTTTTTAATAGGTTTCTGTAATCCGATTTACCAGATCAATATACTCACTGCAATATTCCTGATAGATCGTCATCATGGCTACCCTGAAGCGGAGCCGCTCCCTCTGTCCAAGCTCGGTAATGACGCAGCCGTTTTCCTCCAGATACTCCCTTGCCGCCTGCTCCCGCTCCGCCCACAGCTGTCTCTCATATAATGCGGATTCCTGCGCGCAGGATCTGATAACCTCCTGATCCTCCTCCGTCAGCTTTTCCCATGTGGCTTTGGACGCAAGCTGCGTTTCCGGCATCCGGTTATGACCGTCCAGAGTAAGATATCCGGCCACCTCATAATGCCTCATGGACTCATAGGATGGAAAATTATTTTCTGCGCCGTCTATGATTCCCGTCTCCAGACCCGCATATACTTCGGAATAAGCCATTCGCACCGCCTTGGCTCCCAACGCGTTGATCATGGCCTCCATCATATCCGAATCCGCCACCCGAATCCTCATTTTTTTCATGTCCTCCAGCGTTTCGATGGATTTCACGGAATTATAGAAATGTCTTACACCCGCATCATACCAGGATAGGCCCACCATTCCGTAATCATCCAGATAAGACAAAAACTCGTCGCCGATTTCCCCGTCAAGCACCTGCCACATATGTTCCCCGTCCCTGTATAAGTAAGGAAGCTGGAGCACGTTCATCTGCGGCACCAACTCACCCGTAGACTGGACGGACAGTCTGGCAAAGTCAATCCCGCCGTACTGAATCTGCTCTATCACAGATAATTCGTCTCCTAGCTCCGCTCCCGAATACACATTGATTTTGATTCTCCCGCCGGTCTTTTCATATACCAGCTCGGCAAAATACTCCGCTCCCTGCGTAGTCGGATAGCCCTTCGGCTGATTTTCCGCATAGGTGAATACAAATTCGGGCACGGCTTCCTGCTCCGTCAGGGACGGAACCGCACCTTTGCCCCCTTTCCACACGAAGTAACCTGCTGCCATACCCGCAAACAACAAAAAAACGAGCACTCCTACCATCGGAAAACGTTTCTTCATAGTGAC
This sequence comes from Lachnospiraceae bacterium, assembly GCA_047602645.1. Classification (GTDB taxonomy): domain Bacteria; phylum Bacillota; class Clostridia; order Lachnospirales; family Lachnospiraceae; genus JAEYFP01. The sequence continues at coordinate 118,587 of JASGGU010000004.1, read as the reverse complement.
CTCCAAAACGCCTCCCCCGAAACGAAGGGGTTTCGCTGCGGGAGAAGCGCCGTGCTATTACAATACTGCTTTTGATTTGCCTAAGGATTAATAATACTTTGTACCTCGTCTGAATCGACATTGCTTGAATCTACCAATACGACACCCGTATCCACGGTCTTCTCTGCGGGAGATGTACCATCTGCAAGCTCAAGCGCGGTTTTCACACCGTCATAGCCCATAAAATACTGGCGCTGTACTACGGAAGCCACATCGAATTCACCGCCGCGGATCATCGTCTCAATTTCTGCGGAAAAGTCAAAGCCTACCATAATAATATCCGTACGATTGGCTTCTGTCAAACCTGTTACAAATCCTACCGTGGAGCCGTTGTTTGGTCCGAATACGGCCTTCAGCTTCGGATAGGTGGTAATAAAGTCCTGACAAAAGCTGACCGCCTTGCTGATATCCCCCTCATTTACCTTGATATCATCGTTCAGAACCTTCCAACTTTCCGGTGCATTGGCATCCCAATATTCATTAAAGCCCTTTACACGGTCGTTGATCGTCTGCGAGCCGGTGGAGCCTACCTGAATTGCGATCTGAGCCTCTTCCGTCTCGGAAAGTCCGGATTCCTTTAATCTGCCCAGCATTTCTTCCGCTGCCGTTCTTCCTGCTTCTACGTTATTTGTCAAAAGAGCCGCACTATAGTTTTCGCTCTTAATCACGGTATCCACCAATACAACAGGCGTGCCGGAATTATATGCCTCCGTAATCGGCATATCCAGAGATTCACTGTCGAGAGGCGCGATTACAATGCCGTCTGCCTGTGCGGATACTGCGTTCTGTAAAAGGGTCAGCTGGCCTTCGATATCGGATTCCAGAGCGGTTCCGACTACGACTACTTTACACCCCAGATCTTTACCTGCCTGCTCCGCGCCGGCCTGCAATACGCTCCAGTACTGGTTGCCCAAAACCTTTACAATGACATAGATTGTCTTTTCGCTGTTTGCCGCGGCTTCCTCTGCGGGTGCTTCCTCCGCTTCGGGTACTTCTGCCGCTTCAGGCACTTCTGCCTCAGCCGTTGCTTCCGTCTCAGCCGGTGCGGCTGTCTGGGCAGCCCCGCCGCTTCCGCAGCCTGCCAGTAATGACATTGCCATTGCACCTGTTAATAAAACTGCTGTCAACCTTTTCCACTTACTCATTTCTTCCTCCTTTTCATCCTTGCAGGATGTGCTTTACTTGTTTTATTATTAAGCTTATTGCTTTTCACATATTGGTCCTCATGCCGCCCTGCATACCGAAAAAGCGCCTGATGACTGTTAGATTTCCGCCCCTGTTGGCAGTCTGAGAAGCCACCGCAATCAGCAGGATAAAGCCTACGATGACCTGCTGCCAGAACGAGTTAACTCCGTTTAAGTTCAATCCATTCCTGATGACGCCCATCATCAGTGCGCCGATCACCGTATTTAAAATCGTTCCTTCACCGCCCAGAATAGAAATCCCTCCGAGCACAGAGGCAGCAATGGCCTCCATTTCATAACCGTTACCCGCCGTAGGCTGTGCGCTTGAGAGTCTGGAAGATACGAGAACGCCGCAGATAGCAGCGGAAAGTCCCGAAATACAGTATGCAAACATGCGGGTCTTTACGGCATTGATTCCCGAAAGCTTTGCCGCCTCCAGATTAGAGCCGCAGGCATAAATCTGACGCCCGATCCTCATCTTTGCCAAAACGATGCCGAGAAGTATCGCATACACCAGTGTGATAATTACACTGTAAGGCAGACCGTCACCGCCGATTCTGCCGCCGCCCAGAACATAAAACTGCTTTTGTACGCTTTCGGACGGAATATTTGTGGTATAAAGAGGCGCTCCGTTTACAAGTACATTTGCCATTCCTCTGTACACCCATTGGGTGGCAAGTGTGGCCACAAAAGGAACCACACCTAAAATTTCAATAAAGAATCCGTTCATAATGCCGGTCAGCACACCCATCATCATACAAAGAATCATACAGATCCACAGCGGCAGGCCCTGCGTCAGCAGACCGACCATAATAATTCCCGACAATGCCATGGATGCTCCCGCCGAGAGATCGTTTCCTCCGCAGACAAGACAAAAGCTCAAACCGCATCCGATGATTGTATAGGTTACAATCTGCTGCAGCAGATTCTGCAGATTGGCCTGAGCCAGAAATTTATCCGGCGAAAGCACGGAGAACAGCAGAAACAGGCCTATCAATATACCCAATGAATAAATTGCTCTTCTGGTGGCCGCATTCAGCTTATTAAAAGAATTCCATCCGTTAAGCGACTCCCGTTGTTTTGTTTTTGTCATTTTTTCATCCCCTTTTTCAAGCTCCGCCGGCTAACTGCGGAGCCGGCTTCCCTTCCAGTTTGTTATATCCCGCCGCCAAATACAAAATCTGCTCCTGTGTGGCCGTCTTAGCATCCAGCTCTCCGTTAATCTCTCCCTGATGGATAACGAGAATCCGGTCACTCATGCCGAGGATTTCAGGAAGTTCCGAAGAAATCATGATGATTGCCACACCCTGATCGCTCAGTTTATTAAACAGTTCGTAAACCTCATACTTGGCTCCCACGTCAATGCCTCTGGTCGGCTCGTCAACAATCAGCACCTTTACCTCATTGCACAGCCATTTTGCCAGCACCACCTTCTGCTGATTTCCTCCCGAAAGATTCTTACAGACCTGATGGACACTGGGAGTCTTCGTATGCAGAAGATCCACATATTCCTCCGCATTTTTCAGTCCCGCTCTGTCATCTACAAACCCGAAGTGCGTAATACTGGGAAGGTGAGCCATATTGGTGTTGTATTTAACATCCAGCCCCAGTGCCAGTCCGTCTCTTTTTCTGTCCTCTGTGGCATACCCGATCCCATGCCGGATTGCCTGTATGACGGAATTAATTCTGACCGGCTTCCCTTCCAGTGTCAGCTCCATTGCTTCGGGATGATCCGCACCAAAAATACAGCGCATCAGCTCTGTTCTGCCCGCTCCGACCAGACCGGAAATTCCCAGAATTTCACCCTTTCGAACACAGAAATAGTCCGCCTTGACCTTCGTACCCCGCTTTATATTCCTTGCCTCCAGTACCACATCTCCGATTGTTCTGATATGCTTTGGATATTTATCCTCCAAAGAACGGCCGACAATCATATTGACCAGTTCGTCCATCGTAATGTCGGTTAAGTTCTTCGTTCCGATATACTGTCCGTCACGGATGACCGTTACACGTTCGCAGATTCGGTTCAGCTCCGCCATTCGATGTGAAATATATACCATTCCGACACCTTTTTTCTTCAGCCGGTTGACAATTTCAAACAGCTGGTCGATTTCTCTTTCGGTCAGTGTGGCGGTCGGTTCATCCAGCACGAGTATTTTGGAATGAAAGCTGATTGCTTTAGCAATTTCCACCATCTGCTGCTTGGCAACACTTAAGGCACCCACATGCATATAGGTATCTATCTCAATACCCAGTTCGTCAAGGATCTTCTTTGCCTCCTTATGCATCTGACGGTCATCAATAAAAATACCCTTTGTCTGTGCCCTGCCTATAAAAATATTATCTGCAACGCTTAAATGCCCGCACATATTCAATTCCTGCATGATAATGCTGATTCCCAGATTATGTGCTTTGCTGACAGAGTCAATCACTACTTTTTCGCCTTCAATGAAAATTTCCCCCTCATCTGCCCGGTACACTCCCGACAGAATCTTCATAAGAGTGGATTTTCCGGCACCGTTCTCACCCACCAGACCGAGTACCTCTCCCTTATTCACGGTGAGGGAGACATTGTCAAGCGCCTTCACACCTGGAAAGCTTTTGCTGATTCCTTCCATACGAAACAGCTCCTGTCCCATACCCCGTCCTCCTTTCCGGTTCATTTCCTTCACTTCTTCTATTGTCATTATAAAATCTGCATTTTTTGTATCCCATCGTATTTTTTTACGAAAAGTAGTAAAATTTTATCTTTTTAAAAACAAAGAGTCATCCTTTACTAACGTGGAGTAAGAACAAACGTGTGCTATGCCCACTCCCGCGGCCAAATACTTAGGCTGCACAGCTTTTGTTCCGCGCGCGCAGCTGCGCATATTATTTTGTTATATTAGGAAATCCGAAGGAATTTCCTAATATAACAAAAATTACCCATTACGAAACATAATGGGTAATTGAAACAACTTGTTTTATTTATAAATTCTGAAGCACGGTCATTCGATATTCAGAAGGGTTCTGGCCGGTCATCCGGTGAAATACTTTTGTAAAGTAATTGGAATCCGGATAACCTACTCTGGCTCCCACCTCTTTAACATTAATATTAGGCTTTCCCAACAGCTTTCTTGCCTCTTCGATCCGATACTCCGCCAGATAGGAGGTAAAATTTTGTCCGAATTGCTGCTTGAACATTTTACAAAAATAAGGCTCCGAATAATTAATGGCTCTGGCCCCATCGCTCATGGAAATTTCATTCATGTAGTTTTTCCGGATATATTCCTCTACCATGGCGGTCATAACAGACAGTCGGCTAACCGTCTCCGCCTCGTTCTCCGGCTCTTCCATAACTGACCTGTCCTCAATATGTTCCGCGGCCGCAGGCGTTTCTCCTTTGATTTCCTTCCTCTTTCGTTCCCACTCCGCAGTCAGATGCATAGCTTCCTCCACCACGCTCATCAGCTCCTTGATGGAATAGGGCTTCAAAAGATAGTCCAGTGCCCGCAGATAAATAGCTTTCTTTGCATATTCAAAGCGGTCATATGCGGTGAGAAAAATCAGACAGCATTCTTTCTTTTCCGTACGCATCATTTCTGCCGCCTGAATGCCGTTTATTCCGGGCATGGCAATATCCAGTATCACAATCTGGATATCCTCCCTTCGAAAAATTTTTACAGCTTCCTTTCCGTTTTCCGCCTCATAAATGGCGCAGGTCTCTCCAAGCTTCTTTTGCAAGGTCTTCTTCAGCGCCATGCGTTCAATCAATTCATCCTCCGCTATCAGCAAACGATACATTCTTATTTCCCCCATACTATTACAGTCTCTCAGACCTTTCGTTTTCCGAACTCAATCTGTATGACTGTACCGACACCTGCCCGACTATTGATAGAAATGCTGCCCTTCTCATAATACGCCTCAATCCTTCTGTGAATATTTCCGAGACCGATTCCAAGACCCGTGCCCCGTTTTTCAGCCTCCTCCCGAACCCGCTTAAGATGTTCCTCACTCATACCTTCTCCGGTATCCTCCACTGTAATCCGCAAGGTTTCTTCTTCCCTCATGATGCCGATCGAAATTATCCCGCCCGTCTCCTTGTCCGCAATCCCGTGGAGTACCGCATTTTCTACCAGCGGCTGAAGTAAAAAGACCGGAACCTCCTCCGCATGCAGCTCTTCCGGACAAACAACAAAAAAACTCACGCGCTCTCCGAACCTCATCCGCTGAATATACATATAATCCTGTACGACCTTCAGCTCCTGCTTCAAGGGCGCAAAGGCATTAGTCGTCCGCAGGCTGTAACGCAGAAGGTTGCTCATAGCCACCAGCATTTCTTCTGTTATCGGTGCCTCCTCCATCTGGGCCATGCGGGTAATCATATTCAATGTATTAAACAAAAAATGAGGGTTTAACTGGCTTCGAATTAACTGAAGCTGCGCCATGGAAAACCGTTGTTCCAGCTCGGCACGCTCCAGCTCCTGCCGGTAAAGACGTTCCTCCATCACCCTTTTTTCTTCCGTGGCCACCACATAATTCTGCGTGGAGTGCTTCATCTTATTGAAAGCGCTGACCAGCTGCCCGATTTCATCCTGTCCCTTCCATTCCAGATCCTTACCGGAAAAATCATTCTTTTCAATCTTCCCTGAGGCTTCCGCAAGCCGGCCCACAATCTTAAGAATGCTGCTCATAAACAAGCGCATTACTGCAAGCAGCAGCCAGAATGCGGCAAAGCTGATCAGAAGCAGAATGTACGGCATCTGCTTCAATATGGGGAGCTGCTCCTCATAGTAGCCGTTTCCTTCCAGAAGCACAGCTTTCGTAAGTCGTGAGGCATAAGCAGACAAATAATCCTGCATCTTGTATGTTTTATACAGCTCGGTAATATATTCCTCCTCCTTCCTGTCCATCGTTATTACCTTATCACGCTGCTTTGCATACTCCTCATAGGCATTTTTAATATTCCAGGTAATGGAATACCGTTCTTCTCCGATCTTTACATAATCATAAGGCAGCTCCTCCAGAAATTCAGCCGTTTCCTCACATGCCCGGCGGAACTTTTCCTCTGTCTCCTGATTTTTCCCCGACATGAATTTTATAAATAAATCCTTTTCATTGTCGAGTGCATCCTGAAATCTATAGCAGACCAGATTATCGTCCATAATAATCCGTACGTTATCAATAAAAGAATAGGGAATATTCAGATTGACCAGAACTACCGCCTCCATAATCAGGCCCACACTGACGATAATTACCTGAAGTTTGCGACGTAGCGGCATTTTGCACCAGTATTTCACAAATTTATCTCTCATCTTCACTCTTCCCATTGCCTCATAAAGTTCTATCATGGTTATTGTAACGTATTTTTGTCCGCAGCGCACTCGTATCCTTAAATTCCTTCGGGGAAACTCCGAATTCCTTTCTGAAGGCTCTGTAAAAGCTGGAATAGTCTCTAAAGCCAAACGTCTGATAAACCCCGCCGATATTCACATTTCCCAGCAATGCTTCCTTACATGCATACAATCTTTTTTTTAGGATATATTGATGGAGAGAAACCCCCATATTGTCCTTGAAAATATGCGAAATATGATACTTACTCACAAAAAATTCAGTTGCAATCCTATCAAGTGTCAGTTCTTCCTCCAGATGCTCCTCAATATAATAAATCAGATTCCGATACAGATTATTTCCTTCCTCAGGATATTTGAGATGCCTTTGTTCATATAGAATGCGATTCAGATGCATGATCAAACCATTAATACCAAGCGCAATGCGCACATCTCTCCCGAACCGCTGACCCTGAATCTCTTCCAGAAGCTGAAAAACCTTCGCCTGAATCGTATTAAATGCAGCAACCTCGTTGTGGATAATGTAATTACCCGTATCCGACACATACCGTATAAAATAAAGATAATCCTCAGACAGCTCTCTAAGCCGTCCGCAGTATTCTTCGCTGACCCAAAGCACAAACCTTCGGTACGGTATGCCGGGATTATGTATTACGGCCTGATGAGAAACCTGCGGAGGAATCAGCACGATATCGCCCGGCTTTAAAGACCGCATTTGATCCTCAATCCGGATGGACACCTCCCCTTCCAAAAAAAAGTAGAATTCATGATAGCGGTGCATATGGAGCCTTCCCTGCGGAAGATTTTTGTCGCTGTAATAATAAATCTCAAAATCCTTTGAAAGCATATATTGCCTTTTTGTAAATTCCGCGCGCAAATTTTTATTCATATCGGCACCTCATATCTGTTCCGGCAGTTTAAATTAATAATAAGGCTTTTGTTTTAAAATAACATCTAATCGCAATTTTTACAATGTGAACCGCAATTCTGTCAATAGACTTTTTCTCTCCTCCCTCTATAATGGAATTACAAGATCAGTTACAAAAATATAATCAGGAAAGGGCCTGCAATTATGGAAATGACATTAAGGTGGTATGGTACAAAATTTGACACTGTTACGCTGAGCCAGATCAGGCAAATTCCCGGAGTAACCGGGGTCATCACGACATTATATGATACTGCTCCGGGCGAGGTATGGAGCCGGGAGCGGATTCGCGCATTAAAAGAAGAGGTGGAAGCTTCCGGACTTCACATATCCGGGATCGAGAGCGTAAATATTCACGAATCGATTAAAGCGGGGACAGCCGAAAGAGAACAATTTATCGCCAATTATATTGAAACACTTGAAAATTTAGGCAGGGAAAATATCCATCTTGTCTGCTATAATTTCATGCCCGTATTTGATTGGACCCGTACCGAGCTTGCCCGCGTGCGTCCCGACGGTTCTACGGTACTCGCCTATAATCAGGCTGCCGTAGACGCTCTGAATCCCGAGGATCTGTTTGATTCCATCGCCGGAGATTCAAACGGTGCAATCATGCCCGGCTGGGAACCGGAACGGATGAAAAAGATCAAGGAGCTGTTTACGATGTATCGGGATACCGACGAGGATATGCTGTTTGCTAACCTAAACTATTTCCTCGAAAAAATCATGCCCGTCTGTGACAAATATGATATTAATATGGCAATCCATCCCGATGATCCCGCATGGAGCGTATTCGGACTCCCCCGCATTATCATCAGCCAGCCAAACATTCTGCGCATGATGAAAATGGTGGACAACCCGCACAACGGCATAACCTTTTGCTCCGGCTCTTACGGCACCAACTTGGAGAATGACCTTCCCGGTATGATTCGCGCTCTGGAGGGAAGAATCCATTTTGCCCATGTACGCAATCTGAAGTTCAACAGTCCCGATGATTTCGAAGAATCCGCCCACCTTTCCAAAGACGGCTCCTTTGATATGTATGAAATCATGAAAGCGCTCCACGATATTAAATTTACCGGCCCTATCCGTCCTGATCACGGCCGTATGATTTGGGGCGAGGTAGCCATGCCCGGATACGGACTGTATGACAGGGCGCTTGGCGCAGCATATCTGAACGGCCTTTGGGAGGCTATCGAGAAAGGAGAGCACCGATCATGAAACTGGATCAATTCTCTATGGACAATAAAACAGCCTGGTCGGAAAAAGGATATGCGCTTCCTCTCTACGACCGAAAGGCGGTGGAGAAAAGGACAAAAGCCGCTCCGCTCTGGATCCATTTCGGCGCAGGCAACATCTTCCGCGCCTTTCAGGCAAACATCGTTCAGAATCTGCTGAATGAAGAGCTTTTAGAAAAAGGACTGATCGTTGCCGAAGGCTTCGATTATGAAATTATACAGAAATTGAATCACCCCCATGATGATCTCTCCATACTCGTAACCTTAAAAGCCGACGGCTCCGTAGAAAAAACAGTGGTCGCAAGCGTAGTGGAATCCTTGTGTGCAAATGCGGAAAATCACGAAGATTTCAGCCGTCTGCGCGAGATTTTCTCCTGTGCCTCCCTGCAAATGATCAGCTTTACGATTACAGAAAAGGGCTATCTGCTTACGGACGGCAAGGGCATTCTTCTTCCTGCCGCAGCAGCCGACATGGAGCACGGCCCCGATAAGCCGGAAAGCTATCTCGGGAAAATCGTCTCGCTGCTGTACACGCGCTATTTGGCAGGCGCAGCGCCGGTAGCCATGGTCAGCATGGACAACTGTTCTCATAACGGCACCCGGCTTTATGAGGCGGTCTATGCTTTTGCGGAAAAATGGAGCGAATCGGGCCTGACGGAAAAGGGTTTTCAGAAATATATCAGCAATCCCTCCATGGTTTCTTTTCCGTGGACTATGATAGACAAAATCACTCCAAGACCTGATCCCTCCGTAAAAGCAATTCTCGAAAAGGATGAAATAGAGGATCTGGATTTCATCATAACGTCGAAGCATACTTATGCGGCACCTTTTGTAAATGCAGAGGAATGCCAGTATCTCGTCATCGAGGATTCCTTCCCTAACGGACGTCCTCCGTTGGAAAAGGGCGGCGTTATTTTCACCGATCGCGAAACAGTAGATAAGGTGGAAAAGATGAAGGTCTGCACCTGCCTGAATCCGCTTCACACCGCTCTCGCAGTATTTGGCTGCGTGCTCGGCTATGACCTGATTTCAAAGGAAATGAAAGACGATGCTCTGCGCGGTCTTGTGGAAGAAATCGGTTACAGGGAGGGACTTCCTGTCGTAATCAATCCCGGCATTCTGGATCCTAAGCAGTTTATCGATACTGTTTTAAACGTGCGGATTCCCAATCCGTTTATGCCGGATACCCCGCAGCGCATTGCGACGGATACCTCGCAGAAGCTCGCCGTTCGTTTCGGTGAAACGATCAAGGCCTATCTCGCATCTCCCGTGCTTAATGTATCAGACCTAAAGCGGATTCCTCTGGTATTTGCGGGATGGCTCCGCTATCTTATCGGGATTGATGACAGCGGAAATCCTTTTGAGCTCAGTCCCGATCCTCTTTTGGATATCCTGCTCCCCCATATGGATGGACTAACGCTGGGTTCCGATGATAACACAGTGGAAACAATAGAGGCGCGAATAAAACCCATTTTGGAAAATGAAGCTATTTGGGGAGTGAATTTATACAATGTCGGTCTTGCGCCTCTCGTGTGCACCTACTTTTTCAAAATGCTTGCCTCTCCCGGCGCCGTAAGAAAAACGCTGGAGCAAGCCTGATTCAAACCATTTTGATACGGAGGTCTTTTAACAAAAAGACCTCCTGTCATCTCTGTACCCTGCCCGAGCCGTCCCCGCCCGTAAGCACCGTCACTTCTTCTGCCGATACCATATTAAAATCACTCTCGACCGTGTGCTTTAAGCAGCTTGCCGCAACCGCGAACTCAAGCGCCTCCTGCGGTTCATAACCATTCATAGCCGCATAGATCAGTCCCGCTCCGAACGAGTCTCCGCCGCCCACACGGTCTACAATATGAATATCGTAGGTTTTGCTGAAATAACATTCTCCGCCGTCATACAACATCGCCGCCCATTTATTGTCATTGGCGGATAAAGACGTACGAAGCGTAATCGCCACCTTTTTAAACCCGAATTGATCGGCCAGCTTTCCCGCCACCTCCCGGTAGCCCTCATGGTTGACTTTGCCGCTCGTCACATCCGTATTTTCCGACTTGATGCCGAATACATCGCCCGCATCCTCTTCATTTGCGATGCAGACATCCACATACCGGCACAATTCACTCATTACAGCGCGCGCTTTTTCCTTTGTCCAGAGCTTCTTGCGATAATTCAGGTCACAGCTTACCGTGATTCCTTTTGCCTTGGCCGCCTTGCATGCCTCCAGACAGATATCGGCGATGCTGCCGCCGAGCGCCGGTGTGATTCCGGTAAAATGGAACCAGGAAGCACCCTCAAAAATCTGATCCCAGTCAAAATCCTCTTTGGCGGCGGAAGCCATCGAGGAAGCCGCACGGTCGTAGATGACCTTGGAAGGCCGCTGGCTGGCGCCCTTTTCAAGATAATAAATGCCGAGCCGTTCGCCGCCCCTTGCAATATGGGATGTATCCACACCGTACCTTCTGAGAGAATTAAGCGCAGCCTGTCCGATCTCATGCGCCGGCAGCTTTGTCACAAAAGCCGCATCCATTCCGTAGTTTGCGAGAGAAACCGCCACATTGGCTTCACCGCCTCCATAGGTTACCTCAAAGGTGTCCGCCTGTACAAATCGCAGATAGCCCTGCGGTGCCAGACGAAGCATAATTTCCCCAAATGTAATTACCTTATGATTCATGAGTTACCTCCGTTATTTTTTTTGTAATAAATGAAAGGCAAAGCCTCCGAACTCCTTCTTAAAATAAATGGCAGCCAGTCGGTTCTCAGCGTCATATTTCGCGGAATCCTCCCTGAATTCACAACCCATCCGTTTCAGATAATCGACTGCCCGCTCAATATAGCCGGTACGAATCGCAATATGTCCCTTTGCCCCGAAGTATGGAAGTTTCATGATTTCCAAGCCATCCCCCGCAAAAAAGGAGCTGCTCCCGGATCTCTTGTCAAAGCCAAACATATTTGAAATTGCATCTGTCAGCACATCCGCACTGCCTTCATCCTCCATATTAATACCAATATGGGCGACCTCAAACCCGAGCATGCTACTGACCGCCTCTCCCGTCAACCGGCGAATTCCATCAAAATCGCCTACCTCAAGCATCTTGGCATCCACCATCCAACTTCCCCCGCACGCTATTACATTTTTTGTATTGAGATAAGCAGACAGGTTTTCCTGATTGACTCCGCCGGTCGGCATAAATTTTACATTTCCAAACGGCCCCGAAAGCGCTTTGAGCATCGGGATGCCGCCTGCCGCCTCCGCCGGAAAAAACTTCACGACCTCAAGTCCCATAACGACGGCCTGCGCCACCTCGCTTGGCGTGCTGCAGCCCGGCACGATCGTAATCTGCCTGTCAATACAGTACTGCAGGACCTTCTGATCAAATCCCGGACTCACGATAAACTGTGCGCCTGATGCAACCGCTTGATCCACCTGTTCGATCGTCAGCACGGTTCCGGCTCCGACCAGCATATCGGGAAATGCTTTCTGCATGGCTCTGATCGCTTCCGGCGCGGCTGTTGTCCGAAACGTCACCTCCGCACATGGAATCCCCCCTTCACAGAGCGCCTTTGCTAACGGCACGGCCTTTTCGGCTTGCTCTATCTTGATGACCGGCACAATTCCTATTTTAGAAATTGCTTTTAATTTCTCATTCATATTCTTTCCTTCCTTTGTTTCATATTATGGAACTGTGTTTCATAATTTAAAATTAATTTAATTTTATTATATACAAAATTACCAGTCTGTCAATATGTTTCCTTTGTTTTTATACAAAAATGACAGCTGTCGCTTCTTTTTTTATTGGGAAAAAAACCTGCGCGGTCTCCCTCTTGAGTTTTTGTAACCGGGATGCTATAATAGCCATAATTTTGTGAAAGGATATGACGACATGGAACATGATAAAAATCCCGTCCAGTCTGCGGACAGAATCTTTCAGGTCATTGATGTGCTGACAGAAAAAGGGCCGTGCGGCCTCCTGGAAATCAGCAGCATGCTCTTATTAAATAAAAGTACGGTTCACCGCCTTTTAAATTCTTTGATTTATATGGGATATGTGAAACAGAACGAAGAAACATTAAAATACCAGATGACCCTAAAGGTCGTGACAATTGCAGGAAAGGTTTTAAAACAAATCGATATTTTATCGGTCGCACAGCCGTATATGCGATTTCTGATGGAACAGTCCTGTGAGACGGTTCATCTTGTCAAACGTGTGGACAATCATGTCATGTATATCAGCAAACTGGAGCCCTCCTATGAGGGACGCGCCATGCGGATGGCCTCCTTTATCGGAATGATCAGTCCGCTCTATTGCACGGCTGTGGGAAAAGCAATCATGTCGGAATTATCCGAAGAAGAGGTGCTGGGCATTTGGAAAAGTTCCAGCCCGGAAAAAAAGACAGACTATACGATTCTGGAAATGGAACCGCTTTTAAAAGAGCTTGCGGCGATCCGAAGACTTGGTTATGCAATGGACAACGAGGAAAACGAAGTCGGCGTCCGCTGCATCGCGTCGAACATCAAGGATTACAGCGGTACGGCAAATTATGCCATCAGCATTTCGGCCGCGGCTGCAAGAATGTCCAATGAGCGGATGCAGGAGTTGATTCCGCTTCTCACAAGCGCATGCCTGAAGCTGTCTCGCGAGCTTGGCTATAAAGCCCGCTAAGCGTGTCTTCCTGCATCACATTGGCCTCATGCCGTTTCCAAAGCAAAGTCCGCCTCCTCCGCAAAATAAATTGCAGACAAGATTCCAAAAACACAGCTTCAGACAGAGACTGCTGCCACCCGCACTGCTCTCTCCGTAAGGGCTTTGCATATCCCGGTACCAGCTTCCGCCAGACTGCAATTGCTGCAAAAACAATTGATACCGGAGATTTCCCGGTTCCAGCTCGCATGCCATTCTGGCAAAATCCAGCGCCTGCACATTATTGCCCATCCCCGCATTGGCCGCACCCGCATAATAATACCAGGGCGCACTTCTCTCCTTCATACTGCGCAGCAGATTCCAAGCCTCCTCATACCGGCCGTTGTTGATATAAGTTCCCGCCGCCTGCATATGAAGTGCATCTTCATCACTGCCGCCGTAGCTTTCTCTTCCTGCATCGCCAAAGCCGTACCTGCCGCGTGAATAGCCGGTGTAGCCATGTTCCCGCTCATCTATGATCTGTTCGTAAGCCTGCTGCACTTCCTTGAATTTTTCTTCCGCCGCGGCCTTATTTGGATTGTTTATATTGGCATCCGGATGGTATTTCCGGCTCAATGCCCGATATGCCGTTTTAATTTCATCATTTGTGGCATCTTCCTTTACCCCGAGTACCAAATAGGGATTTTTCATCTATTTTAATCTCCATTCATTAGTTACCATTTATCTAAAACCAAAATCCTGTTATTTAACTGCCTTGGCCTCCGACGGACTCTTTGAAGCATGGTACCGGCACCAAACGCCGGAATACAAAATATTTCGCAGAATTTCCACGTCCTCAACAATCGGAAGCCTCTCAAACGCTTTGGAGCACGCCGCCATCATCATCAGCAGGATCTGCTCCGCATCCGCGTCGACCGGCTGTTTCCTTAATAGAAACGGATTGTAGTTTCCGCTCTTTTGATCCTTCTCCATGTCGAGATACGCATCCATCAGATAAATAAATTTCCCGAGAAAAAAACCGGTCTCCCTTAAGTCCTTTTCCCACTCGTCCGCACGAAAAGCGAATATTTCCGCCATAATCCGACCGAATGCACCTGCCGGAATATCGATATCCTGCTCTTTTCCAATTTCCATTTTTTGTATTTTTTGCAGTTCCTCACGAATAACGGCTGATTTTTCAGGATATTTTGCCGCAATCTGTTTTACCTTTGGCAAAAGCAATGCGGCATACCCCCTTTTTACCAGCTTTTTTTCATCCTGCCAATCGTCCATACATTTTTCATAGGTGAGAAGCAAGTTGAGGTCTGCCGCATAATCCGTATAAATATTTGCCCGCATCCTATGCTTTTCAAACGGATGCGCAATACACGTACAGGCAGATTCGAGCGTCTGAGGCTCATACAGGGCCGTCAAAAGCAGGATCAGGAATGTCATATCATAAGTCAAAGACATCTGCCCGGCCAGACCGTAACGCTTTTTCAGGCTCTGGCAAAGACCGCAGTAATAGGACCGATATTTTTCATAATCCTTAAACTTCATTTCCTGCTGGTTGATAATTACATATCCAAACATCCGTTAACTCCTTCTTGTAAATTCCGTACGGCATTTCGGACACATTACTACAATTTTTCCCTTTCCCTTCGGAATCCGGATTTTCTGCCTGCAGTTTGGACAACGATAAATATGATGCGTCTTTCGCTGCACCCATTCCAGCTTCTTTCTTCCAAAATAGCTTCTAAACCGGTAGGTCTGCCGCAAATACTTTTGATTTTCCTGATACCTTCTTTCATGATTTCTGGAAAACACGCGAAAATAGGCATATCCGATAATCGCCGCCGCAATCCAATAGCAGACATCCGCTCCCGTAAATAAAGACAGCAGCATCGCAAGCAATGCCACAACCATCAAAAATTGGGAGAACCGGTCTGTTCCGTAGCGCCCATACATAAATTTTCTTAATCTTTCCTGCATATTCATCACCTTTCTATAATTACATTTTAACCGTTCTATCAAAAAAGGCAATGAACTTCCTCCAAAATAATTCTAAAATTTCCCTAAAAGGATTAATAAAAACCTATCTAATCGGATTTGATAACCGTATTACCTCGTCTCCTGCGAGAGGCCTGCTGAAATAATAACCCTGAATATAATCACAGGCAAAATCCTTTAACCGGTTGCGCTGGTGCTCCTCTTCGATCCCCTCGATTGTAATTTTAAGACCCAGACAGTGTGCCAGCCGGACAATATTATCGATAAACGTATCTTTCCCCTCAACTAAAAAGGTATCCACGAGAGATTTGTCCAGCTTGATCTTTTGCACCGGAATATACGTCAGATAGCTGATGGACGAATAACCGGTACCAAAATCATCAAGTGCGAGACCGACCCCGATCGATTCAAAATCTTTGAACAGCTTCATGGCCTTCTCGTTGTTGTTGATAAAAATACTCTCTGTAATTTCTATTTCGATCAGATCCGGTGAAACATTATTTTTTTCTAGAAGTTCTTCCAGATAAGTAACATATCCCTTGTCGAGTATCTGCTTGCTGGAAAAGTTGATCGAAACCGGATGCACCTCATATCCCTGTTCACGCCATGACGCAATCTGCTCAATCACTTTCTTTGTGACAATACGGCCGATCATTAGAATGGAATCCGTTTCCTCAGCAATTTTAATAAACTGCGCGGGAGATATCGCGTGACCCTTCAGGCGGACGAGTGCCTCATAACACTTGATCATCCCCGTCATTGTATCAGCCTGGGGCTGATATAATACATAAAAACCGTCATTCCTGCAAGCACTGTCGATAATACTTCGAATCTCCTTGCGTTGGTTGGCCTCATCCTTCATGCTCGCATCATAGTAAACACACTCGTTTTCGCCCGACTTCTTTGCCGCGTACATTGCAAAATCCGCATCGGAAACCACCTCGCCTGCCTCCGCCACTTCGTCCTTAGCGGAAGCAATCCCCATGCTCACTTTGATATAGTGCTTCTTATCTTCGAATTCAACAGGCTTTGCAAATACACGCTTAAGACGGATCACTTCGCTGTCATCCGCACTGACCTCTCTTTTATTGATAATAATCAGGAACTCGTCTCCTCCAAAGCGCGCGGCATAAAACAACTCCTCCTTTGCCAACTCCCTTAAGCGCCCAGACAGTTCCCGTAAAACCGTATCTCCGCATGCATGTCCGAAGGAATCATTAATTTCTTTAAACTCATCGATGTCAACAATAATAACGGTGCATTCGATCTTCGCTTCGAGCCTGATGCTCAATTCCTCCATGGCAGAGCGTCTGTTCGGAAGATCAGTCAGATAATCATGCTCCGCCTGATAACGGATAAACGACTCTTTCTTTTCAAGTGATTCTGTATATTCCCTATTTTCATCATATTGCTGTTTCAGCATCTCCTCCGCGACAATCAGCTTATTATACGTCTCAGTCAACTCGTCGTGAGAGCATTGAAGCTCTCTTGTCAGACGGCGGCATCTCAGATTATCGACCATCAATGCAAGCAGAACAACGAGACACAGCAAAACAAACACGAGCACCGGAACCAGAACGCTCCGATAAGCTTCAAAAATTGTCAGCTCCTTATTGACAATAACGGCATCCGTGGGAACCAGAGAAAGATCGATCCCATATTGCTTTAGCACCTGATAATCAAACGTGTATTGGCTTTCGCCTTTTGTAACGACCGGAATGTTCGCGATATCTTTTCCGTTTAAAATATCCACGATCATCGAACCGGCTTCAAAACCGGAATCTTCGTAAGAAACAATTTTTCCGCCAAGCAGCCCTTCTCCGATCCCGCCGACAGAATTCCTGTATACCGGCACTCCTGCATGAGCAACGATATATCGCGTGCT
This sequence comes from Lachnospiraceae bacterium, assembly GCA_047602645.1. Lineage (GTDB taxonomy): Bacteria > Bacillota > Clostridia > Lachnospirales > Lachnospiraceae > JAEYFP01. Next base: position 101,357 of record JASGGU010000004.1, on the reverse strand, counting down.
GTCAGATATCGTATACGAGTTCCCATCCGCATCTTCAAAGCTGCTCATATAAATCAAAATACTGTCTCCGGAAATCCGGCCGAGCAGCTCTCCAAACTGCTCCAGCGTATATTCCGATGTATTAATTCCAGAAAACTCATAGGCCGGATAACTTCCCTCCAAGGCATAAAATTGCTTCGCATCTCCCTGTCCCGTCAATGTACCGTCATAAATAGCAATGATTTTTCCGGCCCCCGGCTGAAACCGAATCGCTATATCAATTGTATCCTGTAAATAAAAATCCTCCACAGCACCGGTAATATACGAGTTCTCACCGACCTTCAATGCATATTCCAAATCATTGATACAGAAAAATACCATTGGGGTATCCGGAAATAACTCTTCCCGATGTGCCTCGGCAAATTGTAGGGCGGCGTCATCCCCGATCAGGAGTGCATCATACGTTCCCGTATTTGCAAGCTTATAACGTAGTGTCTGGTAAAATAGATCCACATTTGCCTGATCATCATAATTTTTCATATCCATATAGGCAATCTCAAGTTGGATGTTGCTGCCTTCAAATGCCCGTTTGATTCCTGTCTTCTGTAAGTCAATCGTATCAAAACTTTCACTGTATGAGCTGATAAAAAGCACATGCTTATCCGGCAAATAGTTCCTGTCAACCACGATACTATTCTCCCTGTAAAAGAAAAAATAATAAATCAAAGCAAACAGAAGCACTCCTGCCAAAGCGGACCCTATCGCGATCAGTCGTATCAGCTTTTTATTTTCTCTCGGCATATAATCCCAGCCCCTTTATCGAATCGTGTCAGATAATGTTATTATATCCTATCATGTGAAAAATCAAAAGGCTATTCCTGCCTGATTTCACAATTTTACATTTATTTTATATAGTATGGAATACTCTTGTGAGATCAAAAATCAAATCTGTTTACGGGAATTAATGGAACAGAAAACGAAGTGAGCAGCGCTGCGTGGCAATGCAAATGAGAATATTAAGAAAATAAGATGATAAAATTCAACCTGGAGTAAATTCTCCTCAACCGCCGGCAGCTTGCCGACTATTTTCCGTCGGCTAAAGCACTGTCCAATAAAATCAGCAAGCTGCAGCGGGAAGAAATGAAAATAATTTTGAAATCTTATAAAACTAAGCTCGGAGCGGTATAAGCCCTTGCCAGCAGCTCACTGTTAAGCATATACAAACTTTTGGCATCATCTCCGAAAAGCTCCATCTTTACGATTAAATCCGTAGCGTTTTTCTCTTCCTCTCCCTGCTCCTTTACGAACCAGTCAAGAAACTGCAGTGCGCGAAAATCATTAATTTTCTGTGCGGCTGCATAAATCGTATGAATCGAGTCCGTCACATATCTTTCATGCTCCAGGCTGACCGTTAACGGATCCATCAGCGATTCAAATACCTCGTCCGGCTTTGCAATCGCTTCCAATATGACTTTTTCATCATTATTATGCATATATTGATACATTAGCATGGCGTGATCCTGCTCTTCTTTTGCCTGTACCTCATACCAGTTAGCGAATCCGTCCAGTCCCCTGTCATCATAAAAGCTCGCTATGGACAAATACAGATATGCAGAATAAAATTCTTTGTTTATCTGCTCATTTAATAATTTCGCAACTTCTCTTTCCATCACATATTCCTCCTGTTTTCTTTGAAATTTTGTCAGATAGACTGTACTAATAGATCAATTTCAGATTACTACCTTACCATGATTTTGTCAAATCGTAAATGACTCTTAGTACTGTTCGCTTCATTTTCAGCAACACATGATTTCTGTCTGACTAACAGGCTGATTTGATTTTGGTGAGACGGCTTTCCTGTTGCTTACAGAATTTCCGATGCTCTGATGAGGAGTGCAAGGGCTTCCTCTCCGGCATTATTTTTTTTAACTCTCGCAATTCCGGTAAAAAATGATTCCGCACCCATCAAACCACTTTCGGGCGGGGCCGAAATCTGCTCCGGCAAAATACGGATTACTTCATCGACTCCATCCACAATCAATCCAAAATTCTGGTCCTTCACACACATAATCACAATGCAGGTGCGGTCATTGTAAGATATCTCCGGGATGTTCAGACGCAGCCGCATATCAATTACCGGAATGATCTGTCCGCGCAGATTAATAATTCCCTTTATATAGGACTGCTGATCATGCATCCTCGTAATATCCTGAATCTCCACAATCTGCATCACCTCCGCAATGGGGACACCAAACAGCCGGTCATCCGTCAGGAACGTAAGGTATCTCTGTTTCATTCCATCGTCATCCTGCTGATTTTTCTCTAATTCTTCTCGCATATTCATAATTACCTCCTATTCGTAATGGATAGCGGATCAGTATTTTCCCATTGACGGTTTCGGCTGGGGCTGGATCGCGGCTTTTCGCTCTGCATCATTTATCGCGCTATGTGCAAAGGAAGAGTTAAACGAATTGTCCCTTGAATCCAATAATCTGAATTTTGAAACTTCTCCCTGCAGAACCTGTGCCTGCGCCGCCAGCTCTTCACTGGATGCGGAGCTTTCCTCAGCAGTCGCAGCATTACTCTGCACCACTGCGGACACTTGGGACAGTCCTTGATTGATTTGCTCAATCGCCGCCGCCTGCTCCGTGGAAGCCGATTCAATTTCTTTAATTGACTGTTCTACTAATTGCGCCTTATCTGAGACATCACCTAATGCCTTTAATGTATCACCGGCAAACCGTTCTCCTTCGGATACGATTGCCGTGGATTTCTGAATCAAATCGCTGGTTTGTTTGGCTGCTTCCGCCGACCTGGCAGCAAGGGTACGAACTTCATCCGCCACTACGGCAAAGCCTTTCCCCGCATCTCCGGCCCGCGCTGCCTCCACTGCGGCATTCAGTGCCAAAATATTTGTTTGGAAAGCAATATCTTCTACAAGCTTGGTAATTTTTGAAATCTCCTGAGATGACATTGCAATTTCACTCATAGATGCATTTAACTGCTGCATATAACCGTTGCTGTCCGATGCCCCCTTGCCGGCCTGCTTCACATATTCCGTCGCAGTTTGCACATTGGCCGCGTTCATCTCCGCCTGCTGCGCCACACTGGAAATCGCGGCAGTTAATTCCTCCACAGATGCAGCCTGTTCCGTAGTTCCTGCCGACAGTGCCTGGGCACCGGCCGATACCTGCTCTGAACCGGATGCTACTTGCTGGGCAGACTGCGTTATTGTTTGGAAAACCTCATTTAAATTCATAACAATCTGGTGCAGAGAATCCTTAATTCGAACAAAATCTCCCTTATATTCCTGTGCGGCTTTTACGGTGCAGTCTCCCTGTGCCAATCCGGTCAATACATAAGAAATTTCATCAATATAACTATTTAAGGCTTGCACGGTGGCCGTAAAGGAATCCGACAGACTTTCTATTTCATCTCCTGTATGTACCTTTGGCACTTCGGAATGCAGATCCCCTGCCGCCAGCATCTCCATTCTATTTACCAGCTTCACCACAGGATTTACAATAGGTGCCGCAATCCGGAATGCAATTAGTATCGAAAGGATCACAAAAAGAATAGTCAGCACGACCGTAATCTCAATAGAAGTATAGAAGCCTTTCAGCATTTCCGAAGTTTTGGCTGTGACACCGATCGACCACCCGTCTGTATCCTCAATCGGGCTATAGCAGACTACCTGATCATTCCCCTTAAAAACCGTATGATCGATATTGGATTTACCGGCAATCATATTCTCAATCACTTCTGCCAATTTGGTATAGGTGCTGTCGTCTTGAGCCATTTCAATATAATTCGTTTGATTATTGACAGTCTCCGCACTCTTATGGGCAATTATTTTTCCTGTCTTGTCTACGATAAAGCCATAGCCTGACTCGCCGATAGAAATATCATCAACTATGCCGCTAAAGACACTGCTGTCAAGCGATGCAAAAACAACTCCGTTGTATCCACTTTTGTTGTTAATTTGGGCAGCCACATTTAAGACTACACTTCCGGTATCCTTGCTGACCAGCGTGCTGGATATATAAGTATTTCCCTTTATGGCATTTTGAAAATACTCACGCTGGCTCACATCACTGCCGGCACTGGACATGCCATTTTTATCGACTGTGACCATTCTGGTAAAGCCATACTGCTCGGCCAATTGAGCTAATAGCTCATCTTTTTCTTCCTGCGTCCTTTCGGGATCCGTAATATCTGAATTTTGCGCTGCCTCTTCAATTCTTATTTTATAAATTTGAATAGCATTTTCCACAGCCAAATTATAAGCGTCTCTGTTTTCTTCCAGTCTTGTATTCATGCTGTTCGTAGCCTCCTGATAAATCATGAATGCACTGGCAAGCCCTGAAATCATTGAGATGGAAACCGATAATCCGATAATACTTGTCAAAAGTGTTTTTTTTATGGATTTTTTTCTACTGAGGCTCCCCTGTGGCTGCTGCGTTGTAGTGTTAATCTTATTTTTGATATTCATCTGATGTCCTCCTGCAAATATTTTTATCTGAGAAATGTTCAACCTGCAATACTAATTTGCATGGCGCACGGCAATGCTGACTGGGAGAGCCACATTTTTTCCCGAATATTAACACCTTTGTCATTTCATCGGGCAATTTTGTATTATCACAGCCTTTGCCTGTAACAAGCAAACTCATGCTTGTGTCACCTCTAATCTTTGACTGCCCGCCTCATACTGTGCAGCGAACTGAATAATTAATAAATTTTTAAATAATAATCTGCTACAGAAGATATAATAATAACTGTTAACAGCGTATTGCAGTGTCGCAGTTCTATCAAAACAGTATCAAGTTGCCGCAGAACCTGGATTTTCCGCTCTTAGACGGCTGAATTGACGGCATATAGAGGTATTTCCATTTGAGCCGCATACATTTGATTGAATTTTTCTATTGCTTTTTTCTTTTGCTCTATGAGTGAATGTGCATAAATATTCAGGGTAATGCTGACATTGGAATGTCCCAGCAGTTCACTAAGTGTCTTAATATCTACGCCCAATTCCAATGCTCTTGTCGCAAATGTATGACGAATGGCATGAAATTTACGTTCCTTGACCCCTGCATCCTTAAGCAGACTCTTATAGAGGCGCTGGTATGCGCGCGGATCAAAGGGAACCGTTTTCTCTGAGAGTACATAACAGGCTTCATCTATGGAACCCATGCTGCGTTCCTTCATTTTCTTTAATAAAAACTCCGGCAGCGGAATTTTTCTGGTGGAAGTTCTGCTTTTAGGCGTTCCCTCGCAAAGCATTGTTTTACAGCCGGATAATTCCGGGTTACGGATACGTGTTACAGTTCGTGAAATAGACATCATTCCTGAATCCAGATCAATATCTTCCCATTTCAATGCACAAAGCTCTCCCAAACGGATACCTGTATAAAAACAGAGAATTACGCCGAAAAGTCTTCTATCTGATGATTTTTGTACTGTATTTTGTATTATTTTTTGTTCTTTTATGGAGAATATTGAAACCTCTTCACCGCTTATTACTTTTGGATATACCACAATTTCAACCAGCGAGGAGTACTCCGGAAATGTTTTGGAAATGTCCCGGAGAGCAGTTTTGAAAATAGAGAGTATTTTTCTTTGATACGCTGTGGAAATTGTATCGTTTTTATGAATTGCATGTACAAAACTCAGGACAGATTTCTTCGATAAGTGTCTGTTTTCGGGTGATCTGAAATGAGGAATTACATAACCCTGCAGACAGTAATAATAGCTTTCACAAGTAGATGGTTTTAAGCGATATCCCACCTCTTCCAGCCACAATTGAAATAAACCGGACGCATAAAGCTGCCGGTTTGTACACTCCTCCTCCTTCGTATCTGCTGCCTCACGGCTGTCCCGCATCTTTGCCCGAACCTCCCGATAGGTTTTGGCATAAAAATACCGGAACTTCCCGCCGGACTGTAATAGACGGCCTTCCCAGCGCCCGTCTTTACGTTTGTAAATGTTTTCTCCCTTACGTGCCATTACTTGATGACTCCTTTCAGATTTGACGATTTTGTTGACGGCGCATTTTTCCGGATTGTCGAAAAAATCTGCTTTTTGCACTATAATCTATCTGAATCTTGTCTTACAAGCATAGATTTTTGATCAGATTGACAAACATAGTCGGAACCTTTATAATAAAAATTGTCGTAGTATGTCAAACTAAGGGGATTCAGTTTTGATAGAACTGCGACTATTTTGTTTCATAAGGAACACAGTCGCAGTTCCATCATATTTTTTCTTTACACTTTTTATTGCATATCTCCGGATTAAATGCCTTTCATTAACTGACATACCCTTTTATCCACATTATACTAACCGCATGATCCAATAGCAATAAATGGTTTGTTACTTTTTGGTTTCTATGTGATACGTTTTATCGGCTTGACTTAAACCGCAGCCAAAAAAAGGAATTAATCAGAAAATCTCTCCATTCGAGATTTTCTGATTAATTCCTTTTCTATCACTGCTGATCACTTTACAGCAGCAGAGTATTCATAGTACTGATGCAGCGTACATAATTTGCCCAATTTTACTCAAGTTCGAAAGCACCCGTATAAAGCTGATAATACTTTCCCTTCTGGGCAAGGAGCTGTTCATGGCTGCCGCGTTCCGCAATGCGGCCCTGCTCAAGCACCATGATCACATCGGAATTTTTGACTGTGGAAAGCCTGTGCGCGATGACAAACACAGTGCGGCCCTGCATGAGAACATCCATGCCGCGCTGCACAATGGCTTCCGTACGTGTATCAATTGAAGAGGTTGCCTCATCCAGAATCATAGCGGGAGGATTGGCTACTGCGGCTCTTGCAATCGCGAGAAGCTGCCTTTGTCCCTGTGACAGATTGGCCCCGTTGCCTGTCAGAGGCGTATCGTAGCCCTGCGGCAGACGGGTGATAAAGTCATGTGCACCGGCCAGCACAGCCGCACCCCTGCACTCCTCATCCGAGGCCTCCAGATTGCCGTAACGGATGTTTTCCATTACGGTTCCCGTAAATAAATTTGTATCCTGCAGCACAACGCCGAGTGATCTTCTCAAATCCGCCTTTTTAATCCGGTTGATGTTGATTCCGTCATAATAGATTTTGCCGTCTGCAATATCATAAAAACGATTGATCAAGTTTGTAATCGTCGTTTTACCGGCTCCGGTTGCGCCCACAAAGGCGACCTTCTGTCCGGGTTCCGCAAATACGGTAATATTGTGCAAAACGATCTTATCGTCCGTATAGCCGAAATCCACATCCTTCATCCGTACATCTCCGGCAAGCTCCGTATACAAAATAGTACCGTCCTCCTGCGGACGCTTCCACGCCCACATTTCCGTACGCTCCGCGCATTCCGTGAGCACGCCGTTCTCTTCCCGGACATTGACGAGCGTCACGTCTCCGTTGTCTGATTCCGATTTTTCGTCGATCAGCTCAAAAATTCTTGTTGCTCCCGCAAGTCCCATCACAACCGCATTGACCTGGTTTGACACCTGATTGATATTGCCCGCAAACTGCTTTGTCATATTCAAAAACGGAACGACAATGCTGATGCTGAACGCCATCCCGGAAATACTCACATTCGGCGTGCGTGACATCAGAAAAAGGCCGCCGCACAGCGCCACAATGACATAAAGAAGATTCCCGATATTATTTAAAATCGGACCAAGTGTATTTGCATACTTATTTGCCCGTTCCGCATCGGCAAACAGCGAATCATTGATCGCATCAAAGGCTTTCTTGCTTTCCTCTTCATGGCAGAACACCTTGATGACCTTCTGCCCTGTCATCATTTCCTCCGCAAAACCTTCTACCTTACCAAGTGTAATCTGCTGGCGGATAAAATATTTTGCAGAACCGCCTCCCACCTTTTTTGTAATCTGGTACATCACGAGCATACCCGTCATAACGACAAGCGTCATCCAAATACTGTAATACAACATAATACAGAACAGTGTAATAACAACAACGCCTGAAATCATCAGCTGCGGAACACTCTGTGAAATCATCTGCCGGAGCGCGTCGATATCATTTGTGTAGTAACTCATGATATCCCCGTGGTTGTTCGTATCAAAATATCTGACCGGAAGATTCTGCATCCCGCGGAACATCCGTACGCGCAGCTTTTTTAAGGAGCCCTGCGTAATGACTGCCATCATTCGGTTGTAGACAAGCGACGCCGCAAGGGAAAGAATGTAGCAAACGGCCAGCAGACCGACAAATCCGATAATCTGCCCGGATACCGCTGCCCAGTCACCGCTTTGCCACGAGCTCTCTATCAGAGAAATAATATTCTGCATAAAAATAGACGGAATCGAGGAAATAACCGCATTAAAAATAATACATACCATAACGAACGGAAGCATAACGGGATAAAATTCAAAAATCAGCTTCAGCAGGCGCTTTACAATTCCTTTTTTCACTATTCCTTTACTCATCTTATTCACCTGCCTTATTCTGGGATCGATATACATCCCGGTACACCTCATTGCCTGCAAGCAGCTCTTGATGCGTACCGACCGCAAGGATTGTACCGCCCTCCATGAGGAGAATACGGTCCGCATCCTCAACCGATGCCGTCCGCTGCGCAATGATGATTTTTGTCGTTTGCGGGATAAATTCCTTCATCGCCTTACGAATTAATGCATCCGTTTTTGTATCGACCGCGCTGGTGGAATCATCCAGAATAAGAATTTTCGGTCTTTTCAGCAACGCTCTTGCAATACACAGCCGCTGCTTCTGTCCGCCGGAAACATTCGTGCCGCCCTGTTCGATATACGTATCATAGCCCTGCGGAAAATGGGAAATAAATTCATCTGCCTGCGCTAATTTGCACGCTTCTCTGATTTCCTCGTCGCTGGCCTCCTGATTGCCCCAGCGGAGATTTTCCTTAATTGTGCCGGAAAACAGTACATTTTTCTGCAATACGACCGCCACCTGATTTCTCAGTGACTCCAAATCATAATCCCTCACATCTGCACCGCCGACTTTCACAACCCCCTCCGTTGCATCGTAAAGTCTGGAGACCAACTGAATCAGAGAGGATTTGGAAGAACCTGTTCCGCCCAGAATGCCGATCGTCTCGCCTGAACGGATATGCAACTCAATCCCCTCAAGCGCCATACGCGATGCTGTTCTGGAATATTTAAAGCTGACATTTTCAAAATCGACGGAGCCGTCCTTCACCTGCGTAAGGCCACCCTTGGGGCTTTGCATCGTACTTTCCTCTTCCAATACTTCCACGATACGGTGCGATGATTCCCCGGCAATCGTAATCATTACAAATACCATAGACAACATCATCAGGCTGCTCAAAATCTGAAAGCTATAGGTAAGCAGAGCGGAAAGCTGTCCGACATCCAGATCCAGCCCTTTCGACGTAATAATTGTGTAGGAGCCGTACGAGAGCACAAAAATCATGACGATATAAAGACAGAACTGCATCAGCGGATTATTGAAGGCCAATATTTTTTCCGCACGAGTGAAGTCCGCACAGACATCCTCTGCCGCACGTTCAAATTTTTCCTTTTCATAGTCCTCTCTCACATAAGACTTCACAACACGCATTCCGGCCACATTTTCCTGAATCGAACTGTTCAGTGTGTCATATTTGCGAAATACCTTTTTAAACAGCGGCATCACCTTTCGGATAACCAGATACAATCCGACACCCAAAACAGGGATCACAAACACAAAAATGAAGGCCATTCTTCCACCCATAATAAACGCCATCGTGAAGGCGAAAATCAGCATCAGCGGACAGCGAATCGCCGTTCGGATAATCATCATATAAGCGTTCTGCACATTGGACACGTCCGTCGTCATCCTGGTTACAAGTGAAGAGGATGAAAATTTATCAATATTTTCAAACGAATATGTCTGAATCCGGTAAAACAGATCCTTGCGCAAATTGCGGGCAAACCCACTTGAGGCAGTGGCGCACTGCGTGCCCGCAATCGTCCCGAACAAGAGTGAGAGCCCTGCCATAAGCACCAGCAGCAGGCCGTATTTAACCAAAATTCCGTATTCACTGCCCGCCTTAATCTGATTGACGAGCATCGCGATGATAAACGGGATGATACATTCCATAATTACTTCAAACGATACGAGTATCGGCGCCATTAAAGAAGGCCTTTTAAATTCTCTTATACTTTTCGCAAGTATTTTATACATCATTGTTTTTCCTCTCCTGCCATACAAAAAAAGAACAGCCGACCCATGCGGGTAAGCCACTCAACTTTATTTATTGTATCGAAATATTTTTCATTTGTCAACGGCAGAATACCCTTCGTCAGCCTTCCGACTTCAGTCGGGTATACTGTCCGCCAGGCAGAGCGCGCCCCAGCCTGTCAGAGGATTCGGTGTTTCGGTAATGCCGGGAAGCTGTCTGGCTCCCTTAATCAGATACGCTTTTATTTTTTCACTGTACAAATACGGATCATTTCCTCTGACAATTCCCCATTCCATCATAAGTGCGGCAGAACCCGTCACAAACGGCGTCGCAAAAGAGGTTCCGGTAAAGCTCGCATACGAGTTGGTTGTCGTTGTCGTTACGATACCGACACCGGGCGCGGCAATCGTCGGCTTGTATGCCCCTGTATGCTGAAGCAGACCTCCCTGAAACCCTCTTCCGGAAAATGCAGCATAGGAAGAATAAAGGCTGTCGTAAGCTGCCACGGTAATCACCCCTGCGGCAACGGACGGGATTGTCAGTGTCTGATTCGGTGTCGAAAGCAGGAAACGGGTTTCCGGGCTTAACACAGCATCACTCGGCAAATAAAAATTGTAGCGGCCGTCTACAATATGGCGGGGCGTCAGCTCAAACCTCCAGATGCCGCTGTTGATAAAGCCCTGTTCCGCCTCCGACGGAAGACCCAGAGAGGTATGCGGCAGCATTTCAATATAGATTTCTTGTAATATGGAATAAGGAGTCGGCTCCCCCAAATAGACGAGCAGTTCCGTCTGCTCTACCAGATAACGCCATGTGCCCTGCCTGTCGCTCGGAATTACCACACGGCTCCCGTTGGGGCTGACCAGCTCTACGGTAAAGGTGTCATGATATCTTTTCCAAAGCTGAATGCTGATCGTATCCTCCACAGAATCAATCGCAAGCTCCCTGACCTGAACCTGACCCGTTAAGGTGCCTCCGGCATGCCCGCCCGCAGCTCCTTCGTTTCCGCTTCCGACACAGATGACATTTTTCCAGATACCGGAAGCATTGTTAAGAAATGTTTCCACAAGGGAATCCCCCTGATGAGAGCCGTAGGTATTTCCGAAGCTTATATTGATCGCGATTGGAATACTCGCTTCAACCGCTCTTCTGATACAGAAATCAACGCCCCGCATCAGCTGAGTCGTATGCGGAAACGCATCCACGGAAGGATTTCCAAGCTTAACGACAATCAACTTGCTTCGGTAGGCGACGCCCCTGTATCTGCCCTCCGAATTATTGCCGTTTCCTGCTGCGATCCCCGCCACAGCAGTTCCGTGTCCCGTAATATCGACACTGATCGTTTCATTCGACAAGAGTGCTTCATTGATCTGTGCCTCAGAATAGACGCCGTTTTCCTGTGTTTGATCCCAAAGCCACATAATTCTTGTTGTGCCATCCTCATTGCGAAAATCCATATTTTTATAAGATATTCCCGAATCGACAATTCCGACAAGCACACCGATGCCCGATAAAAACGGCGCGGCAACTTGGACCTCTGTAATACAAGAGGCCGCCTTTCCCTGATTGATGGAGAAAAACAGCCTCTTTGGTTTTTCGATATATTCAATTTGCTCCAATGCGGCAAAATCATTGATCAGCCGTTCTTCGATCGTCACGATCGCATAACCGCCAAACAACTCCTCAAACAAGAGCTGTCCGCCCATGCGCTCCACAATCTCGGCGGCATCTCCATGATAGCGGACGATCAACTCCCACGTTCTGTCAATCGGATTAAAACCCACATCAAGGACCTCTGACTTCCGACGTTCTTCCTCTGTGGCATCCAACGCCAGATTCAGTTGGTTTTCTATTTTTTGGTCATCCATATGGGACTCCTAAAACAGTATTCCTCTATAGTTTATGCCATTCTTTTTCTGATGATACCCTCCAGCACATCGGCGCAGCCCACCACGCCAAAGGTCCCCCTGTTTAAAATAATGTCCTTTCCTGTCTCGTGCCCCCATTTTCCATTCGTATAACGGTTATAATAAGCGCTTCTGGCCGCATCCATTTTTTTCACAAGCTTCCTTGCCGCTTCCTCCGTAATCTGGTGCTTTTCCCGAATAATTGCCACGCGCATTTCAAACGGTGCCATAATCAAAACCTTGACAGCATCCGGTTCTTCACGCAGCACATAATCCGATAGTCTGCCGACAATAATACAGGAACCCTTCTCCGCAAGCTGCCTGACCAGATTGGACTCCACCCGAACGAGCTGATCATTCAATGCATCCGTACCAAGCGGCATATAATTACTCAAAAGCCGATCCGATGCCTTTTCGTCAATCGCGGCGGCCCTGTCAAGCGCAAGTCCGCTTTCCTTGGCTGACATTTCCAAAAGCTGTTTGTCATACATCGGGATTTGAAGCCGATCCCCTAAAATTTTCCCTATCTCATGTCCTTCTGCGCCAAACTCACGGCAGATTGTCACAACTACTCTTCTCATTTTCGCAAGCCCTCACAAATTCCATCACAATTTTACTCTGATTTTCATCCTCTTTGTAAATTAATTCGGGATGCCACTGAATTCCCCAGATAAACCGTTTATCCTTCCTGTAAAGTCCTTCAATCAGCCCGTCCTGTGATACGGCCATCACTGACAGCGTATCCGCCTTCTGATTGATGCCCTGATGATGATAGCTGTTTACCCAAAGCGTCTCCATCCCAAGAAGGCGATAAAGCGGTGTATTCTTTGAAAGCGTCACCGTGTGCACCGTCCGGTTATAAGGAGGCTCCATTTGATGGGAAACAAGAGTCCCTCCATGATGTTCTGTCGGCAGGTCCTGATAAAGTGTACCGCCCTCCAGAGCATTCATAAGCTGAATACCCCGGCAGATTGCAAGCACCGGCTGATCGGCACTGACCGCATGGGAATAGACCATTGCCTCCAGTGTATCCCTCGCTTCGCATGCCGTGCCGCAGAACGGCCGCTTCTCTTCCTTGTATAATCCCGGCGACACATCCTGCCCGCCTGTCAGCAAATAGCCGTCCAGCAGTTCCTTAAGCTGTCCAAACTCCTCCTGTGTCATTTGAAGCGGCAAAATAAGCGGAATCGCTCCCGCCATACGCAGTGCCTCCATATAACCGGGCAGCATCCAAATGCTGTTCCTTTCCTCATCAAATAGCGGTATGACACCGATGAGCGGTCGTTTCATTACTCTTCTCCTGCCTTTATCCAAATGCAAATTATAATACTTTATTTAAAAAATTAATGGTACGTTCTTCCTTCGGATGTCCGAAAATTTCTTCCGATGTTCCTTCCTCCACAATATAACCGTCATCCATAAAAATGACCCGGTCCGCGACCTCTCTCGCAAAGCCCATTTCATGCGTGACAACGATCATTGTCATTCCGTCCTTGGCAAGCTGCTTCATAACATCCAAAACTTCTCCCACCATTTCCGGATCAAGCGCACTCGTAGGCTCATCAAACAGCATAATATCCGGGTTCATCGCAAGCGACCGCGCAATCGCGCAGCGCTGCTTCTGCCCGCCCGAAAGCTGACTCGGATAGGCGAGTGCCTTATCGCGCAGCCCCACTCTCTCAAGCAGCTCATATGCTTTTTTTTCCGCCTCTTCCTTTGTCATAATCTTTAACATCTTCGGCGCCAGCGTAATATTGTCCAGAATATTTAAATTTGTAAACAAATTAAACTGCTGAAACACCATGCCAATATTTTCCCGGACTTTATTAATGTCCGTTTTTTTATCTGATATATTTACACCATTTATGACGACCTCGCCGCCTGTAATGGATTCCAATCGATTTAAACAGCGTAAAAAAGTGCTCTTTCCTGAACCGGAAGGCCCTATTACGCATAATACTTCCTTTTCGGTCACCTCTGCATCAATATGCTTCAGTACCTCCAATTCTCCAAAACATTTTCGAAGTCCCTTTACGGATATTTTAACGTCTGCCATAAGAAATCTTCCTTTCCACAACCTTTGCAATCTTTGCAAGAATCGTACACAGAACCAAATAGTACAGTGCGACCGTCACCCATATCGTCATAACGAGTGTGGAGGAATTTGCGGCAATGATCTTACCGTTTTGTGTCAGCTCCCTGATACCGATAATGGAAATCAGAGACGTGTCTTTAAGAGTAATGATAAACTGGTTAATCACGGAAGGAAGCATTGTCAGAAATGCCTGCGGAAGCACAATTTTACGCATTGTCTTGGCATACGAAAGCCCGAGACTGCGCGCGGCTTCCACCTGGCCTTTATCGACCGCCTCGATACCGCCCCTGATAATTTCAGCCATATAAGCGCCGGCATTCAAGCTCAGCGCAACAGTACCGGCTGTAAACGGACCGCCGATGTTCGCCCATGCAAAGCCGGTCGGGCGAAGTACCCCTGCCAAACCGTAATAAATGATAAAGGTCTGTACAAGAAGCGGTGTTCCTCTGATAATGTCAATATAAACGGCTGAAACAGCCTGTAACGGCTTGATATTGGACACGGTAAAAAGACTGAATACGATTCCCAAAACCGTCGCGATCAAAAGGGAGCAAACCGCCAGCTTGAGTGTCAGAATGAGCGCGTCCGCAAACGACGGAAAGTAATTGATCAATGTTTCAAAAAAAGCCATACAAGCCACCTCAACATCCTTCTGTTTATTAAATTTCGGAAATCTTCCGTCTTCTGTTTTCACGAAAGACGGAAGATTTCCCTGTCTGTCTCTACACTGCTTTTAAAAACGCATTATTTTGCAATATACGTATTTAAAATCTCATCATATTTTCCGCTTTCCTTCATGTTTGCAAGACCGGCATTAAACTTTTCAATCAGCTCCGGATGCTCACCCTTCAGTACAGCAAAACCGTAAGAATTGCTGTGTTCCATTTCCAACGGAAGCTTTAAGCCGACTCCTCTGGAAATTTCATAACCGAGCACGGGATAATCATCAAAGCAAGCCGCCGAAGTTCCCGCAAGTACATCCTGATACATCGTGGAGGAATCCTCAAACTGTGAAATTGTGAAGCCGTACTGATCTGCAATGGATTCTGCGAATGTACAGCCCTCCGTACCGATCTTTGCCGCAACCTGCAGGCCTGCTAAATCCTCATAGGAATCAATATCGGAATCAGCAAGCACTGCCATGCCGACACCCGAATCATAATAAGGATCGGAAAAATCATATTTTTCTTTTCTTTCATCTGTGATCGACATTCCCGCAATCATAGCATCCACTTCGCCTGCCTCAAGAGCCGTCATCGCTGCGGAGAAACCTACAAACTGCATTTCATACGAAAATCCCTGATCCTCTGCGATTGCAGCAAGAAGCTCCAAATCAATACCAACCATCTCGCCCTTGTCATTTTCAAATTCAAACGGTGCAAATGTCGTATCCGTCGCAATTTTATATACCGTTTCATCCGCTGCGGGTGCTTCCGCATCCTCTGCCGGAGCCTCTGTGTTCTCTTCCGCTGCCGCCGTCTCAGTATTCTCCGCCGCAGCTGCACCCTCTGTGGGAGCTTCTGTGCTGCTTCCGCAGGCGGCCAGCGCGAACATCATCACGGCTGCCATTCCTGCCACAGCAAGTTTGTTCAATTTCCTCATCTTTTCATCCTCCTGATTTTAAAATTTTCTATGGGAATGATAAATTCTATTCCCATAATGAAAAAAGAAGATAATGGTACCCTTATCATCTTCTTTGATTCTCTTCTATTTTTACCACAAATACGGGGGACTGTCAAACAATTAACGAATCAGGCGGTAAAGTTGTTTGATTTCATCGCCCTTTGCCAATCCCTCTTGAAATGTGCTGGCACTTCCGGCCGCAAGTCCCATAACAAATGCGTCCTCATAGTTCTGTGTTTCCAGGTACCCGGCAATAAAACCGGCGACCATGCTGTCTCCTGCCCCCACCGAATTGACAACGGTGCCGTTTGGTGCCTTTCTCGTATAAACGCTCCCGTCCTCCGTGACAAGCATTGCTCCTTCGGCCGCAAGCGAAATCATGACATTGCGCGCGCCCTTCTCCTGCAGCTTGCCCGCCGCCCATGTCAGGCGGTCCTTATCCATCGGAGAAAACTGCTCGTTAAACAGCTCCGATACCTCAATATGGTTCGGTTTAATCAAAAATGGATGATAAGGCAGCATATTTAATAGCATATGACCTGTCGTATCGACAATTACCTTCGTTTCCCGATAGGAGAGCTTCTCAATCAGCCTTGCAAACATATCCTCCGGCACGCCCTTCGGCGTACGTCCTGCAAGTACAAGCATATCATCCTTCTCAATTTTCTGAAGCTTTGCATAAAGCTTTTCAAGGCTTTCATCATCCACCCGAGGGCCAACCGCATTGATTTCACTCTCTTCTCTGGCCTTTACTTTGATATTAATCCTCGAATGTCCTTCCTTTAGATGCACGAAATCCGTCCGACAGCCGAGCCTGTTCAGACCCGTTTCAATTTCCATGCCCGTAAAGCCTGCCACGAAACCGAGCGCCGTGTTCTCTATGCCAAGCCCCCACAGCACCTGAGACACATTAACGCCTTTTCCTCCATAAAAAATAGCATCCCGTTTCATCATATTCAGTTTTCCCGGCTCCAGCTCATCTAAATAGACAAGATAGTCGACAGACGGACTGTAGGTTAATGTATAAATCATAAATTCCCTCCACAATTTTATAAATATTTTAATGCGAGCAATTTTTTATGAAGCTGCTCGCCGATAATCCGATAAAACGCACTTGTTCCATGTCCGTCCTCATCCGACCTGAGACTCGCCGGAATCTCCCCGTTTTTAAGATCCTCCCGATCCTGCTCAGTTGCCGTCACCCCGGCCTCCTGCAGGCCGTTTTGCAGCAGATAGGTCCGCACATCCAGAAAATGCTCACCATACTCCTCTGCAAGAAGCTGATTAACAGCCTCAATCTGAGGCATATACTTTTTCCTTGTCATGCCGATAATTACATAGTTTTCCGTTCCGGCATAGTCGATCATTGCACGCTGATAGGCAATGACATCCCGGATGTTTGACGTATCGGGACTGTCGTTTGTCCCCGAAAAAATTACAAGAATATCATCTTCGCGTTTGTCGCGCATCGCATGAAACAGCACAGGCGACCGGCTTTCCACCGTGACAGCCTCCCCCGCCGCACCTCTCGTAAAATAGCGGATTCCTGTTTGAGAATCAATCGAAAGGGTTCCCTCTATGCCGCTGATACTGCACGGATTAATGCCGGCCTCACCGAATACGAGCAGCATTTCAGGATTATCTTTCGCATTTTCCAGCCCGATTTCCACCGGTTCTATGGCCGCCGGAATCGTCACTGTCTCTTTAATATGCATCGGATTCCCGCCCTGACGGGCCGCGATGCAGCTCGCCAGTTCCGCATAAACACCGTAATTCAATACCTCGGCACCGCTGAGCTTCGCCAGCGTATCCGGATAGGTTACCCCTTCTCCGCCCGTCCCCTCGGTCAGAGAATCGCCCCAGCATAGGATGCGCGGCAATTCAGAGCTTACGATATCCTCATTCCGGATCTCTTCAACCGGCTGTTCATTTTCCATTGAAGGCAGTTCCTTCACTGCCGGCTCCTCTTTCTTCACTGCAATTTCAACTTCTGTGGCTTTCTCCTCGGCAAAAACACCGGTCTCCCGGTTTTGTCCGCAGCCTGTCAGTATGCCGCAGAAAAATCCGAACAAAAGCATCCCGCCAAAAAATTTGTTACGCATGATCCCCATCCGTTGTCTCTCCTTTTAGTTATTCGGAATATAACCGAGATATTCCAACTTCCGGTACACCTGTCCTGCGAGAATTTCATAAAAATAAGTATTGCCGTGCACATAATCCTTGCGCAAGCTTGACGGAATTTCCCCGTTTTTAAGATCAGCCCGGTCCTGTGCCGTCGGAGTTAATCCCGCTTCGGCAAGTCCGTACGAAAGCAGATAACTTCTGATATCGAGAAAGTGCTCTCCATATTCCTTAGCAAGAATTTTATTTACCTCTTCTATTTCCGGCATTACTTTTTTGCAGGTAAGCCCTATAATAACATATTTTTTACAATCTGCATAGTCCAGCATGGCCCTTTGCACTTCAATAATATCATAGATGGAGGACGCATCCGGGCCGTCATTCGTTCCGGAAAAAATGATAAGCACATCCCCCTTGCGCCGACTTACCATCCCATCGGTAGTCAGCCTGCTGCCTGCTTCTATCCGGACCGCCTCCCCTTTTGAGGCGCGTGTAAAATAATAACGGCCCGCGGAACCGTCATAGCTCAGTGTGCCGGCAATTCCGCCGATATAGCAAGGATTGACGCCTGCGGAACCGTTCTTCAGCAGTTGGATACCGCTTCCATCCCCAGAGGTCACCTCGACCGCCACCGGCACTGCTTCTTCAGATATCACACAGGCACCCACAAAAATCGGCACCGCACCCTCCCTTATTGCGATCGCCTTCGCCGTTTCGGCTCTCACACCATAATTGACCACTTCGGTCTGTGTCAGTTTTCTTAAAAAATCAGGATATGCCTTGCCGTCGATACTTTCCGTCAAGGAATCACCCCAGCATACGATCGTCGGCAGTTCGCCCGAAAACCCGGCAATCGGAACAACCGGCTGTTCCCATGGATACCGGTCTTCATTTTCTTTTTTCTCCGCCTCTGTATCCGACTCACGAGTCACCGTGACCGAAGCATTCGGTGAAGGATCCTGCACCTCAAAAACGGGCGGAGCCGGTGCTTCCTTTTCAGAAAACACGTCCGCCCAAAATGTAACATAGGCCGCCGCCAGCAATGCTGTCATCAGTAAACAAATCAGAACTGCCTTATTTCTCATGACGCCTCCCGTCTGCTCCTTCGTTTCTATTAAAGAAACCTCCCATTATACAACAAAGTGTACAAATTCCTCATGCTCGAGGGACTTGTACACTTTGCACACCGGCACATGCAGCAAAGCCGTCTGATTACTTATCCTATCCGATCAAAACTAATCTTATACTTATTCCAGTGCAAACGAAGTAACAATCTCTTTGAGCTGTCCGACACAGGAAAGACTTTCTTCCACGAGCGTGCTTGTCTCGCTCGTCCTTAAAACCATATCGGAAGTCTTGCCCGCAATATCGGTAACCCCCAGCGTTGATTCTTCAATTGTCGAATTAATTCCCGAAATTGCATCAGAAATTTTAGCGATGGACTCGGCCAGGTTTACAATGGATTCATGCACATCCTTCATGTTTTCCTTAAATTTCCGTGCATCCGCATTGTATTGCTCACTCACATCGGCAAATTCCTCATAGTCATTTAATACAGTCTTTTCAAGGAAGGAACTGGTTTCCTCAAGACAGCCTGCCATATTGCCGACCGCTGCATTTACTTCGCCGACAATCGAATTGATATCGCCCACCGCCTTGGAGGTCTGCTCCGCAAGATTACCGATTTCGGTAGCCACGACCGCAAAGCCTCTTCCGGCTTCGCCGGCTCTTGCCGCCTCAATACTTGCGTTTAATGCCAGCAGACTCGTCTGCGAAGAAATTGCCATGATCGATTCCGTCAGCTCATTGATCTTGCCGACTGCCTTTGAGCCCTCAATCGCATTTGCGGATCGTATTTTCACGGAGTCATACGTTTCCTTCGTCCGTTTAGAAGCATCCATTGTCTTATCGCGAAGTGCATTGGCACGCTCCATAATCTCGTTGGACGCAGTATCGCCGTTTACCGACAGCTGTGTAATGTCCTTAGCACCGGTCTGCATATAACCAATATTTGCATAAATGCTTTCCGTCGTCGCTGCCGTCTCCTGCATGCCTGCGGCAAGCTGCTGTGTTGTAGCCGAATTATCGGAGCACATACTATTGACTGTATTGGTCACGTCCTGCAAATGATTTACATTCGTGTCAATCTTTGTGCTAGCGTCCTCAATATTACCCACCATCTTGCGCAGATTCGCACGCATATGCCGTACCGCACGAGCCATATCACCGGCCTCATCCCTGCGGGCGCAGAGCTTGTCTCCATACTTATTTCTCTTAAAGTTAAAATCGGCCGTAGTCGTAATAACCTCCGTCAGCTGATTGATCGGCCTGATAATCATGACACTCAGCAAATAGGCAATCGTCCCGCAAATAAGAACAATCACTATGTTGACCATAATTGCGACGCTGGTAATCCTGTTTATGGATGACATCACCTCATCTTCATCGGCCGTTATGACAAGAATGCTTTTATTTTTTGTGATCGCATAGCTCGCATATTTTGTCGAGCCATGATAATCGTACTTAATCACATCATCTGCAGGAATATTACCGTCCGCAATCTCAGACACGAGGTTGAGCACCGCACTGTTTTCCACGGGCTGCCCGATCTTGTCGGCCGTCGGATGATATTTCATAATTCCCTCACTCGAAACAAGATATGCATAAGAGGAAGGGGCACCTTCAATTTTTACATCCTGCAGTATGTCGGTATACTGCTGTACCGTGGCCGAAATTCCTCCCGTCTCACTATCCAGAAGCGTTCGCTCGGCCTCAGCCATATAAAGCATAGAAGAGGTAATCTGTTCAGACATCGATGCCTTAGCCTGCCTGACAACGATTATGACAACTGTGGTCGCGGCAACAACCAGACTTAACACAACAACCAGCGTTACCTTAAAGGTAATAGAATGAAAAAATGATTTTTTTGTCACGGCACCTGCTTCACTGCCTGCTTTCTTCTTTTCTCTTTTGCCCATCATATGTCCTTTCCGTATGAAAACAATTATGTACCTGCTTTTGTGTTATATGGTACTTTCCTGTTGCATGAAAATATTATAATATAATTTCATAAAATTTTCAACAAAATATCTCATATTTTGTCCAAATTTACCAAATTTTTGTCACTATTCACTCCTTTTCCAGTCACGCATGATCTCCTTTTCCGTTATTTTTCCGTTTGGAAAAACATTGCGCTGTAAGCAGGAAGTTTTGTTCCGCCGCCAAAGTCGAACGCTTCACCTGTCAGCAGATCGGTCGCACGTTGGCATCCCGCATCAAAATGTGCGGTGTACGCTTCCCTGTCCGCATTGATTGCGATAAAAACACGCTCCCCCTCACAGGCCCGCTCAAAGATGCACTGCTGATTTGTAAGCACTACGGAACGAAAGCCTCCATAGGTTAGTGCCCTGCTATTTCTTTTTGCCGCCGCAAGACTTGCAATGAAATCGGTCAGCCCATTCCATTCCGGATTTGCAAAGCAGGCGCGCAGCGCAGGATCGCCCTGACTCTTGTCTGCCTGTGCACCCCATTCGCTTCCGTAATAAATACAGGGGATGCCCGGCATACCAAAGACCAATGCATAAATAAGTGGCAGGTGCGCGGGTTCCCGCAAGATGCTCGCAACCCTCGTCACATCATGGTTATCTACGAACGAAAGCAGATGCTTTCCTTTATAAAGTGTCCATGTCTCCGGGCCAAACTGCCTAAGCAGCGAATGATTGATTTCAAACAGGTTCCTGCTGTTAAAACTCGAATACAGACCCTTGTAGCACTCATAATTTGTCGCAGAATGCAGCATCTCCTCATTAACAAATTGGTTATAGTCTCCATGCAGCAGCTCACCCACGAGGAAAAACTCCTCCTTTAAGCTCTCGCAGTGGCGGCGCAGCCTCTTCAAAAATTCCTTGTCCAGACAATACGCTACATCAAGACGCAGCCCATCGATTCCAAATTGCTCTACCCATCCCTTAACTGCACCGAACAGATGCCGAATGACATCCTCATTGCGCAGATTAAGCTTTACAAGGTCATAATTACCTTCCCAACCCTCATACCAGAGGCCGTCGTGGTAATTTGAATCCCCGTCAAAATTAATATGAAACCAATCTTTATACGGAGAGTTCCACTTCTTTTCCAAAACATCCCGAAAGGCCCAAAACCCTCTTCCTACATGATTAAATACCCCGTCTAAAATAATCTTAATTCCCGCTTGGTGCAGCGCATCCGCCACAAGTTTGAAATCATCGTTCGTACCAAGCCTGCAGTCAAGCTTTGTAAAATCACGCGTATTGTATCCATGCGTATCGGATTCGAAAATAGGAGAAAAATAAACGGCGTTGGCCCCGAGTTTCCGGATATGACCAATCCAGTCATTCACCTTCAAAATTCGGTGCGAGACAATACCGTCATTTTCAAACGGCGCACCGCAAAAACCCAACGGATAAATTTGGTAAAAAACACTTTCATATGCCCACATACTGTTATTTCCTTCCTGCCGCTGCATTTTGCCAGATTTTTTTTAGTATAACAAAAACTACCCCTATTTGCAATTTTGCTATAGATACGGTATGATAGTTTTACTGTTACAAAATGAAAGGAGGGTTCAGGATGATAAAAATCGGTTCACATGTGGGAATGAGCGGAAAAGAAATGTTTTTGGGTTCTGCCATGGAGGCGGAAAGCTATGGTGCAAACTGCCTGATGGTCTATACCGGTGCCCCTCAGAACACGCGCCGGAAGCCGATTGCAGATTTGAATATCGAAGCCGGCTGGAACTATATGCGAAACCACGGCATAGATGATCTGATCATTCATGCACCTTATATCATTAATCTTGCTAATACCATTAAGCCGGAAATCTTTGAACTGGCAGTGGATTTTTTGACCCTTGAGCTGGAAAGAAGCGCTGCGATGCACAGCAAAGTCCTCGTGCTGCATCCCGGCTCTCATGTGGACGCCGGTGCCGATATCGGAATTGCCAGGATTATCGAAGGATTAAACGAAGTGCTGACAAGGGACACCGCCTGCAACATTGCGCTTGAAACGATGTCGGGAAAAGGCTCCGAGATCGGCAGAAGCTTTGAAGAGCTTGCGCGGATCTATGACGGAGTAAAGTACAACGACAAGCTGCGCATCTGCTTCGACACTTGTCACACAAATGATGCCGGTTATGATATTATCAACGATCTGGACGGGGTTATGACGCAGTTTGACAAGCTGCTTGGCAAAGACCAGATTGCGGTTTTTCATGTCAACGACAGCAAAAATGAACGCGGTATGTCCAAGGACCGCCACGCAAACTTGGGCAGCGGCACAATCGGCTTTGATGCGCTCTGCCGTGTCATTTATCACCGTGACTTTATAGATGTTCCCAAAATCCTCGAAACACCTTACATTCCAAGTGCAGACAACCCTGATGTTAAAGTTCCGCCATACAAGGAGGAAATCGCCCGCATTCGCGCGGCCGGCAAAAATTATTTATGATGCCGCTCCCAAAAATCCGCAACCTTTTCCTCGACATTCTCCAGATTACAAATTTCAAAATGTTTCCATTCCCTCGGAAACATTTTTTTATAGGGCACCGTGAGGAAACGTTCATCGAGCAGCACAACGATGCCGATATCCTCCGCCGTTCGGATAACACGGCCTGCGGCCTGCAGCACCTTATTCATGCCCGGAAAGCGGTAGGCGTAGTCAAATCCGTTCCACTCCTGCTCGTCGTAGCAGGCCTTTAGCAGCTCCCGTTCATTACAAACCATCGGCAGCCCCGTTCCCACGATCAGCGTCCCGATCAAGCTGTCTCGCTTCAAATCAATACCCTCGCTGAAAATACCTCCCATCACACAAAAACCAATCAGTGTACGTTCCTGTTCAAATTCGATCGGCATCTGAATGACCGCATTAAAATCGCAATCCATGTTTCCTTCAAAGCGCATCAAAAACGTTTCGCGTTCCGTTTCACTCATATTCCCCTTTTGCACGATACATTCCAATGATTCGTCCGCAAAATATTCCAAAAATGCTTCGTATACCTTATTTAAGAAGGCATGAGAAGGGAAAAATACGAGATAATTTCCCGTCAGCTGCCGTGTCACTTTATAGATATACGCAGCAATGTTATAATATTCCAGATGTGTCCTGCGCGTATACTTACTGCTGACATCATTTACCACAAACAACCCGCATTTTTTCTCGTCAAATACCGACTGCGCATAAACAGAATAATCCTCATGGTCACCGCTTAACATATCCCGGTAATATTGAATCGGCAGCAGCGTCGCTGAAAAAAAGACCGTGCTTTTGCCCTTATCCAGGCACTTACGCAGGCTGTCGGAAGGATTCACACAGAGCAGCTTCACCATAAACCGTCCATCCTCCTGCTGCTCCGAGTAAACAACATAATCTTTTTCTCCCATATTCTCGTACATACTTAAAAAATGCCGGACCTCCAAATAAAGCTCGAACACCTGCTGCCGCTCAGGGCGGCTATCCTGCTCCTCCATGAATTTCTCCATCAAACCCATCACACGGGTCAGCGTCATCACGAACGGCGCGATACTTTCCTCCACCTTGATGCGCTCACAGTCCCTCTTCATCAGAAGAAGCTGTTTATTACAGCCATCCAATCCCTTTTCCAGCTTTTTATCATAAGGCTTGAGCAGCCGCCTTAATTCCATGAAGCGTTCCTTGTACAAAGAGGCGCTGTACATATCCATCGCGCGGTCAACAAGATTATGTGCCTCGTCAATCAAAAACAGATAATTTCCCTGCACGCTCTCTCCGAAAAACCGGCGCAAATAAACATTCGGATCAAACACATAATTGTAATCACAAATAACAGCATCCGCAAACAGGGACATATCCAGACACATTTCAAATGGGCAGACCGTATATTTGTTTGCATAAGTCTCTATACTCTCCCTTGAAAAAGAATCTTCCTGCATCAAAAGGTCATAGATTGCCTTATTAATCCGGTCATAATGTCCCTTTGCATACGGACAGGCATCCGGATTGCATTCTGTTTCTTCCAGCGGGCAAATTTTATCCTTTGCAGTAATGACGACCGTTTTCATTCGAAGGCCGCCGTTTCTTAAAAGCCCGAAGCAGTCCTTCGCCACGGTACGTGTGATCGTCTTTGCCGTCAGGTAAAAAATCTTATCACCCAATCCCTCTCCCACCGCCTTCACCGCAGGAAATACAGTGGATATCGTCTTGCCCACACCGGTGGGTGCCTCAATAAACAACCGCTTTTGATGGTAAATCGTCCGATAGACTTGCGCCGCGAGCTCCTTTTGCCCCTTCCTGTACGGAAATGGAAACGTCACGTTTCTGATCGAGGTATTCCGGATTTTTTTCCATTGGAACTCAAAATCTGCCCATTTCGCATAACTGTCCATTACATCATCAAACCAGCTTCTGATTTCCGCAAACGTATACGTCTCATGAAAATACTTAATTTCCTGCGTATCGATATTACAGTACGTCATCCGCACCCCAATTTCACGCAGGGCCTTCTGCTCCGCGAAAATGGCAGCGTAGCACTTCGCCTGTGCAAGGTGTACCCCCGCAGGCGCTTTTATATACTCCAAATCGCTGAACGTGCTTTTTATCTCATCGACAACGACCGGCTTCTGCCAATCCCGCTCATCAAAAATAATACCGTCGGCACGTCCCTCTACAACAATATCATAATTTTCCTTCGAAAAAATCCGGCGCAAAAAGTATTCCGCATGGTAATCTGCTCCCATCCGCCTCTGAATCATCCGGTGGATCTTAGAACCCTCCTGCATGATCGTGCTGTCCGCAGTGCCTCTATGCCGGTTATCGATATCGCCCGAACGCAAAATAAACTCCACCAAATTTCTCACGGAGATATGAATACTGGGGCACTTTTCCGGCAGTTCCTCCTCGACCGTTGTACTCTGCCGCGCGGCGTCCTCATCCTGTTTTTCTGCTGCCGCTTTCACCTGTAATTGATTTTTGCTGTCCATCCTGCTCTTCCCGGCTGATATTTATCTGCTTCTCAAATCTTAGTATAACAAAAAACTCTTTGTATTGACAGTATTACATCTGTCAATACAAAGAGTTTTTATTTCACAGGAAACCGGAGTTCTATCCTACCACATGTCTCTTGATCATGCTTTCAAATTCCCAGTCTTCACCGCCGTATTTTACAGTCAATACCTGACTGAAATCCAAGCCCAGCACGCCTAAAATGGATTTTGCATCAATGATTACACGATTGTAAAATATATCAATGTCAAAATCACATTTGGAAGCCGTTTTCACGAATTCTCCTGCATCATCAGCCGCTAATCTGATTTTACGCTCCTTCACATCCATGCACCTCCTTTTGCGCAAATTAGTCCTTTACATTTATCAAAAGCAACTACTGTCATATTTATTGAAACGAATTTGGAATAATTCATTTTTCTTTATACCCAACTTACATGAATTATACTTACTTTTCGTGATTTGTCAATTATTTTTCCAATTTGGGAACGGTACCGATGCACGTTAAAAAATACAACATCTTTGTGCATTTTTTAATTTAGCAACTAGATCTGGTGCTTCTTTTGTACAAAATTTACAATTTATTTTCTTTCCCCGCCGGAGAAGCATGTATTTTTTCCTTTTTTTCTTCAAATTCGACCATATATTTTTGAAACCGCAGCGGCAGCATTTGCTGCTGCAACGACAGGTTTTTACGCGCATCTATCGCAATCGTACGGCAAAAACCGATAAATAATGCCTGAAAATATTCCTCTCTTTCGGAATAACTTCTCATCACTTCCTCATCTATGATTTCTCCCGTAACCAAAACCCATTGCTTCTGCTTTTCATGAATAGCAAAGAGTCCTCTTTTTTCATCATAAATCATGAAATTCTCATTTGGCAATCGGTCTGCAAAATGAGGGGTCAGCATTGCTATGATATTATTTTTCGGACCGATTCTCGAAAAAAGCATACCATTTTCCAGCTCCTGGAATCTCAAAAAGCCTTCCATATGCATAATTTCATTATTTGCCCGCCTTGCCAACTCCAAAACGCCTGCAACATGCGGATTGTTCCATGCGTCCAGCACTCTTGTGCCAAGTCTCCTGCTGAGTCCCAACACGATGGTCTTATAGATATCCTCCGCCTTGCCTGCTTCCTCGCAGGCCGCTGCCTTGCAAAGCTCCTGATACACCGGCATGCCGAGACTGCCGCAAATAGTACGGATCACCTTTCCCGCTTTCACCGCATCCGTTTTAACATCAATATATTCCGCAAACAGTTCGAAGTTTCCTCCCATGCCCGCCATGATGCTGCAGCCTTCGTGCGCCGCCTCATGTCTGGATACCGCCGCATAAGCTTCATACACCCCCGTAAAAATTCCTTCCAGACCATCCTCACATACAAAAATTTTTTTATTTTGATCAATCGGCATTTCCTTCTCCTTGATATTTCTATTTTTGACCATGCTTGGGCAAATTATGCATAAAATGATGCCTTAGGCATCATTTCATACAATTATTCATCCTGCCGAAGTCATTCGCGGCGACTCGATTTGTACGACTTGTGTGCCGAAGCTTTGGTCGTCGAACAGACTCAGCTGCCGGAAGGTCATGCCGTCCGCAGAAAGTCCCTGCGGCAGACGTTCGTGCACTGCCAGAAGGTTTCTGGCTATATAATCCTCTTCTATTTTCGTCTGGTACATCATGCGGCCGTTACAGGTCAGAAAATACAGTGCGCGCTTTAATACGACACCCAGCCGTTTTAAATCATCAAAACTGAGCGGTCCGAGCCGCCTTGCGCGAACGATTCTCTGTGCGGACTTCACACCAAGCCCCGGAACACGCAGCAGCATCTGATAATCCGCCCGATTTACTTCAATCGGAAAAAATTCCAGATGCCGCAGCGCCCAATCCGCCTTAGGATCAAACAGCACATTGAAATTCGGCCGTTCAGCGCTTAACAGTTCGCCTGCCTCAAATCCGTAAAATCGCATCAGCCAGTCCGCCTGGTACAACCGGTGCTCCCGAAGGAGCGGCGGCCCGTCGAGCGTTGCCGGCAGATCCTTGTCCCTGTTCACATTGACAAAGGCTGAATAAAATACACGCTTTAAATCAAACTTCCGGTAAAGATTTTCCGCCACACTTACGATCTGATAATCATTTTCTCCAGTCGCACCGATTACCATCTGTGTGCTCTGCCCTGCCGGTACAAACTGCGGGGCATGCTTATAAAGTATCAGTTCATTTTTACTCTGTGTGATGCCGTTTTGAATCTGACGCATGGGCTTTAGTATTGTCTTGCGTGTCTTATTAGGCGCCAGCGTCCGCAGACCCTCCGAGGTCGGCAGCTCAAGGTTCACGCTCATCCTGTCTGCAATCAGCCCCACCTTTTCAATCAGCACGGCATCTGCCCCCGGAATTGCCTTTACATGGATATAGCCCTGAAACCGGTGTTCTGTTCTGAGCTTACGGATTGTCTGATAAATAAGGTCCATCGTATAATCGGGATTGTGCAGGACGCCGGAGCTCAAAAAAAGACCCTCAATATAATTTCTCCTGTAAAACTCCATTGTCAGCTCGCAAACCTCGTCCGGCGTAAACGACACGCGCGGCACATCATTACTCGCCCGGTTGATACAATATTTGCAATTATAAATACACTCATTTGTAAATAAAATTTTCAGCAGGGAAATACAGCGTCCGTCAGCCGAAAAGCTGTGGCAGATACCTCCCGCTACCGTATTTCCGGTCCCCTTTCCGTCGCCTTTCCGATCCACTCCGCTGCTCGTACATGCCACATCATACTTCGCCGCATCAGACAGAATACTCAATTTTTCCATGACCGACATTTCCTGCTGTATTTTAAACTCCATCGCACACCGCCCGCTTCTCGCTTAATGATTTTATTGTAGCAAACATTTGTTCTGATATCAAGCTTTTTTCGAACGGGTGTTTTGTTTTTTTTAATTTACAGCTACTGCTCACACAGCAGCTTAACACTTGCTGTTAAGTTGCGTAAGTGCATGATTCGGATGCAGAAATCATGCGTCGCTGTGGACGGCGGAAACAGTAACGCATTACATATTTCCCGCAAGAAAATCCTTTACAACGCTGAGCGTCTCGCGCAGCATGTTGCTGCACTGCAAAAGCGGCTCGCTCCTTGCCGCAATCCCGCACACATTTTTGTAATCGATCTTTTTTGCGATCTGTACGGAGCGAAATACATGAAAATTATTCGTCACGATGCCGACATGAGCTTTTTTCCTATCCAAATGAGCTGCCGAAAAGGTCAGGTTCTGTACGGTATTTACAGACTGATCCTCTTTTATAATCTGCTTATCCGGTACACCGCAGCGGATCAGGTAATCATACATCCCCTGTGCCTCCGAAATATGCTCGTTCGCTCCCTGCCCGCCCGAAACAATCAGGATCGTATCAGGATTCTCCCGGAAATAGGCATATGCTTTCTCCAGCCGGTATTGCAAGGCCCTTGACGGGCCGTTCCTTTTCATCTGTGCGCCGAGTACGATGAGATAGTCAAGTCCTGCCTCTCCTTTTTCTAAAAAGGAGCCGCAGATGCACAGCTGCGTAATGAGGATAAGCACAACGCCGACTGTCAGAAGAAACCGTACGCCTACCTGAAAAGTATCCGGCAAATACTCCCAGCAGCCACCCCTTAAAAATAGAGCTGACAGAAGAGCAACAACTCCTAAAAACATCCATATAAAATAAAAATTGGTTCCATGTGAAAATAAAATATGAATGAAAAAAAAATAAAGCAAGCAAAGACTCCCCAGCACGATCAGCAGAATTAACATCGACAGTCCTCCTTTATCATTTATAGCTTCAAAAATAGTATAGCATATTGATTCAGTTCGGCAAAGCAGGGTTGACTTTTGAAAAGAATGAATGCAGAATAAAATCAAATACAGATTGGAGGGATTTTATGAAATATGGATCTATCAGGGATGCAGCAGGAAATTCTTACAAGCTTTCCAAGCTGATCATGGGAACTGTCCCATTTGGGTCTGTGATGTCGCAGGAGGATTCATTTGCTGCGATGGACCTTTATGTAAAGAACGGCGGCAATGTCATTGATACGGCCCGCGTGTACAGCAGCTGGCTGCCGAACGGCAAGGATGCCAGCGAAAAATGTGTCGGGGAATGGATGAAGACACGAAACAACAGGAGGGAACTTATCCTTATTACAAAGGGGGGCCATCCGCCATTTGAAAATCTGCACAATTCCCGTATCAACCCCGCGGATATCCGCTCTGATTTTTCGGAAAGCCTGGGGTATTTACAAACAGACGATATCGATATTTACTTCCTTCACAGGGATGACGAATCCGTGCCTGTCAATATCATTATGGACACGCTCCATGAATTAGTGGCAGATGGAAAGGTAAAAATGCTCGGCGCCTCCAACTGGAGACTGTCCCGTATTCTCGAAGCAAATGAATACGCAAAAGCAAACGGCAAAACACCTTTCAGTGTTTCCGAAATCCAATGGAGTTATGTTTACTGCACAAGTGAAGTCTTAAAGGATGACACACTCGTCTGTATGGACGATCAGGAACACGCCGGATACTTAAAGGCAGGTATTCCCGTCTTTGCTTACTCCTCACAGGGACACGGCGTCTTTTCGCGCGGCTACAAGCCAGATTTGTCCGATATTGAAGAAAAGAACCGCGCATTTTACTGTCAGGAAAATATCAAGCGTTATCAATCACTGCTTGAAATTTGCGAAAAAGAGAACAAAACTCCTTCGGATATCGTTTTAAACTATATTATGGAAAATGAATTAAACGGTTTTGCAATCGTCGGATGCTCACGGCTTTCCCAGCTGCAGGAATCCTTGCACGCTGCCGAGTAAACAGCAGAATGTTTAACGTGCCGATTTACTCTCAAAAAGGCTGAGGAACTTATTCAAAGTTCCGCAGCCTTTTCCGATCTAAAATACAGCTTCCGGTAAATTCCGTTTTGAGCAAGCAGCTCCTCATGTGTGCCGTCTTCCGCAATTCCGTTTTCGGTCAGCACCAAAATACGAGCGGCATTTTGGATCGTCGATAACCGATGTGCGATTACAAAGGTGGTTCTTCCCTTTGCGAGGCTTTCCAGCGATTTCTGCACAATTCGCTCACTCTCATTATCAAGGGCAGAGGTTGCTTCATCAAAAATCAGAATCGGAGGATTTTTCAAAAATACCCGCGCAATCGAAAGACGCTGTTTCTGTCCGCCCGACAGCTTTAAGCCGCGCTGTCCGATATCGGTCTGATAGCCGTCCGGAAACGCCATGATAAACTCATGCGCATTTGCGAGCTTTGCAGCCTCCAGCACCTCCTTATCCGTAGCCTCCGGCTTTCCATATCGTATGTTATCTAATATATTTCCTGCAAACAGATAGACATCCTGCTGTACAATTCCGATGTTGCTGCGCAGATCCTCCAGCCGAAGATCACGGATATCCATGCCGTCGATTAAAATACTGCCCTCCGACACATCATAAAAGCGGGGAATCAGACTGCACATCGTCGTCTTTCCCGCACCCGAGGTGCCGACGATTGCCACATAATCTCCCACTCCAACCTTTAAATTCAGATGATTCAGCACTTTATCATGATCCGCCTCATAGCGGAAGGACACATCCAGAAAATCAATTTCCCCCCGCAATGTATCAACTGCAATCGCATTTTCCTTGTCCTTAATATCCGGCTCAATATCAAGAATCTCACGGAAGCGCTCAAAACCCGTATAACCGCTCTGGAACTGTTCCGTAAAATTAATCAGCTTCTTGACCGGCTCCGTAAAGTTATTAATATAAAGCAAAAAGGTAATCAGATCCGTAACCGCCACAGTTCCTTCAACCAAATACATCGTGCCCGCTACGACTGCAGCCACAGTGACCAGAGTGGTCATCGCATTTAAGCCCGAGTGATAAGCTCCCATATAACGGTAGCTTTCGCGCTTACTTTCAACAAAGCGGCTGTTTCCTTTCTTAAATTTTTCAATTTCAATTTCCTCGTTTGCAAACGACTTTACGACCTTGATACCCGACAGGTTATCTTCTATTTGACTGTTAAGCTGGGCAATCCGCTCCCTGTTTTTACGAAACGCCTGCTTCATTTTGTAATTAAAATAAAATGCATATAAAATTAAAAACGGAATAAATGCATAGCAAATCAATGTCAGCCTGTCGTTAATATGGATTAAAATAAAGAATGCTCCGACAAACTTGATCAAAGAAATCAGCACATCCTCCGGCCCGTGATGCAAAAGCTCGCTGATATCAAACAAATCCGAGGTCACACGGGAAAGCAAATAGCCTACCTTCTGGTTATCATAAAAAGTAAACGAAAGCTTTTGATAATGTCCGAAAATCTCCTCCCGCATATCAGCTTCAATACAGGCCCCCATAATATGTCCATAGTAGGCAATAAATATGTTGCAGCCGCATTCCAGCAGAACCAGCCCAAGCATCGATGCCGTAAGCCTTATGACGGCCGCCGATACTTCCGAAGGCGCATAATAGATGACCGTATCCGTGATGTAGCGGATAATCAACGGTATTACAAGCGTTACCGCTGCTCCGACTACCGCAAAACACAGATCCGCAATGAAAAGCCCCTTATAGGGGCCGTAATACAGAAACAGCTTTTGCAAGGTAGATCTCTTTGCCCTTGCTCTTTTGTCATTCTCTCTTTCCATCTTCCATCCCTCTTATTTGTTATACCAGAAAAGCCGTCATCAGCAGCAGCGATGAATTCCAGTAGATTGTAATTTCATTCAGGGAATAGCACTCCCATAAATCCAGATAGCAATTCATCGGCGCAGTACCCTCCTCAATAAGCCATTCCGCTTTTTCATCGATGGGGCGGCTGTTTGGTCCGCCTGCGACAAAGCCCGGAATCGGTTCTTTAATTCCGTCCGCATAGCAGGGACGGCTGTGGGGGTTTTCATATGCACGCTCCCCGAATCCTGTCACAAAGCTGTAACCCGTGCTGTTTTTTCCAAGCAGGTAGTCCAGATGATTCGTACAGCATTCCGCATACCTTTGATCTTTACAAAGGCGATAAGCCGCCGCCAGCACAATTCCGCGGTTACTGACACCCATGCAGCTTCCCCAGCCGAAATCCTCCGGTCCCATCGCCAGCCCAAATGCATTTTCCTCAGCAATTTTCAGACAGCGATCGGCTTCCCCTATCATTGCCTGCCGGCATAGTTCGTAAAGGTCCCCGCCGAGAAGCCTGCCTTCTTCCCGAAGAATACGGAAGACCGCAAGACCGGCCACCTCTCGCCAGCCCATGCCGGCAAATAGGCTATCCCCGGATGGAACTGCAAAGCATTCCGCCCTGCGCCGTTCTTCTTCAAAATAGGAACGTACGACTTCCGGTTCCAACTTTCCCATATAAAACAGCTCGGTTGCCGCCCACAAGCGTTCATCCGTATCGCATTCATCGTCATATGCCCCTGTATTGCAGGTCTCCGGATCTTTTTCCATAACAAGGTCCGGATTCCTTTCCAACCAGGTCCACGCCCTGAGAGACGCACGCAGTGCCCTATCCGCAAGCACTTTATCATAATCAGCAAAAGCTCCGGCCGCCTGCGCCATAACAGCGCAAAAATCCGCCGTAGCCGTCGAAGATACAGGAAATAACAGCAGCTCCTTTTGATCCGCCTCCGGCATGACAAAATATGCGTGGCGCATCGAAGTCAGCTTATGACAGACTCCGCCGTCCTCCTGCTGCAGCTTCAAAAGCCATATCAGCTCATAGCGTACTTCATTTAAAATATCCGGAATTCCGTTGCCGCTCTCCGGAATATTAATTGCCTCACCAAATGCGTGCGGATACAGTTCCCATGCCCAAAGCAGATGGGCAGCCGACACCGCTGCAGCTGTCGTATAGCGTCCGTAATCTCCAGCGTCATGCCAACCGCCGCTGACATCAGCTTTCCTATCCGTTCCGAGAACGCTCGCTTCTTTGGTATGGCAGCACGCATGCCGGTATACGCCGGCATGCACTTCCTCGAGTGCACAGCCGCAGCGCTGATAATAAAATGACTTTAGCAGCGCATTTTCCAACGGCTGATAAACTGCTTCGTCAATCATAAAAGGGCAGCTCCTCCCCTCTGATTGAACCTCCTCATCCGTATTGTCAGAAAACTTAATAAAATAACGACCGGTTTCTTTACGGTCGGAAAAGTCCAAGCAGTAACACAGTTCTCCGCTTAACGGATCTTCCCCGTAAGAAACAGCGTTCCGATGTATAACCATTCCACCCGGACCAACCAATGTATAGATACCGGGCCTTGTCACTACCGCTGTTTTTCTTCCATTCTTTTTATAACCGACTTGATTAACGTATATCATCCTGTCTCTTTTCATTCCCCGCATTTATTTTTTATCTGTTTTGATACTCTGATAAGCGATCCACTTGGAAAGATTAAACGTCCTGAAATTCATCTTTTCATAATCCGCACGAATCTCCTTCTTAAGCCTTGTATGATATCCCATCTGCTCATCATTATAAAATCCCTCATAGCTCGGATCTAAATTGACAAGTACCGGCGCGGCGTCGCTTGACAGATTATGCAGATACCACCAGTCCAGATCATAGACATCCCCGGTATCTCCATCTGCCGGAACACTCACATTATATTTTGCAATCCAATAGTCCTGATGACTGAACGACAACCCCAGATACATGAGCGTTACGGCAAGCATGCAGTAGATGAATAATGGAAAGCGTTCCTTGTAAATACTGACAAATACGCCGGCAAGCAATATTGTGAGCAGCAGCAGACTCCATAACACAAGCACCCTTAAAAAAGTCAGCTTATAGGCACTTATATACAATAGCATACGATAAGCGCTGGATGCAATCATAATAAAGGTACATCCCGATATAATCGTCAAAATTATTTTTAAAATCCCGTGCTCACGAAAACAAGTCAGACAGACCAGCACCATAGCCAAATTAATCAGGCATACAAACAGCAGCTCAAAAAATCCCTGTCTCGCATATTGCGCATAGGTGTAGCCCTCCGGGAGTGTCAGACCTCCGCCAAACAGATAAACAATCTGGATCATGCTGAATAAGAAATAAATAACGGCCATTACGGAAGTCACTGTAATCGCAAGAATCGGCTCCCCTACTCTTTTATTACGTACGCCCTCCTCCACATGCCGGTTTACTACCGCAGCCAGAAAGCAGTACGCTGCAAAAAAAGCAAATAATGTAAGAAAGAAGATTCCCCAGATATGCTCCGGCACAACAATCTCTATATATAAATGGCTGAGCATATCGTGAAACACCAAATCTGCCGAGGATAATAAAGCAACCACGACTGCCAGCAGCGGAATCAAAACCAAGATTCCATAAAATACATATTTCCCTTTGTGCGGCTTTTCCGGCTCCTCCTCTGTTTTCGGCACCTTCTTCTGTTCTCTGTAGGCATTAAAGTCTACAATCGGATCAAATAAATGGCCGACGGTACAAAGCGCGGTAAAAGCCAAAGCCCCTAAATACTTGCTAAAGCCCCATTGACAGTCATCATAAAACTGGTGCAGCATAAAACTGCCAAGCAGCAGCAGAAAACCGATAAAATTAAAGATCTGTATCGGGGTACTGTCCGTACAAAATGTGGAAATACCGAGCAGGACCGAGCACACAAATTCAAAAATAGTAACCGCATCTTTTTTCACGGGTATTTCCATTCGCTTCATGCAAAAAATTAAATAACAGTAGCTTCCTATAATAAAAAGCGGAAATGTGATTCCGGTCAGATTTTTATAGAGGCAAAATGTATAAAAAATCGCATAGACCAATGTAGTCAATGCTATTGTTTTGTAATGCAGGGCAATACTGTTCTTCCTTTTTGCTTCCTTCATTAAATTTCCAAAAACCTGATCCAATGCCGCCTCATTGATGACCACCTTTTCTTCCATGGCCTTTTTCATTTCATCTGTTATTTTATTGCTCTCCATTTTTATTTTCCTCCTCTTCCACATATTCAAGCAGATCTCCCGGCTGGCAGCCCAATGCCTTGCAAATATTCTCCAGCGTAGAAAACCGCACGGCCTTTGCTTTATTATTTTTTAAGATTGACAGGTTTGCCATCGTAATATCAACTTCATTAGCCAGTTCCGTCAATCCCATTTTCCGTTTTGCCATCATGACATCCAAATTTACGACAATGCCCACTTTCTGTGTCCTCCTTTCCGTATCCAACCTTCTAAATTGTCAAATCGTTTTCCAGCTTGTATGTCACTGCCTTATCGAACACACCGGAAAGGACAATACTGAAAAATCCCGCCACAATGAATACGAGAATAACAAGAAGCATAGCGGGTGTTATATAAAACAAGAGTCTGACTGCCGACACTGCTGCAATACAAAATGCATAGATTCCCATACGCAGCAGACTGATCACATTTTCCATTACAAAGCAATCATCCTTCAGTACCGTACGAAACATTTTACGCAGTTCATTCACAAGTAAAAGAGCCAGAATCCCATTTATAAAGTATAAAATAACAACCTGCACATAATATCTTTCAAAGTTATCATAAAATGACGATACGATTCTGACAGCAACCGGCAGCAGCAGACACAGCAGGATTCCTCCATAGAACATAAAGTCCAGCATCACCTTCGTAAAAACCGCCACCTTATCCTTCTCTTTGTCACTTTTCATTACAATTCCTCCCGAATTAATTAATCTTATAAATTTCCCGCCTTCATCTTCGCAGCACATAGCCTTCTATCGACAAATCCGTCACCTCATAGGTGTTTTTTCGGTAAGTGATGTTAATGCTTTCAATCATAACCCGGGTATCCTGATCGGTCTGAATAAAGTCTTTATCTGAAATGATCGTATAATTATAGCTGTTATCTCCATATTCCTGCCGCTGATCAATATAAGCCGACACCGTATTCCTCAGATCGAGCACCAGAGAATCCTCATTGCCGTTGGCGTGATTATATTTTGCCTCCAGATTGCCCAGATCAATTTCCGATTTTTCAAAATAAAGATCCTTCTTATCACTGATACTATGTCTGGCCGTAAACTGATACAGCTTTCCGTAGCCGGTCACATCCAATTCCTTCAGAACATCCCAATAGCCGCTGACCGCTCTCTCCTCCCGCTCTTCAGAAGTAATATATAAAGTGACAATCTGTTCCTTTTGCTCCGGTGTCATAATCTGATCAAGATATTCTTCCCCATCCTTCATATTGGAAAGATAACTGTACGCGCCCCTGATTCTGACACTCTCTCTTTCCCCCCATTTCCAGCTTTCTCCCGCAAAATAGCCTGTAATTACTTTTCCTTGAAAGTACCGGGAAACACTATTCCGGTTAACGCCCGGCAGGAATACCGCAATCATGATCATTCCTCCCATAACAAGCAGCAATCGTTCTATTTTTTCACGCATTTTTAAAAACAGGAGGATATAAACAGCCTCAAATACAATCATTGCCACCCCTGCATATCTGGAGGGCGTCATCCCATATTCCATAATGCGCACGCCGACCGCGTAGCACTGCAGCAACAGAAACGGTGCATATACATATGGCAGAACATACGCCGCCTTCTGCAGGAGGGTATCCCTGTCATACGCCATACACATCAAGGATACCGGCATTCCGATACAAAACAGTACCGTTAAAATCCCAAATATCTCATTCGACGGAATTTCTCTCAAGATCAAAATTCTGAGCATATAACCATAGATAATGCCAAATCCGGCCAGCGTCATGCAAAGCAGCACATATTTCACAAGCACGCGGAAAAACATTCCCGCTTCCTCCTTTGCCTCCAAAATACACAATAAGCTGTTTGGTACATAATAAAAGCCGGTCAGCAGTATAAAAATCCTAAAGGTAAATCTGTAATCTTCATTTGCCAGAATCAATATGGAAAAGGCAGCCTCCAACAGATACATTCCTACCAGCAGAACAAAAAATACAATTGCGATCTGCATCAGCCTCGTACTGATCCGCAGCAAATATTCCGGAAAAGACAATCCGGTTCTTTTGAAATTACAGTACAAAATCAATATAAAAAAAATAAGGCAATATGCAGTCATCTTTTCTGCCGGCCATTCAGGCCGGACATTTATATCCCGGGCCGGACTAAAAAGCCTGAGATAATTCTCAAATGTCCCAATCACAGTAAAAAATGCTGATAGTGCCGAAGCACCGAGCCAGATTATTTTCTTTGCGGACCATCCATTCGGAAAAAGGCTTTCGGCAAACGCGGCACTAAAACAGAACAATACCAGCGTCAGAAAGATCCAATCACTATGAATGATTTCATTTACCGGATCGCAGACAACTAAATTATACAAAGTTGCCGAAAATACCAAAACCAGTGTGACCGGAAGCTTTCTAAACATTTCCTTACTGTCATTGAACACTTTATTGAAAAACCTTTTTATCCGTTCCATTTGTTTCCTCCTAAAAAGAGCACAATTTTATTCCGCACGCGCAGCTGTATCTATCATTTCCAGCATAGGAAATTTTCTATGCAACAAAAAACAGAGGCCCCTCTGATGGGTTTATCATATACCTCTGTTCTTTGATTGTCAATATAATTTTATTGTTTTTCGATATTTTATTTTCGTTTTTCAGAATAACTGGATTTCCATTTACAATTGAAACTATTAACTGCTTTAGATACTCCAGCCAAGACTTTCCTGCTGAATGGTATACAACCGGTTATACAGGCCCTTTTTAACGACCAGCTCCTGATGTGTTCCCTGTTCGACAACCTTTCCTTCATCCATTACAATAATGTTATCGGCATCCACAATGGTACGCAGCCGATGTGCAATTACAATCACCGTCTTATTTTCTATCAGTTTACTGATTGCCTGCTGAATAAAGGACTCGCTCTCCGGATCAAGGGAGGCTGTTGCCTCATCCAGCAGTACAATCGGCGCATTTTTCAATAGTGCTCTTGCAATAGACAAACGCTGGCGTTCTCCTCCCGACAACGTGCTTCCGTTCTCACCCAGAACCGTATCATACCCTCCCGGCAGCTTATCTATAAATTCTTCACATCTCGCCAGTCTTGCGGCCTCTATTACCTGCTCCCGTGTAGCATCCATATTTCCGATCCGGATATTATTATAAATGGTGTCATTAAACAGTACCACATCCTGAAATACAAATGACATATAAGACATCAAATGCTCCGGATCCAATGTTTTAATATCGACCCCGCCAATTGTAATCCGCCCCTGATCCACATCCCAAAACCTCGCTATCAGGCGGGACAGCGTACTCTTTCCGCTTCCGGAAGGACCCACAAGGGCCGTGATTTCTCCGGGCATCATCGATATGGTTGCATTTTTTATCGTTTCCTCTCCCCCGGTATGATAGCTGAAGTTGACATTTTCAAAACGAATGGTAAACTCTTCTATCGGTGTTTCAACCCCTTCCATCGGCGAAATGCTCATCAGTGTACGCATCCGCTTGATCGCAATCTGATGATACAAAAGTTCCGGAAGCAGGGTAAGCTCGGTCTGAATCGGACCATAGATCCGGGTAACAATTAAGAGACACATCAGCAGCGGAATCAGTTCTATCTGTCCTCCTGTCAGCAAAGTAATGCCCGCAAATACCGTCAGCCCGACACCTCCCTGCAGCACAACCTGCGCACCGGTCACAAAAACGCCTGTGCCGAACTCAAATTTAATCGCCAGATTCCGCATGGTTCGAAGGGCGTTTTCCAGCCTTTCGAAGTGCTCTCCGTCCATGTTGCAGGCCTTTATCACTTTCAGACCCTCAATATATTCCTGAACCTGTTCGGAAGCGTCCAGCTTTGCATCCACGTGCTTTTTTCCAAGCTTCCTCTGCAGTCTTCGGCTTCCGATAATGATCAAAAATGCAATCGGCACGGATATAAAGATAGCCAGTGCCATACGCCAGTCAAAAAGGGCGATCATAATGCAGATAACGGTAATCGTTATGGCATTGGAAAACAGCTGCGGATAGATATGACTCAATACATGCTCCGTAGTTGCCACATCTCCCATCAAATTTGTTGTCAGCTCCGAAATATCCTTAGAGTTAAATACACTCATTGGAAGCTTTCGAATATGCTCTGCCATTGAAGTCCGGGCATTTTCGCTTTCCAGATAAGATACAATATAGGTTTTTTTGTAGTCATTCTTATTGCAGAAAAATACAACCAGTGCCGCCGCAATTCCCATACCGAACAGAATCCAGAGTTTATTCCAGGAAAGCGTCTCTCCGGTAAACGGTTTAATCAGCTCCATAATAACCTGAAGCATCACAATTGTAGGAAGCATCATGGAAAAGTTGGTCATCGTGCAGGCAGCAATCGCCTTTTTTAAATCAATATAGCCCTTATCGGTCAGCATCAGCGAATCCTGCAGCCAAGACAGTTTTTTCTTTTCAGGCATTTACGGTCCCTCTCTTTCCTTTCATGGTCCAGCTGGCAGTTTCATTGTAAGTCTGCCACATCAATGCATATTTGCCCTTCCGGGAGAGCAATTCTTCATGTGTCCCTTCTTCCAGTACCTTTCCTGCATCCATCACAATAATTTTATTGGCACTCCTGACGGTGGACAGCCGGTGTGCAATAATCACCACTGTTTTTTGATGCATCAGTTTCTCAAAGGCTTTTTGAATCAAATGCTCATTCTCGGGATCTGCAAAGGCTGTCGCCTCATCCAGCACAATTACCGGCGCATTCTTTACGATTGCGCGGGCGATTGCAACTCTTTGCTTTTCACCCCCGCTTAAATGTACACCCTTTGTTCCGATGACAGTATCATAGCCTTTTGGCAATTTTAAGATAAATTCATGGCATTGAGCGGCTTTGGCAGCCTCTATGATCTGCTCGTCTTTCGCACTCGGATTCCCTAAACGAATATTGTCCTTAATGCTTTGTTTAAATAAAAACACATCCTGAAAGACAAAGCTTACCTGCTCCATCAGATAGGACGTTTTCATATTTTTCACATTCACTCCGCCAAGCAGGATGGCTCCCTCCGTCACATCGAAAAAACGCGGAATCAGATGTGCAACCGTACTCTTGCCGCCGCCGGAGGCTCCGACAATTGCCGTAACCTCTCCCTGCTTTGCAGCAAATGACACACCATCCAGCGCTTTTGTTTCTATTGATTTGTCGTATGCAAATGATACATTCTGAAATTCTACGTTGTAGCTTTTAACACTTTGAGGATCAGACGGCTGTGGCAGCACCGCCTCGGCCAAAAGACTGTCCATTGCCTCCACTCCGTTCAAAATACGGATGCCGTTAGAATTCACATACATCACCTTCATTAAAATACCTGCAATGGCCGGAACAAAAATCAAATAGAAAATCATCTTTGCGGCAAAGCCTGTGTAATCCGAGGTTTTCATTCCGATTAAAATCCCTGCGGGAAGAATAAATAAATAGATGTTGTTAATCAGTGTCGTAAAAAGTGAAAAAGCATTTTCCCAGCTGAGTGTATAGGGGATTACCATGCTGGTATATTCCTTGATCGTATCATGAAGTCTCCGGAAGGAGTAGACTGTTTGCTTGAAAGCCTTTACCACAGCAATTCCTCTTATGTATTCTACGGAAGCATTATTCATATTCTCCAGTGATTTCTGATACTGATCCATCATTTTTTTTGCGCCTTCATTTCCATAAAGCGATATTTGAATTCCAAATGCAACAACAACCCCTGCCATGGCTGCCAGACCAAGCCTCCAGTCTACTGCCAGGAGTATTATCATCATAACGACCGGCGCTACAAATGCCGCCACGATATCCGGGAGTTGATGGGCGATAAACTCTTCTATTTTTTCAATATTTTCGTCCATAATTTTTCTTAATTTTCCGCTTCCGACGATCACATGAAAGCCAAGCGGAACCTTTGCCAGATGCGTGGCAAAATTGATCTTAAGCTCATACAGCGTGCCGAAAGCAGCCAGATGGGAACAGACAAGTGCCCCGAAATAAAGCAGAATATTCAGTACGACCCCGCCGAAAGCGAGACCACCGTAATACACGGCAATCCCCGGATCAAGTGCATCCGCATTGGGCCATACCTGCAGAAGCTCCTTCACCATCAGATAGATTGAAACATAAGGAATAAAGCTGGCAACCGATGCCAGCGACGACAAAATCACAGAGCTGATCATGAGAGGCTTTTTCGTAGCCGCCAGCTCCAGCAGACGTGCCATACCCGTTTTGATACCATTTTCTTGTTTCATCATTATGATCTCCTATTTTATGAATGCATTCCTGATAACTGTTTGTTGATTTTCATCTTTAGGGACATGTTGGTTAGTCTTAACTAACCAGCCTTAATATAACAAACAGATAGCTTTCTGTCAACGTTTTCTTTCGTGCTGATTACATCTATGATATAATTTGGTCAGAATAATATCCCGTCGAAATGAGGTACTGTATATGGGCAAGCATTATGATGAATGCTACTTTGTGAATTATGATTCCTATGAAGATCTGAATCTATTTGAAGTTGGCTGTCAAAAGTGCGCGGCCGGATACAGCTTTGGCCCAATTATACGTCAGAATTATGTGCTTCATTATATTATCAGCGGCGAAGGCACTCTGTATCTGGACGATCGGGCCTTTCAAATCACCGAAAAGCAGGCATTTATTACTCCCCCTAATCTGCTGACCTATTACGAAGGCAGCAAGGCTAATCCGTGGAATTATGTCTGGATTCATTTCAACGGGCAAAAGGTGGTGGATCTTCTGCACAGAGCAGGAATCACAAAGCATCACCCTGTTTTCGTACCTAAAAATCTTTGTGAGCATTTGGAGCTGTGCATTATGGATATTTTGTATCACTATAACGAAGAATTTGAATGTATCGGAAATTTGTACAGACTGTTTCAGTATATGATAGACAACACTTCCAGAGTGCCTGAAGAAAATGAGCGTGACAACACGCTTCGATATATTAAGCTGACAATAGACTATATTACCAATAAATATAACGATCCTGTCAAAGTACAGGATATTGCTGACTACTGCGGTCTGGATAGATCTTATCTGAGCAAGATCTTTAAAAGAGCCACCAATTACAGCCCTCAGGAATATTTAATTTTTTATCGAATGAACAAGGCAAAGCAGTTGCTGGTAAATCCGGATATCCCTATACAGCATGTTGCCTATTCCGTTGGATATCCGGATCCTTATGCATTCTCTAAAATATTCAAGCAGGCATTTGGAATCTCTCCGAGCCAGTATCGAAGTACCCACATATGAGCGAACCGATCATCGGATCTTTTTGAGATGATACACCGCAGAGACATAGTCTCCCTGATGCATACACATATCAGAAAGACGGATGACCATTCCCGCATTCATCAGCTCGTCTCCTCCGAATAGTTCATCTCCCCTGCCGTTTATGGCATACCTCCCGCCGGGCGTGAGTCCCTGAAGGTGCAGACGCATCCACGGACCGTTTGGTACACCTGTCATAATATAGCAACCAACCAAAGCCTCACAGCCGCATTCACCAACTACCATCCATGCACAGACATTACCCTCAAAGGGATTTTGCAGACGATAGAAATCCCCGCTTTGAATCAGCTCCCTATGTTCTTTCACAAATTCAATCTGTTCTTTTACCATTTGGCGTTCCTGTACCGTTAATTGATTCAGATCAAGCTCATATCCGAAAGTACCAAAAACAGCCACATTTGCCCTTGTCTGCAGAGGTGTCATACGCCCTGTCTGCTGATTCGGTACCTCCGATACATGTGCGCCCATACTGGAAAGGGGATAAACATACGAAGTTCCGTATTGAATTTTGATTCTTTCCATCGCATCCGTATTATCGCTTGTCCATATCTGCGGTGTATAATACAGCATCCCCGGATCAAACCTTGCTCCGCCGCTCGAACAAGATTCAAACAAAACAGCAGGAAATTCTGTGATAAGACGTTCAAGTAACTTATATAAGCCCAATATATACTGATGCGGCACCTTTCCCTGCTCATCCGGCTCTTTTGCGGCAGAATAGCAGTCGGTAATATATCGATTCATATCCCATTTCACGTATGATACAGCAGCACTTCTGAGAATATCCTCCATAAGGCAATAAACATACTCGACGACCTCTTCTCTGCTGAAATCCAATACATACTGGTTTCTGCTGGGCGACGGTTCTCTGCCCGGCACACATAAAATCCAGTCAGGATTTTTCCGAAACAAATCCGAATTCCGATTCACCATCTCAGGTTCAAACCACAATCCAAATTCCATTCCGATTTCATTAATTTTTTTTGCAAGCCCGGCAATTCCGCCCGGGAGCTTTGCATGGTTCGACACATACCAGTCTCCCAGACCAGCCTTGTCATCATTTCTTTCTCCGAACCATCCGTCATCCAAAACAAACAATTCAATTCCGAGTTCCTCGGCAGTGCCTGCGATTGCCAATATGGATTTCTCCGTAAAATCCGGTCCGGTCGCTTCCCAGTTATTTATTAAAAGCGGGCGCACCCGATCCCTCCAGCAGCCTCTTACTAAACGCTTTCTGTATAACTGGTGAAAAGTGCGGCTCATGCCTCCCAGCCCCTGATCAGAATATACAAAAACCGCCTCCGGACTTTGAAAATGTTCCTGCGGAAGCAGCATCCAGGAAAATCCCTCCGGATGAATTCCGAGCTGCACTCTGGTCATATTGCAGGTATCTACTTCAACCTGCTCCATATGATTTCCGCTATAGATCAGGCTGAACCCAAATACCTCTC
Organism: Lachnospiraceae bacterium; assembly: GCA_047602645.1. GTDB lineage: Bacteria > Bacillota > Clostridia > Lachnospirales > Lachnospiraceae > JAEYFP01. The sequence goes on along the minus strand of JASGGU010000004.1, from coordinate 56,704 downwards.
CGTTGTGCTCATCCGTATTGGGACGTTTTAACGCAATAAACGGATTGTGCTCCGCACTGCTGGCTCCCCGCCGGCTGCCAATGCCCTGTATCCCCTGTTCAAGTTTTCTTTCCTTTACATGTCTTTCTCTTGCCCATGCTCCGGAAAGATGAATCATTTCATATTCCGAATCGGGGAGATCCACACTTGCACTAAGCACTCTTTCCAGAAAAATTTTTTCCTGTCCTCCATTAACGAATCTGACACTGCGGGTGATAACCGGGTATGTAAGATAGATGGTGTAGCTCAGTATGCATTCTATACCGGTCAGCTTATCACGCAGTATCAGTTCCAATGTGTCCGCCTCATTTTCAGACTCCACATATACCGCAGGCAAGCCCTCCAATTTAGGCTTTCCTTTATATATTTTATGAAAATTATACTCAAAATACACAATCCTGCTGCCATTTTCCTGTCTTATTTCAAATGCAGGCTCCCGAAAATCCCCTGTACCGGCACACGGATACTCCATTTTTGTATATTGGGGACTCATATAATAATCCCCCTCCTTGGTATATACAGCCAATGCACGCATTCCGCCCTCCAACAGATAAGAAAAGCTCTCCTTATGATCGATTCTCTTTCCATAGTATAAATTTCCCAACTGATTATTGTCCAGAATCTTGATAACATAGCTGATATCTTTGTTATATAAGTGGAACTCTCCGGACTGCTTTGTGTAGACAATCGCCATTATAACTTTCCTCCTGATGTCGCAATTCCTTCAATAAATTGTTTTTGAAAAATGATGTACAAAAGTATCATCGGCCAGATAGCAAGCACTGCGGCGGCCATCAGCTGCGGATAATTCACGGAATAGGCGCTTGAAATTTTCGCAAGCGCGGAAGAAAGCGTTGCCGCATCTGAATTCGTGTTTACAATAAGCGGCCACATAAGATCTTTAAACGAAAACAGAGCCGTGAAGATTGCTAATGCCACAAGACCTGACTTTACCAGAGGCAGCATGACTCTGATAAATGTCTGCCCGATATTACAGCCATCCAGTCTGGCCGATTCCTCCAGTTCCTTTGGCAGACCCATAAAGAACTGCTTCAGCAAAAAAGTGCCGAATGCGCTTACAAGTCCGGGAAACACAAGTGCAAACACCGTATTTCTCATACCCATTTTATCTATCATCAGATATTGCGGTACGACGAATATCTGCACCGGCACCATCATCTGAAACAGTACAAGACCGAATAAAAAATTTTTGCCGGGAAAGGATAGCCGCGCAAACGCATAGGCTGCCATAGCGCTGAACATGACCGCGCATGCAATGCGGATCAGCATCATCGAAAACGTATTAAAATACAACCTGATAAAATTATTCTGTTGAATAACTGCCGAGAAATTTTCCCATTGCAGCTTTGCCGGAAAGAATACAAACGGATTCATGGATGTCGTCTCGCTCACTGTCTTTAAAGACGTAAGAATCATCCACGCAAAGGGCAAAATCATTACGCACGCACCGAGAATCAGAACCGCATGCAGTAATATCCGTAACGCACTGCTATTTCTTTTCATGACATTCTCCTCCTACATATAATTCACCCATTTTGACTGGAGCTTATTCTGAATGACAGTAATTATCATAATAACAACCAGTAACAACATAACAATTGCGGAGGCATAGCCTTTATCCGAATACTTAAAGGAGTGGTTGTAGAACAGATAAACAAGCGATACCGTATGATCATAGGAAGGACTTGTTACATCAATCATCATGTAAATAACGTCAAACACCTGCATTGCCGAAATGATGCTTGTCACGAGGACAAAAAAAAGCGTCGGTGAAACAAGAGGAAGCGTAATGCTGAAAAATTGTCTGGCTGCACTTGCACCGTCAATGTCGGATGCTTCATAGTAATCCCGCGGAATTTCCTGCAGACCGGCCAAAAGCAATACCATGCTGTATCCGACCGTGCTCCAGATTCCTATGATGGATACTGAAAATAATGCTGCTTTGGGATTGTCGATCCAGTTTATTTTTTCGAAGCCAATCGCGTCGAGGATATGATTTATCAGTCCATACTGATAATTGTAAAGCCACCTCCAGACCATTGTCACAGCCGCGGGCGCAGCCACCATCGGCACAAAATAAATGGTCCGATAGACCCCTTTTCCTCTGATCCGTCCATTTAGAAAAACAGCAAGCAGCATTGCAATTACGATTGTTACGGGAACCACAATAACCGTATAAGCGATCGTATTCCTTACCGCACACCAAACCTGTGCATCCTGAACCATTCTTTTATAATTATCCAGACCAATGAAAATATTTCCTTTTCCAAAAGCACCGCTTTTAAAAAAGCTTAAATACAGTGTTTCAAAAATCGGAATAATATTCAGCACGATCAAACCGATAATTGTAGGCGCTGTCAACCCCCACCCCCACAGCCATTCATTTACAGTTTTCTTTCCTGCCTTCAGGCATACTTTCTTCTTCATATAGCCTCAACTCCCCGGTTCATACTGGTAAAACGAATAGATCGCCTGTCCTTTTCAGTTCATGAACATACTCCCACACGGCACCGATACAGCTGATCAGCGTGGGAGTATGTTCTTTGAATTTTTATTGTTATTCTGCGCTCAGTGCGTCATCCATCATTTCAGCCGTTTTGGTACATGCTTCCGTAATGTCCTCGTCTCCCGCATAGGCTCCCTTAAGCAGCTCATATGCCTTATCCTCCCAGATACTCGTCTGATTGGAATAAGGACGAATCTGTGCGTAATCCACCATATCGATATAGCACTGCGTATTGAACATCGGATATGCCTCGGAAAACTTATCAGCCGTACCGTTGAATGCGGAGATGGCAATTCCGAGTTCTGCCTGACGAATCTGACCCTTTTCGCTGCTCAGATACTCCACCCACTTCCAAGCCTCCTCCGGATGCTCCGTATTTGCCGCTATCGCATTACCCAGACCGTTAAAGATCGAAGACTTGCCTCCATCGTTAGACATCGGGAGCACCGCACAATCAAAATTCTCCTTCATGAAGTCCGTAGAAGCAAACCCCGAAAGATTCCATGATCCGAATAGTCCCATCGCACACTGCCCGTTCTGAATTGCCTCCGCACGCGCCTGGTCATCGTAAATTTCAGGGGATAATCCCTCCCAAACATAGCTGAAATACTCATCGATACCCGCAATCGTCTTCTCCATTGCATAGCCTGACTTCTTGTCAGCAGTGATAATTTCTCCGCCATTTTGATAGACAAAGTTGTAATAGCCTTCCTGATTATGTAAGCCGGCGCAGAAACCATACTGAGAGCCGTCATCTTTTGTCAGCTTTTTTGCCGCTTCCTTCATATCATCCCATGTCCATGTCTCATCCGGATAAGATATTCCGGCTTCATCAAACAATGTCTTATTATACCAGAGTGCAATCGTATCATAATCCTTTGGCACCGCATACTGTGCGCCGTCAATATTGTAGATATGATTCAGCCCTTCAGGATAATTGGACAGATCCACATCCGCGCTTGCTTCAATATAGTCATTCAAATCAAGCAGCTGTCCGTTGGATCCATAATAATAGATATTATTGGAGTGCATCCAGAAAGTGTCGGGAAGACTTCCTCCCGTTGCGGCGGCCTCCAGCGCTGTCCAATAGTCACTCCAGCCGTTTACTTGTATATCAATCTTAATATCGGGATTTTCAGTTTCAAATTCGTCCGCCATTGTCCTGATCAAATTCGCCTGATTAGAATCCCAGCATGCGTAGCTGATTGTAACCGGTTCAACGTCTGTACCTTCAGATACTTCTTCTTTTACTTCTTCCGGTGCCTCCGATACGGCACTGCTTTCCTCTGCCGACTCCTCTGTAGATGTATTAGTGCTGCCACATCCCGCTAACATGGATATCGCCAATGCCGTACAAAGAAGCATACCTATTATCTTCTTTTTCATGGTTTCCCTCCTACAAATGTAGATTATTTTGTCACCTTACGTATTGACTATATCTTATTATCTTCAATTCATCCATGTAACCGTGTGGCAACCGAATGGAATAATGTGTCTTTCAAAGACAATCCCGCTCTTAACAGACCTCCGATTAAATCGTGTACTCCTCCTCTACATCCCGTGCAAAATCCATAAGTTTCAATATCTGTGCCCTCAGTGCCGTGAAATCACCTGCCGCACGGTTCCGCGGGTAACTCATAGGCACTTCGAGTATGCGGGCGATTCTGCCCGGACGGGGCGACATCACAACGATTCGCTGACTTAAATAAATTGCTTCATCTATGTCGTGCGTCACCATCACCATTGTGTTGTCACGCGCTTTCCAGAGCCGTATCAGCTCGTCTTGTAAATTCATACGGGTAAAGCTGTCGAGCGCGCCGAGCGGTTCGTCCAACAGCAGCACTTCCGGCGAAACAGCCAATGCCCTGACGAGCGCGGCCCGTTGACGCATACCGCCCGACAGCTGATGCGGAAAGTTATTTGCAAACTCTGTCAGCCCCGCTACTTCAAGCCAGTTGTCTATTACAGCTTTACCGGTTAATTTTTTTGTTGCTTTTACGGCAAACTCAATATTTTGTCTGACGGTCAGCCAGGCAAACAGGGTGTGCTCCTGGAACACAAGCCCGCGCTTCGGGCTTGTGCCGTTGATTTTCCTGCCGTTAAATAACGCATCGCCTTTTGTAGGTACTTCAAGTCCGGCAATGATGCGAAGCAGCGTAGACTTTCCGCAGCCGCTCGCCCCCAGAAGCGTGATAAACTCTCCATCATTGATTTCGAGGTTGATGTCGTCAAGCGCGGTAAGCGTTCCCTCTTCTGTTTGCCTTGCGAAGATTTTCGTTATGTTTTCTATCTTTATACTCATACTTTATCCTCCCGCCAACGAAGAACTCTGTTTTTAATCGTGTTCAGAATTGTATTCACCGCAAAAAAAGTCAGGCAGAGAATAATGATTGCCGCATACACTTTTGCAAAGTCCGCGTAGCCGCGCTGCCAGTTGATATACCAGCCAACACCTGCCTCAACACCCATCATCTCGGCTATCAGCAGTACCGTACAGGCAATGCTCATCCCCTGTGTAAGTCCCTGGAATATAAACGGCGATGAAGCGGGTATCGCAATCTTGTATATCATTTTCAGCCTGCCGACACCGAAGGTTTTTGCCACTTCGTAATTATGTGCGGGAATATTAATCACACCGTTCATAGTTGTCATTGTTACAGGATACCATACACCGAGAGCAATGATAAACACCGCACCCTGAAAAAGAGAGATAAACGGCAAAACAAGGATGATCGGCAGCCATGTATTGGAGGGAATGGGGCCTAAAACCTTAATTAACGGCATTACCCAATACCGTACCTTCTTGATATATCCCGAAAGTATTCCGCAAATCAGTCCTGCAGCCACACCCGAAAAATACCCCGTAAACAATAAAATCATCGAATGCCAAAAGTTGATCCAAAGCTGTTCCCGCTCCGTAATGAGCGCATTCAGTATGTCATCAATAGCCGGGAAGTACGTGACATGGAGCAATCTTGCTTTCAGTGTTGCAAAGTCATAGGCCAGGAGGAGTAAAAATACCGCCGTCAATAACGGGGAGGCGCTGCGCCATTTTTCGTATACTTTCTTTGAACAGAGCGCGATAGTGAACATAATGATAAATGCGGCAAGGAAAAAGCCGATAAAATACGCGTATAAATTAGTCGGCTCGTATACTTTGAACGAAATTAGAACCTTTTTGTCGGGAATAAATTTATATTGCAAAAGCACAAGCAAAGCCGTAAGTACAGGCAAAAAACTCACAAGCCTATTAAATAGCTTAGACTTAAACGTCTGCGGTTTTGCCTCTATTTGTTTCAGTTCCCAAGCGGTTAGATTATCTTTCATATAACGATCTTCCTTCTATGGTTTTTTCGCATCGCCGCCTGTCACAACGGCGATGCGGAATATTGATTTTTAATCAAGGTCAAGTGGTTTCCAAATTTGCTGCTTCACATCTTCGGCATTGATCGACTGATCAATGATGCCTAACTGCTTATACTCATCGACCGCGGTATAAATTGACTTTTCAGTTGTTTCGGTATCAAGACCGAACTTGAACATTTTCATCAGCGAAACAGCGAAATCGGCTGTACCTGCAATGTGACCATTGTCAATCAGCAGCTGTGCCGCCTCCTGCTTGTGTTCGTCGCTTTCATCAATCCACTTTGCAGCTTGATAAATCGCACGGCTGACTTTCTTTGAGGTAATTGGATTGGCATCATAGAATTCGCCGCGAATGGAAAGTACACAGCAAGCGTCGTTTTCAAATTTTCCTTCGTGCTGCGAGTAGATACGTTTCACCGTACCCTCTTTTACCCACTTTTCAGCCAATTGGTCTCCGAGGACAACTACGTCAGCCTCACCGTTTTGAAGCACACCGAGAAGTGCGGAGGCATCGCCGAAATCCTTCCAAACGAGCTGATCCTGCGTGAATCCCTCACGAGCGGCAAACACCAGACCTATGTTGTTGTGAACGCCGCCGATACCGCCCGCAAAACCAACCGTCTGACCCTCCGCAAAGCCTGTGATGTCAGAGTCGGCAAGCACAAACGCAGAGGAGCAGCCTGTATGAAGTCCTACGGTGAAGCGTAAGTCAACGCCATTTGTAACAGGTTTCAGCCAGCCCGCAATCATCCCTGCGGTGGTATCAATTTTACCGCCGGCTAGTGCGGCACTGACTGCCGCTTGTGTACCGTCACCTGATTTAGTAAGTTCCACATCCAGACCTTCCTCCTCAAAGTACCCTTTGAGAGACGCAAGAGGAATTGCCGCCTGGCAAAGTCCGCCGTCATAGCCAACATGAATTGTTGTGCCGTAAGCAGGTTCTTTTTTCCACGCCTCTTCTTCAATCTCTGCCTGCGTTTGCGCAGGGGGATCGGATACAGCCGGAGTGCTTCCTGTTTCAGTGGTGCTGCCGCAAGCCGCAAGCGAAAGCGAGAGGATAACGGCGGGAACAAGTGTGAATAAACGTTTCATAATGATTCTCCTTTTATAATTTAGTTTTTGATATACTTGAAGGCATCGCCTTCAAAATAACTTTGTTTGTACGGCAGCGTAATGTGCCGTGAGAGCCGGTCGCGGTACGAAGTGTTCTTGAACTCGAACACGATGCGCCGCAGAATTTGGTATATTCCATTGTAGGCAAAGAACAAACCGTCTGCATTAAATAGCTGAATGGAAGGGACGCCCAGTTTGGCGATATATCCCTGTGTACCGTTGTGAGAGATAACGAGATCAGGTTTCAGCGTTTTAATCTGGTGCGTCATCTCAAACAACTGATTGCTGACAGCAACCGGTGTATCGGGCAAATTTTCATCCAGATCATCAAAAACCGGTTCCGCTCCTTCGTCGTAGTGGTAGGCACGTATGCCCAGCACATGGAATCCAAGTTCTGAAAGTGTCGTGGCTTCCGAACCTACGCGAACAACTCCTCCGCATATCAGGACACTTTTGCCTTTTACCTGTTCAATAAACGGTTCAATGGCTTTCTGTGCCAGACCCTCCTCATAGTCGGCAAGAGCGGCAGCCTCTTTTTCTAATCCAAAGTGTTCGGCAATCTGGATCAGCCACTTTCTTGTGTGCCTGAAGCCTATGGGCATTCCCGCTATTAAATAAGGCATTTTAAATTTCTCCTTAAGATATTTCAGCATATAGTCGTCATGGACATTGCACATACTGACGTTCAGGCCCGCCTCCGTGACAAGGCGCAGTTCGTCACGGGAGGAATATTCGGCAAAGAAGCGGACTTTCAGCCCCAAAGCGGTGAGTAGACGTTCAACTTCCTTTTCATCTGCCACGCCGATGCTTGTTGCGTTCCAAACATTGACCGTACGGCTCTTTTGGTACCGGTACTTTTTTTCCGCAAGCTCATTGTCCGGGCAGCCTTCGGGGAGCGGTCTGAAATCCACCCACGGTTTGGGTGAAAGATTTAATCCGCGTAATATGCCGTGGTAGAACGTGTCGTATGCGGTTGCTACAACACGGCTTCGAAATCCCGGACAGTGAAGGCTTACTACGTCCGCCGAAACAGACGAACGCGCTTGCCTGACCACCTCCTCGACATCATCGCCGATAATACTCGGCGCGCAAGTCACGACTACAAAAATAATCTCCGGTCTAAACTCACGGTCGGCAGATTCGATTGTTTCCCGCAGTTTCTTTTCTCCGCCGCCGATCACATCCGCTTCCGTAAGATTTGTAGAAAGCCAGGGGGTAGGTGCGGAGGGCTTCCCTCGAACACCTTTTCCTTTTGCCGCCTGCACCGAGAGAGAGTGCAGAAGCGCACCGCAGCCGCCCGGAGCGTGCATAACGATAACGGAGTTTTCAACTGTCGTTGCCATCATCAGGGAAAGAGCCATCTGGCAGGAGTTTGCCTGCCAAAAGCCGCGGCCTTTTTGAAGCAGACAGCCTTCTCGTGCGCAGTTTACCAAGTCGCAGGCATGACCGGCATAGCTGTCGCCGATTTTAAGTCTGGAGTCGCGTACCGGAGGTACGCTTTGTTCATAATATCCCATTCAAGTACCTCCTACGATTTCACGGACATCAATTGTCCGATTAAATCTTCAAACAAGTGCAGCCCGCCGCGATAACCCGCATAGCCCCGGTCAGTGATCAGCCTGTCATAAGTTGGGAAGCTGACAGACAAATGCTTTGCGCCTCTTGCCGCAGCCGTTCGTTTTTCCAATGTACTGCCGATAATATACAGCGGCGACAACTCATCAAAGTATCGTTGCGCCCGATTTCGCGGATGTTCTGTGTTAATTGCCCGTGCGATTTCCTGCACACCCGTGGCAAACTTCAGCGGTATATCGCCTTGCAGAGCCGTTTGCTGCTCCTCCTGCAGCTTGTCGGTAACAAAGCTGTCCGTATGAACCCAGCCGAGTTCTGTCGTCACATAGCGGGCAAGTGGTATCGCATAGGTTGCGTTTGTTACCGTAATTGCGTAGAACTTTAAGTCCTGATCACAAAATGCGTCCGCCGTCCGCTCGAAGTAACCGTAAAAGTCCCGATTGCCTTTTTCGATTGCCGCATCTGCGTTAAGTCCGAACCGCTCGGCGACTTTCGTCAGGAATTGATCTGTCGCATCGGGTCCGATCGGTAAATCTGTCACCCAGTAGGGCGTACCGTGCCGTTCCTTAAATTTTTCAGCTAGTTCCACGCCCCAAACTCTTGAAAGCACGATATTCAATGCGGCACTTGGCGCACAAGTCAGGTTCTCAAAGGTCTGACCCGGCGTGAAAAAAGTATTCACTTCAAGTCCCAAACCGGTGAGCAGACGTTCGATTTCCTCAAGGTCACCCCGAAAAAACGGATCATAACCGGGCACAAGTCCAAAGATGTTCACGAGCTTCGGATTTTTCTCCTCTGCTTTTGGCAGAAACTGATTGAAGATACCGTCAAGTACAATGTCGTAACCGTGATAACTATCACCCTTGAAGCTTGGTGTGCTAACGGCCAGAATCGGATATCCCTCGTCACGAAACTCGCTGACCACACCGGCTGTGTCGTCTCCTATCATTTCAGTCATACACCCTGTGGCTACCACGTACAGCTTGCCGTCTATGAGTTCGAGCGTGTTTTTGATTTGTTCCTGCAAACGGTCAACACCCCCAAAGACAATCTCCGTTTCCGTCACACCGGTGCTTGGCGCGGCTGCTCCGTTGCAGTAACCGCCGCCTAAGTATCCGCTCCCAAAAGCGACGGAGTTGGCAAGATTACCGCCGCATCCAAGGCTTGTGTGGACAATTGGTATCACGTCCGGCAGATTACCGATAACTGACAGCGCTCCCGCAAGGGCGCAGGCAGTTCTCGGACGTTCTAAAAAATCTGACATTATTTGTTTTCCTCCTCTCCATATTGATATAGAACCGTTGACAAATACCTCTCGCCTGTATCCGGCAAAATTGCCACGATATGCTTGCCTTTATCCGCTGTACGGCGGGCAACGGCCGCAGCCGCGAAAGCAGCCGCACCCGACGAGATCCCTACAAGCAGGCCTTCCGTTCTGCCGAGCTCCCGCGAAGTCTCAAGCGCTTCATCGGAACGAACGGTAAAAACTTCATCTATAACAGCTTCGTCGTATACAAGCGGAACGAATCCGGCACCGATCCCCTGAATTTTATGCGGCCCCGGCTGACCGCCTGACAAAACAGGGGATTCAAAAGGTTCCACAGCAATGATTCGAATGTTCGGATTCTTTTCTTTCAGGTTTTTGCCGACACCGGTGACCGTACCGCCTGTGCCGACACCGGCAATAAAAATATCAATTTTGCCGTCTGTGTCCGTCCAAATCTCCTCCGCGGTAGTTTTGTAGTGAACAGCGGGATTGGCAGGGTTTTCAAATTGCTGAAGCAGTATGCTGTTTGGAATCTGTGCGTTCAGCTCCTCGGCACGGCGTACCGCACCCTTCATTCCGTCCGCTCCAGAGGTAAGTACCACGTCTGCGCCGAGTGCTTTTACAAGGTTACGGCGCTCCACACTCATTGTTTCGGGCATTGTCAGAATGACTTTGTAACCGCGGGCCGCCGCGACAAAAGCGATTCCGATTCCTGTGTTACCGCTTGTCGGTTCAATGATCGTCGAACCTTTTTGCAATTTGCCACTGTTCTCGGCATCTGTTACCATTGCTAAGGCAATCCTGTCCTTGACACTTCCGAGCGGGTTGAAATATTCCAGCTTCAGCAGGACATTGGCGTTGTCTTCCCCATGCGCTGCGAGGTAGTTTGCAGGACGCAGAAGAGGTGTGTTCCCGATAAGCTCAGGCAGGCTGTTTGCAAATTTCATAATGTTCCCTCCTTATCCGTGCGAGAATGTCTCAAGTTCACGGTTTTGATATAGTTGTTTCGATACATCACTTACGCCCGGTATTCCGCAGGCATCAGCCCTGCAATGTTTGCAGTGCCGAAACTGCTCAAGATATTGCCCTGCTTCCTGCCTTGCCCGCTCAATCTGCTCACAGGTGGGCGGCAGCATATCCTTAAACTCATTCTGCGGGATGAGCGGAATGATGTTATGCCTTGTCGCTCCCGCTTCCTTGACTGCTTTGGCAATTTCGGCAATGTGATAGTCATTGACTCCCGGAATCAGCACCGTATTGACCTTTACAATCATTCCGACAGCCGAACACTCCCTGATCCCCGTAAGCTGTGCAAAGATCAAATCCCGTCCGTCCTTCACCCAGGACACCACTTTTACAAGCACTTCCGGCGTTACCGCATTGACCGTCACCGTGATTGTCCGAACGCCTATTTCCCACAACGTCTGTGCCTTCCCCGGTAATTCAAGTCCGTTTGTAGACAAGCACTTTATCAGATGGGGAAAGGCGGCGTGTACATTTCGAAAAGCCTCTATTGCGTGTTCGCTCGCCAATGTGTCACCCGGACCGGCAATTCCCACAACAGAAATTTCAGGGCAGAGTTCCAAGGCTTTCCTTACTGTGCCGACGGCTTCATCAGGTCTCAGCACTCCTGCCGCCACACCCGGACGATTTTCATCAGTATTCCTTGCTCTGGTGCAGAATCGGCATTGGATGTTGCACGTCGGGCTTACCGGCAAATGCAGCCTGCCTTTTGTGTTGTGCGCCTTGGCGGAGAAACAGGGGTGGTCGTCAATGACCGCTCTGCGTGTTAACCCTCCGAAAAGCGGTCGTTTTAAGAACTTTATGTATTCAACAATCAGTTCCTCAATAAACCCCGAGGTTTCCAGCACCTGAACACCGGAAAGCTGCAGCCGTGTCTTTGCGTGGTTTCCCGCCTGAACCGCAAACAGAACCTTGCAGTCAGCGATAAGTGCCATGCTGTTTTCAAATTTCACCTCGTCGTGTTCGCCCAATTTGCAGGGCGCATCGTTTTCCCGAACCTCAACAAATGAATACTCATAGGATTTTTCATCTATGTCTGCTATCACAAACCTTCGGGAATGTCCGAAGTGCTGTGATACGAATACTCCGTCGCTGGAAGCGAATGCTACTCTCATACAGTTCCTCCCATCAAATACCTGCTTGCACGCCGGGGACAACACCGGTTTCCAGCTGCAGGAGTTTGTCACTCCAGGAAGCCGCCCAGGAGCGGAGTTCATCGAGCTCCAAAGGAGTCGGAACTTTGCTCTCCTCGTGGGAAGCGATTCGTTCGGCAAGCTGAATGTATACCTTTGCCTGTTCACTGTCGGAAGCTGCTTCAATGGTAGTTTTCCCTTTCAACTCCGACTGCGTGACCGTAATGGAGCGGGGGACATATTGGATAATCTGCGTCTTTGTCCTTTCCGCGAAATCGTCAACAATCTCACGGGAATACCCCTGATTGATAGAATTAGCGATTACGCCGCCCAGCAATGCACCTCCGTTGCTGCTATATTTCTTGATGCCCTTGAACAAATTGTTGCTGGCATAGATAGACATAAAGTCGCCGCTCGAAACAGTGAACACGTGCTGCGCAATGCCCTCTCGAATCGGCATTGCGAAGCCGCCGCAAACAACATCGCCAAGTACATCGTAAATTACGAAATCGAGGTCTAATTCCTCAAAGACTTTCTGCTGTTTGAACAGTTCCACGGCTGTGATAATACCGCGTCCCGCACAGCCTACGCCCGGAGCCGGTCCGCCGGCTTCTACGCAGTAAATGCCGTTAAACCCCTCAAAGATGACGTCATGTGCCTTGACCGAACCTTTTTCGCGCAGTGTGTCAAGAACGGTAGGAATGTAGGAACCATCTCTGAGTGTGTTCGTGCTGTCGGCTTTCGGGTCGCAGCCAAACTGCATCACCTTGTACCCTTGCTTTGACAGGGCGGCAGTCAGATTGCTTGTGGTAGTAGATTTTCCGATGCCTCCCTTTCCGTAGATTGCGATTTGTTTGATTTTCTTTGCCATTGGTAGAAACCTCCATTTATTATACATATCTATTTACTATGTTTTTGGTTAAAACAAAAGTGTGATTTGCACACTCTCGCGATCATATACTACAACTGCACAGCTTTTGTTCCGCGCGCGCAGCTGCGCATATAATTTTGTTATATTAGGAAATTCGGAGGAATTTCCTAATATAACAAAAAAACGTTTGGATATCGAGCAAACTTCCGATATCCAAACGCTTTGCTTTAATTAGACTGAATGAGTCAATCTAAAATTCACGCCTTCGGACAGTCGGTTTACAGGTACAACAAGAACTGCTGTCATTACAACAGCACATCTTTGTGATCATAAAACCGATTGTGCGAACACTGATACGATACATTGACTCAATCCTCCGATAAATTTTTTAGTTTTGGGAAATCCGCAGGACTTTCCTATTAATTAAAAAGAGGGGTGGACAGATAACGCTCACCCGTGTCGGGCAAAAGAACGACTACTTTCTTGCCTGCAAATTCGGGACGTCCCGCGATTTGAGTCGCGGCATATAATGCTGCGCCCGACGATATGCCGACAAGCAAACCTTCGCTTGATGCGACCTTTCTGGAAGTCTCAAACGCATCCTCGTTGGACACGGTGATGATTTCGTCGATGATGCTTTTGTCAAATACATCCGGTACAAACCCAGCGCCAATCCCCTGAATCTTATGAGGGCCCGGATTGCCGCCGGAAAGAACAGGGGAAGCAGCCGGTTCAACAGCAAATATTTTCACACCCGAAACCTTTTCTTTCAGGACTTGCCCTACACCCGTGACTGTGCCGCCCGTTCCGACTCCCGCCACAAATGCAGCTATATCGCCGTCAGTATCAGCGAGAATCTCCTGTGCGGTGGTTTCCCTGTGTATTTTCGGATTGGCAGGATTCTCAAACTGCTGAGGAATAAACGCGCTTGGCAGGGATGAGGCGAGTTCTTTTGCTTTTGCAATTGCGCCTTTCATACCTTCCGAACCGGGAGTAAGCACAACCTCTGCGCCAAGTGCCGCAACAAGCTGGCGGCGTTCTACGCTCATTGTTTCGGGCATTGTAAGGATCAGTTTGTAGCCTTTTGCCGCAGCTACGAACGCAAGCCCGATACCGGTGTTTCCGCTCGTCGGTTCAATGATAACAGTTCCTTCCTTTACAAGTCCTTTTTCTTCGGCATCCGTAATCATCGCATAGGCGATTCTGTCCTTGACGCTGCCCAGCGGATTGAAATATTCTAGTTTCGCTATTACGCTGGCCGCAATGCCTTGCTCCTTGCCGTATTTGTTCAGTTGTAAGAGCGGTGTACGCCCGATTAAGTCGGTTAGATTCTGATAAATATTAGCCATGACGAGCCTCCTGTTTGTTTTTATATAATACATATATGTTTGGTATGATATAATTATGCATGATCATTCTTCATGTGTCAAGAAATTTTAAATATTTCTTTAAAACATATCTGTTTAATATGTTTTATCATATGAAAACTACGTTGTTCACAATCAGTAGTTGAGTCGCTAAATGCAGTACATATAGGCATCAAGTGCCGACTTTCTGAGTGCCTCCTCAGCTAAGTCGGATAACGGCATTCGCTCAAAAATCTCCTTAAACACTTTATTGGCAGGGTCCCAAAGTGTGTCCCGCAATGCCCTCTCGATGCCGGGGTGTGCCTCTGCCGCCGTTCTTTCCACGTCTTCAAAAATAGAAGTCTCCGTAACGGACAACACATCCGCTGCGCTGATTTCGGAAGCGGGACGTGACAACTGATATCCGCCCTGCGAACCTTTTATAGACGTGACAAGACCGCCCTTTCGCAGAAGCGAAAAAACCTGCTCTAAATATATCTTTGAAATACCCAACTGCCCTGAAATACCGATCACAGTCAGCGGCGCACCGTCCGCTGTGTTCTGCGCCAGTAATATCATTGAAGCCAGGGCATACCGCCCTTTGGAAGATACTTTCATTTATCTTGCCTCCAAATACATATGATACAAATATGTGTTATCATTATTGGCATCGGTTGTCAATCCATTTTTGAATTAAGCAAGAGTCCTCCGTCCCATTTGCAAACGGATAAGGAGCATCGCAAAAGGAAATAGAATCGCGGCAAGAAGCCCCGCCTTAATTCCGTATTCCGTGAAGAATTTGGAAACTGTACTGACTACGGTTGGACCCGCTGCACAGCCGATATCGCCGGCCAGTGCTAAAAAAGCCCACACCGCGGTGCCACCCTGAGGACATTCCTTTGCGGCCATGCTGAATGTTCCGGGCCACATGATACCGACCGAAAGACCGCATAGCGCACAGCCGGCCAGTGCCAGTAACGGAATCGGCACAAATACCGCGATCAGATAGCTGACGATGCATAGTACGCAGCTTCCAAGCATAAATTTCTGTATTTCAATTTTATGACCCATTTTCCCGTAAAATACTCTCGATACCGCCATCATAGCCGCAAACGCACATGGCCCGAGCAAATCACCGAGTGTTTTGGATATCTGCAATCCCGATTCCGCAAAGAAGGACGCCCATTGCGACATTGCCTGCTCGGAAGCACCGGCACAGATCATCAAAATGGCAAACAACCAGAACAGTTTCATAGACAGAACCTTTTTTACCGGAAGTGTCTCTTCCTCCCCCGCAACGGTTTTGATCGGAACAACCGCGAAAAAGAAGCAGTTTAAAAACGGCACAATCGCCCAAATGACCGGAACGATATACCAGCGCTCCATTCCCAGCAGCCCAAACGCAAGCGTAGAAAGTAATACGACGCCCATATGTCCAAAGCAGTAAAAGGAGTGCAGCATACTCATTGCCTTTGCCTTTTCCTTAGATGGGGCAGCCTCAACAATCGGACTGATCAGAACCTCAATGATACCGCCGCCAACCGCATTGATTATGGCGGAAAGTACAAGTCCCGCGTAAGGATCCGCAAACAAAAACGGGAACACACCCATCCCGACCAGTCCTATCGCTCCCATAACGTGTGCAAATATGACGGAAGTGCGATAACCAAATCGGTCAACATACTTTGCCGACAGCAAATCCACAATAATCTGCGTACCAAAGTTGATCGTTACAAGCAAGCCAACCTTCTCCAGAGAGATTCCAAGGCTTTTTTGAAATGTCAAAAACAAAAGCGGACTTAAATTATTCATAATTGCCTGCACAGCATATCCTACATAGCAGGCGTAGATCGTCTGCTGGTAAGTGATCTTTTTAGTTAAAGTATTCATTCGTGTTGTTCCTCGTTTCATAATGTATTTTATGCTGCGGGACGGAACCTTTTCTCTGCACTTTCATATACTATATTTGATGTAATAAATTATTCTGCAAAATCAGGAGTTGTTGGCCCATGAATTGGTCGGGTATTCTAATCGGGATCCTAGCATTTCTTATCATCGGTTTGTTTCATCCGATTGTTATTAAATGTGAATACTATTTTACATGGCATATCTGGCCTGTATTTCTCGCAGGCGGCCTTGTATGCTGTATTGCTTCTTTGTTTATGTCAAATCCTATCTCTTCCGGTTCACTTGCGGTACTCGGTGTCACAATGCTCTGGTCGATCGGTGAACTCAAGGAACAGGCGGAGCGGGTTAAAAAAGGCTGGTTTCCCAAAAATCCAAAGTTGAATAATAAAAAAGGCTAGCCGAATCTCTTAACCTGTAGTGATGTTGATTGACAAACGAAGTATTGTTAGGTAAATTAATCTTATCACTAATTAATACTGCTCTTATACTTTAGAATCAGGGGATCTGTATGCGAATTCGAATAATTTTTCTAACGATCATTGGTTTTCTTTTTTTAATAATAGGCGCGATCGGTGTATTTCTTCCCGTTCTGCCCACAACGCCGTTTGTGATCGTCGGTACGGGTTGTCTGGCCGGTACACCCAAGCTGCAGGCAAAAATTTTACGGATTCCCTTTTTTCGTGAATACATCGAAAATTATCAGAATCGGAAGGGACTGTCTCGAAAAACCCTGATCAAAAGTCTCTGTTTTCTTTGGGGCATGCTGATTTTATCCATGATTTTGACCGGAAAGCTCTGGCTCATCCTGCTGCTGACCTTTATCGGAACCTGTGTGACAATCCATATTATACTGATTGCAAAGCCTAAGACGAAGAAAAGTAATCCTGTAAAAACGGAAGTATCTGAGTAGCTTTCGTCAGATACGACTTCGCTGCCAAAGGTCGTAAGCCGCCCTCCATGTATCGTTCTGGTAGGGGCGCACCTGATCGCCTGTTCGAATGGCATACTGCTCGACAGACTGTAAAAAGAACGCAATCTGCTCAAAGGCGGTTTCCATCTCACTGATAATGATCTCCGTCCACTCCCCAGCATAGGCATATAGCTCGGAACTCCGGATTTTTGCAACGGTCCCTGCCAAATCATAAGGTACGCGCCGCTGCATGATTGTATGATTTTTTCCGTTGTCCGAAATCGTAAGCAGCGTATAGGCCGGCATCGGATTACCGTCCAAAGGAAATCCGCAGGAGCCGGGATTAATGAAAATACGCCCGTTCTTCTCATAATTCCATTGCAGATGAGAATGTCCGAACACATAAATACCCTTTTTCAGCGCCTCAATCCGCTCCTGAAACCGGATATTATTTTCAAGGTTCCCGTACAAAAACTTTTCATAAGCTTCCTTCGTATACGTCTCCTCCTTAAAAAACAGAGCCACCTTAGATGTCAGCCGTTCCTCGGGTGTTTCAGGCGCGAAGGTCTTTAAACTGTGCGCCATAAAGACAGGAATCCCCTGCGCAGAAAATTCAATTTGCTCCGGCAGGTCTTCTATATAAGCAGCATGTCCCTTATTTAACCTCTGATATGCCCAGTAAACCGCCAAAAATTGGGCATCTTCAGGATGCTTCAGATCCTTCCCGACGCATTTATCAAAGTACAAATCCTCATTGCCCGGAATAACATACGCATTTGGCAGCGAGCGGATCAGCTCCATGATCTCATTTGCCCAAGGCATGCACATAAAGTAATCTCCGCAAATCAAATACTCTGCTGCACCCTGTTCCTTCGCATCCGCAAGCACTGCCTCAAATGCGGGCAAATTGGCATGTATATCCGCAATAATCGCATATTTCATAGTGATCTCCTGTCGGCATACAGATGTCTTTTTTTATACAGACCTTTTGATTATATCAAAATTCACACAGACATACAAGCCGCCTGTGTGATCGCCGAATCATTTATTCTTACTTACGGGCATCCACGAAACCGCTGTCCGTAATATCCTTTGCCGCCCGCTTCCTGACATAAGTAAGCAGGAAGTAAATTCCTCCCAACACAGAGGGAAACAAAAAGGTGGCAAACCGGTACAAAAGAACGGAGGAAGCCGCCCTGACATCGCCAAGAAGCGGCGTAAACAGCAGAAAATAGACAAACTCTGTAGAACCGATTCCGGCAGGAGCGGGCATTACACCGGCCAGTGCTGCGGTCGCGGCAATCATGCTCAGAATCGGGAAGCCGGATGCTTTGCTGTGGCGAAGCAAAACCACCGGAACGAGATACCATGCGGTAAGCTTCAATGCATTGAAAGTGAGCAGACCAAGCAGCAGCTTTCGGTCCTCGATAAGTGTTACCGTCTCTTCCCGGACCGCCTTCAGTTTTTCAGTGAGTTCCAGCAGCCTTTGCCTCCAAGTTTCCTTTTTGATGACCTTATTTGCAAGAAACAGCAGAAAGGTATGAAATTTTTCTGAAATACACACAAAAATTAAAACGGCAGCAACAATCACTGTAAGCACAATTCCAAAGCCAAAATAAGACAGGTACTGCCTGTAATTTTCCAACATATAAGAATCATTGCCCAGCAGACAAACCACGCAGTAGAGCGTAATCGTTATTTTTTGAACGACATAAAATACCGTAATCAGTCCGTAGTTTTTTTCAGGTGGAATGCCATGCTCTGTGTAATAATACATGCTGGCGAATAAATCACCGCTGCCCATCGTAATTGCTTTGAAAAACGCAGTATAATAGGAACAGCCGATTCCGTGCCGATATCGAAATGCGGGATTATAACGCTTAGCAAGCAGCGTAATGGCAGCCCCATCCAGACACTGGTAAATAAGCGCACACAGGCAGATGACTGCCAGATCTCCGGCAGGGGTTTTCACAAGTTCCTCTGCTATTTGACCGAACGAGTCACGAAAAGCATAATATGCCAGTCCCGCTATGGCAAGCAAAAATATTAATTTCCAGATGAGTTGTTTAGTCTTTCCGCGCATAATGCCCATTCCTTTGCATAAGCAGCGCATTTGCTGCACAGATGCTCTGCCGTTTCCGGAGACTGAAGATCCGTGGATCTTGCTCCTGTCCTTTTCACCATCTCCTGCAGCTTTTCCGGATTCTCCAGCATCGGACACGGTCTTAAATGATTGCCGTTAAACGGCTGACCTTCCCGATAGGCCATAAATAAAGGCTGCTGCAGAGCTTCCAGCAAGGAAACCTCCTTGATGTTTGCTCCTGAGTAATGAATAAAAACACATGGCTCCACATCACCGTTCGGATTGATGTGGCAATAGTTTCTGCCACCCGCAATACAGCCGCCGACAAACTCGCCGTCATTTTGGAAATCGATTGCAAAGATCGGCTTGCCGCCTTCCTTTGCTCGAATTTCACGAATTCTGTGATACATGTATTCCCGCTGCTCCATCGTAGGCAGAAGCTCTACGGCTGCATCGTTGCCGACCGGCATGTAATGGAAGTACCAGGAATAACGGCAGCCCTTTGCAATTATCATATCAAGAAACTCATCAGATGTCACGGTTTCAATATTATCTCTTGTATAACAGATCGATGTACCGAATACAAGACCATATTGCTTAAGCAAATCCATCGCATTCATGACCTTTTGGAAAACGCCTTTTCCTCTTCTGCCGTCATTAACCTCTTCATATCCTTCCAGACTGATTGCAAGCGCCAGATTACCGACGCGCTGCATTTCTTTACAGTATTCCTCATCCACAAGTGTCCCGTTCGTATATGCCAAAAAAATGCAGTCATTATGTTTTTCGCATAGTTTAATCAGATCAGCTTTTCTGACGAGCGGCTCTCCTCCTGTATACATATAAAAATGAACACCAAGCGCCTTGCCCTCCGTAATAATTCGATCCATTTCCTCATAGCTTAATGAAAGCGTATGACCGTACTCTGCCGCCCAGCACCCGGTGCAGTGCAGATTGCAGGCACTCGTCGGATCCATCAGAATAACCCATGGAATATTGCATTGATATTTTTCTCTCATTTTATGCATTTGCTTCGTGCCGGCCAGCATAGATTCAAAACCAAGATTCATCAAAGTCTTCTTTAATACATACGGATCGATTTCTTTGATCAGCATATCAAAATAATGCATCCATTTGCTGTTCGGGTTTTCTGCCATTGCCCGCGCCCTCGAATAAGTATCCGGACTGAGATGGTCCTTCATCAGCCCCTCCGTCATATCGATCAGCCGTAGAAAAGTGGCCTTCTGATTTTTCTTCACATTTTTTAAAATCTTATCCAGCATTTTTTCAAATGCGGCTCGTTTCATTTTGTATGTCATCCTGCTCATTATTCAATCCTCCGTATTCCATGCTGCCACAGTTGCATTTTTACAGCATATTTTTATAGTCTATTATTTATTCTTATGTAAGGCCGGCAATTCGTCTCCTTCTGCTTTTCTTATTGTTGATATTCCTTGCTGATCCTATTCTACTTTTTAAAATTACTTTAGTTTTCCATTCATTAGTTGTTATGAACTATCCGGATTTGTCAGACAGAAATATACCGGATTGCCACATCCAAAGCTGCAATCAGAAGGATGCAGCCACCTACCGCCACCGCACGGTTTTTCACACCGCAGCCGAGACGGTACCCACACAGAATTCCGACAAGCACCGCCGCAATCGTCGTAAACGCAGTGATAAGCGCTGTCAACAGCAGCTGTGTATCCAGAAAAGCAAATCCGACTCCGGCAAATACCGCATCCACACTCGTGATACATGCCCACAAGGCAAGCTGCCGAAAACGAAACCGGTTTTCTTTTCGCTCAACAACCTCCTCCTTCCTGCCTGCCCGGACAATCATATACAATCCAATCCCCAGGAAAATCACCGCTGCCGCGATCCGCCAAATCTGTTTTGCGGCCGCCTGTGTAACCGCCAGAAAAGGAAGCAGTGTGATCAAATTTCCAAGAAGCAGGCCGCCGACCTGCCATACTGAAAAGATCAGACAGCACTTTATTATATTTCTTTTATTAATTTCCGACAGCATTGCTCCCTTGTACAGAGCATAGGCGAACACATCCAGTGAAAGGCCGATTACAATCAGCAGAATTTCAATTCCATGCATCCAACCACCTCTTTTTCGTTTCTTTCTTTTTATTATAGATGTATGGCCGGCCGGCAGTAAGATTCAGCTCTATGTAATTGTCTGTTACATTGCAACATATTTTCAAAAAAGTCTGCATACAGACTACAAATTCCTAAGATTGTATTCCTTTTTTCAAAATAAAAAACTGTTTTTTTTGTGGCTTTCGTGATAAACTACACATAATATCAATCGACAGAGGAAAGCCGTCTTTGTCTTTGCCGGCATCGGCAATCAGTCCACCGGCATACCGGCAAAGCAATTCAGGGAGGGACAAGATGGACAGCAAAAAGGATGCGTCAAAGGCTCTGCTCGTGAGCAGCTTCAAAAAACTGATATTAATCAGGCCATTTGAGAAAATCACAATCAAAATGATCACCGACGATGCCGGTGTCATCCGCCCTACTTTTTATAATTATTTTCAAGATAAATATGAGGTGCTGGAATGGATTTTCAGGCATGACATTGCGAATAAGATGGAGCTTCTCTTAGAAAATGATATGGACTATGAAGCAATCAAAATGCTGTTTATCTGTTTGGAAAAGGAGCGGGACTTTTATAAGCGCGCCTTTCTCATCACCGGTCCGAATAGTTTTTACAAACTGCTCGAGGATTATACATACCGGACATTTTTAAATCTACTCGTTAAATATCCGTTAAAGCAAGAAGCACATATTCACTTCCTGACTTCGGAAAACATCGCAAAATACTACACAATGAGCCTTTGTGAAGCGGTTCGTGTCTGGATTACACTCGAAAATACCGATATGACAGCAGAGGAAATTTACGAGGCCTATTTGTATCTGATCCACCATTCCCTGCTTGACACAATTGATAAAAAATAGGAGCAGATGCTTCCCCTGCATCTGCTCCTTCTTTATGTAAAATCTTCCCCTTGCGCAATTATGCGCATTTTTGCACTTATGTGCATGTTCTTTTGATTGGCAGCGCGCCCCTTTTTGCGCCGTCAATGAAACTGCTTATTATTTCAAATAGTTACTATCAATTTATCAGCCTATCCACCGGAATATTCCTGACGTTCCAAAATTTCCTGATAATGCTCCAGCTTAATAATCAGAAGCAACAGGAAAAATACCGCTGCTGATACGATGCTAAGCACCGTATTGACCTGATCCGGATTCAGCAGGTGCGCAAGAAGAGAAATCACAAACATGACTCCGCTCGCCTCACAGAATTTGATAACCTGCTCCAGCATTTGCACTCGTATCTTCGGAAGCTTTCCCGGTGCAAACAGGATATACCTGATCGTCTTTTTCACGTTTCGCCTGAATCTTTTCTTCATTTTGATTCGTTTACGCTGTGCACTCGTCACTGCAATCCCTCCATTGCATGTTTCTTTTGTACATACGGTAATCTACTTTTCCCCTTTTTGCACGGTTACAAACCCTTCATAAGCTTTTAAAAGCAACCGCTTGATTTCTTTTTCCGAAAGTGTTACCCGTCTGCTCGTCACCATTGTCGCAACGCCATGGGTAAACATCCAAACCATCAAAAATAATTCCTTTTTTTTGTCTGCGTTTAATTCCTTTGCATCCGGCAGCTTTTCCAGTAATTCCTCACAATCTCCCTGCTGTAAAAACTCATGGATTGTATCAGTTTCATAATCGTCTATTGCAGCAAGCAGCTTGAATAAATGGCGTTCGGTCTGTGCCAGTTCAATATAGGCCATCCCCATGGCAAGATAAGCCGGTATGGAGCCGCTCCTTTTTTTTAACATATAGTCAGAAAAAAATTCGGCACTTTTAAAAAACAGGTCTTTTTTCAGCATTTCCATGTTCTCATAGGCGCGAAAAATAGGCTGTGTAGAACTACCCAGTTTTTCTGCAAGCTTTCTTGCCGTCAGCTCCTCGAAGCCATGCTCTCTTGTCATTTCAAATGCTGTTTTCAGCACTTGTTCCTTCGAAACCTTCTCCCGTGGAGGCATGCCAATCTCCCTGTCTGCTCCCCATATAGCAAGAACATTAAATAACCCCGTTATATATCAAAGTTACATATCTACGTTATGTATCTATGTTACGTATCTTAGTTACACATCTAAGTTATATAACAATGTTATTCTACTATGTTATCTGAATCATGTCAACTATTTTTTCGCATTTTATGTCAACGTTATTGTACACAATAAAACCCCTGCCATATTTATTGGCAGAGGCTGTTGTATTTTATCATAGATTTTTTAACGACTGGATTCATCAATAACCTTACTACTGCAACGTAACAAGGTCTTTCTTATGAAGAAACAAATCGAGGAATGGCCCAAACAGCAGCATCCCAAGGATCGTCCCTTCTCTGATTGTAAAATTCGTGCCGGAGAAAAATGACAGTGACAAGGCGATAAGAACAAAGGCAATATCCCACTGCTGTCTAAGTCTTCCCATCGGTTTGCCGCGCTTATCAGCGATCAGCTGGCAGACTCCCTCGAGCGGATTTCTGATAATATCACTTCGCATGATGAGCGCGATCCCAAATGCAATTGTAATATAACCGACTGCCAGCACCGGAATCCGTACAAGATAATGCTCAATTTTCCAGCCTTGAAATACCGTATAAACAAAAAAGTTGACGACAGTGCCCTGCAGCAGCACAAGTCCGACCTGCAAAAGCTGGATCGGTTTAAATTTCCGCCTTTCAATCAGCAATTGCAGCAAAATACACGTCCCGTTTGTAACCATTGAAAGCGTCCCTACTTTAATACCTGTAATATAGGAAAGACTCAGTGCCATCGCGTCATAAGCACCGACACCGATCGCAGCCCGAACAGTCAGAGCCGTTCCAAACGATACGATAATAATCCCCGCAATCAGTACCGCACATCTTTTTATAAAATTCATAACTGCTACCTCTCCACATTTTATGGCTTTCTGGCAGATTTTCAGCCGTTTTCAGTTCCATCATACAGAATACGAACTTTGTCGCATCTTGTCAATGATTATCATCACCGAACCTTAAGATTAAAATAACTTTTTATTTTGTCATTTTTGTGGTATGATATTAAAGATTGTTAGGCTATTTTATTATGCTATTTAAATTGGAGTGTGGAATTATGAAAAGAAGAAATCGTTTTAGAATCATCATTTTGGCGGCTGTTATAGCGTTTCTGGTACTTATTGTCGCCCTGTTCTTTATAGTCAGGACAGTAACATCAGGGTTGGATTCACTCACGCTTTCACCGGATTTTACCGAACAGGAGCTGGATATCAACACGGATTACACGTTAACGATCACAGCCGATCCTGAGAAGGCCAGTTTAAAATCACTGGAGTACGTGATTGATAACACCGCCGCTACGTTTTCTGCTTCGGATGCAGCGGATGGACAGGCTGTGCTGCATACCGTTTCAGAGGGTACCGTGACTGTTTGTGTGAAGAAATCCGACGTGGAAAGCAATTATTTGACATTTAACATTGTCGATCAGGCTGCAAAGGCCGCTGCCGAAGCACAGGCTCAGGCGGAAGCCGAGGCTCAGGCCGCTGCCGAAGCACAGGCTGCCGCCGAGGCAGAAGCTGCTGCAAATGCAACAGAGCTTGTGATTGCGACTGACAATGTGAGAATTCGTGCAACACCAACTACAGATGGCGAGGTTCTGGCTACTTGCAAGAAGGGAGATTCCTTTACGAGAACCGAACAAACGGAAGACGGATGGAGCAAAATCGATTACAACGGTACAGAAGCTTATATGAAATCCGAATATTTACAGGTGACGACTGAGGAAGAGATCCAACAGGCGAAGGAACAGGCGGAAAAAGAAGCCGAGGAAAAGAAAAAGACGGCTGAGGAAACCGCAGCGGCATCAGAGTCCACGAGTACACCGGCAGATACGGCAGCAGCTGATGCACAGGCGCAGGCAGACGCTGCGGCATCGGCAACAGCGGCACAGGCTGCGGCTCTTGAAGCGGCGCAGGCACAGTCAGCTGCTGCTGCGGCGGCACAAGCTGCGGCTGGGGTACCCTTTACGGACAAGAATGGTGTGACAACTGTGTTCACAAGGACTGAGTGGAATTATTTCCTGTCCTATTGGGATTACACGGGACAGGCTGAGGAAATGATCAGTCATCATACCGGGGATGAATTGAGAACGCTTTATAATAATACGCATTGATTGTGGGTTTGTATCGGCATCGGCGTGTGCGAAGCACACTGGATGCGGGGTGTTGGGTTGGTAATGGGGCTTGTCAGGTAGGGTTTTGACTGCATCGATGCGCGCTTCGCGCTCTGGATGCAGGGCGAGGTTGGGTAGTGGGGCTTTTTAGGTAGGGTTTTGATTGCATCGACGTGTGCTTTGCACACTGGATGCAGGGCGAGGTTGGGTAGTGGGGCTTTTTAGGTAGGGTTTTGATTGCATCGACGTGTGCTTTGCACACTGGATGCAGGGCGAAGTTGGGTAGTGAGGCTTTTTAGGTAGGGTTTTGACTGCATCGACGTGTGCTTTGCACACTGGATGCAGAGGTATGGGGTGGAAGTTTGTTGGTTCAATAATTTAGGTTGTGACGGAAAGTTCGAAATACAAAGCATTTCTCACTCGCGTTGCTCCTCGCAACGCTCACTGCATCAAAAAAGAAGAATGGCAGTTCGTGCAAGCACGATGCCATTCTTCTTTTTTGATGCAGTTTCCGTTTCTTATCGTTCTTCGCGGAAGTAGTTGCTTCCGCAATAGGCGGGCTGCGATTTTTCTTTATTCTGACGTATTGATACAACGACCAAAATTACCGCTGTAATAATAAAAGGGAGCATATCATAGAATGCATCCGGAATCGGAATAATTTCTTTGTTTACATAATACTTCAAGATT
Organism: Lachnospiraceae bacterium; assembly: GCA_047602645.1. Lineage (GTDB taxonomy): Bacteria > Bacillota > Clostridia > Lachnospirales > Lachnospiraceae > JAEYFP01. The sequence goes on along the minus strand of JASGGU010000004.1, from coordinate 30,611 downwards.
CTCATTGCACCAAATGCCAATGATCCGAAGATCGCGTTGACCGGCTTCCAGGTGGCAAAGATGACGAGGGCTACAGCGATCCAGCCGAGACCGCCTACACAGTTGCTGATCCATACGCCGCCGTTTGTGATCATGATTGTATAGGCACCGCCAATACCGCAAATGCCGCCTCCCACGATGATATTTATATATTTCCACTTTGTCACATTGATGCCTGCTGCATCTGCGGAGGCAGGATTTTCTCCGATGGAACGTACATTCAGGCCAAGCTTTGTCCGATAATAATAAAAACCTAACAGCAGTGCGATTACCACTCCAATATAAACAAACGGATTATAGGAGAACAATAGCGGGCCGATGACAGGTATATCACTTAAAACAGGGATATGAATACTGCGCATCTGCGCCGTGATACCCGCCGGAAGCTTCATCGTACCCTCCTCGGAAAGTCCGAGGAAATAGTAACCGATAAAGTTCGTAAGACCGATTCCGAATATCGTAAGCGTCAAGCCGGTGACAGTCTGATTCGCCATAAAAGTCACCGTCAGCAATGCATAAATTGCTGCACCCAGAGCGCCTGCCGCAAATGCCGCAATCATGGCCAGTACAAAATTATCTGTCTTGTAGCCTACCATAAAGCCGGCAACGGCTCCGAGCGACATCATTCCTTCCACGCCCAGGTTTAAGTGTCCGACGCGCTCATTCATGATTTCACCGAGTGTACCGAACAATAACGGAGTTCCCGCGAGCACTGCCGCAACTAAAAATTTTAATATAAAATCCATTATGCCGCACCTCCCTGACTTTTTTGGCGAAATACAAACCGATATCTGATAAAGAATTCACATGCCAATACGAAAAACAGGATAATTCCCTGTAAAACGTCCGAACAGTCTGTGGACAGACCAAAGGAGGACTGTATCACGCTGCTCCCCTTTTCCAGAACGCTGAACAGCAATGAAATAACCATGATTGTCATGGGATTCAGATTGCCGAGCCACGATACGATGATCGCCGTGAATCCGACACCTCCAGCAATACCCGCTGCAAGCGTTAAATCTGAGCCGCCCGCCTGTGTCATTCCGGCAACGCCGCAAACAGCACCCGATAAAAATACAGTCCGCAGAATAATTTTTCTGACATTCATGCCTGCATAGGAGGCTGTCGCATGAGAAGAACCCACGACACTGATTTCAAAGCCCTGTTTTGTATATTTTAAATAGATAAAAACAAATACAAAAATAATTAATGCAAATACCCATCCGATCTGTACACCAAACAGCTTCGGCAGCTGCGCATTCGGAACGAACGTCGCGATTTTGGCAAACCCGGGATTTGCCGGATCTCTCCACGGTCCATCCCGCAAATATGAAATAATATATAAAGCAATATAATTCAGCATCAATGTAAACAGAGTTTCATTTGTGTTATATTTTGCTTTAAAAAATGCCGGAATCAACCCCCATAAGCCACCGCCGATGACACCCGCGGCCAGCATAACCAGGATCAGCACGAATCTAGGCCAGTCCGAATGAAACAAGGCAAAATAGGAAGCAAAAATACCGCCCACAATAATCTGCCCCTCCGCACCGATATTCCAAAACTGCATCTTAAAAGCAAGCGTCACACCGAGAGAAGCAATGAACAGCGGAATCATAATTTTTATCGTACCCTGAATAGCGATTTTACTTCGAAATGCGCCGGAAACGATCGTTGCATAAATCACGAAAGGGTTATATCCCATTCCTAGCAGAAAAATACCCCCTGCAATCAATGCCAGCAGCAGTGCGGTCAGCCTGAGAATTGTCGCTTTTTTCTGTGAAAGCTCTGTCCGCTTGACAGTTCTTAGAAGCGGGTCGCTGCACTTTACAGCCACATTCGTATTAAGCATGCTCAGCCACCTCCATCCCTGCTCCCGTCATCAATAAGCCGATCTCTTCCTTTGTCGCAGTTTTTGCATCCACAATGCCGGTCACCTCACCGTGGCAAAGCACCATAATTCTGTCGGAAAGCTCCAGCAGTACATCAAGATCCTCGCCGACAAATAAGACTGCTACCTGTTCCTTTTTCTGCTGGTTCAGCAAATTATATACAACATACGAGGAGTTGATATCAAGCCCTCTGACCGGATAAGCCGTAATCAACACATTTGGCCTTGATTCAATTTCACGCCCTAAAAGCACCTTCTGCACATTCCCTCCGGAAAGCATCCTGACCGGTGTCTCCGTATTCGGCGTTATGATTTCCAGCTTTTTAACGAGCCGCTCCGCAAGCTCCTTTGCCGGCTTTCTATCAAGGAACATACCCTTTGCATTTTTATAACTTTTTAAAAGCATGTTATCCGTCATCCCCATCGAAGCTACAAGGCCCATGCCAAGCCGATCCTCCGGTACAAAACTCATGCTGATTCCCATTTCGATGATTTCTGCAGGAGATTTTCCGACAATATCGCCGCCTTTATATAAAATAGAGCCGCCGGCTATCGGCATCAATCCGGCTATCGCCTCACACAATTCCTTCTGTCCGCTGCCGGCAACACCCGCAATCCCCAGTATCTCGCCGCCGTTTATCGTAAAAGAGACACCCGAAAGTGCGCTTGTACCATCATGTCGGATCAGACTCAAATTCGATACAGAAAGAACATCTTCTATTTTTTCTGTCTCAGGTCTTTCGATAGAAAGGCTGACCGGACGGCCTACCATCAGCTCCGTTAACTGTTTTTCATCAGTTTCCTTTGTAATGACAGTGTCAATGCTCTTTCCCTTTCTGAGAATTGTGACACGGTCGCTGATCGCAAGCACTTCATTTAATTTATGGGTAATAATGATGATCGCGCTGCCTTCATCGCGCATTTTTTTCAGAATTGCAAACAGCTTTTCTGTCTCCTGCGGCGTCAGAACCGCGGTCGGCTCATCTAAAATCAAAATTTTTGCTCCGCGGTACAGCACCTTTAATATTTCTATGGTCTGCTTCTCACTGACCGACATATCATAAATTTTCTTTTCCGGTACTACCTCCAGTCCGAAACGACTGCTGATATCCAGTATTTTATTTTTGAGCACCTTTGGACTCAGACGCTTTTCCCTTGTTCCAAGAACGATGTTATCCATCGCACTATGTACATCCACAAGCTTGAAGTGCTGATGGATCATGCCGATGCCGAGCGCCGCCGCATCAAGCGGAGAATTGATGCAGACCGCCCCGCCATCCAAAAGGATATTTCCTTCATCAGGGTGATAAATACCCGACAGCATATTCATCAATGTCGTCTTGCCGGAGCCATTCTCTCCGAGCAGTGCAAGAATCTCCCCATAATTTACCTGAAGATTGATTTTGTCGTTTGCAACGACGGAACCAAAGGTCTTCGTGATTCCCTGGCACTCAATTGCACAATTGTCTGGTTTTTCACCCATCCGATACACCTGCCTTGTTTTATTTGTTCCATTATGAAGTTGCACTTCATGAATATATGCGCACTCTGCTTCGCTCCGGCGCAATATAATTTCTTAGCTATTATATCATAATAACCTGTACTTATAAAATAGATTTTGTAGAACTAGCACATTGTTTTTTATTTTCAATTTGATTTTGTTATATTTTTTCCTATTATTTCCTGAAATTAAACAGGAGTGAACCAACCGGTTCACTCCCTTGTGAATAATAGCCATTGCCTATTCCGCTTTATTTTTCTACAACATTTTTGTAATACCAGTCAATACCGCCCTGAATCGTTGCATCATCAAGCGTCTTGCCTTCTTCGCCGACTGTGGAACCGTCATTTGTCTCAATCACACCGTCGAATACGTTAAAGGAACCATCCAGCATTTTTGCCTTTGCTTCTTCGATTTTAGCTGCTGCCTCTGGATCATTAAAGTCTGCAAGATCGGAAAGTGTTACTAAGCCTTCTGTCATACCGCCAAAGTAATTCTCTCCTGTCCATGTGCCGTTAATCACCTGTTCTACAGCCCATGTATAGTATGCGGACCAATCCCACATAACAGAGCAGAGTACCGCTGCCGGCGCATCCTTGCTCATATCAGAGTTGTAACCAACGCCGTAAACACCTGCTTCCTCTGCCGCAAGCTGCGGATTCGGTGTGTCGCAGTGCTGAGCGAGTACGTCACATCCGTCTGCGATCAATGCCTGTGCTGCCTGTGCTTCGCCTTCCGGATCATACCAGCTGTTCGTAACCTTTACAAATACCTGCGCATCCGGATTTACGGAAGCAACACCCATTGCAAATGCATCAATTCCGCCGCCTGTCTCGGAAAGTGTCTTACCAAAAGCAGAAACATAACCGATCTTGTTGGACTCTGTCTTTAAGCCTGCAGCAATACCGGATAAATATCTTGCTTGATAGATTCTTCCGAAGTAGTTGTTAAAGTTTGCTCCGTTGCTCTTATATCCTGTGCCGTGTGAGAAAATAACGTCCGGATATTCAGCAGCAAGCTTTTCACATGTATCCATGTATCCGTAGCTCGTTGCAAAAATAATCTGAGCACCTTCCTCGATACACTCTAACATTGCGTTTTCAATTGCTGTCGGGTCGCTGTCTGAGGTGTTGTTCTTTCTGATGATCTGGCTGTCATCAAGACCAAGTGCCTTCTGCATCCCCTGAATACCAAGGTCATGTGTGTAAGTGTATCCTGAGCCTTCTGCCGGATCCGTAATATGAATCACACCAATCTTTAAATCTTCCTTTGCCACAGCCGGAAAAAGTCCTGTTGCTGCTGCGCTCTCTTCCTCGCCTGCTTCCTCCGCTGCCGGAGCTTCCTCCTCTGCTGCCGCTTCTTCTTCCACAGCAGGCTCCTCTACAACTGCTTCATCTGCCGGAGCAGCACTGCCGCAGCCTGCAAGCATGGACGCTGCGAGAGAAACACTGAGTATTACACTGAGTAACTTCTTTTTCATAATCATCCTCCTTAATAGAATTGTGATAGTTCTACGTTAGCAATTATACGCTATCCGTTCCGCAGACGTCAAGAAGAAATCCTCTCTTGAATCATGTTCTTACACAGCTTAACAGCAAGTGTTAAGCTATTGTGTGAACATTAACAAGCCGCTACTTATACATAGGGCTTATCAATATTGATGACTGTGAAATGATTTCCCGGCAGATCCCGCACGCTCCTCTCGATTGCTGCACAGACCTCCTGATCCGTCATTTTAAATTCAAACGGCACCACCACATCAAAAATCAGATTGGTATGTGTCGGTCCCTGCACCATGCGAAAATCGTGCATCGTAAGCCGCTCGTCGATTCCCTTTACAATCAGTCCGGTCAGCCGCTTCATCCGGTTTGTCACATCGTCGTCCATGACAACAGGATCCATATGAATGACGGCCTCACAGCCGAGCACTTCCTTCAGCCGCTTTTCAATATTGTCAATCGTATCGTGCAGCTCCATAATATCACCATCTGCCGGCACTTCTGCATGAAGAGAAATCATCATGCGCCCCGGTCCGTAATCATGCACAAGCAGATCATGCACACCAAGCACATTTTGATAGGACATCACAAACTCTTCGATTTTTTCAATATATTCCTTATCCTGTCTGCCTCCCAGCAGCGGGTCGAGTGTATCCTTTGCGGAACTGAACCCCGTATAAAGAATGAACACAGCCACAAGTAAACCGCAGTAGCCGTCAATCGGTACGTTTGTAAATTCCGCCACCATCATTGAAAGAAGTACGATTGACGTTGCCACAGAATCCGTAAAACTGTCGAGCGCCGTCGCCTGCATCGCACCGGAATTAATTTTCTCGGATATCTTTTTATTGTAGGCAAACATATAGAGCTTCACAAAAACAGAAATAATCAGGACCACAATTGTCGATGCGCCAAACAGTACTTCCTCCGGATGAAGGATTTTATCAAAGGAGGTTTTTACAAGCTCGATGCCCATCACAATAATGATCATCGATACGATCAATCCGGTGACATACTCAATCCTGCCATGTCCGAACGGATGCTTGGGATCCGGCTTGTGCCCCGACATCTTAAAACCGACCATCATAATAATGGAAGATCCCGCGTCCGACAGGTTATTGAAGGCATCGGCCATAATAGCCACGGAACCGCTGATAAAGCCCGCAAGCAGCTTCATAAAAAAAAGCAGGATATTAAACGCTACACCGACCGCTCCGCACAGCACGCCGTACGACTGCCTCACGGCCGCATTTTCTACCTTTGTGTAATCCTTAATCAATAATTTTGCCAATAAATAAATCATAATCCCACTCACACCCACTCATATCTATTTCTTTCTGCCTAATAACGGACCTCCATGAGCGTCAGACCCTGACCGGGCACGAGTGTGCCCGCACACTCCCGGTTCTTTGAGGCAAGCAGCTCTGTCATGCTCTCCGGCGTGCGCTGCCCCAGTCCCACTTCCAAAAGGGTACCCGTCATGATCCGTACCATATGATGGAGAAATCCGCTTCCCCGATAGGTTATTTGTATCTCTTTTCCGACCCGCTTAATCTCGATTTCAGATATCGTCCTGACTGTAGACTTTTTCATCCGTCTGTTTGCGCAGAATGAAAGATAATCATGTGTTCCGACCAGCAAGGCCGCTGCGCAGCGCATCAAGTCCAAATCCAATGTTTCCGAAAAAAAATAAGTATACCGTCTGGTAAAAACATCCGCAATCGCATCATTATGTATCCGGTACAAATATGTTTTCTCCTTCGCATGAAGCCGGCTGTGAAACCGGCCATCCATCTCTTTTACCGAAGAAACCCGGATGTCATCCGGCAAATACAGATTGACATACTTTAAAATCTCAGTCTCCGTCCGATTGCTGTTCGTATGAAAATTGGCAACCTGACAGCGCGCATGGACACCCGCATCCGTCCGTCCGGAGCCATGCAGCTCGACGGCTTCCCCCGTCATTCTGGAAAGCAGCTCCTCAAGCTTTCCCTGTATTGTATTTGCTGTTGTAACCTGCTTTTGCCAGCCCTGATAACGCGTGCCGTCATACTGCAGAATCATCCTGATATTTCTCATTTTCCTCCTTGCTTTCCTTGCGTGCCTCCCGAATATCCTGCTCCATCTCTTCGATCGTCAGAATCCCTTCTCTTTCTAAATCTTCCTTTTCAAATCTGCGCAGCACACTCAAGTCCTTTGCCAGTATTTGAACACTATATACAAAATTACTGAACACACCGGAGCGGTACAGGTTGATGATAATCATCCCGACAGGAACCGCAATGATCAGACCGACGGCGCCGCCAAACCGGAAACCGACATAAAGCAGGATCAGCGTAGGAATCGGCTCCAGACCTATTGAGTCACCGACAAGCTTCGGCTGAATCAGTTGTCTGACAAACTGGCTGATGGCCCATATGACCACAAGACCGATTGTCAGCTTATAGTTACTTTGAAAAAATGAAATAACCGCCCAAGGCCACATCACTGCACCTGTTCCGAAAAACGGGAGAAAATCGAGAATGGCAATCAGCAAAGCAATCAAAAATGCATATTTGACATTCAAAATTGCAAAGCCGATCAGCAAAATCACATAAACGACTCCCATAATTTTAAACTGTGCCTTGAAATAGCCGCCCACCGCGTCCTTCATTGTCCCATATACCAGATTCCAACGCTCCTGCATCCTTTCCGGAAGCATCTTTTGGACTACACGCACGACATAGTCTTTCTCCGCAACAAAAAGATAGGAAGCAAGAATCGCCATCACTGTGCTGATAATCGCAAAAGGCAGATTCTTCGCGAAATTGCCGGCACCCTCCGCAATCGGCGTGCCGGAATTCTGGAACCATTCCGTCATAGATACCCCGAGCGTTTCACCAATCCCATTCATCCAGTCCTGCAGCCCTGTTGGCATTCTGTCAAAGAAGCGGTCAAACATCGTCGTGATTTCTTTCAGCGTACCGCTCGTTGTCTCCCACATCTGCGGTGCGATTGTGAGAAAGCCGATAATCTCTGTCACAAGCTTCGCGATAACAAGGTAGCTGCCAAGCACAACAAGCCCGAGCACTACGATGATAACAAATGCAGTCCCCGCCTTTCTGACAATCTTTACCCTGCGCTCTAAAAATTTCACGAGCGGATTCGCAATCAATGCGATGATGGCTGCCACAACAAAAGGCATAAAATAGACGATCAGCTTCGGCAGCAGCCATATGCAAAACACGACTGTCAGAATCATCGTAATGATATTAATTGCAATTTTCAAGTATTTGGTCGATGGTTTCATAAATCGCCTCTCTTCCCTGCTTTGTGGAAGCAGAAAATGGAATGATGACACTCTCCTTGTTCATCCCGAGTGTACTTCTGATCACCTTTACATTTTTAGTGATCTGGCTCCTATTTATTTTATCCAGCTTTGTCGCAATAATAATCGGCTGGAATCCATTTTTTAAAATCCAGTCATACATATTCCTGTCGTTTACGGAAGGCTCATGGCGGATATCAATCAGCAAAAACACCGCCTTTAGCTGTCCCGACCCATGCAGATAGTTTTCGATCATTTTTCCCCAGCGTTCTTTTTCCTCTTTGGATACCTTCGCATAACCATAGCCCGGCAAATCCACGAAATAAAGCTCACTGTTGATATTATAAAAATTAATCGTCTGCGTCTTTCCGGGCTGTGCCGAGGTTCTCGCCAACGACTTGCGGTTCATCAGCGCATTGATCAGCGAAGATTTTCCGACGTTGCTCTTTCCTGCAAACGCGACTTCCGGCAGTGTGTTAGCGGGCAGTGTACTTGTTACACCGCATACCGTTTCTAAATTTACATTTTTTATTTTCATAATACTTCCTTTAAAACTTCCTCCATCGTATCGACATAGATAATTGTCAGGCCTTTTTTGATTTCCTCCGATATTTCTGCAATATCCCGTTCATTTTTACCCGGCACAAGCACTTTTTTGATGCCGGCATTCTTTGCCGCCAATATTTTTTCCTTCAAACCGCCGATCGGAAGCACGCGCCCGCGCAGCGTAATTTCTCCTGTCATCGCCACGTCCGCATGTACCGGCTTATTGGTAATTGCCGAATACAGTGCCGTCGCCATTGTGATTCCTGCGCTCGGACCGTCTTTCGGCACAGAACCCTGCGGAATATGAATATGAAAATCATTCTTTTTGAAAAAATCGTCCGCGATTTTATGCGCCTTGCTGACAGCACGGATATAACTGATGCCCGCCTGTGCCGATTCCTTCATTACATCACCCAGCTGTCCCGTAAGCAGGATTTCTCCCTTGCCCGGCATGACATTGACCTCAATCTGCAGCGTATCACCTCCGACGCTCGTCCACGCGAGTCCCCTGACGATACCAACTTCATCTGTCTCATTTGCCATATCATATTGATAGCGTTCTTTTCCTAAGAATTTTTCCAGATTTTTAGGTGTGACCTTGACACCTGTTTTATGCTCCTGCCAAAGCTGTCTGGCAGTCTTTCTGCAAATTTCCCCGATTTTTCGTTCGAGCCCTCTCACTCCGGCTTCCCGCGTGTAGCTGCGCACAATTTTTTCAAGCGCCTTATCCTGAATGATCAATTGATCCGGCAGGATTCCGTGCCGATTCATCTGCTTCATGATCAGATGCTCTCTTGCGATATGCACCTTTTCATTTTCTGTATAGCTCGTAACCTCGATCAGTTCCATCCTGTCAAGCAGCGGACGGGGGATGTCAGCCGTAGAATTAGCAGTGGCAATAAACAATACCTCGGACAGGTCAATCGGAAGCTCGATATAATGGTCACGAAATTTGGAATTCTGCTCACTGTCCAGCACCTCCAGCAGTGCCGAAGCGGTATCTCCCTTATAGTCCCGGCTCATTTTATCGATTTCATCCAGCAGCATCAGCGGGTTTTTGACGCCTGCATTTTTCAGGCCCGTTGCAATGCTGCCCGACATTGCTCCGACATAGGTTCTGCGGTGCCCCCTGATTTCGGCCTCGTCATGAACCCCTCCCAGACTGATACGAACATACTTTTTATCCAAAGCACGCGCCACGGATTTTGCGATGGAGGTCTTTCCTGTACCCGGAGGCCCGACAAGACAGATAATCGGACTGTCGCCCTTCTGCGTTAAATTTCTTACAGAAAGGAACTCGAGCATCCGTTCTTTGACCTTTTCCAGACCATAGTGGTCAGCGTTTAAGATCCGTTCTGCATTGTCGATATCCTTATTGTCTTTCGACACCTTATCCCATGGCATTTCGAGCAGAGTTTCGATATATCCTCTCGATACGGCACTTTCCGACGAGCTGGAAGCAATTTGTCTGAATCGGTCAATCTCTTTTCTGACCTTTTCTTTCACCTCTTCCGAAGCCATCAGTCTCTCCACCTCTTCCGCAAAATGATCCGCATCCGACACAGACGTATTTTCCCCCAGCTCCTCCCTGATATAACGCATTTGCTCGCGCAGTACATATTCCTTTTGATTTTTTTCAACCCGGCCCTTGACCTGCTCCTGCAAATTTTTCTTAATGCCCAAAATCTCAATTTCACGAGATAAAATTGCAGTCAGCACAGTAAATCGTTCCCCGACCTCTACCGCCTCCAGCAGGCGCTGTCTGTCAGGCTGGGTCATCGGAAAGTTGACGGCCACAAAATCAAGCAGCTCCGGCAAACTTCTGGACTCCTCAAACTGTTTTTCCAACGTCTTGCTGATCCGCGGGTTATAGGTAAGGTATTCTCCAAGCAGTTCGCGCAGTGTCCTAACCATTGCAGTCAATTCTGCCGAGGCTTCCGGTGTTAATGAGGTCTCCCCGCCCGCTTCTGTTTCTGCATTGGACGGAGTCTCTCCTTTCTGCGGATAAGGCTTCACCGAAACAAGCAGGTAGGCTGTCTCTGTCTCATCGAATCCGCACAGCTTGGCACGGGACAGACCCTCTACAAGCACCCTGACTACATTATTGGGCAGCTTCAGCACCTGCTTGATTTCCGCAATTGTCCCGATCGTATACAGCTCCGACAGGGAAGGCTTTTCCGTCTCAGCCTCCCTTTGTGTCACAAGAAATACCTGCTGATCCTTCATCATCGCCTTTTCTACGGCATGTACGGAAGTTTCTCTGTTCAAGTCAAAATGTATAATCATTCCCGGCATAACGGTCAGCCCGCGCAGAGCCACCGCCGGTATTTTTTTCTTCGTTACTCTTGCCATGCTTACTCCTTAGTTCTTTATGGGAACTGCTTCGCTTTTCCCATAGGAATATTTTTATATACTGTTCGTAAATTATTTTTTCCGCAATCACATAACGCCGCCTTACGGCGGCGTATGATTGTAATAAAATTTATTCCGCCCTTTTCAAAGGTGCTTCCTGATGCACCAGAAGCGGAGCACTGATACCATCTACAGCTTCCTTTGTAATAACGCATCGCTCTATAGTATCGTCCGACGGGATCCGAAACATCATATCCGTCATCATTTTCTCCAATATGGAACGCAAACCTCTTGCGCCTGTCTTTTTCGTATAAGCCTTTTTCGCAATTTCCGTAATCGCCTCTTTTTCAAAATCCAAGCGGACACCATCCAGCTCAAACAGCTTTTTATACTGCTTCGTAATCGCGTTTTTCGGCTCCGTTAAAATCTTTACGAGCGCCGATTCATCCAGTGCCTCCAAAGAGACATTGAGCGGCACACGGCCGACAAATTCTGGTATCAGACCAAATTTCACGAGATCCTCCGGCTGCACCTGCGACAGCAGCACCCCGAGCTCGCTTTCCCTTTTGTCCTTGATCTCCGCATTAAAACCGATCGACTTTTTATCCAGCCTTGCCTCCACAATCTTGTCAAGACCTTCAAACGCACCCCCGCAGATAAATAAAATATTCGTCGTATCGATCTGAAGGAGTTCCTGATGAGGATGTTTTCTGCCGCCCTGCGGCGGAACGGATGCAAGTGTCCCCTCTATAATTTTCAGAAGCGCCTGCTGCACTCCCTCACCGGAAACATCCCTTGTAATGGAAACATTTTCGGACTTTCTTGTAATTTTATCAATCTCATCAATGTAGATAATACCATACTGGGCACGCTCAATATCGTAATCAGCGGCCTGTATAACCTTTAACAGGATGTTCTCCACATCCTCGCCGACATAGCCCGCTTCGGTCAATGCAGTTGCATCCGCAATCGCAAAAGGCACATTGATAATTTTTGCAAGCGTCTGTGCCAATAGCGTCTTGCCGCAGCCGGTAGGTCCCAGCATAATAATATTGCTCTTCTGCAGCTCAACATCGGAGCTCTTTGCCGATGTCACACGCTTATAATGGTTATAAACTGCTACGGACAATACCTTCTTAGCTTCCTCCTGCCCGATCACATTTTCATCCAGAAAGTCTTTGATTTCCTGCGGTTTTAACAGGTTGATATCCGGTCCCTTTTCTTTCTTTTTGGGTTCCTCCTGATCAAATTCCTCTTCAATAATATCCATACAGATTTCCACGCATTCATCGCAGATAAATGCGCCATCCGGTCCAGCAATCAGCTTGCGGACCTGATCCTGCGTCTTATTGCAGAAGGAGCATCTGATTCTATCGTCATTCATTTTCCCTGACATATACTCTTCATTTCCTTTACGCCCTAGTTGTTATGATTTTATCAATCAAGCCGTATTCCAAAGCTTCTTCCGCCGTCTTCCAATTATCGCGTTCCGTGTCCACTGCGATCACATCAATCGGTTTTCCTGTGTTTTCCGCTAAAATACGGTTCAATGTCTGTTTCGTTCTGAGAATCTGCTTTGCCGCAATCTCTATTTCCGTAGCCTGGCCCTTTGCTCCCCCGAGAGGCTGATGGATCATGACCTCCGCATTCGGCAGCGCAAAACGCTTGCCCTTTGTACCGCCTGCAAGCAGGAAGGCACCCATACTTGCTGCCATACCCATGCAATAGGTGGCAACGTCGCATTTCACATAATGCATCGTATCATAAATCGCAAAACCATCCGTCACAGAGCCACCCGGGCTGTTGATGTAAAAGTGGATATCCTTATCAGGATCCTCCGCCTCCAAAAACATCATCTGTGCGACGATCAGGCTCGAAGTTGTTGCATTTACCTCTTCTCCGAGAAAAATAATACGTTCCTTTAACAGTCTCGAAAAAATATCGTAAGACCGTTCCCCTCTGCTTGTTTGTTCAATGACATATGGCACTAAACTCATCTTTACTCCTCCTTGCCGATCCTATAATCATTCCGTAAAATCCGATTATTTTTCCTTCGCTTCCGCAACAACAAGCTCCACTGCCTTCCGGATCGCGATATCCTCTGAAATCTGCTCCTTCTCATAATCACCGATGATTTCCTTGAGCTTATCCGTTTCCATCTGGTAAGTCTCCGCCATTTTTGCGATCTCCGCATCAAATTCTTCATCGGATACCGGAATGCTTTCTTCCTTTACAACCGCTTCCAGCACAAGTCTGCTCTGAATTCTCTTGAGCGCGCCCGGTCTCATCTGATCTAAAAACTTATCCATATCCATTCCTGTAAACTGGAAATACTGCTCCAGAGATAAGCCCTGCTGCTGCAGCCTGCCCGCGTAGTCCTGAGCCATCTGTTTTGTCTGCGTATCTACCATAGGGTCGGGAATTTCCATTTTGGAATCCTTAATGATTGCTTCGATAACGGCATCTTCCTTTTTGCTCTTTGCATCAGAAGCTTTTTTCTCTGAAAGCTTTGCCCTTACATCTGCTTTATATTCATCGAGGGTATCAAACTCTGAAACCTCACTCGCAAATTCGTCATCCAGCTCAGGCAACTCCTTCTCCTTGATCTCCTTTACCGTCACTTTGAATACCGCTTCCTTGCCCGCGAGATCTTTTGCCTGATAATCCTCTGGAAATGTCACATTTACTTCCATTTCCTCGTTCAGCTTTGCCCCGATCACCTGTCCCTCAAAGCCGGGAATAAATGCGCCTGAGCCGATGGTCAGCGGATAATTTTCTCCTTTGCCGCCTTCAAAAGCAACTCCGTCCACAAAGCCTTCAAAGTCGATGATTGTCATATCTTTGTCCTGAACAGCTCTGTCCTCGACATTGATCGTTCTTGCGTTGCTCTCCCTCTCCTTTTCGATTTCCTTTGTGATTTCTTCCTCCGTCACTTCAGTGTCGATCTTTTCGATCTTGACACCCTTATACTTTCCGATTTCAATTTCAGGCTTTAAGGCTACCTCTGCCGTAAAAATGAACGGCTTACCCTTCTCGGCCTGTATCACATCAATTTTCGGCTGGGAAACAACCGCAAGCTCTTTATTTTCTTCCAATTCCTTTTCGTAGGCTTCCGGAATCAATGCATTTGCAGCATCTTCATAAAAAACGCCTGTGCCATACATCTTTTCGAGCATCGCGCGCGGCACCTTACCCTTTCTGAAGCCCGGAATGCTCATTTTACCTTTATTCTTATTGTAAGCAGCTTCAATCGCTTTTTCAAAATTCTCGGCCGATGCTTCGATTGTAAGCTTCGCCATATTCTTTTCTAATTTTTCAACCTGTAAACTCATTCTACTTTAGTTCCTCCTTAATTCTGCCTTAGGCTCTCATTTCTACACTTGATTACAGTCATTATGAAATTATAGCACACACCTATTGAAAATTCCAGTCAAAAGTATTAAATATGCGTAAAATATGAATAAAAACTGAGGTATTTTATCAAAGAGCCGGGTTGTCTTATTGTCGCCGAGGCGCTATAATAAATTATAGTAATATAGCAGCAATTATAGGGAGGAGAACTCAACATGAAAAATTTTACATCCAAGCAACTCGCACAAACGGCGCTGCTTTTGGCACTCTGCATTATCAGCCAGTATTTTAAGAATTTATCCGTTTACATCACCGGGCCGATCGTAAATGCAATTTTGGTTATCGCCACACTGGCAGTCGGACTGACGTCGGGCATCATTATTTCCATAATCGCTCCGATTACCGCTTTTTTCTTTACCGGCTCACCGCTTATGGCGGCGGTTCCTGCAATGTTCCCGATTATTATGGTCAGCAACTGCATTCTTGTGTTTCTCACGTATTATTTTCAGAAGAAGCTGGCTTTCAAATTCCATCTGGAGGCAGGCCTCATTATCGGTTCCATTGTAAAAGCCATTTTTCTAGGCATCACCGTCGTATGGATTATTTTACCGAATTTCAGCGACCAGATTGCTTCAAAACTGCCGAAGCCGGAGGCGCTTCCGAAGTTTCTTGCCACAGCAAAGATTACCTTTTCCGTCACACAGCTTATTACAGCACTGATTGGCTGCCTGCTCGCATGGCTGATCTGGCTGCGCCTGAAAACAATGATCAATAAAGAAAATATTTAGGGAGTTCGCAGAATGTTCCTATAAAATACGGAAAGAGGGTGTCCCCAAATTTTTGATTGGGGACACCCTCTTCCCGTATTTCTTATCGATGCCTATTTTACTTCATCTGAGATTCCTGCTTAGCAATCATCTGTCTGACCATTTCGCCACCGATAGATCCAGCTTCCTTAGAAGTCAAGTCGCCATTGTAGCCTTCCTTTAAGTTAACACCCAATTCAGACGCTACCTCTGTTTTGAACTTGTTCAGTGCGGCCTTTGCCTCCGGAACTTCGATTCTATTAGAGTTTCTACTTGCCATTCTTTTCACCTCCAAAATAATCCCATATCGTGCTTTTTGCACTCTATTTTGATAGATAAGCAACTACTCTTCATCGCTTATCTATCACATCTGTGATCCAATAATCAATGTGTTTCATCACTTATCTTGGTATTATTATGTGATAAAAAGGATAAATTATTATGGAAATTTCTGCTACTTCATGATTGTCTATAAACAATTTTATTTTTCATTGCTCCCGCCTCTGTTTCACTGACAATCAATTTGATCAGTTCGAGACCGAACGGAATCGCAGTTCCCATTCCCCTGGAAGTCGTAATATTGCCATCCGTCACAACTTCTTCTTTTAAAACCTCTGCGCCAAGCAGCTTTTCTTCATTTCCGGGATAACAGACGGCTTTTTTATTTTTTAGTAAGCCAAGTTCTCCTAAAATTGACGGTGCCGCACAGATCGCCGAAATGCGCCTGTTTGTCTCGTCAAATTCCCGAAGCATCTCAATCAGTTCCGCACATTCCGCAAGATTTTTCGTCCCCGGCATTCCGCCGGGCAGTACAAGCATACCCGCCTGCCGCAAATTGACATCCTCTATTTTCGTATCCGCTTTTACGCTGATTGCATGAGAGCCTGTTACCATGTCTGTTCCCGCTATGGAAACAGTTTCTACCTTGAGCCTCGCCCGTCTTAACAAATCAACGACTGTCAGCGCCTCAATCTCCTCGAAGCCCTCTGCTAAAAACACATAACAAATTTTCATCACAAGTCCTCCTTTCTTTTATTATAAGCTTTAGCCGCCGCCGTATGCAACCGTAAAGTGCAAGTTCCGACCGATTCAAGTATAAAAAATCAGGTGCTTGTTTTAAAAATGTACCTTTATGGATAAAATAGCTATCATCTGGGAGGTAATTATTTACATGCTTCCTCTGCCGATGATATACTGGAATCAGCTAAAGACTTAATAAGGAGATTATCATGGAAATTGAACGGAAATTTTTAATTAAAAAGATGCCCGAGGACTTGGAGCACTATCCCTATCATTTGATCGAGCAGGCCTATTTATGCACGGATCCGGTCGTGCGGGTCCGCAAGGAGGACGACAATTATTATATGACCTATAAATCGGGCGGCTCATTGGTGCGGGAGGAATATAACCTGCCGTTAAATAAAGAAGCATATGAGACCTTAAAACCAAAAGCAGACGGCAACCTTATCGGAAAAAAAAGAGTCCTGATCCCATACGGAGCGTATACGATCGAACTCGATCTATTTGAGCCGCCATTTGCGCCGCTCGTTCTGGCAGAGGTAGAATTTTCTTCTGTAGAAGAGGCTGATGCATTTGTGCCGCCAAACTGGTTTTCAGAGGAGGTGACCTATTGTCCCGAATACAACAACAGCACAATGAGCCGAAAGCAATTTTAATGAAGTTTCATTTTTAAGTCCCTCGTGGACCCGCCGACGCAGAGCTTTGCATCAAAAATTTTATGCTGATGCTCCGCCTTCTTGCGGACGACATTAAAAAGCACGGCCACGGTTTCTTCCGCCATATCCTCAAACGGCTGCTGAATTGTCGTGATCGTCGGACTGTAAAAATAAGACATGTCAATTCCGTCAAAACCCGCCACCGAAACATCCTCAGGGATACGTTTTCCGGACTCCAGAAGCGCCTTGCAGGCTCCGATCGCCAGCGTATCGGAAATCGCATAGACCGCTGTAAATTCCGTTCCCGATGCAAGCAGCTGCTTCATGACCGCATAACCATTCTCCATCGTGTAGGAATCAATTTGATCATCCATATAATAAACAAGCTGCTTATCGAGCGCAATCCCGTTCGCGGCAAGAGCCTTTTCATAGCCCTCGTTACGCAGCTTGCCGATACTCTCATCTCTCTCTGTTGCCGTGATTGTAGCAATTCTTTTATGCCCGAGCTTACAGAGATAATCAACCATTTTAAAACTTTCCTTCACATCGTCAACTGCCACGGAGGAATAGTTTCCCCTGTAACCGTTTGTCATTGTGATCGTACTGAGTACAAAGGGTACCTGCAATCGCTCCAGCTTTTCCTTGGTATGTGTAAAATAGCCCCCGAGGAAGATAATACCGCGCAGTCTCTTTTCCTTTTCCAACTCAATTGCAACATCCACCTCATCCTCATTTGCATCGACATGATGCAGAACGAGAGAATACTTCTTTTTCTGAATCTCATCCTCCATGACCTTGATCATTTTCATAAAAAATGGATTGGATATTCCCTTGACAAGAATCGCAATCGTTTTAGAATCCGTGATCTTAAGATTTCTGGCGCTGTTGTTCGGAACAAAATTGTACTCCTCCACAACTTCCATAATCTTTGCACGAGTCTCCGGATTAATGTCCGGGTGATTATTCATGGCGCGGGATACCGTGCTGATGCCGACTCCGCATATTCTTGCAATGTCCTTAATTGTTATTGTTTCCAATGCTTCACACCTGCTTTTTTATCAAATACGCCTGACCATGCAGTTCCCTCAAAGATGACGAGTGCAACCTGAATCGACTGATTACAGGTTGCACAAATTGCGCTATTTATAGCCTACCATATAATTTCGTTATGTCAAAGACTTTTTTAGACAAACTTTTCTTGAAATCATCCTCCGCCATCCGCCACTTCCAATTATTACCCAGCGTGGACGGCACATTCATTCTCGCCTCCGCACCAAGCCCTAGATAATCCTGCATCGGAATAATACAGAGCTTCGCAACACTGCTCATTGCCAGCCTGATAAAATCCCAATGAATCTCTTCGACCGGATGATCCGCATTGTTAATATATTGTTTGGAAAGTCTTTTATCCGGTCTGGAAAGAACTTTGTACCATCCTTGAAGCGTATCATTATCATGCGTACCCGTATACACGATCGCGTTTTGTGAATAATTATGCGGGAGGTAATCACTCTCCTCCCTCGAATCAAACGCAAACTGCAGTACCTTCATTCCCGGATATCCCGTGTCCTTTACAAGTTTTAACACACCCGGGGTTAAAAAGCCGAGATCCTCTGCGATGATATCCAACTCCCCGAGCGCCTTGTTCAGAGCCTTGAAAATATTGATCCCCGGTCCTTTTTTCCATTCGCCGTACTCGGCCGTCCGATCACCGTAGGGAATTGCATAATACTCATCAAAGCCTCTGAAATGATCTACCCGCACAACATCATACAGCCGGAAGCAGTGCGCGATTCGCTTAATCCACCAATCATAGCCCGTCTTTTTGTGATAATCCCATGCATAAAGCGGGTTGCCCCAAAGCTGCCCCGTCGCCGAGAAGGCGTCAGGCGGACAGCCTGCTACGGCAAACGGTTTCCCGTCCTTATCAACCTGGAACAGCTTTGGGTTCGCCCACGTATCCGCGCTGTCAAATGCAACGTAAATGGGAATATCACCGATAATTTTTATATCGAGACTGTTGGCATAAGCCTTCAGCGCAGACCATTGTTTTGCAAATAAATACTGCTGAAACTGATAAAATTCTATTTCTGTCCGGTATTTGCTGCGGTAAGCGGCCATCATTTCCGGCTTTCTGAGCCGGATATCCTCATCCCAGTCAATAAAGCTGATACCGCCAAAGGATTTTTTTACCGTCATATAAAGCGCATAATCATCCAGCCAGAACGCATTTTCAGAAATAAACTTTTGAAACTCCTTATTTCCGGCGATGGCGCTTCTCTCATAGGCAGTACGCAGCACCGCAAAACGCGACAGATAAATTTTTTCATAATCAATATAATGACTGTCTTTGCCGAAATCATATTTCCTGCATTCCGCCCTGGTCAGATAGCCTTCTTCGATCAGTGCTTCCAAATCGATGAAATAAGGATTTCCTGCATAGGTGGAAAAGGACTGATAGGGTGAATCCCCGTAACCGGTCGGCCCCAAGGGAAGTATCTGCCAGTAGCTCTGGCCTGCCGCCTTTAATCTGTCTAAAAAATGATAAGCATTTTTCGAGAATGTCCCTATCCCATACTTGCCCGGCAAACTGGAAACCGGCATTAACACACCACTTTTTCTCATAAATTACCTCCAACTCTCCTCATGTCCGTCAGCCCTTCACGGCACCGGCAACGACACCTTCGATAATATATTTTTGACATGCGAGATAAAATGCAATGATGGGTATAATCGCCAGCACGAGCATTGCCATCATCGCTCCCATATCGATAGAGCCGTAGCCTCCTCTTAAATACTGGATTGCAATAGAAATCGTCTTATATTTTTTAATATCCAGTACAAGGTAAGGAAGCAGATAATCATTCCAGATCCACATCGCCTGTAAAATGGCTACGGTAATGCTTGTCGGCTTTAAAATCGGAAAAACGACTTGAAAATAAGTCTGCAACGGATTACATCCGTCAATCATTGCCGCTTCTTCAATTTCCAGAGGAATCGATTTGACAAAACCGCAGAACATGAACACTGCAAGTCCTGCGCCAAAACCAAGATAGACAATAATGATCGAAAACGGAGTATTTAAATGCAGCATATTCGCAATTTTAGAAAGTGTGAACATGACCATCTGAAACGGTACAATCATGGAAAACAGGCAGAGGTAATAAAGCCCCTCAGTCAGCTTGTTCTTCACCCTTGTAATATACCATGCGCACATGGAGGTGCAGAGGATAATGACGAGCACAGAGCCCACCGTAATAATAAGTGTGTTCAAAAAGGAACCCAAAAAATTGATTTTTTCCATTCCCCTGATATAGTTTTCAATGCCGACAAACGATTTCCCCGACGGGATTTTAAACGGCATCTTCGTAATATATGCCTTTTTCTTAAAGGAATTAAGCAGCACGATAAAAATGGGGGCTACATAAATAATAGAAAAAATACTGAAAATCCATGTCAAAATCGGATTACTTTTCTTTTTCATTATTGCTGCACCTCCTTCGTTCTGGTCAAATGCATCTGCGTCACTGCAATCAGTGCCACAAGAATAAAGAATACAACGGCCTTTGCCTGGCCGACGCCTTCCCAGCCCACTCTTCCATAAAAGGTATTATAAATGTTAAGTGCCAGCATTTCCGACATATTGGACGGCTCCCCTGCAGTCAGAGCAAGGTTCTGGTCAAACAGCTTAAATGAATTTGTCAATGTCAAAAAGGTGCATATCGTGATGGAAGGCATTACCATCGGGATGATAACGCTCTTTAAAGTCTGCCACTTCGTCGCTCCGTCAATCTTAGCTGCTTCCACGAGGTCCCCCGGCACGTTTTGAATGCCCGCGATGTAGATGATCATCATGTAGCCGACCTGCTGCCAGCACATCAGGATCAGCAATCCCCAGAAGCCATATGTGGAGCTGTACGTCAGTGTCCGTTCCCAATGCAGTAAAATACCGTTTAAAATCAACTGCCAAATATAACCTAAGATGATGCCGCCAATCAAATTGGGCATAAAAAATACCGTTCTGAAAATGTTGGTTCCGCAAAATCCCTTCGTCAGCAGCAGCGCCACTGCAAACGCAAGCAGATTAATGATGATAACCGATACGACTGTGAAAGAGGCCGTAAACCACAAAGCATGTTCAAAAGACGAATCCGAAAAAATACGCGTATAATTTTTCAAACCTACAAATTCGGCATCGACAACAGTTGTAAATTCACAAAACGATAAGTAAACCCCCATAACAAAAGGAGCTAAAAAGCCGATCGTAAAAGCAATTAATGTCGGTAATAC
This sequence comes from Lachnospiraceae bacterium, assembly GCA_047602645.1. Classification (GTDB taxonomy): domain Bacteria; phylum Bacillota; class Clostridia; order Lachnospirales; family Lachnospiraceae; genus JAEYFP01. The sequence continues at coordinate 9,353 of JASGGU010000004.1, read as the reverse complement.
AAATATGGGAAAATATTTCTTGATTGATTTCTCCATAACATTCCCTTTCCGCCTGTCCGGCCGCAGTTTCCTGCGTCCGGTTTTTCAAATAAAGGGTGAGCAAATCGCTCGCTCACCCTTTTGGATTAGACTAAAACCATAGCCTGCTGTACCTTTTTTATTTATTCTGCCGCTGCATTTGATGCCGCATACTCGGTTGCCCATCCGTCAACAAATGCCGTCACCACTTTATCCCAGTCTCCTGTTCCCTGCGCATACTCAAGAAGTGCGCTGCCGACACCGTTCTTCCACTCTTCGGAGGGCATTGTCGTAAAGCACCATGCAACTGATGTCTTGCCTGCGTCAATTGACTCGTTTGCTGCTGCAAGCAACGGATTTGCCGGAAGATAATCATCCGTAAAGGTCTTAAACGGTGTGACGAAGCCCATATCCGAAGCAAGTGCCGTTCTGCCTTCATCACTGGAAATTACCCAGCTTAAGAAATCAAGCGTTGCCTGAATGTCAGCCTCGGAAGCTTTGGAATTTACGCACCAGTAGTTCTCACTGCCTGTACATAAGCCCTGATTTTCTTCACCTTCCGCACCAATATAGATCGGAAGCATTCCCAAATCTTCATCGGCAACTTCATTGCCTTGAATATCGCCGTATGCCCATGTACCATTCTGATAGAATACTGCTTCGCCAAGTGCGAATTCGGAAGCTGCGTCCTCACCGGTCTTGCTGGAAAGCAGACTTGGCGCACATGTTGCATTATTGATGTACAGATCCCAGATTGCCTTATAGTTATCAAGATAAGAGCCTTTGATTGAGCCTGTTGTCATACCGTCATTTTCATATTCGTAATAGATCGGAAGATTTGCAAGGTGCGTCTTGAATCTCCAGTCAGAGCTGGCATCCATACCAGCCGATGCAAAGGCACCTTCGATACCGAGATCTGCCTTCTTTGCCTGCATATCCTCTGCCACTGCCTTTAGTGTATCAAAACTGTTGATTTCGGATACATCTGCGATTACTGCGCCGTCCAGTGCACAATAGTCTGCGAGAAGCGCCTTATTGTAGATGATTCCATAAGTTTCGATTACATAAGCAATGCCGTAAACTTCTTCGTTATCACCCTTCAGTGCGAAATCATCGCTCTTTAACTGCGCATAGATATCACTGTCCTTTAAATCATACGTGTAATCTTTCCAATTTGCAAGGCCTACCGGGCCGTTTACCTGAAACAAGGTAGGTGCTTCTGATTTTGCCATCTCAGACTTCAGAGTGGACTCATAGGTTCCGGATGCTGCAGTTTCAATTGTTACGGGAACGCCTGTCTGCTCCGAATAAACCTCTCCTAACGCTACCCACTGCTCTGCCTGCTCCGGCTTAAAGTTCAAATAATAAACTTTTCCGCCATCTAAGCTTGCTTCCTCTGCCGGTTCCTCAGCTGCTGTCTCTTCTTTCGGTTCCTCAGCAGGTGCCGCAGCTTCTTCGGCTGCAGGTGCTTCTCCGGCTGCAGGTGCCGCAGAACCGCATCCGGCCAATAAGGAAGCTACCATCGTTACTGCAAGTAATGTGCTGATTACTTTCTTTTTCATAATGACTACCTCTCCTTTTAGATTTGCTTGCCGTAAAATGCCTTGATTTGCACTTTTTTGGCTCATGTTTGGTTGCAAAAGCGTCCTTTGAAATCGTTCTCGGTATCGTTTTCGGTATCGGTATCGGTAACGTTTCCGGAACCTTTGTTTAAATGGTAGCACAACACTTTCAATAATGCAATCCCTCATTTATAAGTTTGTATAGTTTGAATTAAAATCACATGGCATTTTTATGTAAATTTACCAAACTAAGTCTTGCGCTTTCACAGTATTTCTTATATAATCGTCACGGTGTGTCTTATATAACCGCACCGACTAAAAGATTTTCTATCAAACAGGAAACGGAGCGTTACATATGAATAAAACAAAAGATAAGACAATTGCAGGATTTTTATTTGCAATTGTTGCGGGGCTTTTATGGGGAATCAGCGGGAACTGCGGGGATATTCTCTTTAAGCAATATGGGATTTCGGTGGAATTTCTCGTCACATGGCGCTTGATCATAACGGGACTTTTGATGCTTTCCGTTTTAATGGTCAGAAAACGGCCGCTTTTTTTAATCTGGTGCAATAAAAAGGACAGCGCGCTCCTTGCGGGCTTCGCTATCCTTGGTATGATCGGCGTTCAATATTTCTTCTTTTTAACAATCCGGCATTCCAATGCAGCAACCGCTACGGTCATCCAATATATCGCGCCTATTTTTATCGTAATCTGGACGGCCTCTCGTGCCAAGAAGCTGCCGCATCCGTTTGAAAGTATCGGTGTCCTGCTTGCTTTTTTCGGCATTTACCTGTTTGCTACCGGAGGCAGCTTTCAATCGCTTACGGTGTCCGGCACTGCACTCATTTTTGGCTTTGCTTCCGCGCTGGGACTGGTTTTTTACATGCTGCTGCCTATCGGCATCGTCTCGAAATACGGTACATCTATCGTTGTCGGCTGGGGAATGCTTCTGGCAGGACTGGTGATGCTGCTCCTTACCCGGTTCCCAAGCAGCGGTATCCAATGGGATCTAAGGGCCTTGCTGCTCTATCTTTTTCTGATCCTATTTGGAACACTGATCCCGTTTACTCTTTTTATTAAGTCGATTCAGCTGATCGGTGCGGCAAAAGCCGGCATTCTTTCCTGTATGGAGCCGTTTTCCTCTGTCGTCGTTTCTGTTGTCTGGCTCGGTCAACGCTTCGCTGCCGCGGATTATCTGGGATTCGTCTGTATTATTCTCGCAGTCACACTGATTTCCGTTCTTGACCTGGTGAAGGAAAACCGTCACCGTTAATTACATTCTCTCATTTTGATCAAATTCATCTATAATATATCTGGGCCTTTCCTTGACATCGTCATAGATCCTTGTCACATATTCTCCGAGGATGCCCGATATGAGTATCTGCAGTCCCCCAAGCAGCCAAATCAGGGCGCCCGGTCCCGAAATAAAAATACGCTCCTTCTTTTGGAGCACTCTCTGAACAAAATAGGCCCCTGAAATCAAAACTCCGATCCCCATCATAAAAGCTCCCAAAAATGTAACATATTCCAATGGCTTGGAGGAGAAGCAGAAAATTCCGTGAAAGCCCATCCGAAACTCGCCCCACAGCTTGTTATATTTGCTTTTATCATTTCCCCTGGCATCGCGATGATATCGGACTGCCGTCTGCCTGAATCCGACATAGGAAACCATTCCTCTGAAAAACATGCTGGACTCCGGCATTTGACGGATCTCTTCGATCACTTTGCGGTTGATCAGCCGGAAATCAGCCGTATCTACGGGAATTTCAACGGATGAAAGAAAATTGATGACGCGATATGCAGTCAAATCGATCACCTTGCGAATCTTCGTTTCACCCTGTCTGCTGATACGCTGTGCATAAACGACATCGTAGCCCTCCCTCCATTTTTTCACAAGCTCCGGGATAACCTCCGGGGGATCCTGTAAATCCACATCGATGACAACACAGATATCTCCGGTACAGTTCAAAATCCCGGCCATCGTGGCGGCAGCCTGACGAAAACGACGGCTTAGAGTAATCAATTGGATCTGCCTGTTCCTCTCCATATTTTCTTTAATTACCTCATAGGTTCTGTCCTTGGACGGATCCAAACTGAATATGATCTCATATTCACAGCCGAGACCCTCCACTACCCTTTCGGTGCGCTCTAAAAAAGGAGTGATGTTGTTTTCCTCATTATACACCGGAACGACAATTGACATTTTGTAATTTTCCATCTTCGCCTCCCTTTTTCAAAATCATGCTTTGTGCTTTCATTGCTTTTTATAATGAGATTCTAATCACAGAAACTACCAGACGTTTACAGACTTTACTATAAGTATTTAAATTGTATCGTGTTTTTTCATAGATTGCAACCCAAAAATTTACCAAAGCAACCTCTCGCGCCGAGCACGGTTGACAAATTCAACACTTTACCAGTGCTTTGTAACAAGGTCTTTCCTATAAAATGAAACAAACAAGGACAGTCTTGGCTGAGAATGCTCCCCGCCGACTGTCCTTGTTGCTTTATGATAAAACCTATTGCTTTATATCACTTTTCACTTTTTTATGATTGTACATTTTCCGTCTCATTCAGATTCAGCTTCCAGATGTCGGCATTATATTCCGCAATTGTCCTGTCTGAAGAGAAAAATCCTGCTTCTGCAATATTCACAAGCATCTTCTGCTTCCATTCTCCCTGATCCTCATAGTCTGCAAACGCCTGATCCTTGACTTTGATATACTCCTCCAAATCAAGCAGAGTCATAAACCAGTCTTTGTTTAACAGTTCCTTATAAAGCCGCTCCAAATTTTCCTTATGTCCGGTCTTCAGCGCTTTCCTGCTCACGATAAAGTCTACTGCTTCCTTTATAACGGGACTTTTCTTATAATAGTCTCTGGAAATATAATCCGCCTTCTCGTAATGCCGGATGATTGTCTCACTGTCCTTGCCAAATATATAAATATTTTCATTTCCCACAAGCTGGTGAATTTCTACGTTGGCTCCGTCACTTGTGCCGAGCGTCACCGCACCATTTAACATAAACTTCATATTTCCGGTCCCCGAGGCTTCTTTGGAAGCCAGCGAAATCTGCTCGGAAATATCGCAGGCCGGGATCAGCTTTTCCGCATAGCTTACATTATAATTTTCCACCATCAGCACTTTCATATAGGGACTGGCCTGAGGATCATGATTTACAATTTCCTGCAGAACAAGCAGCAGATGAATGATATCCTGCGCAATGACATAAGCAGGTGCCGCCTTTGCCCCGAAAATAAACGTCATCGGACGCACGGGCTTTTTGCCCGCCTTGATTTCCAGATATTTATGAATAATGTAAAGCGCATTCATCTGCTGACGCTTGTATTCATGCAGGCGTTTGACCTGAATATCGAAAATAGAATCCACGTCAAGCGTCACACCCTCTTTTTTTTGTACATAGAGCATGAGCTCCTTCTTTTTTTTCCGTTTGATTTCATAGATTCTGTCAAGAACAGCCTGATCTTCCGAAAACTCAAGCAGCTTTTCCAAAGAAGATGCATCTTTTTTCCAGTTCTCCCCTATCAGTTCTGTGATATAGTCGGAAAGCTCCCTGTTGCAGGACATCAGCCAGCGTCTGAAGGTAATGCCGTTTGTCTTATTATTAAACTTTTCAGGATAAATATCATAAAAATCCTTTAGCTCCGACTCCTTTAAAATCTCCGTATGCAGGGAGGCAACTCCGTTAATCGAAAAACCATAATGAATATCAATATGCGCCATATGCACACGGGAATCTTTATCGATGATCTGCACTTTCGCATTTCGGTATTTTGCGGCAACGCGTTTATCAAGCTCCTTGATAATCGGCACGAGCTGCGGTACGACTTTTTTCAGATAAGCAAGCGGCCATTTTTCCAGTGCTTCTGCAAGGATCGTATGATTTGTGTAAGCGCAGGTCTGGCTTACGATTGAAATTGCCTCTTCTGTCGTAAATGCCTCTTCCTTGACGAGCAGCCGGATCAATTCCGGAATAATCAAAGTCGGATGCGTATCGTTGATCTGAATCACCGCATGCTTATGCAGCTCATGGAGATCATAACGTTTTTCCCTCATTTCCTTTAAAATGAGCTGCGCAGCGTTGCTTACCATAAAATACTGCTGATAAATTCTAAGAAGATTGCCGGCTTCATCCGAATCATCCGGATAAAGAAACAGCGTCAGGTTTTTTTCTATCTCTTTTTTGTTAAAGTTGATTCCCTTTTTTACAATCTGCTCATCGATCGATTCGATGTCAAACAGGTGCAGCTTATTTAAACCGTTTTGATAGCCGACCACATCAATGTCATACAGAACAGATTTTACCTTTTTATCGCCAAAGCATACCTCAAAAGAGGTATCCGTCTTCGTCAGCCAGGATTGCCCCTCAATCCAGTCGTTCTTTTCCGCCTTCTGCAGCCGATCTTGAAACACCTGCTTAAATAAACCAAAATGATAGTTCAAGCCGATTCCTGCTCCCTGTAAGCCGAGTGTCGCGATCGAATCGAGAAAACAGGCTGCCAGCCTGCCAAGACCGCCGTTTCCGAGAGACGGCTCCGGCTCTGCATCTTCGATTGCGGCAAGACTCTTTCCGTTCTTCTCAAGAAGTTCCTCCAGTTTCTCATAAATTCCCAAATTAATCAGATTGTTAGCCAGCAGCTTACCAACCAGAAATTCCGCAGAAATATAGTAAACCTTCTTATCTCCCGAAAGCTCCGGTATCGCCGTCATCAATTCTTTTGAAAGCTGCAGCACACAATGATAGGCTTCCGCATCTGAACAATCCGCAATATTCTTTCCGTAAAAGCGATCTGCTATCTCTATTAACTTTTCCTCCAACTGCATTTGCAGTACCTCTGTTCTAACCTTTTGTAATGACATGCTTCCTCCTCCGTTCCAGTCCTGTTTTAACATAAACAATGTTGATAGCTTTATCATAATTTAGGAAAACGTTTTCCGCAACCTCTTTTTTCATTTTCCTCATTTTTGTGAGGATTGCATAAAAATAGCTGTTCTTATCTTATGTAAGAACAGCATATTTTATACATTTTAGACAAGGAAGGGGCTTCTGCTAACCTACATCCTGTTGTTCTGATTCCTGCGTATCTCAACAAATAATGTCTTGATAATATAGCTTCACAATTTCATATGGAAGTATCGCTCCCCGCCCCGGCTCACCCTCAAAAAGACGTTTCAGCTCTGAGACGGCATGCGCGGCAATTTGATAGAAGTCCTGCCGTACCGTGTTCATTTGCTTGCCGACATAACCCATCAACGTGATCCCGTCAAATCCGCACACCGGACGGAAAATATCCATCTCGGTCAGTGCGTTCATTGCACCGATCGCCATCAGGTCGGAGGCGCACACAATCACATCCTTGTTTTTCCCATAGCGAAAAGCAATCTCACGAGCCTTCAGCTCCGAAAAATTTCCGTCCCGCACGAGCATTGTCAGCCCCAAGTCGGCCGTCAGCGTTTTCATCCCTGCCAACCGTTCATCGGTGACGTAGCCGTTCCGCTTTCCGGCAATATAAAGTACCCGGCGGCAGTTATTTTCAACAATTGTTTTTTTTGCAACTTCATATTGCGCCTGTCCGTTATCGATCCAGACATAAGAGGTATTCTCATTTGTGACCGGAGCGTCCACGACAACACACTTAAATACCTGCGATTCGATTAATTGGCATAAATAGTGGTCATCCTTGGACATGCCGCAGATAATCAGGCCCGAGATTCCCTGAGACTGCAAATACCGTGTAATTTCCTCAGGCGTCATATGGGAGATCATAGACAGAAAGATCGTAATAATTTCGATATTCAGCTCAAGCGCACGATTCAGCGCACCGGATAAATACTGCATCGTAATTTCGTCGATCGCCTGTGTCTGTGTATTCAAATTGATCAAAACCGCAGCCCGGCCCGCCTGCTTGGAGGACAGCGCCGCTGCGATCGTATTCGGCACATAATTCAATTCGTGGATGGCGGTACGTACCTTTTTCTTTGTTTCCTCGCTCACATAGGAGTAATTATTCAAAACCTTGGAAACAGTTGAAATCGCTACACCCGCATGCACAGCCACATCCTTAATGGATACCATGCCGTTCCTCCCTCAATTTCCTCTGCGAGAGTATATATATCTGTCCGAAACGATATTATTTTCTTACCAGATGTCTCGGAAGTCCGTCTACAAACAATGGCATCAGCTCGCCCATGATAAGCGGACGCGCATACTTCTCGTAGCCGTCGTTTAAGCCCTTGCTGTCAGCAGTGATCCACTCATCCGGAACCTTTCTTTCTACATTTGCAATCGCATGGATGTCATACGCCGAGGTACCGCACTGGTACGGGTCGTCACCGTTTCTGTCAAGGGTAATCATCATACCGGTCTTGCCCTCTTCTGCAGCTTTCACGGCATCGGCACCTACCTGGAATGCTTCATTAATATCTGTCAGGGATGCAAGGTGTGTTGCTGCTCTCTGCAAGGTGGAAAATTCAATCGCACGTGTCTTGAGTCCTGTTACTTCTGCAATCTTATTGGCAAGAATTACTGCGGTGCCCGACATTTGCTTATGTCCAAACGCATCTACGGCAACATCTCCGCCAAGCTCGCAGACATAACGGCCGTCTGCAATGTGAATACCCTCCGATACTGCAATGACAACGGAAGATTTCTTCGCGGCGAGTTCCTTTACATCCGCGATAAACTTGTCCATATCGAATATGCGCTCCGGAAGATAAATCGCATCCGGTCCTGAGCAGTCGATTCCCTTGGCAAGAGCTGCCGCAGCCGTCAGCCAGCCTGCGTTGCGTCCCATAATTTCAACGATACATACGGTCGGCTTCTCTACGCCGAAGGACTCGTTGTCGCGAATAATTTCCTTCATTGAAGTAGCGATATACTTCGCTGCGGATCCGTAGCCCGGGCAGTGGTCCGTGATCGGAAGATCGTTATCGATTGTCTTAGGCACACCCATAAATCTCTGAGGCTTGTTATGTGCTGCCGCATAATCGGAAAGCATCTTTACCGTATCCATAGAGTCATTGCCGCCTGCATAAAACAGACACTCAATATCATGCTTTTCCATGATTTCAAAAATTTTCTCATAAACTTCTTCATGTCCTTCGATTTTGGGCATTTTAAAACGACAGGAGCCTAAAAATGCGGAGGGTGTTCTCTTCAACAGCTCCACACCTGTTTCCAAATCAAGGTAATCATCCAGATCACAGAGGTTATCCTGTAAAAATCCCTGGATTCCATGTACCATACCGTAAATTTTCTTTACACCGATTTTTTTCGCTGCCGCATAAACGCCTGCAACGGAAGAATTGATGACGGCTGTAGGGCCGCCTGACTGTCCAACAACAATATTGCCTTTCATCTTAGCATCTCCTTATTCTTCTTTAATAATGTGAATATTGCCGGTTACTTTCCGCCATTGCGGCGCAAACAGCATACATGTCTCATTATAGCAGACTGCATATCGTTTTGCAATTTTAAATTCATCCACGCTTACGGGTCCGTTTCCTGCACGCTGGACAGTCCGAAAAGAGTTGTGTATACTGAAATACAGCAATTATCTTAACACACGGGGAGGGCCTTCCATGAATGCAATACTGATCATCCTTCTTTTGATCATCATCGGCGGCAGCATTATCTGTTATGTGATCCGCCGCATCAAAAATACGGCAGCAACACTTCTTACAGGAATTGACCTGCTGAATATCGGACTTGAGCAGCAGGAAAGTGAAATCGAAACGACGCCAAAATCCGTA
>JASGGU010000030.1:0-40151 GCA_047602645.1 Lachnospiraceae bacterium | reverse complement strand
CCCTACGTACTGAAATACAATCAAAGGGATCCTATTGTGAAAGAAAAACTGGACAGGCTTTCAGCGTATTGCCGTTGTGACGATCTGACGGATACAATCAGTGAAATGAACAAACAGATGCAGATACCAACAACTTTCTCAGAAGCCGGAATTACAAAAGAAAATTATGATAAAAAATATGAAATGATTTTAAACCATGCAATGCTTGGGGCAACAAAGGTAAATCCGGTCAAGATGACACAGGAAGAAATGAAAAAAATGTTAAAGGCCGTTTATAGCGGTGAAATTACATATTAATTGGAGGGAGAACGTGTTATGAAAAGTATGTATGAAAGATGCCTTGAGGTAATGCCGGCCGTAGCAAACAGATCTACGACACTTGGAGTAGTGGAGTCTGAGGGATGTTATCTGTATACGGAAGACGGGAGAAAAATTTTGGATTTTGCAAGCGGAGTCGCAGTCAATAATTTGGGCGGTAAAAATCCGAAGGTGGCGGAGGCTATAAAAAAGCAGCTGGACACGATGATCCATGTCGGACATAATGTTGTATATTATGAGTCGTATGTAAAGCTTGCGGAACGGCTTGTTGCACTTACCGGGGGAAATAAAAAGGTATATTTCAGCAATTCCGGAGCCGAGGCAAATGAAGGGGCAATAAAGCTGGCAAAGTATGTAACAAAGAGGCCCGGAATTATTTCCTTTACGAATTCTTTTCATGGAAGAACGATCGGATGTATATCTGTCACAGGCTCTAATTCCGCGTACCGGAAAAATTACGAGCCGCTGCTGCCAAGTGTTTATTGGGCAGACTATGCAAATTGTTATAATTGCCCGTTTCATATGAATAAAGCAACCTGTAACATGGAATGTCTCGGTCAGTTTGAGGATATTTTCCGCGGTATGATTGATGCGCAGAATGTTGCGGCAATTCTGGTGGAACCTGTACAGGGAGAGGGCGGATACATCGTTCCGCCTAAAGAATTTCTGCAGGGACTTAGAGCCATTTGCGACCGGCATGGAATTATGCTGATCTTTGACGAAGTACAGACCGGATTTGGAAGGACCGGTGAATTATACGCGTACCAGACATTTGGTGTAGAACCGGATATCCTGACCTCGGCAAAAGCATTGGGCGGGGGAATTCCATTATCGGCAGTCATTGCTAAAAAAGAAATTATGGATGAGTGGCCCGCGGGCGCACATGGCGGAACCTTTGGAGGAAATCCTCTGGCATGTGCGGCAGCTTTGGCTACGCTTGATATTATAGAGGAAGAAAAAATACTTGATCACTGCAAAACGATGGGAAGGTATTTTATGTCGCAGTTATACATATTAGAAAAAAAATATCCCCAATACATAGGAGATGTAAGAGGTATTGGTTTAATGATCGGCATAGAAATAACGGACGAAAATGGAAAGCCGAATCCGAAGCTTACAGCTGAAATTAAGAACGAAGCACTTGAAAAAAATTTGCTCCTCCTTAATTGCGGAAATATGCACAATGTCATCCGTTTTATTACACCATTAACTGTATCGGAAAAAGAAATAGATATTGCGGTGGAGATCATTCGCTCCATTCTGGAGAAGAGGGGGTAGTTGGCTGATAATCCGTATCGCTATCTTTAAAAATAGAACAACTCTTCGAATTTTTTTTCTAATGCGATACAAAGAACCAGAGCGAGCTTAGCTGTCGGATTAAACTGTCCCACTTCAATAGAACTAATCGTATTTCGGGATACGCCGACTAGTTTTGCGAGCTCTGATTGGGATAATTTTTTTTCTGTTCTTACTTCTTTGAGTTTATTTTTTAAAATGAGTTTCTCTTCCATCATATCCCTCACAAAATAGTAGAGGTTACGATCAAATGATAAATATGACTGATCGAAAAAAACAGAGTGAAGGTCATGTAGATCATTGCAACAATTATTTCATGCCTGCGCTTTAAGTAAATTGACTTCACGATAAAGCCGGCAGTCAGAATGGCGAATACAATGGCGTACAATCCATAATTCATTCCGAGACCGACAAGAATTTGAATAATAAAAAAGATGCTGGCTACGATGGCTGCGGTAATAGCCGCGGCATTCCCGGCTTTGATCATCACTTCTTTTTCGTATAAGTCCTGCTCCTTATTTTCGCTTCTGCTTTTTGCTAACACTTCTTCCTTATTCATAAAAACCTCCTAATCAATATTGCCAAGTTTACTTGGTAATGCAATTATATTCCTGCCAAGTTTTCTTGTCAAGACTTTTGTTTAATATTATTGACGTATGTTCTTCCATAGGCTACAGTAAAGGAAACCTGTTAATCATATTTACTTAATAGAAACTGACTTTTTAAGGGAGAACAATCTTTATGAAAAGAATTCGAATTACTTTTTTTGCTTTCCTAATGGTAGTACTTGTCGGCTGTGTCCGGAAGGATGACAATCATGTCCAGATACAGCAGGAACCGTCTTCCTATGCTGAAACCGAGGAAACTGAGTCTGAAGAAGGAGAGGAACCGGAAGAGCCTTCCGCAGGCTTGCAGCGGGGCGAGGGAGAAAAGCAGCAAAATTACATCATAATAAAGGCACATGTAAAAGAAGTGTATGAGGATCGAATTTTAATCAGCTCGGATTCGGATTCGTATCCGGGAGCATTTGAAGTAACGGTGTCCGACAAAGTATATGACAAATCAAAGCTAAGCGGAGGTGATTTTATTTTGATTAAGCTGCGGGGAACCGGTGGCAACACAGGATTTGACGCGGTCAGCCTCTCGCCGGTTGATTTTTTTGAGGAAAGTTCGCAGGAGGATATTCTGCTTACAGAGGCGCCGCCAATCAGTCTTTCGGATCTGTTATCCAGTACGATGAATTCATTTGAGCTGCGGTCTGGCAGCTATGAATGGAACTATATGGCGCAGAATGAGATGCAGAGCATCATTGCATGCGGAGCCCATCCGTTAGATGTGCAGCCGGACGGGGAATATGAAAAGCTGGATGTTCCCGATTATAATAAAATAGACGAAGTTTTTTATTGCTTAAATTGTTCGATTCCTCCGGATATTGTTACAGTTAGAAAGTGGAATTCTCAAGACATTGGAAATACAAAAGCGGAGACGGTATCTACGGTAACCTACTATGACAATTGCGACTTTGTGGAGCTGCAGGAAAATATGGTATATGAATTAAACGCAGAATGGAGTCAGGATTTATCTGAAAATCGTGATTTTTATGGTACTGCAAGTTATTTCTTCGTGACGGAGTAATCGTTTGTGAAGCTGTGAAAAATGTTAAAAGGAAACTGTTAATTAAGTTTTACGAAAAGGCCGGAGCGGGGGAGCGGATATGAAAGTTATGATTTATAAAAGAAAATCACGCAGTATTGCGTCGGTTATCATTTGGGCCTTTGTTCTGGTTACGATCCTGCCGGTTATTTCCCTGGGGCTTTATTCCTATTCTTCTTTGTCAAAGGAGGTAAAGACAGAATTTCGTAATAATTCCAAAACAGTAATTGCAGGGATTGACAATAATCTGGATATCTACTTTAAGGGAATCAAAACCATTACAATGGATTTTTTTGGATCGGGAACGGTTCAGGAAATATTACAGACAAATCCGGAGACAATGTCTGAAATATTAATCACAAAAAACAGATTTGATGATTATGCTTCAGAGCTTGTAAAGGCAAGAACAGACATTGCCAATATCATTCTTTGCGACTTGAATAACAATCAGTATAAATATGAGATCAATATTTTGGTTAATGAAAGTCCGGGAAATGAGGAGGTCATAGAGGCGCTGAATGAGGCCGGAGGGAAGTTCACAATTTTTGGCGTCCGGGTTCAGGGAAATGGTTCAAACTATGCCAAAAAAGTGATTACGGTCGGCAGGGCAATCAAGAATTTCAAAACCAGAGAAGTAGCCGGGTACCTGATTATGGATTTGAATTACTCAAAGTTTGTAGAAATGATCGGTCTGTCGGCAATGAATGAGCAAGGTACTTTACTTGTGACGGATTCCGAAGAACAGGTACTGTATAATAGCTCTCATAAAAATGAAATCCTCGTTGACTATTCACAATTAGATATTTATTCAGAGGTTTCAAATAATAAGAGCGGCAGCATTGTCAGTATTCCGAGTGACTACTTTGATTGGAATTATATTTTCCTTTCTAACAATGAAATCATGCTGAATAAATTAAATCAAATTGTGATTACTTACATTTTAGTTACGGTCTTGATCTTTTTGCTCTTTTTAATTGTGGCATTTCTGATTGGAGACAGAATTTCAAAGTCCATGAAACGACTTGGAAAGGCTATGCAGACAGCGCAAAGCAATCAATTCAATGAGATTGTCCCGTCTTTTGATTCCTACGAAGAAGTAAACAGGCTGGCTCAAAGCTTTAATGTGATGCTCGTAGAAATACAGCGTCTCTTGGATAGAGAACGGAAATTGAATAAAAGGCGTATGGAATCGGACTATAAGGCATTACAGATGCAGATCACGCCTCATTTCTTATATAACTCACTCGATTCAATCAATTGCCTTGCCGCTATTTATGGTCATGAGGATATCTCCGAAATGATTTTGAGTCTGGCGGAAATATTTAAATATAACATGCGCTATGAATCAAAGGTTGCTACGTTTTTAGATGAGATTACGCATGTGAAAAACTATTGTATGTTACAGGCTGTGCATTATCAGGACCGGTTTCGGATCGAGTACAGAGCCGAAGAACAATATATGTCCAGAGAGGTCATCAAATTTATGCTTCAGCCGCTTGTGGAGAATGCTATTTATCACGGGATCAATATCGGAAAGGGCGGCATTATTATTTTAGATGCCTATGACGGTGAGGACGGGTTTCATGTCAGTGTGAGCGATAATGGGAAAGGGATTGACAGCGGTGCAGTAAGAGAATTAAATGCATCTCTGCAGAGATCAAGCGAAGAGCTGTTTCAGGAGGAGAAGGAGACACTGCATATCGGACTTCTGAATGTAAATTTACGGCTTAAGCTTCAATATGGAGAAAAAGCAGGTATATTGATTCGCTCCGAGACGGGAAAAGGAACGGTTGCAGAAATTATAATTCCATTTGAAAGGAAAGAACATGTATAAAATACTCATTGTAGATGATAATCCGTTAATTCGTATGGGAATAAAAAATATGATAACGTGGGAGAAATTTAATGCGCAGCTGATTGGAAGTGCGCAGGATGGAGAGGAAGCCATTTCTATGATTCGGGAGAAAAAGCCGGATCTTGTCATAACGGATATTCGAATGCCGGGCATGGACGGAGTGGATTTGCTAAAGCAGATACGAACCGGTAATTTCGGTGTGGAAACGATTGTGGTGAGTGCTTACAATGAGTTTGCATATGCAAAAGAAGCAATGAAAACCGGCAGTATTAATTATATTTTGAAGCCGATTAATCCCAAAGAACTCAATGAGGCAGTCAGACAGGCAATTGATAAAAAACAGAATGGTTCTCCCGTGGTTGATCCCGGCAGGGAAGGGCATCAATTGACCGGCGTGATTGCATATAGAACGGAAGGATTTGATCGTGTTAGCCAGTTGTATGCCAAATTAGACGGAGTGGATCAATTTTCAGCAGAAAAGCTCAGCCAGAGACTCTTTCGGATATACGTCTATCATCATAGTGAGCGTGAAATCATAAAGCGTTTGCGGGAGATCGGTGAAGGGGTGTACCTTCTGGGATATTGCAAAATGGAGGAGGCGGAGGTTTTTGATCATGTATGGAAGCAGGCCCTGAGCAGAGCTGCAGACGAAATGGTACTGGTGGATAAACGTATTCTGGAAGACAGAAGTCATCCGCCCCTGAAGGAAAATGAAATACAATTATACTGCATGGCCGGCAATACGGAGATGGTAATCGGAACGATGCATGAGTTAGTAGGGGATATTGTGGAATCCAGTCCTTTTTCGTATCGAGCCTTTAAAGAAGTGCTTGAACATTTTATGGTTATTTTGTTTCCGCTGAAAATGAGTTATGAAAATTATATTAAGGAATATATGGATCAGCTCAGTAAGCAGGAACAGGAACTGAACTATTTGAATCTGGATGAAATTATCTCGGATGCGGATCAGATTATCTTAAAAATATGCCGTGAATATGAGAAAAAAGCGGGAAGCAAGAAGCAATTGACGAAGCTTGTGAAGGACTTGGTGGACAAAAATTATATGACGGAGATCACGCCGAGCAGAATTGCTCAGCTTTTTTATGTTTCGCCGGCATATTTGAGCAGGACGTTTAAGCAGGAGGAACATTTAAATCTGAATAATTACATTACGCAGGTACGGATGGAAAAGGCCCGGCTTTTGCTGGAAAATACAACCGAGCGGGTGACGGAGATCGCAAAAAAGGTCGGATATGAGGATGCTAATTATTTTACAAAGGTTTATAAAAGATATCAGGGGAGCGCGCCAAAAGACAGCAGATAAAATTGCGAAATTTGCGTACAGGTAAAAAAATTACTATTTTTCAGGCAAAATTATCCCTTCAATTCGGATACTGAAAAAGCTAAGATAGCGTTAGTAACTCATATCAATATAATAGGGAGGTTCGCAATGAAAAAGAAAGTAATTAGTATGTTATTAACAGCCGGAATGACGCTATCGTTATTAAGTGGGTGCGGCAGTTCGGCCGCAGCAGAGACAGCACCTGCTGAAAGTACTTCTGAAGAAGCACCGGAGGCGGAGGAAACAGCAGGAACGGCAGAATTGGATGAGACACCTTGTACCATTACCTACTATACATGGGCACAGTCCAATGATGGTGCTTATCCGCAAAATATGCTGGATGCATTTATGGAAAAATATCCATGGATCACAGTTGATTTTCAGATGGGGCCGTCAGATCAGGAGGAATACCTGCAGGCGCAAAAGGTTAAATTTCTTGCCGGGGACGGAATTGATGTAACAACGCTGTTTCCAAGCTCTTACAGCGATTATGTAGGTGCAGGTTATTTGGAAGAAATTACGAAAGATGCTTACTTGAGCGCGTATGATTCTTCAGCACTGGATGCAGTTACGATGGACGGTAAAATTTACGGAATGCCATATGCGGAAGATGCGGTTGGTGTCATCTATAACAAGACCATGTTTGAAGAAAACGGATGGGAGGTTCCGTCCGACAGGGAGGAATGGCTTGCACTGTGCGATACCGTTGCGGCAGCAGGAATTACACCCATGATCCAGGGCGTCGGAGATACTTGGCCATTGGCAAGTGAAGCAATGCCTTTCATGCAGGGCTTATATGCCTCCGACCCGGATATTTTTACGAAAATAGCAGCGGGTGAGGTAAAGTATACCGATCAGGTTTTCGTGGATTGTTTTAAGGATATCGAGGCATATTTTAACAGCAATGCGGTCAGTGCTGATGCAGCAGGGCTTTCCTATGATCAGGCGGCAACCTATTTTGCAACCGGAAAAGCGGCAATGGCCTGCCATGGTGAGTGGTTTATGGGATCGATCAATGCGGCGGAGCCGGAGTTTGAAATTGGTGTATTTGCGGTACCAACCAATAAAGCAGGTGAAAAACAGATTGGTGCGGCAGAAGTCGGCCAGTATCAGGCAATTTGCGCCAGCAGTGAAAATAAGGAAGCGGCAAAGCTGTTGCTGGAATATATGTCAAGCAAAGAGGGCGCACAGTACTTTGCTGATTCTATGAGTAATTTTACGGCGGTCGATGGTGTGGCTGCAGCCGGAATGGAAGACTGGGCAAATAATCTGGCCGAAGAAACACTTCCTTTTTACTATGATCAGATGTATACCGGTGCAAGCTCTGAATTATATAAGCAGCTTCAGTTGCTCTATATTGGAGAGACAAGTGTAGAAGATGCACTGCTTAGCGTTCAAACAGCACAAGAAAAGCAGAACTAAAAATAAGACAGGGATGGAAGAAAAGAAGATGTCTAAGAAAAAAATAGAACCCTATTTGTTTTTGTTGCCGGCTACATTTCTGGTACTGTTTATCTTTTTGGTGCCCTTTGTATATAGTATTGTAATTGCGATGACAGATTGGGATGGGATATCAAAGGATATTCAGTTTGTGGGATTACAGAATTTTTTGGATTTATTTAAGGAAAAAGAGATTCTGGAGGTATTGAAAAACAATTTTATCTATTTTATTGAAATCGTTGTCATTCAGAATAGCGCGGCCATTTTTTTGGCAGCTCTTTTGAAAGATGGATTTCGGGGGAGAAATTTTTTCAGGGCAGCTCTTTTCTTTCCATCTGTAATTTGTACGGTTGCGGTAGGTTTTATCTGGAAAATGATATTAGATCCGATCAGCGGCTATATACCGGCTTTTTTTGCGGCCCTTCATCTGGATAAGCTGGCTTCTGTTATCTGGCTTGGAAACACGGATACGGCAATCCATACCATTTCCTTTGTGAATTTGTGGCAGTGGGTCGGACAGGCGATGATTATCTATCTGGCGGGGATGCTGAGCATTGATGACAGCCTGTATGAAGCGGCCGGACTGGATGGGGCCGGAAGGTGGATGAAGTTTAAAAAGATTACACTGCCATTACTGGCGCCGGCGGTGACGATTAATATCATTACCTCTACAATCGGAACTTTAAAAATCTATGATTTGCCTTTTACAATGACAGGGGGCGGTCCGGGTCATGCAACAGAATCTTTGGCAATCACAATTTACTCAAATACGTTTATTTATAACAAAATGGGTTATGGAACCGCAATATCTCTGATCCTGTTTTTGTTCGTGCTGATTGTGTCGATCTTTCAGCTGAGAATCATGAGAAGAAGAGAGGATCAGGTTTTATGAGAAAGAAGAGACAGCTTTATCCGGTTATCCGGTATGTTGTATTGACCGCAGCTACGCTCATTGCAATATGTCCGTTTCTGGTTTTACCGATTGTATCCTTTAAAACAAAAAGTGAATTTTTGAAATACCCATTGACGCTGCCGTCTTCCATTAATTTTCAAAATTATATTACCGTACTGGAACGGTCAAATATCCTTATGGCTTTTGCCAACAGCATGATTATTACCGGCGGATCGGTAGTTTTAGAAGTGCTTGTAGGTACGCTGGCAGCCTATGCAATTACCAAGATGGATTTTAAGCATGCGGGAAAATTTTCGATTGCTTTTCTGATTCCGATGATTTTTCCGATACAGACAATCACGATTCCGGTTTATATTATCTTCAGGAATTTAGGGTTGGTGAATACGCACTTAGGGATGATCATCATATACGGAGCCGTTGGACTGCCGATTGTAGTATTTATGATGACAAGCTTTATGAAGACCATTCCTTATGAAATATCAGAGTCGGCAGTGGTGGATGGAGCAAGTAACTTTACAATTTACAGAAAGCTGATACTGCCCCTTTTAAAGCCTGTTATTTCTACGGTTGCTGTCATCTGCGGGCTGTCCGTATGGAATGATTTTTATATACCGATGATTATGCTTACCAGTACAGGTAAAAAGACATTGCCGCTGAAGGTGTATGATTTTTTAGGGCAATACACGAGTGACTGGACGCTTGTATGTACTTGTATTATCTATGTGATTGTACCGATCATGATTTTCTACTGTATCCTGCAGAAGAATATTATCAGCGGGATTGCTGCCGGTGCGGTAAAAGGGTGAGGAGAAAAAGGGGGTATTATTTGACAACTTGATAACGGAAGAGTAAAATTAAACGGTTTGTGAGTCTAAGATACGAATGAAAGAAGGATAAAGAATTGCAGCCGAAGTTATTTTCCATTTTAAAAGAGAAAAAGTTGTCAATGAGCCAGTTAAAAAATGATATTGTTGCGGGAGTGATCGTCGCGGTGATTGCGCTGCCGCTGTCGGTGGCATTGGCGATCGCATCGGGGGTAACACCTCAAAAAGGGCTTGTGACAGCAATTGTCGCAGGCTTTTTCATCTCCTTACTGGGAGGAAGCCGGGTTCAGATCGGCGGGCCGACAGGGGCCTTTGTTGTAATTATCTATGGGATTATCGCCAGGTACGGCCTGAACGGACTGCTGATATCGACAATCCTGGCGGGTATTTTCATGATACTGATGGGCCTGCTTAAGCTGGGAAGTGTCATCAAGTTTATTCCGTATCCGATCACAACCGGATTTACGAGCGGTATCGCCCTGGTTCTGCTTTCCACTCAGATAAATGATTTTTTCGGTTTGAAAATTGAACAGGTGCCCTCTGAGTTTCTGGATAAATGGAAGGTCTATCTGCAGCATTTTGGTTCTCTTGATATCGTGACAACGCTGATCAGTCTGGCTGCCGTTCTTATTATGGTGCTGTGGCCAAAGGTGAATAAGACGATCCCCGGATCATTGATTGCACTTGTGGCAACAACAATGGCGGTGCAATTCTTACATCTGCCGGTGGAGACGATCGGAAGCCGCTTTGGGGATATATCAAGCAGTATTCAGCTGGTTGATTTTACAAAATTGGATCTGCGCTTTTCCGTGATAAAGGAATTGATTCAGCCGGCAATCACAATTGCACTGCTGGCAAGCATAGAATCGCTGTTATCGGCGGTTGTTGCGGACGGCATGATCGGTAAGAAGCATGACTCGAATATGGAACTGATTGCACAGGGGACTGCCAATATCGGATCGGCGCTGTTCGGGGGAATACCGGCAACCGGAGCAATTGCCCGTACGGCGGCAAATGTAAAAAATGGCGGCCGGACACCGATTGCGGGAATTGTACATGCGGTGACGCTGCTGCTGATTATGCTGCTGTTTATGCCCCTGGCCAAAATGATACCGATGTCAACGCTTGCCGCGATTCTTGTGGTGGTTTCGTATAATATGAGTGAGTGGAGATCGTTCATCGGAATTTTTTCTTCTACCAAAAGTGATACGATTGTCTTGCTTGCAACATTTGCCCTTACGGTATTATTTGATTTGGTAGTCGCAATTGAAATCGGAATGATTGCGGCAATGTTCTTATTTGTAAAGAGGATGTCGGAAAACGAGCTGATTCAAAACATCAGCGGCGAAACGGGGCTCACCTTTGACGAAGAGAGTGATACCGGCCGGCTTGACAGCGGATTGAAGGAGCATCTGGATCGCAGGATTGATATTTATGAAATTAACGGTCCGCTTTTTTACGGGGACGTCAATACATTTTTAGATATTTTAAATGAATTAAGAAGTTCAACAAGAATTTTGATATTAAGGATGAAAAATGTACACAGCATGGATGCAACCGCACTGAATGCAATGAAACAGCTTGAGAGAAGATGTAAATCCAAAAAGATCCTGATGCTGTTTGCGGAAACGAATCCCCAGCCTGAAAAGGTGCTTTGTAAGAGTGGCTTTATGGATCGGGCAGGAAGAGATCGTTTCTTTGAAACAACGGAGGAAGCAAAGCAGGCTGCCGGAGAAATCATATCCATTGATTTTAAGTCTTTGTCAAGAAGAAGTAATTCGCGAAAGGCCGCAGAGCTTATGTAATAATATTCACCCCTCCAGTCTTGATTTTTATGCTTTAAAAGCCGATAGGATATATAGAGTGGCTGTTAATGACAAGGAACGAAAAGGGGATTGTACGATGAAGATTGGAGAAGCGCAAAAGGAATATGCGGCTTATATGAATCAGCTTTGGAATCAGAGGCGGGCATATATGCACCAGCAGGACAGTGCAGGGACAGAAAAAAATCAGAACCCGGGCGTCAGTGTGGAATGGACCGATGAAAAGCAGAAGCAGCTCGAAGAAGCGGAAGTCTTTTTGGAAAGTCTTGCAGAGTATAAAAATGGTCTTTATAATGCGGCTGTTGCACGGCAGCAGGGGGAGGCCATGGCTAAAGGAGCAGGTGAGATTGCCAAGTGTCTGGAAATCGCCAGAAGGATCGCCGCCGGCGGGCGTGTTCCCTCCGGTGACGAGAGGAAGCTGATGGAGTATAGCTTTGAAATCTATCTTGCCGCAAAGAATGCCGCATCGCTTAACAGTCATAAATCAAATAAAAAATATCGGTCGCTGTGGGAGGAGAAAGAAAACAACACGGAAGAGTGCCGCGACATTGATTCGGAAATCAATGACAGGGAACTATCCATAGAGGCACCTGAAGCAGCGGAGGAAACTATATAAATCTGTAAATCTTATTTATGACACTATATACATTTTTATATAGTGTCATTTTTTTATTTATATTTCCGGCGGGACTAAGAATTTGGTATGGTTATCATAGCGATAAAATAACTAATGGAGAATAATAGATGGATAACGTTTATACAATAAAAGAGGCTGTTCAAAAATACGTAGACAAATGTGAGGATAAAGTACAGGCATCCGTTGTAAAACTGTTTGTAAAGTCGGTTTTGGCAGGCATGATGATCGCCATGGGTGCGGCAGGAAGCAGCGTGGCCGCGCATACGATTTCAGACGTAGGTCTCGCCAGAATGGCTGCGGCAGTTGTATTTCCTGTGGGACTCATGATGGTGATTCTGCTGGGGGCAGAGCTTTTTACCGGAGACTGTCTGATGACAATGGGAACAGCGGCGGGCAGACATCATATAGGAGAATTGCTTCGCGTACTATTTACCGTATATATCGGAAATTTTGTCGGTGCAGCGCTATTGGCAATGGCTGTTTATGCAAGCGGCCAGTTTGACTATTCTAAAGGAATCCTTGGCGCCTATACAATCAAGATTGCACTTGGAAAGGTAAATCTTTCCTTCGGCAGGGCATTTATCTCCGGCGTTCTTTGTAATATTCTTGTATGTGCGGCAGTATTAATGGCAGCCTGTGCCAAAGATATTACAGGAAAATTATTGGCTTCTTTTTTTGGGATTATGCTGTTTGTGATGGCCGGCTTTGAGCATTGCGTAGCAAATATGTATTATATTACGGCGGGGATGATAGCAAAGATGAATCCGGACTATCTAATGCAGGCAATGAATGAGTATGGATATACAATGGAGCAGTTATCCACATTGAATATACAAAATTTCTTGACCGCAAATCTATTGCCGGTGACGATCGGAAATATTGCCGGCGGTATTTTAATCGGACTTTCTCTGTTTTATCTTAATGATAAGAAAACAGATAAAGAAGAAGATAAAAAAAAGGATAAAAAAGAAGAATTCATTTTGTGCAAATAATTCTCGTTTCAAATCAAATAAAATTTGAGTAAATTTTACATTCCTTTTACATATCCATGATAGTGCTCTTCAGACTGTTTTGCTAAAGTTAGCTAATAACAGGAGGGGAGAAGAAGGGATGCACAGAAAGAGGACACTCAAGGGGCTTTTTGGAAATAATCTGATGTTCGTTTTTTTGGTTCCGTTTACTTTGATTTTACTGGGGATTTCTATTTATGCATATCGGGAAATTCATGAGGAAAATAAAAGGCAGGAAGTCATTTATACAGCAATGCTATCCAATGAAATCGAGAAAACCTTAGAAAAATATATGGCAGTTGTTACCCTGGCAGCCACAAGGCCGGAAATCGTGACGATGGACTATACACAGGCGGAGCCGTATCTTGACCAGCTTATGGAGCTGGAGGGCAAGGAGGAGTGGTCTCATTTTCTGATTACGAATGCAAACGGTACGGAGCAGGCACATTCGGAAGGAAAAGATGCGCATGGTGTTTCCCTTCGGTTTGATGAAATCTATTTGAAACCATGGGAAGAGGAGAAGACGGTTGTCTGTGAGCCCGCAATTTCCAAGGAAACACAAAGAGAAGTGATTGGAATAGCAACCCCCATTTATCGAAATGAGAAAAAGGTGGGCGTGTTTGTAGGTTATATTTGGCTGGAGAGTATATCCAGATATCTGAATGCATACCGGTATACAGAAAACAGCTATGCATTTTTAGTGAATCAGGATGGGTTGATTTCTGCACATCCGGATGAAAGTCTTATTCTAAATGCTTCCTGGGATACATCGATGGAAGAAAATGGATATTCCTATACCTATACCCCCATACAGGGAACGGATTTGACCTTGTGTGTAGCGGCGCCCTACAGGGAGGCCTATGGACTTGTATATGGGATCGTGACCTTTCTGGCTTTGGCTTTTGTCTGTATGGCTGCATGCGGATTGGCGGGAGCATATTATATGTCCCGGAAAATCGTGATTTTAATTCAATGGATCCAGGAGCAGCTGAAGCGTATTATAACAGGAAAACAGCCTTTTATGAATCAAAAACTCCCCTATGAAAAAGCGAAAGAAATTGCTTTTATGAAGGAGGACATTTTATACTTGTCATCGGCTCTTGAAAATATCATGGAACGGTTGGAAACGCAATCCTGCCAGCTGCATGATATTGTGGGGGGATTGACCGAGCGGATCCATGAATCGGACGAGAGTATCAAAGATATGGCAAGGAGTACGGAGGAGGCTTCCGGCGGGGTCGAAATCATTTCGGAGCATGCGCAGTCCTTAAGCGGCAATTCACAATCGAATTTATCTCTGACAGAGGCAATTGCTTCCTATGCCATAGAGGGAAAAGATATGGCTGTGAATATGGTATCTCGTGCGGAAGTATCCATGGAAACCGTAAGCAAGGGCAGAGAGCAGACCATGCAGATCTTGGAGGATATGAAAGAGGCTTTGAAGATCTCAATGGAGGAAAGTAAAAAGACGAAGCTGATTCAGCAGCTGACAGAAGAGATTTTAGCTATCACAGAGCAGACAAACCTATTGGCACTGAATGCTTCCATTGAGTCGGCAAGGGCGGGAAGCGCAGGGAAGGGTTTTGCTGTGGTTGCTCAGGAAATGGGTAAGCTGGCGGAAACCTCCGGCAAGATTGCAGCTGATATTAAGCAAATAAACACAATGGTGCTTCATTCCGTGGAAAAGCTAGAGGGAGATGCGGGCAGGCTGATGGAGTATGTGGATACCTCTGTAGTAAAGGATTATGAGACGTTCTATGAGAATGCAGGGTATTATGAAGAAGATGCAAAGAATATGGGAAGAATCATGGAGCATTTTGCAAAGCATGCAAAGCATCTGAAAATTACATTTACGGGAATTGATGAGGATATCCGGCAGATTGCGGCGGAAATGAATAATGACAGAGAACATATGGAGAAAATCACCCATCATGCGTCATTGCTGTCGGGGTATCTCGGAGAAATTACGGAAGAAACGGATGAGTGTAATCAGATAGCAGGGGAGCTGCGCGGGCAGCTGACGGATTTTTTCAAGGAAAGAGTATAAAATTAAAAGTTTGCCAATACTATCAACCGTGTAGTTAAGAATTGGAGTTGATATCGATCAGGCAATATTTTAAAGGTTATTATTTTAAATGCAGCACAGGAGAGGAAACGGTTGCGTTGATTTCTGCTTTGCACTGTAATGGGCACAAGCGCAGTGCCTCGTTGCAGGTTGTGACAAAGGAGGGCTCCTTTTTTATCCCTTGTGCAGGGATTTGGTTTAACGATGATAAATTTGAGATAAAAATCGGAAAGAACAGATTTTCGGAAAAAGGAATTTCTTTGGACCTTATGGCCGAAGGCCATTGTATTCGCGGTAAAATAAAATTTGGAAGGTTTCAAAAAATCAGCTACGATATCATGGGACCTTTTCGATATGTTCCCAATATGCAGTGCAGGCACAGCATTATCAGTATGTCGCATTCTGTCGTGGGGAAAATCAGGATTGATCAGAGGGACTATCAGTTCACTGACGGGATCGGGTATATTGAAGGTGACATAGGCTGCTCCTTTCCAAGGGAATATTTATGGACGCAGTGTCATTTTGAGAAGGGCTCTCTCATGCTGTCGGTTGCCGATATTCCGCTGGCCGGCTTTTGTTTTAGAGGTATTATCGGAATCGTGATGATTGCAGGGAAGGAATATCGGATTGCAACCTATCTTGGTGCCAGAATCCTATCAATCGGCGATGGTGCTGTCATAGTCAGGCAGGGGAAATATACGCTTTCTGCAAGGCTCATTACTCCTGCCTGCCGCCGTCTGCACGCACCTGTTAACGGAAGTATGCTGAGAATCATACAGGAAAGTGCTGCATGCAGAGCAGCCTATCGGTTTATTTGCGGTAATCAGGTCTTGCTGGAATTTACAACTGAGCATGCAAGCTTTGAATACGAATTTAAAAAACGGCAGCCGGGTTAGCTGCTGTTTTTTGTTACCGGAGATTTCTGGTCGCAGGATTGTCAAGCCATACGCCGTCACTGTCAAACCGAGAGCCGTGGCAGGAGCAGTCCCAGGAATGTTCGACGCTGTTCCATCTCAGTGCACAGCCTAAATGGGGGCACCGCCTAACTGTCGGTGTCAGCATTCCAAGTACTGCCTCGTATAAATTGGCTGGGAGCTGCGGCGTTAGAATTGATCTGGACGGAGAGAATAAATCCGAAAAATCGTTTGACCTGCCCATGATCCTATCGGATAAAAGCATGGCCGAAACCATGGACGATGTCATCCCCCATTTATTGAAACCGGTGCTAACATATAAATCGGGCGTGCTCTTAGAGTAGAGGCCGATATACGGGATGCTGTCAAGCGTCATACAGTCCTGTGCTGCCCAGCGGTATTGTTCGGCGGCGTCTGGGTAATACTTTTGCACAAATGTTTCCAGCTCCTGATAACAGCCGCCCTTTTTTCCGGTGCGATGATCGCCTCCTCCGATCAGAAGCATATTTTTATAGCTGCGAAAGGACATTCCGGTTTCGGCTTCGTCCACATACATGCCACGTAGGGCTTGTGCGTGTTTCCATGCCATTACGTAGGAGCGATGCTGGTATTGCTTGATAAAATAGCTGCCGTGCCTGTTGAGGAAAGGGAAATGTGTGGAGATGATTATTTTCCCGGCTGTGATTGTCCCATTTTCGGCAATGGCGGTATGCCCTCTCACTTCTAAAATGTGCGTATGCTCATAAATGTGTAATCCCCGTGAAATTGCGGATACAAATTTCAACGGATGAAATTGTGCCTGATTCGGTAATTTTACGGCGCCGGCGATTTCAAAGGGCAGTTCGGTTTTTTCTGTAAAGTCCGCCAAACCTCCTATTTTGTGTAAAGCTGTGACTTCCTGCTCCAGCTTTTTTCGGCTGTTGAGGGAATAGACAAAAGATTCTCTTCTTTCAAAATCGCAGTCTTTGTTTCTGCATAAATCGGCATAGATTTCCAGTGCCTTTTGATTGACAGCCAGATATTTTCCGGCCTTTTCAGCGCCCTTTTTTCGGAGCATTTTATCATAGATCAGGCTGTGCTGAACCGTTATTTTTGCTGTTGTATTTTTGGTCACACCGGAACAGATTGTGCGGCTTTCCGCAAGCACATAATCGATGCCTGCCTGCCGTAAAAAATGGGCACATAAAATACCGGCCATTCCGCCGCCGATGATTAACACCTCCGTTTTGATGTTGCCCTCAAGCTTCGGAAAAGCAGGCAGCAAAGCTTGGTTATTCCATATTGAAATCATAAGTTATTCCTTTTTGATTGTTAGTATCTCTGATTGGCGGCAGGATATACAAAAAGTATCTATTGACAGAAAAAAGGTGCATTTGTATAATGAAGATATAGGTTAGTTAAAACTAACCAAATATAACAATCAGAATAGGAGGAATAACAGTATGTCGCTAATTAATAAGGAAGTAAGCAATTTCTCGGTGCAGGCATTTCAGGATGGTGCTTTTATCACAGTAAAGAAAGAGGATTTGTTGGGAAAATGGAGCGTATTTTTCTTTTATCCCGCGGACTTTACCTTTGTCTGCCCGACGGAACTTGAGGATCTGGCAAATAAATATGATGATTTTAAGGCGGCGGGATGTGAGATTTATTCCGTATCCTGTGACACACACTTTGTGCACAAGGCATGGCATGATGCCTCCGAGCGTATTAAGAAAATTTCGTATCCGATGCTGGCTGATCCGACACACGCACTTTCAAAAGATTTTGAAGTGTACATCGAAGAGGATGGTCTTTCGGAGCGTGGCAGCTTTATCGTAAATCCGGAAGGGAAAATTGTGGCTTACGAAGTGAATGCAGGCAATGTAGGCCGTAATGCGGATGAATTATTCCGCAAGGTGCAGGCAAGCCAGTTTGTGCATGAGCATGGAGATGAGGTTTGTCCGGCAAAATGGCAGCCGGGTGCGGAAACCTTAAAACCCAGCCTTGACCTGGTAGGACAGCTGTGAGCTTATGGAAAGAATAAATAAGGATACGCTCTATGACGTTGTAGTAATCGGCGGAGGCCCTGCGGGGCTGACCGCCGCAATCTATCTGGCAAGGGCCTGCTATCGGGTAGTAGTCGTGGAGAAAGAAAAGTTTGGAGGACAAATCACAATTACTTCGGAGGTTGTGAATTATCCGGGCGTGGAACGGACAAGCGGAGAACAGCTGACGGAATATATGAGAAAACAGGCACAAAGCTTTGGCGCGGAATTTTTACTGGCAGAAGTTGAGGAACTAAAGTTGTCCGGTCCGATAAAAAAGGTTGTGACAGGGCGGGGAGAGCTGGAATGTTTTGGTGTTCTTCTGGCTACGGGCGCACAGCCGCGCATGATCGGATTTGCGGGAGAGGAAGCTTTCCGCGGACATGGTGTTGCTTACTGTGCGACCTGTGACGGAGAATTCTTTACGGGTAAGGACGTATTTGTAATCGGCGGCGGATTTGCGGCAGCAGAGGAAAGTGTATTCCTTACGAAATATGCGCGCCATATTACCATTTTAGTCAGAGAAGAAGATTTTACCTGTGCCAAAACTGCGGCTGATGCAGCGAGAAATCATGAAAAAATCACGGTGCTGACAAATGTGGAGGTTCAGGAGGTGACAGGAGATGCCATTTTACGCTCTTTGACATACAAGAACAGTAAGACAGGCGAGGTGACCGTATATCAACCGCCTGAGGGAGAGACGTTCGGAGTATTTGTTTTTGCAGGCTATGAGCCGGCAACGGCACTTGTAAAAGGGATTGCTGAGGTCAACGGACAGGGATATGTGATTACGGATCGTTCTCAGCAGACTAATATACCGGGCCTATATGCGGCGGGTGATGTCTGTGTGAAAAAACTACGCCAGGTGGTGACAGCGGTGGGTGATGGTGCTCTGGCGGCTACAGAGTTAGAGCGTTATGCGGCAATGATGCAGGAGGAGACCGGTTACCATCCCGTGCGTCCTGTCATACAACCGATGAAGGGGCCAGACCCGCAAAATACTGCTGCGGAGGAATCGGCGGGAGATGGAATTTTTACGGAGGATATGCTTGCACAGTTAAAAATGGTATTCGAAAAAATGGCACGGCCTCTGATTTTAAAGCTATATCTGGATCAGCGCCCCGTATCGGAAGAGCTGAAAGGGTATATGAATTCCCTCGCGGAGTTTACGGATAAGCTATCGGTTAAGATCGGCGAGGAAAACGAAGAAGTACAGACACCCTGCGTCAAAATCTGCCGCGAGGATGGAACAGAGACCGGGCTTGCCTTTCACGGAGTGCCGGGCGGGCATGAATTCACCTCATTTGTATTGGGACTGTACAATGCGTCCGGTCCGGGTCAGATGATGGAGGAGGATATCAGAAAAAAAATCGGAGCCATTCAATCTCCGGTGCATATGCGTATTATGGTATCCCTTTCCTGTACGATGTGTCCCGAGCTCGTTACTGCGGCGCAGAGAATAGCGGCGGAAAATTCATTTGTTACTGCGGATGTGTATGACTTGAATCATTTTCCGGAGCTGAAGGATCAATATCAGGTGATGAGCGTTCCCTGCATGATCATCAATGACGATGCGCCCGTATTCGGAAAGAAAAATATAAAACAGTTGTTGGAGCTGGTTGAAAAGTCCTTAACAGAAAGTTGAGTAATGATGAAATCTGCAATTGTTTTGCGGCAAATGGATGACTATGACAGAACTCTGCGGGAGCAGTTTGGTTTTTCCCTCGCAGGGCAAGGCTGCGAACAAACTTATAAAATCCCTGCCGATATAGGGCAGGGATTTATTTGTAATGTGTTTCCCAGTGAGGATATCGGTTTATCTGTTATGCATATGAAATTAAAACGTCCTCTGGTCATGAACTACGAAGGCTATGACTCAAAATTTGAGACGACCTGCTGCCTGAAGGGGCGGATCGTATATAATGAGACCGGTGTGATCGACACACAGCTTTCCGGAAATGAAATGGGAATTTATATCAAGCAATGCAGCCGGGGGATGATGATGTTTCCTTCCGGAGAAGAAATCCTGGCAGTTTCCCTGCTCGGGCAAAATAATTTTCTGAATAATCTGCCATATAAAGAGGAAGTTATGGATTATCCGTGCGGCGAGAAGCTGCATTTGGTTGATGCGCTGATGAAACCCCGCAGTCCGGGGGTGCAGTTTGGCAACCTTTTCAGGCAAATTGCTCAAACATCCCTTGCGCCGTCCTTGCGCATCCCCTTTTATGAAGGTGCGGCAAAGGTAATCCTTTCTTCATTATGGCAGACTTATGTAATTGATTCCATGAACGGAGAGGCGGCAAGTACGGCCTTAGCAGCTCATCGTGATGCGCTGCTTGATGTGCGTGACATTCTGATTGCAAACTATATGAATCCGCCGACCATACCGGAGCTGTCCAAAATGGTTGCATTGAATGAATACCGTCTGAAGCAGGGATTTAAGGAGCTGTTCGGGAAGACAGTCCATGAATTTACGCAGGAGTTAAGGATGGCAAATGCGAGGGCGCTGCTGGAAAACAGGGAAATGACGATCAGTCAGATTGCCTATGAAGTGGGTTATTTGAACGTAAGCCATTTCACAAGAGCTTTTCGAAAGAAACATGGCAGAAATCCGAGTGATTTTCGCTTTTGAGTATAAAAGCTCCTGATTGGAGCAGAAAAACAGAATAGAATCTTGATAAAATAAGTGTCGAAAGCGGCACTGGAGTCTGGCGAGCCAGGCTCTTTATTTTTTAATAGGAAATTCCTACGGATTTCCCTATTAAAAAATCTTATGCGCAGCACACTATTGTTTTAGAGGAGGTGATGGTACGGCAGTATATTTCGTTAAAAAAGCAGGGTACCTGCTGCTCGTTCTGCTATGTGTTTCTTTTCTTTCCTTTCTGCTTGCAAATATATCGCCTCTTGATCCTGCAGAGGCTTATGCCCGGCGTATTTCCCGTTCTGCCAGTGAAGAGACGATAGAACAATATCGGGAAAAAATGGGATTTCACAGGTCTGTTCCCGCACAATATCTTTCCTGGCTGAGCCGGGTGGTACGGCTGGATTTCGGCAGCTCCTACATAACCGAGAGACCTGTTCTTAGGGAGCTTGAAGCCGCATTGCCTGCGACATTACTGATCGCCGCGTTTGCCGCGGTTTTTATTCTTGTATTGGCCATACCGCTTGGCATTCTGGCTGCATACTATGAGAGCGCAGTACCGGATAGAATTATCGGAGCCCTGTCTTTTTTGATCGTTTCTGTTCCGGGCTATTTTGCCGGCCTGCTGGTTCTGCTGACTTTTGGAATGAGGCTTCGTATGTTTCCTGTCATCGGACACAAAAATGCCGTCAGTATGGTCTTTGCCGCATTTGTTCTTGCTTTGCCGATGATCGGATCTTTGATCCGTATTTTACGTTCCCTTCTTTTGGAAAACAAGGAAAAGGAATATATCCAGTATGCCAAAGCCAGAGGGATCAGCCGGAGAGATATTATGGTGCGTCACTTGCTGCGCAATGCACTGCCGTCCTGTATTACGATGTTTGGACAGAATGTCGGTTATTTGATTGCGGGAACGGCTGTTGTCGAAACCATCTTTTCGATACCGGGCATAGGACAGTATGCACTGACTGCCGCACTTAACCGGGATTTTCCGGTAATAAACTGCTACATTGTTCTGACTGCGCTGTTTTTTGTGCTATGCAATCTTGTGGCGGAACTATTCAGTATGCTGCTTCAACCGCAATTGAAAGAGGGATACCAATGAAGAAAACAAGAAGAACGATTAGGATGAATGCCGGTATTGTCATGTTGGCTGTGATTGCTTTTGTGATGATATTTGCAGGCACTCTGGCACCCAACGATCCGGATAAAATTGATATGGACTTCCGGCTTTCTGCTCCGTCGAATCAAATGCCGCTTGGCGCGGATGCTTATGGCCGGTGTATCTTATCAAGACTTCTTTATGGCTCGCGGTATTCGGTCGGGCTGGCCGTCCTGATTATAGGGTCGGTTGCCGCGCTGACTGTTCCGATAGGTCTTGCGGCTGTTTACAAAGGAGGAATTGCAGACCGTATTTTTCTGCTCTCCTGTGATGTCAGCATGGCCCTGCCGCCGACTGTGCTGGTTTTGGCAATTATGGGAGTCATGGGAAACGGTACAGGTAATTTACTGCTCTGCTCTATCTTTTCTTATTGGGGGTGGTATGGAAGAATGCTGCGAAGCTATACACTGACAGAGCTTGGAAAGAGTTATGTGTTATATGCGAAGACGGGTGGCACATCAAGTGCGGGGATTGTCCTGCGTCACATTTTTCCGAACATTCTGCCTCATTTAATTGTGTTGCTGGCTGTTGGTATGGGAGACTCCATTTTGATGATTTCCGGTTTTTCTTTTTTGGGAATCGGCCTGCCTGCCGGTACGCCCGAATGGGGTGCAATGCTGGCCGAGTCGAAAAGCATGCTGCTTAGGGCGCCGCAGTTTGCACTTTATCCGGGAATATGTGTAGTACTTACTGTCTGCGCATGTAATTTTTTGGGCGAAGGTCTGCGCTTTCAGCTTTCCCCTTACCGAAAGGGACTTGACTATGAATGATGATATTGTTCTTTGCGTGGATGGCTTACATATTGCATATCCGGAAGAAGAAGTCAAAATACAGGATATTAGCTTCTCTGTACGGCGCGGTTCTGTTTTTGGATTGGCCGGTGAGAGCGGCAGCGGGAAAAGCTCGGTTTGCAAGGCGATATTGGGACTGCTGGAAAACAGGACCTCTAAGCTTAGCGGGAGTATTCGGTTCTGCGGGCAGGAGCTGATGGGGTTGTCAGAGGAGCGGCATAGGCTGATCAATGGGAAGGAGATCGGATATATGATGCAGAATCCGATGACTGCGTTTGATCCCTGCATGAAAATCGGTTCCCATTTTTGTGAAACAATACGCGCTCATCTGCCATGCAGCAGGCAGGATGCTTTTTACATAGGCGCAGAAATGTTAAGAAGAGTGGGACTTTTTGATGCAGACCGCATCATGAACAGTTATCCCGGCAGCTTGAGCGGGGGGATGCTTCAGAGGGTCATGCTTGCAATTGCAATTTCTATGAATCCTGTTCTGATAATTGCCGATGAACCGACAACAGCACTGGATGCGCAAAGCTGTGAGACTGTTCTGAAGCTTTTGTCCTTTGTGATGTGTGAATACCGTCCCGCCATGCTGCTTGTTTCCCATGATATGAACGTGATGAAAAAAATGGCTGAACATGTTGCAGTTATGCATAGAGGCCGAATCGTTGAAACCGGTATGATGAAAAAAGTGCTGCAGCATCCCCGGCATGCATATACCTGCCGCCTTATAGAAGCAAGCAGGTATCAGTGGGAGGAAGGCAGATGCTGAAGATTGAAAATATAAGCAAGAGCTATCGGCGCACAGGCTTTCTAAGGAGAAAAGAATCTGTGCTGAAATCTGTGTCACTGCAGGTAGGCGATGGAGAAAGCGTTTCGCTGATCGGAGAAAGCGGCAGCGGAAAAAGCACATTGGGAAGGCTGATTATGGGACTGGAGAAACCGGATTCCGGCTGCATTACCTGGAACGGGCAAACTGTTCCGACTGGTTTTGCCGATCGAGGAAAGCTTTATAAAGAAATTCAGCCTGTTTTTCAAGATCATATGGGCTGCTTTAATCCGCGCTTTAGGATTCGCACAAGCCTGACTGAGCCGATGCACAATTACCTGCATTTGCAGGATGCAGATATGGAGCGCCAAACGCGCGATCTTCTGGAATTGGTAGAGCTGCCCTCCTCGGTTCTGGAAAAATATCCGCATGAACTGTCGGGAGGAGAACAAAAACGGGTCTGTATCGCCCGGGCCATATCCATCCGGCCGCAATTCATCCTGCTTGATGAGGCATTAGCCGGATTGGATGCTACGGTAATGCTGAAAATCCTGCGGCTGCTGAAACATATTAGGAAGGAGGTTGGCTGCTCTTACCTTTTTATTACACATGATGTGAAAGCTGCATTTTTTATGTCTGCCACACTGGCTGTTATGCAAAGCGGGAAAATTGTAGAAATCGTAGAAAATGCTGCCGGTCCCGATGATTTTTTGCACCCCTGTTCAAGAGCGCTGATGAAAGATTTGGTAAGGCCTGATAGTAATAAAATTTATTATACAAGGAGAAATGAAAATGAAAAAAAGAATCATTAGTATGTTGTTATCAATTACGGCACTGCTTGTTTTCGCGGGCTGTCAGAGCCGGACACCGGTTCAAAAGGAAAGCGGCATTTCGGTCGGTGAATCCGTGGCATTTGCGAGCTATGATCCGATCGGGATTATGGATGGGCAGGGATTTATGCATTATTCTCCGCTGGTTTATGAAACGCTCATAGCCTACGAAAACGGAGAAGCAAAGCCGGGGCTCGCGGAAAGCTGGGAAAATAACGGAACAGACTGGACATTTCATCTGAAAAAAGACATCAAGTTTACGGATGGAAGCGCCTTTAATGCGGAAGCGGTCAAGCTTAATATAGAGAAGCTGCAGGAGTTTGTCGGAGATTACTTTGCCTATTATGGAGCCGTTTCACGGATTGTCCGTGTGGAGGCGATCGATGAAAGCACCGTACGTTTTGTTTATGATGCGCCCTATTACGCTGTTTTGCAGGAATTATGCGCACCCTGCTTCGGCATGCTGTCCCCCGTGCTGTTTGAGGACGGAAACAATCCTTACGGAACAATGCTGAATGATACGGCGGGAACGGGACCTTATGAACTCAAAGCAGAAAATGCGGAAGCCGGGCAAAGCTATACCTTTACAAAAAATAAGGCATGGAACGGCGTGCCCGCAGGGCCGGATTCCTTTACAGTTAAAATTATACCGGACGCCGACAGCCGGATACTGGCACTTCAATCCGGGGAAATTGATCTGCTGTTCGGCGCTTATCAGATTACCTATGATATGCTGGGCCAGCTTGAAGGCGATTCCGCATTTAAAACTCTTTTCTCGGATCATACCTATATCACGCGCAATATTCTGCTGAATGCCTCCGCGCCTGTACTCAGTGACCAAAAGGTGCGTAAAGCAATCAAGCATGGCATCGACAAGGATCAGATCATCAATACCATTCTGTACGGGCAGGAAGTAAAAGCGGATACGCTGTTCACAAGTCAAACACCAAACTGCGATGTAAAGCTGGATCCATATGAGTACAATCAGGAGATGGCAATCTCATTATTAAAGGAGGCCGGCTGGACAGAGATTAATGAACAAGGCATTCGTGTAAAGAATGGTCAGGCCTTGCAGCTGCGGGCCATTTATCAAAGTGAAAAACCTCTTGATGAACAGATTTTGATGGGGCTGAAAGGACAGCTGAAAGAAATCGGAATAGAACTTTCCATTTATGGCTATGAAACGATGACCTGGTTTGAAAAAGGAATGATGGGTGAATTTGATTTATCTGTAAACGACACCTATGGTTTTCCGCAGGATCCGCATGTATTTCTGACTGCTATGCTGGAGGATGGACTGGATAAAGCTTCTCAGCAGGGACTTACTCAAAAAGATGAAATTGACAGCCATATCTCGGGCATGATGCAGACGGCGGATGCGTCTGCCATACAGGAAGATTATCGCTATATACTGACTGTACTTCATGAGGAGGCTGTTAATATACCAATCTCCTATGCCAGAGAAATGGCGGTTTATAATCCGGAGATTATTTCTGAAATAGCCTTTGATGACAGACCCTATACCCTGGATATGACGCGTGTCATACTCAAATAGGAGGCGTTTATGATACAAAGTATCAAGCGGCTGATAAGAATGGCCGGTAACTATAAAACACAGATGGGTAAGGCGATTTTGTGCGCTGCAGCAAGTGTGGCCGCGGGCATGGTTCCTTACCTTCTGATTCAGCGGTTTATTGTTGCACTCCTGCGGCCATCTGCCGACCCGGTATACTTTTTGTTTCTGGCAGCGTTGGTTGGTTTCTTCCTGATTTGTAAAACGGTGCTGTTTCTGATTTCTACAAAGCTGTCACACCGGGCCGCCTACCGGATCCTGCGAAACGTGCGGATCTGTCTTGCGGAAAAATTGACGCGGCTTCCCGCGGGATATGTTCTGGAGCAGGATTCGGGTATCATCAAAAAAGTGATGGAAAACGATGTGGAAGAGTTGGAGCGTTTCCTTGCGCATCATATACCGGAAACAATCTCAGGCGTACTTATTCCGGCTGCCATCCTGTGTTATCTTTCTTTTGTTGACTTAAGGATGACGTTTGCAATGCTGGCACCCTTGCCTTTGGCCGTATTCTTTTATATGTTGATGATGAAAGGGACAAAAGGAAAAATGAAGGAGTATTATGCGGCAGTGGATCATATGAATGCCGTAGTTGTGGAATACGTCAACGGCATGAAGGAGATCAAAGCATTTCATCAGTCCGGGGATTGCTTCTCCCGCTTCCGTGAAGCTGTCGAGGGGTACCGTTGCTATGTGCTGGAGTGGTATCGCGCATCCTGGCCGTATATGACGGCATACTTTGTACTTATTCAGGCGTCGCTTACGGTGGTATTGCTCGCAGGGATGATTTTTTATCGGGACGGCAGTCTTTCTTTTTCCTCGTTGGTTTTATTCCTGCTGCTGTCAATGGGGTTTGCTGCTCCGCTGATGAAGCTGTCATCGTTTGCAGACAGCATCATACTGGTTGTAAATGCAGAGCAAAATATTCATGCCATATTATCCGAAAGGGAAATGCAGGAGGCGGATGCCGGACAAATCATAAAGGGAAACACAGTCTCGTTCCGGAATGTGGATTTTTCCTATGACGGTGAGAAACGAGTTTTGAAGAATGTTTGTTTTGAAGCAGGGGAAGGGCAGACGATTGCCCTGATCGGACCGTCCGGAAGCGGAAAAAGCACGGCTGCCAAGCTGATTTGCCGCTTTTGGGATGTATCCAAGGGCACGATTTGTATCGGCGGTGCGGATATTCGAACGCTACCCGCAAAACAGCTCATGGAGCGAATCAGCTTCGTATTTCAGGATACGTTCCTTTTTAATTTTTCTATTGCCGATAATATTCGGATCGGCAGACCGGAAGCAACGGACGCTGAAGTATGGCAGGCGGCCAAGCTGGCATGTTGCCATGATTTTATCATGCAAACACCGCAGGGGTATGATACGATTGTGGGTGCTGCCGGAAATCGACTGTCCGGCGGAGAGCGTCAGCGGATCTGTATTGCGCGGGCAATTCTTAAGAATGCGCCCATCCTGATTCTGGACGAGGCTACTGCAAGCATTGATCCTGACAGCGAGGAACAGGTACAAGAGGCCATCGGCGCACTTGCAAAGGATAAAACGCTGCTTGTCATTGCACACCGTATCCGTACGATCATAGGTTTTGACCGGATACTGGTGATGAAAGACGGTCAGATCTGCGCGTGCGGCAGCCATAGGGAGCTGATCGAGTGCAGTCCGGAATACAATAGGATCTACGCTGCCGATGCTCTTACAGAAAGTTGGATGCTCGGCGGAAAGGAGGACACATGCTGAACATTATCGGAAGACTTTTGCGTATTTCCGGAAAATATAAGGGAAGGCTGATTTTTTCTTTTGTAATGAGTTTTATGGAAAATGCAATGGCATCCGTACCTCTGTTTGCTGTTTATATGATGCTTCAATGGATTGCGGAGGGAGTCATTGCATCTGCAAAAATTCTTTTTTTATTTTTATTACTTTTTGGCGCCCTGCTGCTGCGCTATGCATGCAAGCTGCTGGAATATGTTTATCAAAGCGGTGTGGGGTATGAACTTGTCAGCGATGAAAGATTGAGATTGGGTGAAAAACTGCTGCATCTTCCGATGGGATTTTACAGTAATACCGATGCGGGTAATCTTTCTTCTGTAATAACAAATGATTTGGTGTTTATAGAGGAAATGGCCATGAGTTTTCTTTCAAAAGTGACGGGAGGTATTGTAAGCGGGGGATTCATAACGGTCTTCCTGTTTTTTGCTGACTGGCGCATGGCACTGATTGCATGTACCTGCTATCCCGCCGCATGGCTGCTCAACAAATCTATCCAAAAGCTATATAAAAAGCATGCGGCAATACGGCAGAAAACCCATGCCGAAACTGCTTCGGTTATGCTGGAATATTTACAGGGTATTTATGTCATCAAAGCCTTTCAACTTGCGGGAAAGCAGAGCTCCCGGCTGGAAGGTGTTTTAAAAAGGCTGGAGACAGTATCCTTTGATTTTGAAATGAAGGTCGCCCCCTTTATGGGCTTGTATCTGTGCTGCTTTCATATAGGTACCTCCCTGATTCTTGGAACTGCGGCAATTTTCTACATGGGAGGAGAGCTGACATTGTCGTCCGTCCTTCTTTTTGTGATTCTGCTTTTTACTTTCTATGCACCG
This sequence comes from Lachnospiraceae bacterium, assembly GCA_047602645.1. Classification (GTDB taxonomy): domain Bacteria; phylum Bacillota; class Clostridia; order Lachnospirales; family Lachnospiraceae; genus JAEYFP01. Next base: position 11,662 of record JASGGU010000030.1, on the reverse strand, counting down.
ATGGAGCTTACGGGACTTTCCTCGGGATTCCTTCGGTTAATGAATGCCTGTCTGGACAGAATGCAGAGTATTATGGAGCAGTCCGTTATGGATGAGGACGGGGAGGATGTCCGGCCTTTGTATTATGATGTTTCTTTCAAAAACGTATCTTTTTCTTACGGAGAAAATCAGGTTTTGTCAGGGATCAGCTTTCATGCTCCGGAGCATACCATGACGGCTGTCGTGGGCCCATCAGGAAGCGGGAAAAGTACGATGCTGAATTTGCTTGCACGGTTTTGGGATGTTGAGGGTGGATGTATCGAAATCGGAGGGATTGATATCAGACGAATGAAATGTGACCGGGTGATGGAACATATCAGTATGGTATTTCAAAAAACGTATCTGTTTCACGACACGATCGAAAATAATATCCGTTTCGGCAGCCCCGGCGCCACACATCAGGAAGTGACAGAGGCTGCAAAAGCCGCCCATTGCCACGAATTTATTGTTCGTTTAAAGGATGGCTATGAAACAATGATCGGTGAGGGAGGAAATACCCTTTCGGGGGGAGAACGGCAGCGTATCGCAATAGCCAGATCATTGCTGAAAGATGCGCCCATTGTTCTGCTGGATGAAGTGACGGCAAATATTGATCCGGAGAATGAAAGACTGATTCAGCAGGCGATCGGCGCGCTTGTACAGAAAAAAACCGTATTTGTCGTTGCTCATAAATTGGCAGCGATACAAAACGCACATCAGATTCTCGTACTGGGGAGTGACGGAAGCATTAAGGAGAGAGGAAACCATGCACAGCTGATTCACGCGGGAGGGCTTTATACCCGCTTGTGGGAAAAATCTCAAAAAATCAGCAGCTGGACCATTTCATAATCAAAGCACAGGCGGGATATACTAAAGCAGATTTATATTTAGTATAAACGAGGTGAAAAAGATGAGCAATCGCTTGAAAAATGCAACCAGCCCCTATCTGCTCCAGCATTCGGAAAATCCGGTTGATTGGTATCCGTGGTGCGAGGAAGCCTTTGAAAAAGCAAGGTCCGAAAACAAGCCGGTATTTTTAAGTGTCGGTTACAGTACCTGTCATTGGTGTCACGTGATGGCGCATGAAAGCTTTGAAGATCGATCGACAGCAGAACTATTAAATCAGAATTATGTTTCGATAAAGGTGGATCGCGAGGAACGTCCTGATATTGACAGTGTATATATGACAGTTTGCCAGGCCTTTACAGGCAGAGGGGGCTGGCCTATGAGTATTTTTATGACTGCGGATAAAAAACCGTTTTTTGCAGGGACTTATTTTCCTGTAAAATCAAGCTACGGCATGCCCGGTTTTCGGGATTTGCTGATCGCTTTGACGGATCATTGGAACCGCGACCCCGGCAGGCTTTTAAAATCCGCAGAAGAAATGGCAGAGCAAATCTCAGCCCCTCAAGCTGCCGATGATCATCGCGGCGCAGACGATTTGATTGAAGAGGCCGTAAAAACGTTTTTACAAAACTTCGACGCCGTAAACGGAGGGTTTGGCAGTGCGCCCAAATTTCCGACGCCGCACAATCTTCTTTTTCTGACGCTGTACGCGAAGCTGAAACAGGATAAATCTGTTTGCAAAATGGTTGATCAGACGCTGATGCAGATGCGAAAGGGCGGAATCTTTGACCAAATCGGATTCGGTTTCTCCAGATATTCAACAGATACCATGTTTCTTGCTCCCCATTTTGAAAAGATGCTTTATGACAATGCGCTGTTGATCATGGCTTATGCCGCGGCCTATGCCGTATCGGATAACAAAATTTATTTGGATACCTGCGAAAAGACGGCTTCTTATCTTCTTCGTGAAATGACCTCCCGGGATGGTGGGTTTTACTGCGCACAGGACGCGGACAGCGAGGGCGTGGAGGGAAAATATTATACGTTCAGCCTTGATGAAATCATTCATGTTTTGGGAGAGAAAAAAGGAAGAGAGTTCGCTGCTGTTTTTGATATAGCAGAAGAAGGAAATTTTGAGGGGTCCAATATTCCTAATCTGTTAAAGAGCGGGAGCCTGTCCGGAAATTATGATGAAATATGCAAACAGCTGTATGATTATCGCAAGGAGCGCGCAAAGCTTCATCTCGATGACAAAGTACTTGCTTCCTGGAATGCACTGGCGATCATTGCGATGTCGCTGCTTTTCAGAGTGAGTGGAAATAAATTGTATCTTACGGCCGCCGAGAAGGCATATCTGTTTATTGAAAAAAACCTTTGCAGCGGCAGAGAGTTATTTGCAAGCTTTCGGGGTGGAAGTCATTCCGGAAAAGGGTTTTTAGATGATTATGCATGCTATATTGCTGCATTGACAGAACTGTATCAATCTACGTTAAATAAGGAGTATCTGGAAAGAGCTAAGGTTCTTTGCTATGAAACACAGGAGCGCTTTGCCGACCATAAAAATGGGGGCTTCTACTTATGTGAAGCCGATCAAAATGAGCTGTTTATGAATCCAAAGGAAACCTATGACGGTGCCATTCCAAGCGGCAATTCCATTATGGCCTATAATTTTATCAGACTGTACCAGCTGACGGAAGAAGAAAATTTTAATACAGCAGCAAAAAAGCAGCTTGCCTTTCTGGCATCCAGAGCAGGGGAATATCCTGCAGGAAACAGCCTGTTCCTGCTGTCGCTGCTGCTTGATCAAAATCCGCCGCCGCATATTATAATTGCCTTAAAAGAACCAACGGATCTTACGAAAATCATCAAAAACCGTCCTGTTTTCTCCGACGTAATCATTGTAAATGAGGAAGAAAAAGGACGGTATCCGCTTTTCAATGGTGAAACAACATACTATGTCTGCAAAGATCATGTTTGTCTGCCGCCGGTGAATGATTTGTGGGAATGATCAATGTTAAATCAATCCTCCGGCTTATATTTTTTCTCCAGCATGCTCATCCAATAGCCGAGGGCGGTTCCGGCCGCACACATCAGGATACAAATGATTGTTCCGGCACTGAGATAGTTGAAATTTCGAGGGATAATCATTATGGTGGAGGCGAACACAACACCGAGGATAAAATGAAACAGTCCGGCATAGGCCCTGGAGAAGATATAGTCCATCAGCTTGGCAAGCAAAAGTACACAGGCAATTCCGCCCAGGGCAAGCGGGATCAGAACCATCATATCCAATGTCTTGATGCCGTCTGCCATGGATTTGTACATGCCCATATAAACAAGGAAGTTGGAGGGACTTAAGCCCGGAACGATGATGCCAAGTCCGATCAGAGCTCCGGCGAGTGTCCATGTGCCGAAATTCTGCGGAACACCGCCGCTGAAAAGTGTCTCTCCATAAGAAAGAAATACAAGAGCAATGATAAAGGTCACAACAAGAATACCAATGTGTCTGCTTTCTCTGCCCTTTTTGCCGGCCTGCCCCCATAAGGCGGGGATCGTTCCTAAAATACAGCCGACAAACATCCAAAGAATATATGTTTCATAGGTGCCCAGGAAATAACTGACGGCAAAAGACAGCAAAAAAACACCGGTAATTCCGCCGAATCCAATCGGCAGAAAGAACAGGACATTTTTCTTGAAATCCCGTGTAATATGTGCCAGAAAGGAAATAATCCGCTCATAAATCCCGAATACCGCCGCCAAAGCACCTCCGCTGACACCGGGCAGAATAAACCCCGAACCGATGAACATTCCCTTAATAAAAAGTAAAAACCAATTTTCCATAATAATCTCCTTACGTCGTTTTTTGATGCAGTTTTATTGATTGATCTCATTAATTATATGATATAAGATCTGCGCTATTACTGCATATACAGCAGATCCTTTTCCAGAATGTGATGTACAAGCCAGTCGTTTAAAAATTCCAGAATATCCAGCAATGCCTGCGTCTGATTCCCGTCCATACTTTCAAAGTCGATACTGTTCACCTTTTCGATGAAATCAGTATGCTCCGTCTTGTGAGACAGTAATTTTTTATAGCCGATGCTCATCATATATTCTTCCTCATCCTTGAAATGCTGCACGGCATAATCTCTCAGCCTGAGGATAATTGCCACGATATCGTCAAACTTATCTACAATAAACTCATCCATCAGCAGTGTATATGCCTCGTCTGCAATATGAAAAAGACCCGCATGCTCTTGGTCAATCAATTCAATTCCCGTATAATATTCGCTCTTCATTTCGTACATTCGCTTTTCTCCTGTGAAATTCCTGTTCCAATTAGAAAACCCTGATTTGCTCTATTATATCACCTCATCCGCCAATATCAAAGGCCAAATTAAAGATTTCCTGCATTCTGAAAATGCGAAGTATTCTCAGGAAGCTCAGAATTCCTATGATTCTATCGATTCTTAGGATACTAAAATTTTTCATGAGAGAAATCATTTTTTAAAATTTTAATAAAAAGTTTAGAATGCAGATTCTTTTTTCGTTTTTGGGCATAATAATGGCGGAAAAGTGTTATGCTCCGGCTTTGTTCCAATAGAAAAAGATTTTTCGTGAAGATGAAAAAGCTAATTACAGGCATTCTGTACAAATTGTATTTGCAATTTGATAATTTTCTGTAAATTTCGCTTGCTCTCTTTATAAGAAATATTTTTTAAAACTGTAGAATGAATAGTAACGGCAGATTTTTGAAAAACATTTTTTGCATATTGACAAAATGAAAATTATATGGTAAATTCTTTTTATAAAAATTATTTTCATGAAAAAAAATAACGTAAAATAAATTTAAAAAAGAATAGCGAAATTAAACAAAAATTTAGGAAAATAAAACGTATTTTTATGAAAGTTCATAATAATAAAGGCTCAAAAACAACAGCCGGCATTATTCTGATAAAAAAATTAAAATGGAGGACTTTTGTATGAAGAAGAAATTAGTAGCAGCAATGATGGCAGCAGTACTGGCATTTGGCCTGACGGCTTGCGGTACAGCGGCAACCACACCGGCGGAGCCGGAAACAACTGATGAAGCCGTAACAGAGGAGCCCGCTGCAGAGGAAGCAGCTCCGGAAGAAAGCGCAGAGACAGCAGAGGGCGCAGGCACTTATGTAATCGGCTATTCTCCGGCGACGCTGAACAATGCATTCTGGCTAGCGGTCGAAGACGGTGTAAAGCAGGCGATCTCAGAGAAGGGTGCTGACGTGAAGCTGGTAGAAGTAGATGCGAACGGGGATCAGTCTATTATGAATGACAGAATCAGTGACTTGATCAGCTCCGGTATTGATGCCCTGTTATTGGCACCGGCCGACTCCACAGCTTGCACATCTGCATTGGAACAGCTGGATGCAGCAGGCGTCCCTGTAATCAACTTTGACACGCCGGTAGATGCAGCGGATCTTGTTAAAACAATTATTGCTTCCAATAACTACAATGCCGGTTATGTCGTAGGTGTAGATGCGGCTTCCAAGATGGAAGACGGGGCGAAGGTTTTGGTGCTTCATTCTCCGAGAGCAAGTGCCTGCGTACAGAGATATGACGGATTTATTGCTGCGATGGATGAGAGCGGCAAAAAGTACACTGTTGTGAATGTACTTGACGGTAAAGGCGATCAGGAAACTTCTTTAGGAATTACGGCTGATGCGATTGTTGCGGATCCGGATCTTTCCATTATCTTTGCGGTAAATGATCCTTCGGCAATGGGTGCGGTAAATGCGATTGAGCAGTCCAGTGTGACACTTGCAAACAAAATTATGGTTTATGGTGTGGATGGCAATCCGGATGCAAAAATGATGGTAAAGAACGGCCAGATGGAAGGTACCGGCGCACAGTCTCCGGAAACCCTTGGTTATGACTCTATGATGGCAGCCTTTGATTTCCTTGAAGGCAAGACACTTGAAAAGGAAGTAGTAGTAGATACGTTCCTGATCAGCGCCGACAACGTAGACGAATACGGAACAGATGGATGGCAGTAATTAGCAAAAGTTATATGATCTTTTAGAAAAGTGCAGGGAAGGCAAGTTTGCCTTCCCTGATAAAAAGAGGTGCAAAATGCCAAAAGTATTAGTTGAAATGAAAAATATCATGAAAAACTTCCCGGGTGTGAAAGCGCTTAATAATGCCGAGCTGACCCTATATGAAGGCGAGGTTCTCGGACTGCTCGGCGAAAACGGAGCAGGCAAATCAACGCTGATGAATGTTCTTGGAGGTATTTACAAGCCGGATGAAGGAGAGATCAGAGTAGACGGGCAGGAGGTTAAGATTGAAAATGTGACCGCTGCGCAAAATCTTGGCATAGCTTTTATTCATCAGGAAATCGCATTAGTTCCTTATCTGTCAGTTGCGGAAAATATTTTTCTCGGAAGAGAACGAATGACGGCGGGCATGGTGGACAAAAGAAAAATGTACGAGGAAGCGAAACAATGGCTCGATATGGTGGGCCTTGATGTTAATCCGGCAACACTCGTCTGCTATTTAAGTATCGGAAAACAGCAGATGGTTGAAATCGCGAAGGCATGCTCCTTGAACATGAAACTGATGATCATGGATGAACCAACCTCTTCCTTATCGGAAAATGAAGTGGAATTGTTGTTTCATATGATCAGAAGATTAAGAGAAAAGAACATAGGGATTATTTATATTTCTCATAAGCTGTCGGAGATATTTACAATTACGGACAGAGTCTGTGTCATGCGGGACGGAAGCTATGTTGGCGTGATTGTAACAAAGGAGAGCGATCAGGGAGAACTCGTGCGGATGATGGTTGGCAGGGAACTGAGCAACTATTATGTGCGAAGTTTCAACGAACCGGGAGAAGTTGTCCTTCATGCGGAGAACATCAATGCCGGAACCCGTGTGATTGATTGCAGCTTTGAGGTTCGCAGGGGAGAGATATTAGGATTTTATGGCTTGGTAGGAGCGGGACGCTCAGAATTAATCAAAGCAGTGCTCGGGCTCTATCCGCGGGATACCGGAAAAGTACATTTAAAGGGAGAAGATATCTCAAATCTCCCCACGATGAAAATACAGGAGCGGGGATTGGCACTTGTGCCGGAGAACAGAAAGCTTGAAGGTCTTATTCTAAAAAATAGTATTAAATTCAATATGAGTATTTCCGTATTAAACAGATTTATCAAAAATTTCAACGTGAATGCTAAGAAGGAAAAGGGTATTGTCGATAAGGGAATTCAGGATTTGAATATAAAAACTCCTTCCAGAGATCAGATGGTCTGTAATCTTTCCGGCGGAAACCAGCAAAAGGTTGTTTTGGCAAAATGGCTGGCCTCTAATCCGGAGGTGCTGATTTTGGATGAGCCGACCAGAGGCGTCGATGTTGGTGCAAAAGCGGAAATTTACAGTATTATGAATGATTTGGCTGCAGAAGGCATGGCGATCATTATGATTTCTTCCGAAATGCCGGAAATCATTAATATGTGCGATCGGATCGCAGTTATGAGTGAAGGAAGAATTAAAGGCAATTTGGAACGGTCGGAATTTGAGCAGCAAAAAATCCTGCATTATGCAGTTTCGGAGGAAGTAAAATGAAAGATAAATTAAATAAATATGAAGATGCTCCCTTTTTAGGACCAATTTATCGCTATTTTAAGCAGAATACAGGTATTTTGCTGGCATTCATCGTTCTGTGCACCATCTTGAGTATCGCGGCACCTAACTTCGCGACTGTGAGCAACTGGCTTACAATTATGAGAACGGTATCCACGACAGGTATGCTCGCAATCGGCGTAACGCTTGCTATTATGCTTGGTGGTATTGATCTGATCGCAGGTGCGATGATTGCCTGCGCCGGCTGTCTTTGTGTAGCGGCTATGGAGAAGATGGGAATGCCGATGATTGTCGCGATTGCACTGGGATTGTTGATTGGTGTTGCGGCCGGCCTTTTAAACGGCGTCATTATCGCATACAGCGGAATCCATCCCTTTGTCGTGACGCTGGCGATGCAGAGCATTCTGCGCGGCGCGGCTTACCTGATTGCAAACGGACAGCCGGTGCCGTTGTATGTCAATGATATTTTCCCGATTATCGGCACGGGTTCACTTTGGATTATTCCTTATCCGATTATTTACATGCTGATCTGCTTCTTCCTATTATATATGTTCCTAAACAAGACAAAAATGGGCAGATATGTATATGCAGTCGGCGGAAATGCAACGGCTGCGCAGTTTTCAGGTATTAATATTAAACGGGTAAAGATTATTGTATGGACGATCAGTGGTGTTCTGGCATCCTTTGCGGGAATTGTAATGGCTGCAAGATTGTCTTCCGGACAGCCAAGCACCTCGGTGGGTGCGGAGACGGATGCGATTGCGGCGAGCGTATTGGGCGGTGTCAGCATGTATGGCGGCGTAGGCGGAGCCGGCGGCGTATTGATCGGTGTGCTTGTTATCGGTGTCATCAGCAATGGACTGACCCTGCTGCATGTCAATTCCAACTGGCAGTATATTGCAAAGGGAATCATTATTTTACTCGCGGTATATTTAGATATGATCAGACAAAGAAAGAAAAATTTTAGAAGTGAATAAGCGAGACCGGACATAGGAAGCGAGGTTGTTATGATTCTTATGTACCGTGTGCAATCACATACAATTGGGAAATTCTTTAGAATTTCCCAATTGTATGAATTTCAGGCTTTTCTATTTCATAGGAAAGATCTTGTACCGTTGCAGCAGTAAAGTTTTAGAGAGTGAGCGAAGCATACTTTTGCTCATAATAAAAAACAGGAGGAACATTATGGAAAATGAAAAAAGGCGGAAGCTGGAAAGAACCGCCGCACAAATCAGAAAGGAAACGCTGCAGTCAATTCAGACCGCAGGTTCGGGTCATATCGGCGGATCGTTTTCAATCGCCGAATTATTGGCGGTACTGTATTTCGATGAAATGAATGTCGATCCGAAAAATCCCAAAATGGAGAACAGGGACAGGTTTGTACTGTCCAAGGGACATTGCGCACCAGCCGTTTATACAACGCTGGCTATAAAGGGATATTTTCCGGTGGAGGATTTAGCAACGCTGCGCAGACCGGACAGCTATCTTTCCGGTCACATTGAAATGAAACATGTGCCGGGTGTTGATATGTCGGCAGGTTCACTGGGACAGGGCCTGTCCGTTGCGGTAGGCATGGCACTTTCCGCAAAAACCTATCAAAAGTCTTATCGGACTTACTGTATTCTTGGTGACGGCGAGATTCAGGAAGGTCAAATATGGGAAGCTGCGATGAGCGCAGGCCATTTCAAGCTTGATAATCTTGTAGCAATTGTAGATAACAATAGCCTGCAGTTAGACGGAACCGTAGAGGAAATCATGTCCCCCTATCCGATTGACAAGAAATTTGAAAGCTTTCACTGGAATACAATTGTGATCGATGGACATGATGTGGGAGCGATTGCAGATGCGCTGAAGAAAGCAAAGAACGTAACCGGAATGCCGACGGCAATCATCGCGAAGACGAAGAAGGGCAGAGGCTCCTTGGTATTTGAAAATCAGGTGCGTTTTCATGGCGGCCGACCGACTGACGAAGAATTTATCACTGCCTTTCGGGAGATTGATTCTCAGTTGAAAGAATTGGAGGACTAATCAGATGAGTGAAATGATAGCGAGCAGAATCGCATATGGAAAAGCGTTGTGTGAGTTTGGAGAAAATCCCGATATTGTGGCATTGGATGCAGATTTGGCATGCTGTACAATGTCGATTGATTTTGCAAACCGGTATCCGGAACGATTTTATAATATGGGAATTGCGGAAGCGAACATGATCGACGTTGCGGCAGGTTTTGCTACAACGGGGAAAATTGCTTTTTGTCATTCTTTCGCCATGTTTACAGCGGGAAGAGGGTATGACCAGATCCGCAATAACATTGCATATCCGCATTTGAATGTAAAGGTCATCGGCAGTCACGCAGGCCTGACGGTTGGTGAGGACGGCGGTACGCACCAGTGTATCGAGGATATCAGCCTCATGCGCACGATTCCTGATATGACGGTTATTGTACCGTGCGATGCCAATGAGACACGCGAGGCGGTGAGGGCAATGATCGCCTACGACGGCCCCTGCTATCTCAGGACGAGCCGCATCGGAGGAGAAGAGATCACAATGAATGCGCCAGGTTATCAATTTACAATAGGAAAGGGCGCTGTATTAAAGGATGGAAAAGATGTCACGATTATTGCATGCGGCCTGATGGTTCAAAAAGCGCTTGAGGCGGGGAAGCAGCTGGAGACAGAAGGAATTTCAGCAAAGGTAGTTGATATGCATTCGATCAAGCCTCTTGATAAGGAGCTGATCCTTCGGTCGGCTGAAGAAACGGGAGCCATCGTAACGGTGGAGGAGCATAATGTCATCGGCGGTCTCGGAGCGGCAGTTGCGGAAGTAATTGTGAAAAACAGACCGACTCCGGTCGAGATGGTGGGTGTTGAGGATCAGTTTGGCCGTTCGGGACCGGGAGAGGAACTGCTGAAGCTTTACGGTCTCACAACGGAAAATATCATAGAAAAAGCAAAGAAAGCGATCAGCCGCAAGTAAAACGGCTCAGGAGGTAGGTTCATGGCACTAGAAAGTGTAAAAAATATTTTGGAAATGGCAAACAGGGCAAACACTTCGGTCATTTCTTTTATCTGTATTGACTATAATATGGTTTACTCGGTAATCAAGACTGCGGAAAAAACAAATACGCCCGCGCTTGTGATGCTTCTTCCCGAGCATGCGGAGCAAAACAGCGTTTTTCATAAGAAGGCGTTTGCCGAAATGGTGAAGGCGCTGGCATCCGATGTCAAGGTTCCGATCGGCTTGCATCTGGATCACAGCTACGAGTACGGCGGAATTATCAGCGCAATTCAGGCGGGTTTTTCTTCGGTGATGATCGACGGTTCGATGAAACCACTTGAAGAAAACATCCGACTCACTAAAAAGGTGGTTGAGACCGCACATCTTCTGGGCGCCTGTGTCGAGGCGGAGCTTGGACAGATTGGTTTGGAAACAGGAGACAGCAATAAAGACGAAGCACAATATACCGATACCAAATCGGCGGAAATGTTCTGCAAAGAGACGGGAATTGACTCTCTCGCCATTTCAATCGGAAATGCGCACGGTGTTTACAGAGAAGAACCGCATTTGGATATCAAGCGTCTGGATGAAATTCACGCCCTTACAAATAACATTCCGTTAGTCCTGCACGGCGGAAGCGGCATTCCGGATGAGCAACTGAAAATTGCTTTCAAAAAAGGCATTAATAAATTCAATGTCGGAACAGAGTTTTTGGAGGAATATTACCAGGCATTGTCCGCCTATACGAAGCTGAAGGAGCATGACGAAAGTGCATTCCGTATGCTTGATGTCCCAATCTTTGTACAAGAGAAGCTACAGGCCTATCTGGAACAAAAATTTCAGTTGAGTGAATTTTAAAAATCAGTAAGAGGAAGGAGGTTCCTGCATGTCATATATCGGACTGGATATCGGTACATCCGGCTGTAAAGCATCCATTATTACGGAAAAAGGTGAGGTGATTGCAGCCGCTGCCAGGGCATATCCGCTTCTGTTTCCGAAAAGAGGCTATGTGGAGTTAAATCCTCTCGAAATTTATGAAAAAGTAAAGCAGGTTCTAAAGGAGCTTGCCCCAAAAGCGGAGGGCATCAAGGCACTTGCCCTTTCCAGTTTTGGGGAGGCGTTTGTTCTGGTTGATGAAAACGGCAAACCCCTGAATCATTTCATTACCTATGCCGACAGCCG
>JASGGU010000029.1:0-40213 GCA_047602645.1 Lachnospiraceae bacterium | reverse complement strand
AATGTCTCACGACATTATATCCTGAATTTATCACTTAATTCATGACTTAATGCGCTCTTCACTTCGTTTGGCGCGATATAATGTCTCACGACATTATATCCTGAATTTATCACTTAATTCATGACTTAATGCGCCCTTCACTTCGTTCGGCGCGATATAATGTCTCACGACATTATATCATATCCCACAAAAATTTCAACTGAAAAGCACAATTTGTTGTGGCTTTTAAGACCGTTTGTACAATACATTGTGCCTTTTCAAAGTCCTGTCAGGTCAGCAAGGCCGACTTGTGCATCTAAAAAAGTCTTCATCTGTAAATGCTCCTCTTTTTCTAAATGAGGATCCTCTTTTAACAGCTTCCAGGCACTATCAGCCGCACGCTTTAACAGATCGGCATCCGTAAAAATATCACCGAGCCGAAATTGTACTTCCCCGCTTTGTCGAATACCAAACAGATCACCCGGCCCTCTCAGTTTTAAATCTTCGGATGCGATAAAAAATCCGTCATTAGAACGGTTCAGTGTTTCCAGACGCTGCATCGTCTGTTTGCTTCTGTTCGCGCTCATAAAAATACAGTACGACTGTAAGTCGCCGCGACCGATTCGGCCTCTGAGCTGGTGAAGCTGGGATAAGCCGAAGCGCTCCGCGTTCTCTATGAGCATCACACTCGCATTAGGCACATTCACGCCGACTTCAACGACAGTCGTGGACACAAGAATATGAATCTCATTTCTAAAAAATGCTTCCATCACCGCATTTTTATCTACAGGTTTCATTTTTCCGTGCAGACAGGCAATTCTTATCCGCTCCGGGAAAATCGAACGGATCTTTTCCGTATAAGAGCACACATCTGCTGCATCCAACCCCTCGCTCGCCTCCACAAGAGGACAGATAATATAGGCCTGTCTGCCGTTCTCCACCTCATTCTCAATAAATTTATATGCCGTTTTTCGGTAATCCGTATTGACAACGCAATTTTTAATCGGCAGCCGCCTTGCCGGAACTTCATCGATTACAGAAATATCCAGATCCCCATACATAATGATCGCAAGTGTCCTGGGAATCGGAGTTGCACTCATAACAAGGACATGAGGCACATCTGCAACGCTTTTTTGCGCCAGCGCCTCTCTTTGTCTGACGCCGAATCGATGCTGCTCGTCCGTAATGACAAGGGCAAGCGATGAATAACGGACCTTTTCCTGAATCAACGCATGGGTGCCGATGATAATCTGCACCTCATTCGTTTCTATCAGAGAATAAACCTCTCTTTTTTTGGCGGCAGTCATCGAACCTGTCAGCACCGCTGCCTTCAGCGGAATTTGATACTGTTTCAGCAGCTTTGAAATTGTCTCGAAATGCTGCATCGCAAGTATTTCCGTCGGAACCATGAAGGCTGTCTGATAACGGCTGCAGCCTGTCATAATCGCAGCAAGTACCGCAATAATCGTCTTCCCGCTCCCGACATCTCCCTGAAGCTGCCGGCTCATAGACTGACTGTTTTGCAGATCTGCTTCAACTTCCTCCCATACACGCCTCTGTGCGCCGGTCAGCTTGTATGGCAGTGCTTCGACCAGGCGGATCGTCTCCGCAGCAGGAAAAATGGCAAAGTTATTTTTCGCTCGCGCATTATCCTCTTTCAGCATCCGAAGCTTCAATAAAAATATAAAGAATTCGTCAAAAACAAGCCGTCTTCGTGCTTGAAGCAGTTCTTCCCCATCCTTTGGAAAATGGATATGAAACAGTGCTTCTTTTCTGGAAACTATCGGCTCATCCTTTAAAACCGAATCCGACATCATATCTTCTTGCGGAATATCAGCCTGCGCCAGCACCTGTTTCACCGATTTACACAGTGCTTGATTGGAAAGTCCCTTCGTGAGCGGATATACGGGCTGCAACGTATCAAGCAGTGTTTGATACTGTTCCTCCGTAAAAATGGACGGCTGTTCCACATGAAAACGGCTGCCCTGCCTTTGCAGTACACCCCGGAGCACAAATTCTTTTCCGGCTTTTAAGCTCTTAGTCAAATATGGCATATGGAACCATACGGCCGAAACGAAAACACCCTCCGCCAAAAGCTGTGCCGTCACAACCTGCAGCTTTCCGGCTCGGCGCATAAGCGGCTGCTTCATGACTCTTGCCTTAAAAAAACAGACCTGATCAATCAGTGCATCACTCAGTGGTTGTATATGCTCATACTTTACGTAATCACGCGGATAGTAATAAAGCAGATCCTCAAAAGAATAGATCCCTAACTTATGATAAGGAGTGACTGTCTTTTGTCCGATCCCTTTTAATTCCAGAATATCCGTTTTCAGTTCCATACCGTTCTCCGTTTAATAATTTAAAACCTGCCATCAGAACAGGCCGAGCGGTTTCCCCGGCGTCTTTCTTCATGGCAGGTCTATGAAATAAATCCTATACAAAACCGGCAGGTCAAGGGTGCCGCACATATTATTCGACTGAAATGATATAGTAATAAATCGGTTGTCCGCCTGCATGGCTTTCCACATCACAGCTCGGATAATGATTCTTCACTTCCGTCATAAAATCACCGGCCATTTCCTCATCCACCTCGCTGCCAAAGTAAATGCTGATTAATTCGGAATCCTTATCTACCATTTTTTCGAGCATCTCCATCGCCGTATCCTCAACAACCGTTCCGACGGAAAGAATATCGTGATCACCAATGCCCATAATATTACCCTGTTTGATTTCAAGATCATTAATTACCGTATCTCGGACGGCGTAAGTTACCTGACCCGTCTTTACATTCTTGATCTCCTCATTCATAATATCCTCGTTTTCCTCGGGAGATTTATCTGGCATATAATTAATCAAGGCAGTGATTCCCTGCGGCACGGTCTTTGTCGGAATCACAACAACTTGTTTTCCCTCCACGAGATATTGCGCCTGATTTGCCGCAAGAATGATGTTTTTATTGTTCGGTAATATAAAGACGGCCCGTGCATTGACTTTTTCAATCGCATTTACCATGTCCTCGGTACTTGGATTCATCGTCTGTCCGCCTTCAATCAGGTAGTCAACACCAAGTCCTTTAAAAATTGCATCCATCCCCTCTCCGACGGAAACCGCAATAAATCCGATTTCCTTTTCCGGATCTGCCGCTGCTTTTACTGAGGCTGTCTCCTTTTTTTTATCAAACCCGGCATTCTGTTCTTCTTCCGCCGCGGCCTGTTCTTTTTCTGCCATTTTGAAGAGCTTTTCCTGATGCTCCTCACGCATATTGTCTATTTTCATATTCGTCAGCGCACCGTAGGTAAGCGCTTTCTGAATCGCCAGTCCCGGATCATTCGTATGCACATGTACCTTAACGATGTCATCATCGGCAACACAGACGATGGAGTCACCGATTGATTCCAGATAGGTCTTAAAATCCTGCTCATTTTTTGCGTTGAATACATTGCTTACCATAATGATAAACTCTGTACAATAGCCGAATTTAATTTCCATTTCAGCCTGCGCATCTATTTTGCCGACACTCGTCTTAACACCGGTATCCGTAATTGTTAAATCCAATTCTTTACCAAGGAAAGCGTCGTAGCCGCCCTTTAATACCTCTACGAGACCTTGCCCGCCGGAATCTACGACACCCGCCTGTTTCAACACCGGCAGCATTTCCGGTGTCTGACTTAACACATACTCCGCATGTTTGATAATTTCTTCGATGAATACGGACAAATCCTCCGTCGTAGCCACAAGTTCAAGTGCCTTATCTGCCGCTCCCCTCGCAACCGTCAGAATTGTACCTTCCTTTGGTTTCATGACAGCCTTATAGGCTGTTTCTGCAGCTTTCTGCATCGCGTTGGCCAAAATCGTTGTATCGATTTCCTCATGCTCCCTGATTACCTTGGTAAAGCCGCGAAGGAGCTGAGAAAGGATTACTCCGGAATTTCCTCTGGCGCCTCTCAGCGAGCCTGATGAAATTGCTTTCGCAAGCGTCTCCATCGTCAAATTTTCGATCGCAGTTACTTCCCTTGCCGCCGACATAATCGTCAAAGTCATATTCGTACCGGTATCGCCATCCGGCACCGGAAATACGTTTAATTCATTAATCCATTCCTTCTTTGACTCAAGCATCTTTGCTCCGGCCAAAAACATCTTAGAAAACGTTTTGGCATCGATTGTGTTCCTACTCACTTCTGTTTCCTCCTTAATCGATCACTCGAACACCTTCTACATAGATGTTTATTTTTTCAATGGTAAGCCCCGTAAACTCTTCCACTTTATATTTGACATTACTGATCAGGTTTTCAGACACCGCCTGAATGCTGACACCATATGCCACAATGACATGAAAGTCCAGAATTAACTGATTATCGTCTATCTCCACATTAATACCATGAGTAATACTTTCCCGCTTCAAAAGCTTCACAAAGCCATCCTTCATATTGACGGAAGCCATCCCCACGATACCAAAGCATTCCACTGCCACAGAACCGGCGTACTGCGCAATAACTTCCGTATCGATACTGATGTTTCCTACCCGTGTATTCACATGACCCTTCATAGATATTCCTCCGTTCTCTTTTCTTTTCATTTATGTTAACTGCTTCGTTCCTTTTCAGTTACCAATTGCGCTATTATTTAGATTACAATATTGCATGAAAAAAGTAAATAACAAAATAGCCGTTGTCCGATCGTTTCATAAAAGGCATAATAATTATATCCTTTTTCAGTTGAAAAAGAAACCTGAAAATATATTTTTTGCATTTTTTCATCTTTTACTTGCAAATGTATGGAAGTTCTGATAGAATACATTTGTTGCGATTTAGATAAGCAATTTCTTATTATGAATATAATTATGTAATTCGGAGGAGGTGCAATCAATGGCTAAATGTGATGTTTGTGGAAAAGGCGTTCATTTTGGTAATGCTGTAAGTCATTCTCATAGAAGATCCAATAGAATTTTTCATTCTAATGTAAAACGTGTTAAATGCAAGGTGAACGGTATTCCGAAGAGGCTTCATGTTTGTACACAATGTTTAAAATCAAACAAGGTGGAACGCGCCTAATAAAAAAGCAATCCTGTAAGGGTTGCTTTTTTTGCATACACATTTCCCGTTAGAGACAATACAGGTTATATCCCAATATCAAAAGAATAATAATTATGATCGACTCTATAAATACATTTGGAATGAATAATGAAATGAACATGCCAAGTGCAACCATAAATATTAAAAGTCCCCAAGAATTTTTTTTTGGCATGCCTACTGCTCCTTCATACAGTTATTATTGTTTATTATATGCATCAAAGCCAAAACAGACACCGCTTTTCAAAAAGTGGTGTCTGTTTCTATGCAAAAAGTTCATATTCATTGATAATTTTTCATTCTTCGTCAAAAGCGGCCGTTACTGCCTTTTCGTCGGAAACTGTTTCCTCCTTTTTAGAAGCGAATTTATTGACAAGGTCCGGAACCATGTCCAGTATCTTCGTCATGCTGTCTTGGTTTTTAATATTGACAAGTCTCGTCGTCCCCTTCTGGATGACAAGTACGGCACTCGGTGCCATCCTGCCAGTCAAGCCGCCCGCACCATTATCCTTTTTATCATTTTTAAACTCGCCGGCACCGACACCGAAGGACACATCAACAAAAGGAACGATGATCGTATCATCGATTCGCGTAGCCTCTCCAACCACCGTTTTTGTCGAAAGGAATCCATTCATTCCTTTAATCAGCGACTCCACTACTTCATTAAAATTGTTTTCCGCCATCTACACAGCCTCCTTTTTTAATATACGCATCAATCGTCTGAAATTCTTATTAAAATAAATCTTCCATGCCGCCCGAAGGAACACAAACGAGGTAACCCTTCCTTTCAAAAACAGGGTTCCTTCCAACATCACTTCTTCAAACTCCGGTATTACCCGCAGCCCGCCTTCAAATAACGGATAGATCATACCAAGGATCACCAGCATTTGGCCTGTAGATGCCGGATCCCCCAGCCCTACATGCAAAACCGCACGAAATTTTCTCGGTTTGATTGTTTTAAAAATTTTACCAAGCTGGAAAAGACATAGCTTAATTACCCGTTGGTTACGCTCATCTTCAAAAGCTTCTATATAATAATCAAGATTATTCTTAACACCCGCCAGCTTTTTAAACAGCGCGGTCAGCCTTTCTTTAAAATTAAATAACAGATCCATCAGCTTCTTTATAAATTCCCTGCATTTTGAAAAAAATGATTGTTTTTCTTTTTGCGAAATTTTCCGGGGATTGCTCTCATCTTGAGATACAATCCGATTTTTATTGGAATGTACCGGATTATTTTCTACCTGTTTAACAGCTTCCGTGCTTTCCGGTAATTCATACTCCGGTTCTTTCAGCCGTTTTTTTGATTTCTCCGTATCAGTCTTTTTTTTATCCAAATTCAGACGAATCCCAAAAATTCGGACTGACCGTTCAAATTTTCCCTCTTCATAAGAAAATACCACACTGACAATATGCAAAAGCCATGTGATTTTAGCCTGCGCAGCCATATTTTCCGGCTCTGCCGTCCGTTCTGCCCAAATCCGGTATCTGATCGGCACAAACAGAATCATACATAGCAGGAATAAGAATAACCCAAGCAGGCAAAGCAGCACAATACCTATTATTTTTAAAATCAGCAAAATTAATTGCAGCATCATTGCCTCTATTCTATATAAAATATGAACGCAGCTGTTCATAGCTGCCGGACTGCTCCAGACATTCCTCAATCATCTGCCGGACAAGCTGCATGGCGGCCTCCTTGCTTTCCGCGATGCCGATGACGGTATAATCACGCTTTCTGAAATAATGTTGCTTAAACAAAGCCGCCGGATAAATATCAAACACATCCGCCTCATTTTCCGCCAAGGTAATCAAATGCACCTGTACCATACCTGCGCCAGCCGCAAGCTTCCACTTAATTATATCTATTTTCTTTTCCATCTTTTCTGTTAAGTACAGTCTGGGATGGTATGTGATCATAAACAGGACCTCTGCTTCTGTCTTTCCGATTAGTATAACATAATCCTTCCCAATTTTGTACTTTTTTTATTTTTTTATACAATGCTTGTCCTTACGCAGTTTAACAGTAAGTGTTAAGTTGCTGTGTGAACAGAAATATTTTAATAGATTGACAATTTTCGTCTATATTTTTATACTGGATATAGATAGATATCGAATGGAGGGGGGTGTTTTTATGGAAATGGTTGCTACAGTTGCATTGAAGCCGGGTATGGAGCTTGGAGAAGATGTTACGGACTATAAAGGCAGGGTCATTATTAAAAAAAATACGGTTCTGGATAAGTTTCTAATAAAGAAGCTGACAGTCAATTCCATTAACTGTGTAACGGTCAAGGAGGCAGAGGATTATATTTCCACTTATTTTCATAAAATTAAGGTCAGCAAGCCTTTTAAACAGTTTGAAGAACTGTACTTTACATACTTTGCCGCATATAAGAATTCCTTGGAGTCCTTTATTTATAAACAACATCCGATGGATAACGATATGCTTCTGGAAATCATTACGAATATCACTGCTCCATTTCAAAAAAGCAAAACTACAATTCTGGACATGCTCTCCGTACTCCAGACGGAAGAAAAAGATTTTCTCATTGCACATGGCTTAAATGTTGCCTTGATCTGCCATTATACAGGCAAATGGTTCAAGCTCTCCGCTGAAGAAATCAGCACATTGATTCTCTGCGGCTTTTATTACGATATTGGAAAATTCAAAATTCCGATCGAGATTATCAGGAAACCGGACAAGTTGACCGATAAAGAATTCGAACTGATGAAGGCACATCCTCTTTATGGCTATCAGCTGCTTCAGGACCTTTCCATCAACGACAATATTAAACTCGCGGCGCTGATGCATCATGAGCGATGCGACGGAAGCGGTTATCCGCAGAGGCTTTTAAATGAACGCATTAATCCTTTTGCAAAAATCATTTCCATTTTGGACGCTTATGAGGCAATGACTTCGTTCCGTTCTTACAGACCGCCGCTATGTCCATTTAAGGTAATCGATATTTTTGAACAGAGCGGTCTTTCAAAATACGATGTTGCATATTATTTAATTTTCTTAGAGCGGATGGTCGAGGAGTATATCGGAAAAGAGGTTATGCTAAACGATGGCACGGAATGCACCGTTGTTTTGATTAACAAGCATGCACTCTCCCGCCCGATGGTCAAAGCCGGTAATACTTATATTGATCTCTCACAAAATAAGTATCTTTCTATAGAGACTCTGATTTGATTCAAAAGACAAATGATAGTACACAAGCTGCGGCAGATAAGAAACAACTTATCTGCCGCAGCTTTCTTAATAACAGTTCTTACTTCCCCATAGATTACTTTTTTTCATTTCCAGATATTCCTCATAACCTTTCTCCAATATCTGCCTCTCATTTGAAAATTTAAGCAGGTGATAGGCCTCATGGTACTTATAATAACCGGAATCAATAAAAAATTCTTCACGCTGTGGCTTGCTGTAATAGCTGTCCGCCATCATCAGATACCAATGCACATCCTTTTCAACGGTATCCTCCTGTACGGTAAAGGAATACTTGCTTTTTCCTATATATTTGATGATCGACGCCTGTACTCCTGCCTCTTCCAGAACCTCTCTTAAAGCAGTATCCCTATATTCCTCTTGTTCTTCTACAGTTCCCTTCGGCAATACCCATCCTTCATATTTATTCTTGAAATTTTTATATAAAAGTAAAATCTTGCCTCGAAAAATCACCACACCGCCACAGCTCGTTGCCTCAATCATTGCAATGCCTCCGTTCTGGTGTCTTTGAAATCACTGGAAACAGTATAGCATTAATTGAAATACGCGTCAAATACACGTTTTGCCATAGGGACAGCATAATCACCGCCGGAACCGGCACCCTCTAATATGACCGTCACCGCAATTTCCGGATCCGATACGGGTGCAAAGCCGGAAAACCATGCATGGCTCTCCGTTTTCACCGAGCTATATTCCGCAGAACCGGTTTTACCGGCAGCGACATAACCGGAAGTCTCTCGCACTTTTGTTGCCGTACCGCTCTGTACAACTTCAGCCATAAGCTCCTGCAGCGCAAGAGCATCCGCTTCTTCTACCAGACGTCCGTATTCCTGGGGATGATAGGATTTAATTACATCTTTATTTTCATTTTCCACACTGGAAATGACATACGGCTTCATCAGGATTCCGTCATTGGCAATCGCGGCTGTAATCAATGTCATATGAATCGGAGTGATCTGTGTTTTTCCCTGTCCGATACCTGTCTGCATGACTTCGTCCGTATCGGATGAGGCAGAAACCGGCACATAGCTTTCCCGATAAGTATACGGAACCGGAAGCGCACCATTAAATAAAAGCTCTCTGCATGTTTTTTGGAACGCCTTTTTATTTAACATCGTGCTGATGTTGGCAAAGGAAGAATTACAGGACTTCGCAAACGAGGTCATAAAATCCACATGCCCATGGCTCTGGCCGTGATAACAATTAATGATGGAATCTCCTCTTTCGAAACTTCCCGTACAGTCAAATGAATAATTGGAGACATCGCTGTTCTCTTTGATATATTCTAGTGCCGTCACGATTTTAAACGTGGAGCCGGGTGGATAAAGTCCCTGTGTTGCCCTATTTAAGAGCACGCTGTTTTGAGAATCTTCATTTACCTCTTCCCAAATAGAATTGATTTGATTCGGATCGAAATCCGGTTTGGAAACAAGAGCCAGAATTTCGCCGGTCTTGACATTCATAACGACAATGGCACCTTTATAAACCCCCATTGCATCATCTGCCGCTTTTTGAATGTCAACATCCAGCGTTGTCACAACACTGTCCCCGGGATTTTTAATTTCATCGATATCATTTTTTACGCGCTCCCCGATGAATGCATTAGAGGTCAGCAGCGTAAAATTGGCGATCGATTCCACGCCGGTCTTTCCATGAGTGGAATAGCCGACTGCATGTGCAAAAAGATTTTCATAAGGATAGCTTCTCGTCTCACTTCCGTCCGAAGCGATTTCTGTCTTAGCAAGTACCTGTCTGTCACGGGATAAAATGCTGCCCCGTACGACCTTTTCTGCAAGCAGTTCCTGTCTGGTATTATAGGAATTATTAATGAGCTCGCTGCTCTTAAATTGTGTAAAGTACATTAAATAACCGATGAGCGCAAGAAACAGGCCTACAAAAATGTAAGTGATATGACCGATTTCCCGATTTTCCCTGTTGTCCCGGGGCGGTTTCTTTTTGCCTTCCTGTATAAACGGCTGCTTTTTCTTTTTTAAGAACATGATCTGTTTTCCATTCCTTTATACCGGCATTCTATCTTGCCGCTTTGTCTTATCTGATCCGGCTATTCTTTCTTCTTTGGGGGACGAATTTCATCTCTGACAGAAATATAAAGCCCCTGGATAACCGCAAACATAATAAGCGATACGATTACTGAGCTGCCTCCGTAGCTGACAAGCGGAAGTGTCACTCCGGTCAGCGGTATAAATTTCGTCACTCCGCCGATTGTCAAAAAAACCTGAAAGCCATAAATGACCGCAAGTCCAACCGCCACAAGCTTATAAAATTTATTTTTGAAGCGCATTGATATATTCATAAACATAACAAAACAACTAACGCAGACGAGAATCAGGCACATGCCGAAAATCACACCAAACTCCTCTGTAATTGCCGAAAAAACAAAGTCTGCTTCTACAACGGGTATTTTGTTTGGTGCACCCTGTCCAAGTCCCATACCAAACCAGCCCCCCGTTCCGATTGCAAACAGTGACTGGGATATTTGATACCCTGCCTCTTCGATTGTGCCAATCGGGTCCTTCCATGCCTGTACACGGACGCGTACATGAGAAAACAGCCGGTAACCGATAACAGCTGCAATTGATCCGCCTGCAAAACCGAGCAGATAATAGCCTATTTTTTTTGTCGCCACATAGAGCATTGCAAAATAAACAACAAAAAAAATGACTGCGCTTCCCAAGTCCTTGGACAGCACAAGAATAATGACATGCAGACCGGCCACTGCTGCACTCAGTACAACCTGTTTGAACTCCGTTGATTTTGTAAGCATTCCCGCGATCGCAAAAACAAAAATAATTTTTACAAACTCCGATGGCTGAAATGTATGATTGGCGATTGTAACATTCAGCTTGGAACCGTTGACGACACCCGAAAACAGCATGACAACCGCAAGGGATACGATACCAACTGCCGCATATAACCAGTAAAACTTATCAAAATACTTAAATTTCTTCAGTGCAAACGGAATTAGCATCGTAACCGCAAGGGATACAATCGCGATTTCAAACTGTCTGACCGCTTTGTCATAAGAAAGCCTCGTCAGAATAATAAAGCCGATCGTCAGCAGCAAACACATATTATTGACAATCAGACGATTCGCATTCGGATAAATGACACGGTAAAGTACAATCACACCGAACAGCGTAATCTGCTGGAGAGCATAAAACAAAATCAGCCTCCCATCCTTCATTTCAATGCATAGAGCCGCAAAAGATACAAAGTGGATCAGAAACATAAAAACATTCTGACGGATATAAATGCCATTTCTGCTTTCCTCATCCGAATAACGAAATACGCTGAAGCACGCAAAGGTATATACCGCCATAAATAATATGATCAAATATTTAGATAATTCAACGATCAGATTTGCCATGAATTATTCAACTCCTCTGTTCAGATGCCCCCTTGTAAACTCAGTAAACGGCGGCTGTGGATTATTTGTTTCTCCATCCTTATGGTACAGCACCTTATTATAAAATTGCAGAATCCTGCTTGTCTGTTCTTTTGTTTCCGTCGTAAACTGCATCCTGACCGAATCGGTGCCCAGCCGTTCTATCAACATGCGCTCCCCGTGCAGGGAAACAGGCACACTGTTCCAAATGACATTATAGCATTCTTTGCACAAATTATTACATGGAAATTTTGTCCCATATCGATCAGTAATTTCCAAAACTCCCTGTGCCGCATCGCACCCTTGTGTTGTATTTCTGATGCACTGTGCGGAAACCATCATAGGAAGGCGACCATATAAAATCAGCTCTTCCCCTGCAATCCCTCTTCTTAACAATTCCTTTTTATTCAGTTCAACAGGAACTGTTGTTTTTGTGCATCCAAGGGCTTTAAGCATTTTCTGCGCTTCCTCATTCCATGCATACAAATGAAAATCCGCAATAATTTCCCCTGAATAATGAATTTCTTGTAAATAAAACAGACTTTCATAGTTGGAGATCAGCACTCCTTCAACTCCGCACTGAAGCAGCAGACGTTCAAGAAGCTCCTGATTTCTATCAAAATACCGGTTTCTGATGATATACGGCAAAACGAGAATGAGCCGCTTACCCGCTTTATGAACACTTTTTAATAATACCTCGGCCGCATCTGTTTTGCTATAATTTTCTTTATTTTCCTCAGATCGTTCCTCAAACAGCGAAACCGGAACGGAGATTCGATCCACATAGGGCTCGCTGAGCCCTGCCTGAAGCTGCTCCTTCGTCATTACGCTGCAATGGACCGTAAGCGAAGTAGGAAAAGTCCGGTTCCGCTTTGAAAATACCGGTTCAAAGGCACCCGTTGTCTCCTCGGCCTGTGAAAGAGTCCTTTGATATCCCTCAAGCAGCTTGTCCGTCAAACCGGTAATCGCCATTCTGCGCAGTTCGTTCAGTTGTCCGATCGGAATAAAAATATCCGGCTCCATTTCAATTTCTAATGCTGTAATCGCAAAAGGGGTTCCGCCGGTTTTCTCCAGCTGCTTTCTTACCGCATTCTCCGTCAAGGGTTGATTATTTGCTCCCTCTGTCAAGCCGCCGCTCACAATTACCTCCCCGGAAGCACTGGTCAGAGTCAGCATCGCCGGTTCACCCTTTTTCAAACGAGCAAACGCCTTTAACGGGATTTGACTGTCTCTGGATGCATAGCGCTCGGAAACCTCTTTTCGCTTCTTTTCATCTGCAGCCTGATACCCGGGTTTCTCAATCGTAATCATATCCCTGCCATTTTTAGTATAAAAATAGCCTTTGCTGTTTCCGCTCCTTGTATATAAAAGCAGAAGATTTTTTAAATCTTCCTGCTCAACACAGTAGTTTTCTGCAGGGGCTTGCAAAAAAGCATCCATGTATTTACGATAGATTCCGGTCACTCCCGCTACATAATCCGGATTTTTCATCCTACCTTCTATTTTAAAGGAAGCAATTCCCGACTCAATAAGCTGCGGAAGCAGCTCTAATGTGCAGATATCCTTGGTACTTAACGGATATTGTCCGTTATATGGCAACCGGCATGGCTGCGCACAGCGTCCCCTGTTTCCGCTTCTTCCCCCGATCAGGCTTGAGAACAGACATTTTCCCGAATAGCTATAACACAGTGCCCCATGAATAAAGCATTCCAATTCGATTCCGGTCTCCTGATAGATGCGGGTAATTTCTTTAAGTGAAAGCTCTCTCGCCAGAACAACCCGTTCTGCACCAAGCTTTTTTAGGAGTTTGACACCCTCACTATCCGTAATGGCCATCTGTGTGCTGGCATGCACAGGCAGCATCGGGAAATCATGCCGGATAAGAGAAATCACACCTAAGTCCTGCACGATGACACCATCTACACCTGCCAAATAAAACGATCGTAAATAAGAACTTAATTCAAAAAGCTCCTCATTTTTCAAAAGTGTATTGATCGTCAGATATACCTTTTTTCCAAACAGGTGCGCCTCGTCGATTGCCTTTAGAATTTCTTTATCTGTGAAATTTTTCGCGTATGCCCGGGCACCGTATTTATCACCGCCCAAATATACCGCATCGGCTCCGGCGCGCAGAGCTGCCTGAAAACATTCATAATCACCTGCCGGTGAGAGCAGTTCAATTTTTTTCTTCTTCATAAGTCCTTATTTCCTTTTTAAGAATCACGAGTTTGCCAAGGCAAACTCGTGCGCATCCTGCACGGAGTTCTTTCATTTCATAGGAAACAATAAAAGACTGTCAATAATGACAGCCTTTTATTTATTTCTTACCATCGCTGATTTCGCTCTGATAGTTTCTGATCATCTTCTCCTTGCTTTCCAGTTTGATCTGGGACGCAATCAGTTCATGCTTCAAGTCGTATAATTCTTTGTCCTTTGCTTCAATCTCCTCTTCCAGCGCTTCAATCTGCTTCTTTGCCTTAAAATAATCGTCGGCTACATTCAATTGTAATAAAACATTCTGCATATCAAGCGGCTGTCTTCTGAAAGAATCCACCTTGCTGTATTCGGCAAGCTTATTATTGATGTAGGACGCTACCTTCTGTAAATACTCCTCACTCTCATAACCACACAAGGTAATTACTTTTCCGCCGATAATCACCTCGGCATCATTTTTTGAAGCCATATGACATTTCCCCCATTAAATGATAATATCCAAATTCATTTCCGTATCTAACCAGCCTTCCCCTGCTCCCATTACTGATTATAACAAAAATTAGAAATAAAACAACCTTTTTCTATGATCTGCAGCTGCCTTCCGTCCGGGGGAATACAATTTTGAAGTGTTGATAGGCCGTTTCCGTCGCAACACGGCCTCTGGGTGTTCTGTTTAAAAACCCGTTTTGAATTAAATAAGGTTCATAAACATCCTCGATTGTGCCGGAATCCTCTCCAATCGCGGCCGCAATCGTATCCAGTCCGACCGGTCCTCCGGCAAATTTGTTAATCATCGTCAAAATCAGGTTTCTGTCCACATGATCCAACCCCATCTTGTCTACATCCATCAGATCCAATGCCTTGACTGCCACCTCATTTGTAATAACACCATCATAGCGCACCTGCGCATAATCACGAACACGCTTTAACAAACGATTGGCAAGGCGCGGCGTTCCCCTGCTCCTTTTCGCAAGCTCCATCGCTCCTTGTTCCTCTATTTCCACATCCAAAATTTTGGAAGAATGCAAAATAATCGTTTGAAGCTCCTCATTCGTATAAAACTCCAATCTGTGAATGACGCCGAAACGATCCCTGAGTGGTGCAGTCAAAAGTCCCGCTCGCGTCGTTGCACCCACAAGTGTAAATTTCGGCAGGTCCAGTCGAATGGAACGGGCGGATGCCCCTTTTCCGATCATAATATCAATCGCATAATCCTCCATCGCAGGATACAAAACCTCCTCCACCTGCCGGTTCAGCCGATGGATCTCATCCACAAAAAGAAGATCTCCCTCCTGCAGATTATTTAATATTGCCGCCATTTCGCCCGGCTTTTCGATGGCCGGACCGGACGTTGTCTTCATATTAACACCCATTTCATTGGCGATGATACCGGCCAGCGTTGTCTTGCCAAGTCCTGGTGGACCATAAAACAGCACATGGTCAAGCGGGTCATTTCTTTTTTTTGCCGCTTCAATATAAACCTTTAAATTCTGCTTTGCCTTCTCCTGCCCGATATAATCTGTCAGATATTGAGGACGCAAGCTTCCTTCAATTTTGATATCCTCTTCTGTTACATTTGTCTCAATCATTCTTTTCGGCATGAAAGCTCTCCTCTATAAATTCGCTGCGATTTACACGGACAATTTATCTTATTGTCATTTTCTTCAGCGCTTTTTTCAGAACAGCTTCCACATCATCTTCCTTTGTGACCTCTGCCTGTTTTACGGCACGCAGTGCATCGGAAGCAGAATAGCCAAGTGCCGTAAGAGCCTCCGCAGCCTCGTCACAGATACCGGAAATGCCGCCGTCATCCTGCAGCTTCGTATGTCCAAGCTTCTGTTCAAAAGCATCCTCTAAAGAAACTTTGTCCTTTAAGTCAATAATCAGCCGCTGTGCCGTCTTTGCACCGATCCCCGGCGCCTTTGAGATCGTCTTGGCATCCGCAGATAAAATCGCAAAACGCAGATCGTCGGTCGTCATCACTGAAAGAATCGCCAGAGCACCCTTGGGACCGATACCATTCGTCTGAATAAGGAGTTTAAAAAAATCCAAATCATCCTTTGTCAGAAATCCATATAAAATCATCGCATCTTCACGTACATTCAAGTAGGTATAAATTTTAATCTCGCTGCCAAGGCCGTTTAAACAATCAATCGTACTCGCCGACATTTTAATATTATAACCAACCTGATTGACCTCTAAAACAATCTGATCCTCATAAATTCCTGCAATTTCCCCTTTTAAATATCCTATCATATTGCTTCCCCTTATCTGCCTTTATAAAATGGTTCTATGCAAAAATCCAGCAGCCTGAATTCTTGAATAAACAAGATTTGCCGCGACTCCGATCAAAAATCCGGTCAGCGTACCGGCAATGATCAGCACGGGTGCATAATAGACAATCCGAAGAGCTTTCACAACAAACGCCGCTGCTAAAAGCTGTCCCATATTGTGTAAAACACCACCCAAAATACTGACACCCACCATACTGATTCTCTTGCATTTTTTTAACAGACCCATCCCGGCCAGGCTGAGTATTCCGCCGGCCAGACTGTATAAAATCCCATAAGCATTTCCAAATAAAAACCCTGCGGTAAAAATCCGTACAAGCATGATCGCTGCTGCTGCGCCAGGTCCGCACAAATACAGCACAAATACGGTCACAATGTTGGAAAGACCGAGTTTCATACCGGGAATACCAAAATGAAACGGAATCAGCATCTCAATATAGCCGAATAAAATTGCCATCCCAGCAAATAAGCCAAGATAAGCAATTCTTTTTCCATAGGTTTCTCTTTTCATTTCAAATAAACCTCTTACACATAAACATGGATTTATCAATCCGTCACGGCATCATAAATACTCATCTCCCCGCCGGAAACCTGAAACACCACTTTATTTGGAAGACAGACGATGGTCTCGTTTGCCTTCCGAATTGCCTTTTGGTAACTACAGAGCCGGTCCGGGCAGGAAGCCTCCTTCACAAAAGCACTCCCGTCCCTGATTACAAGCAGATTCGTCCCGCCGTCCGCACCCGTAATCAGTATCTCCCGATCCTCTTTCAAAGAATAAGAAGCCGTTTGGTTTCCATCAACCAACACTTCAATCCGGCTGCCGTCACGCTTTCCAAGCTGCAGCACCAAAAGCCATATCAGGGCAACAAAAAGCGCCGCACCGGCTATGATCCAATCAGTTCGTTTCATAAAACTTACCTGTCATATGCATATTTTATTTGTAATTGAAGTACCGTTATCCGATCCTTTTAAAACTTCAATCAACAATAAAAGCAACTGTCTCTAGAGTTCTAAACAATTACAGTCTACCACATTCGAACATATGTTTCAAGCGGTCTTTCCTATGATTGATTATTAATATAGTTAACCAGCCCCTCGGCGGCAATAATCCTTTGCATAAATTCAGGAAATGGCTGCCCTTGATACTGCGTACCTTTTGTCCGGTTGTAAATTGTGCCGCTGTCAAAATCAACTTCAACCTCATCCCCCTCTTTAATTCCCTCTGAGGCTTCCTTGCACTCAATGATTGGGAGTCCGATATTAATCGCATTTCTGTAAAAAATACGAGCAAATGTCTCCGCTATAACACAGCTTACGCCGGCCACCTTGATGACAAGCGGAGCATGCTCCCTGGATGAACCGCATCCAAAATTTTTTCCGGCAACAATTAAATCACCTTTTTTCACTTTTCTTACAAAATCTTTGTCGATGTCTTCCATGCAATGCTCCGCAAGCTCTTTCTCTTCTTGAATTGCCAAATATCTTGCAGGAATGATCACATCCGTATCAATATTATCACCATATATAAAAGCAGTTCCTTTTGCGTTCATATTCTCTCTCCTTTTCCTAACCATTTCGTCAGTTTTTAAGCGGTTCCGCAATATAGCCCGTGATCGCACTTGCCGCCGCTACTGCCGGGCTTGCCAGATATACTTCCGATTCCACATGTCCCATTCTGCCTACAAAGTTCCGGTTCGTCGTGGAAATACAGCGCTCTCCTGCCGCCAGAATGCCCATGTAGCCGCCAAGACATGGCCCGCAAGTCGGCGTTGATACAACAGCTCCCGCCTCGATAAAAATTTTCAGCAGTCCCTCTTCCATAGCCTGCAAATAAATGGTCTGTGTTGCCGGAATCACAATGCAGCGGACACCCTTTGCAACTTTTTTGCCTTCAAGAATTTTTGCAGCAATCCGCAGATCGTTCAATCTGCCGTTTGTACAGGAGCCAATAACGGACTGATCGATTTTTACAGGTTCTTTGATTTCATCGACAGTCTTTGTATTTTCCGGAAGATGAGGAAATGCAACCGTTGGTTTAAGCATTGATAAATCGATTGTATATTCTTCATCATATATCGCATCTGTATCCGCTTCATAAATCTGATAAGGACGCTTGCCATGCTCCCTCATATAAACTTCTGTCAGCGCATCCACAGGAAATATTCCATTCTTTCCGCCCGCCTCGATTGCCATATTTGCAATTGTAAAGCGGTCATCCATCGTCAGATTGGCAATCCCCTCTCCGACAAATTCCATCGATTTATATAAGGCTCCGTCCACGCCGATCATACCGATAATATGCAGAATAACATCCTTTCCGCTCACCCATTTGGAAGGCTTTCCGACAATATTGAATTTAATTGCCCCAGGCACCTTGAACCATGCTCTTCCCGTCGCCATACCGGCCGCCATATCCGTACTTCCCACACCCGTTGAAAATGCACCGAGTGCACCATAGGTGCATGTATGGGAATCCGCACCGATAATTGCGTCGCCTGCGACCGTCAGACCTTTTTCCGGAAGAAGCGCATGCTCAATCCCCATGTCTCCGACATCAAAATAATTGCTGATTTCGTGCCTGCACGCAAATTCCCTCACGCACTTACAGTTTTCCGCTGATTTGATATCCTTATTTGGAATAAAGTGATCCATTACCAATGCAATTTTATCCTTATGAAACACACCGCTGTTGTTCATTTTTTCCATCTCACGGATAGCAACCGGCGTCGTAATGTCGTTTCCGAGCACAAGATCCAAATCCGCCTCGATAAGCTGTCCGGCTTCCACATACGGCAATCCGGCGTGTGCGGCTAAAATCTTTTGTGTCATTGTCATACCCTTCTGCATGTCTAACATCCTCCTGATCTTCGTGAATCCAACGCTTCACATTCTATATCAGTTAGTATAACATCTTTCTATCTATAAATAAAATATATATTTTTCATGTTTATTATAACTATATATTATGTTATAATTAAGTGATCAGCCATGCCATGCAGACATAGTGCAAAGCAACATTGATCAGAGGAGAAAACTATTATGGAAAACAATCTTTCATTATATAGAATTTTTTATGTGACGGCGGATACCGGAAATATTTCGGCAGCTGCCAAGAAGCTGTATATCAGCCAGCCTGCTGTCAGCAAGGCAATCGCGAAGCTCGAACAGAACGTAAACGCCACACTTTTCATCCGAAGCTCCAAGGGTGTTTCCCTAACCTATGAGGGAAAACTGCTTTTTGAAAATGTAAAATCCGCCTTTGACTCAATTTCTTCCGGTGAGGCAAAGCTAAAGCATATTATAGAATTTGGCGGCGGACATATTAAATTCGGTGTCAGCACGACGCTTTGCAAGTATGTGCTGCTCCCCTATCTGAGGGATTTTATGAAACAAAATCCGCATATTCAGATATCTGTTGAATGTCAGTCCACCTATCAGACATTGGAGCTGTTGGACGCGGGCAAAATCGACATCGGTCTGGTCGGCAAGCCGAATACTTTAAAACTGCAGACCGGTTCCCTGCACTATGAGCAGGTCATGGAGATTGAAGACATTTTCGTAGCGACAAAGGATTATATCCAGTCACAGCACACAGCTGATATTCTTCGCCATTCCACACTGTTAATGCTAAACAAAGAAAATATGACACGCCAGTATATCGATTATTATCTGTATGAAAATCAAATAGAGCCATACAACCTCATTGAAACAACTTCCATGGATTTGTTAATTGAATTTGCAAAAATCGGTTTGGGAACTGCCTGTGTTATCAAGGAATTCATCAAAAAAGAACTGACCTCCAAAATACTTGTAGAGATTCCGTTAAGAACCTCCATTCCAAAGCGCTCTCTCACCTTCGTCTATCCGAGCGGCACGCTTCCCTCCTCAGCATCAAAAAAATTTGTGGAATTTGTACAGTGTGCAAATATAGATATTTTTTAATTGCAGCAAAAAATCGGAAGGCCTTTCTCGCTTGGCTTTCCGATTTTTGTAAGTCATATAAATTAATCAGTATTACATTGCTACTGCAGCTCCCCGAGATAATAGAAGCCTTTGCATTCTTTAAGCTTGACTTTAACGAGAGTCCCGATCAGAGATTGGTCTGCCGGGAAATGTACGAGAAGGTTATTGCCAAGGCGGCCGGTCAGGAACGTTTCGTCCTGCTCGTTGACTTCCTCGACAAGTGCTTCTTGGATACTTCCCTCAAATTGGGCGGCCATTTCTCTGGAAATTCTCTGCACGGTATTGAGCACACGATCAAACTGCTTTTTAACCTCTTCCTTTGACACCTGATTTTCCATCGCGGCGGCGGGCGTTCCCGTACGCTTCGAATAGACAAAGGTGAACGCACCATCAAATCGCACCCGCTCAATCACATCTATCGTCTCGTCTACATCCTCCTTTGTCTCACCCGGAAATCCAACAATAATATCGGTCGTGATCGCGATATCCGGGATTTCTCTGCGGATGCGCAAAGCCAGCTCGATAAACTGCTCCTTTGTGTACCGTCGGTTCATCGCCGAAAGGACTTTTGTGCTGCCGGACTGAAGCGGCAAATGCAGATGCCGACAAATTTTCTCAGAACCTTTCATCACGGCAATGAGCTCGTCGGATAAATCCTTCGGATGAGAGGTCATGAACCGGATTCTCTCGATACCTTCTATCCTCTCTATTTCTTTAAGCAGCTCCGCAAAGCTGACAGGCTCCTTTAAATCCTTGCCGTAGGAATTGACATTTTGTCCGAGCAGCATAATTTCCTTCACACCGTCCTGCGCCAGCCGTTCAACTTCCCGCACAATGTCCCTGCCGCTCCGGCTCCGCTCTCTTCCTCTCACATACGGCACGATGCAGTAGCTGCAATAATTATTACAGCCAAACATAATATTGATTCCGGATTTAAACCCATATTTGCGGTCACTCGGAATATCCTCCACGATCGCATTCGTATCTTTCCAAATATCAATTACCATGCCGCCGCTTTCAAACTTTGTACACAAAAGTTCTGCAAGTTTATAAATATTATGTGTGCCGAAAATCAAGTCGACAAACCGATAGCTCTTTTTGATTTTCTCTATGACGGAAGGCTCCTGCATCATACATCCGCATAAAGCGATCATCCTGTGCGAACATTGTTTTTTCCTGCCGTTCAAGACGCCAAGCCTGCCATAGAGACGCTGATTGGCATTATCTCTGACCGTACAGGTGTTAAACAGAACAAAGTCTGCTTTTTCCTCGTCATCTTCCTCCATATAACCAATCGTCTTTAATATACCCGCCAGCTTTTCGGAGTCGCGTGCATTCATCTGACATCCAAATGTTGTCACATGAAACGTCAGCTTTCTTTTAAGCTGCTTTTCCTGCTCCTTCAAACAGGCACCGGCCTTTTCCATAAAATAATATTGACGCTCCGGCTCTTTATCCGGCACTGTCCTTTTTTCAAAATCCATTTAATAAATCCTTTCTTCCGTAAGTAACCGGTCAGGCCGGTAATCATAAGGCGATTCCGGAATTGTTTCAATGACCTGACACGCATAGGCCACGGCAATCGTCCTGATTCCCGGGTGTTTTTCCAGATACCGGTCATAAAAGCCCATCCCATAACCGATGCGAGTACGGTCTTTATCAAAAGCAACGCCCGGCATCAGCATCAGATCCGGCAGTTCCAAGATTTTTCTCACATCTTTATGTAAAATATCCGGCTCAGGAATCCCTTTGTAGCCGGCGAGCAGCTGGGAATTTTCTGTAATCTCATAAAACTCCATACAGGGTCCTTCCCTTGATACAAATGCCCGCGGCAGGGCAATCCGCTTTCCTTCCGAAAGAGCTTCCTGCAGGAAATCCCTCGTCATGACCTCGCTTCCAAAAGAGGCGTAGAGAAACAGCAGACCGGAATTTTGATATTCCTCCTGCCGCTTGAACGTTTTCATAATTTGTCCGCTCTTCTCTCGGCATTCAGCCTCGCTCAGCCCGTTTCGGATTTTTAATATCCTGGAACGGATCTCTTTTTTATTCGGCACCGTTTTTTCCGTATCCATACACATCATTCTCTTTTTCTGTACTTTTTGCCGAGATTCGTAATACTGCCGTCAGTTTCCTGAATATTGATGCCGTCAAGCTGGAAACGCAGATTATTTCTGACATTTGCCACATACTCCGCCCGCAGTGTCTTCTGCTCTTCCTTCTCTTCCTCTGACAGTCCCTCTTTCTGGGATTTATGGTATAACTCGTTAATTCGTTTAATCGTTTCCTCTAAGTTCATTTCTTACCCTTTCCAAATCCGGCCATCCCATGAAACTATGTTGAAAGGAACTGTTACATATTGCCGACATAATCTGCGATTTTAAAATTCTCATCGCGGTGTCCTACAAACAGCGTGCCATATTTGCGTCCTTCCATAATTTTATGGATGACGCTGACATCCTTCCCATTAGCGATAACCATATCCGCACCCGAATTGACAGCCACGGTCGCTGCATGCAGCTTTGCACTCATACCTCCGGTTCCGATGCTGCTTCCTGTCGTTCCTTTTCCCATTTCCATCAGGGAATCATCCAGTTCGTCAACAATATCAATGAACCGCGCATTTTTATTTGCACGCGGATCATCCGTATAAAGTCCGTCGATATCCGACAGCAGGATCAAAAGATCCGCCCCGACAAGCGCTGCCACGACTGCCGAAAGAAAATCATTGTCGCCAATCGTATCCTCCACCTCATGGACAGCAACCGTATCGTTTTCATTGACGACCGGAATCACACCGAGCTTCAGCAGCTCCGTAAATGTATTATGCGCATTCTGCCTGTTAAGCTTATCCACAATCGTATTTTTTGTCATGAGGATCTGTGCCGTAATATGATTATATTCCGCAAAAAGCCTTTCGTAGATCATCATGAGACGGGCCTGACCGATTGCGGCACATGCCTGCTTCAGCGGAATTTCCCGTTCGGTCGGAGTCACATTCAGCGTCCGCTTTCCAACGGCAATCGCACCGGAAGATACCAGAATAACATCTTTCCCCTGATTTCTCAATTCGCAAAGTTCTCTGACAAGACGCTCCATTTTTGTCAGATTCAATTCTCCCGTAGACATATGATGCAGGGAGGAAGAACCAATTTTTACAACGATTCTTTTTCGATCCTTTAATGCCGTACGCACCGACTGTTCATATATTTTATTTTCATCATTATTTTCCATCTGATTCTCCTCATGTTTCTTAAGTACCGCCGAAAACCTCCTGCAATTACTGTTCACCGTATGCAGGCCGACAGCTCTCTATTATTTTTTCTGCCGTTTTCATGCCATCCATTGCCGCAGAGGTAATTCCCCCCGCATAACCGGCCCCTTCACCGCATGGATAAAGCCCTTTAATTTCACTTTCTCCGTTTTCATCACGCAAAATTCTTACCGGAGAAGACGTTCTGCTTTCAATACCGGATAAAAGCGCATCCTCTTCTGAAAAGCCTTTCATAGTATAACCGAATTTATCGATAGATTCAATAAGAGCCTCGTTGATTTCTTCACAGAATAAAGTTCTTAAATTTGCAAATTTCGTCTTTCCCTTTGTACACGGTGTAACTTCCCCGAACCCTGTACTGACACAGTTCTCTTTAAAGTCACCATATCGCTGAATCGGGATATTTCCGTTTCCCAGCGCATATGCTTTTTCTTCCAGCTTCCGCTGAAAACGCATTCCGGCAAGTGCATCGGCTGCTCCAAAATCCTGTTCGCCGACAGAAACAATCAGCGCGCTGTTGGCATTTGCAGAATCACGGCCGCTGTAGCTCATGCCATTCACCGCAAGCCTTCCCTGTTCCGAGGATGCATTCACGACATAACCGCCGGGACACATACAGAACGAGTAGACACTTCTAGAGTTTTTTGTCTGATATGTCACCTTGTAATCGGCTGCGGATAAGCCCTGCACCTGATCCTGCCCGTATTGATTTTGATTAATATGCTTTTGCAGATGCTCAATCCGAAGACCCACCGCAAATTGCTTTTGTTTCATCGGAATAGGAATGCGGTTCAACATTTCAAACGTATCCCGTGCCGAATGTCCGATTGCGAGCACAACAATTCCGGCCTCCAGCCGGGAAATGCCCTGTCTGATCACTCGTTCCTTTGACAAGAAATAATCCTTCTCGCTAAAGTTATCCACAATCACTGATTTTATCCTGTTATTCTCGATAACCATATCGGTCATTTTACAGGAAAACAGAAATTGACCGCCGTGGTCGATGATGGCGTTGCGAATGTTTTTTACGATTTTCGTCAATTCATCGGTGCCCAGATGCGGTTTTGCCGTAAATGCGCACTCTTTTTTGGCTCCATACTTTACAAACGTGTCTAAAACATACTGATTTCGACCGTTTGGGTCTTTCACAAGTGTGTTTAATTTTCCGTCTGAAAACGTTCCGGCCCCGCCTTCTCCAAATTGGACGTTTGACTCGGTATTGACCGGATTTCCGGCCCAAAACTTTTCCACTGAATCCACACGATTGTCCACATTTTCGCCTCTTTCCAACACAATTGGACAGTATCCTTCACGAGCCAGCAAATAAGCGCAGAATAATCCCGCCGGACCGCTTCCGATCACGACAGGCCTTTTCTCAAGCAGTCGATCTCCTCTTTCAGGAACCTCATAGACGGTTTTCTGCCATCTTGACACATTACTGTCCCGATTTTGCTTTAGAATCCGGGCTTCCTCTTTTGGATCAACAGAAACCGAAATGGCATAAACAAAAAACAACTCCGGCTTTTTTCTGGCATCCAGTGAGCGTTTTACGATTTGATAAGAAAATAACGGCAGCTGTGTATTTTTATAAATTTTTTTTAATTGCAATGTATGTATGACTTTATTCTCAAGCGCCTGCTGTGTGTGGGAAACAGGCAGCTTCATCTGATTGATTCTGATCATGATTTAAGAAGCCTTCCTGCTACCATGCCACTCGACCATGCCCACTGCAGATTATATCCTCCGCAATCGCCATGTATATCAATGAGCTCTCCTGCAAAATACAAGCCTTTGACAAGTGTCGACTCCAACGTTTCCTTCAGTTGTGACGTATCCACTCCGCCGCTGCATATCTGCGCATCCTGAAATGAATTGGCGGCAGAAATCGGCACGGGAAATTGCTTGATGAGCAGCGAAAGCTTCTTTAGCTCCGCATCTGTCAGCATATTTACCGCTCTATCTGCCTTGATGTCTCCCATTTTAATCAGCAGCAGGTTCAGATTTTTATGTAACATACCGATCAGTAACTCTCCTGCCTTTTTATCAGGACAATTTTGAACCCTGCTTTTTAAATAAGTGATAACTCCATCCGCAGACTCCATGTCTGGCATCCAATCAATGAAAATATCCACCTTTTGTCCCAGGTCAAGCGCCTTGGCAGCAATATGGCTCAATTGGAAGGTTGGAATTCCGGAAATTCCATAACTCGTGAGCTGTAATTCGCCCTTTTCCACGCCGGATTTTTTACCATCACACAAAATCGTAAGCCTAACCTCTGTCCGAATGCCGGCAAGCTGTTTAAAATATGGCTCTGCGGAACGCAACTGTACAAGCGCCGGGAGCGGTTTGACGATATGATGCCCAAAATCCTGTGCAAGCACATAGCCGCTTCCGTCCGAGCCCGTCTGCGGTGCAGCCTTCGAGCCTGCCGCGAGAATGAGTCTGTCAAACATAAAGCACCCCTGATTTGTCTTAACCTGAAACAGCTCACTCCGTTTAATGCTCTTGATGTGGCAATCCGTTAATAAAGTCACTCCTAAGCTCTTAAGCGCCATCCGAAGCACCTCAAGAACTGCCGAAGCCTGCTCCGAATACGGATACAGGCAGCCATTTTTATTTTTTGTATAAATACCGAGCTTCGTAAAAAAAGCAAGAGAATCCGTATAGCTGCACTGTTGAAAGATACGGTCTGCAAACAAGGGATCACTGCCATGATAATGCCACAATTCCTGATTCACATTTGTCAGGTTACATTTACCGTTTCCGGTCAGCAGCAGTTTTTTTCCGACACGGCCGCCATGTTCGAGAACCGTCACCTCATGTCCGCCCCAAGCCGAAGTAATCGCCGCCGTCATTCCGGCGGCTCCGCCGCCAATAATACCTACCTTCATGCCTGTTCCTTTCTGTATATCGTTCTTTTGTACACCCCGTCAACTCGAATAGGTTTCTAAAAAATTATAAAGCTCCTCAGGCGAACGGATATATTTGATGCTGATAATTTCATTCTGCACATCCGTAGGCAATGTATCCAGAGAAATATCCGTATACATATAAACTGTTTTCTTATCCTTATAATAAACATTCACCACATTATTTTCAACCATTAAGTAAAACGTCTCAGGAATTTCCTCCGGTTTAAAGGACTTGCGGATAATAATTTGTCCGTCTGAATAAGAAATCAATTGGATATCCTCGAGGGATTTTTCCTGATCCTCCTCACTAGGATATCTGACATAATCCTCCAGATAAGCAATGAGCTCATCTCTTGTCAAACCGATATATTCCGACGGCATCGGAAGCTTTTCCTCATGAAGCTCATAATTCGTCATATCATAGCTTTCCAGAATATAGTTCGTATAGCTGTCGATCCGCTCCACATCATTCGTATCTACAAAAATAGCGGCATCCGATTCTCCCTGCTGATCTTCGGCCGTTTCGTTGTCCGCCGTCACCTGATCATATTTTTCAATGATCGGCTCCGTCATATATTTTGTCACATAATAATAACTTCCAAAATAAACGCACCCCAAAAATAAAATACATAACAAAAAGCTGAGTAGATAGGTCTTTTTCATACGCGTTCCCTCCGCCTATAGTATCAGCTTTTTTCTATTCTTTTATACAAATTGATAAGAAAATCGTATTACAGCAAATGCAGCAGTTTTACGATTTTTACTAATATACCGCCGCCCGGAAATCTTCTGATTTCAGATTCCCTTACGCCGCGCAGCAAAACGAGTACAACAAAATAAATGCAGGCCCCGACAAAAATGGAGAGGAGTACAGACACGATATTGGAAACTGCTTTGGACAGCAGGAAATTCAAAAGCCAGACAAACAGTGCCATCACGCCCGATGCAATCAGCGGGATTATAAAGGTCCGCTTGATTTCCTGTCTGTAATGTAGATATTTTTTAATACTCATCCAGTTTAACACACACATCAAGAAAGCAAATATAATACAGGAAAACACGACCCCATACAGCTTCCAGTCAAATACTGCAAGCATCACATAGAGCACTCCCAAATGAAGAATAAGCGCAATCGCCGCATTCCTGACTGGAATTCGCATTTGATTGATTCCCTGCAGCACACCGTTAGAAAGTGTGGAAAGTGAATAAAAAATCACCGAAACCGAGCCGACTTGCAGCAGCCGCGCTGGCATATCCAGATCTCCCGAAAACCGCAGCATGGTAAGAATCGGCCTGCCGAGAATACTCAGACCCACCGCGCAAGGAATAGCCAGAATCATCGTAAATCTCGTTGCCGTGCTGACCTTATGACGGGCCAGACGCATTTCGCCCTGCTCCACACAAGCCGTCAGAGATGGCATCATGGAAGAACAGACCGCACTTGCAAGTGCAATGGGTACACTTGTAAGAACCTTGTATTTGGTAGAGAAAATGCCCCATAAAGTTGCTTTCAGCTCTCCAAGCCCTTTCGCAGTCATAATATGATTAAAGATACCCTGATCCAGCGTATCACTGATATTATAAATCGTTGTACTTAAAATGACAGGTAAAATCGTAAAAATCAAAACCTGAAACACCTTGCCAAAGCTGTCCGTATAGCGGGCCGAATCTTTTTTAATATTTTTACCCATTGTCCGGTTATGAATAATCAGCATAACTGTGAGTACGATCAGACCGGCCACAGCCCCCACGCCTGTTCCGAGTGTGCCGCCCGCCGCTCCATATGCGGAAGCGTATGCCTCGTCCCGAAGCAGATCCGCCACCTTGGAGCCGTATTCAAACAGATAAATTGCGGCAGCCACACTGACAACCGCATTAACGATCTGCTCAATCAACTGGGACGCAGCTGTCGGCATCATCGTACCGAGACCCTGAAAATACCCCCTGATTACACCCATAACCGCCACGATGAGCAGTGTGGGTGCAAGCAACTGCAGTGCAATTGCACTCTTTGGTAAATTCATTAAAGTCCCTGCCAGGGCATCCGCCCCAAAAAATACGATCAAGCAGGTTGTTCCACCTGAAATTATGGCAAACAACAGCGCTCCGTGATAAATTTTACGCGCATTTTTATATTGTCCCTTTGCTGCCCTTGCCGCCACGAGCTTTGACACGGCGACTGGCAAGCTATAGGAAGAAATAATCAGCATCACCGAATAAATTTGAAAAGCTGCGGAATAATACCCCATTCCCGCGTCCCCGATTGTCTTTTGCAGCGGAACTCGGTAAAGAAGCCCGATCAGACGTGATATAATACCGGTCACCGCAAGGATTCCGCCCTGTACTATAAAATTTGAATGTTTGTTTTCCTGCTTTGCCATTCCCTAATTGTGTCCTATCTGTAAACTTTCTCCTTACGTATTGAATTCAATACCTCTATCTCTGAATCCCAAGCACCTCCATCAGATGCTTCTGCCTTGCTTCCATCAGTTTTCTGTCTGTTTCTTCGATATGGTCATATCCAATTAAGTGTAACATACTATGCACGATAAGAAAAGCAAATTCTCTTTTTGCGCTATGTCCGTACTCCTTTGCCTGCGCCAGCAATTGATCCTGTGAAATTACGATATCTCCAAGCAACAGCTCTCCCGTATCCGGTTCAAAGCAATCTCTCTGCTCCTCTACTTTCAGGAACTCTGCCGGTATCTCATATTCCCCCATCGGAAAAGAAAGAACATCCGTCGGCTTGTCCAACTGCCTGTTTTCCCGATTAATTTCCTGAATTGATGCATTATCTGTAATCAGCAGACTGACTGTCGCCTCATAAGGACAGCCCTCTTCATCCAATACGGTTTCCACAATCTGCGAAAATAATTCCTCATAAGGAAAATCCAGTCTGTTTTCTACCTCTGTTTCAATATAGTATGTCATCGACCCGTCCGTTTCCCTTTCGTTCTTTTATATTTTCGGACATCCGAAATGGGCTGCCTTATCTCCTTTTCTTCAAAATCCTCATAGGCCTTAACGATTTTCTGCACGAGCGGATGCCTGACTACATCTTTGCTCGTCAGCATGCAGAAGCCTACTTCCTCAATTTTCCCCAATACACGAATCGCCATATCCAAACCCGATACCATGGACGGAGCCAGGTCCTTCTGTGTGCGGTCACCTGTGATGATGACCTTGGAGCCGAAGCCGATCCTCGTTAAGAACATTTTCATTTGCGCCGGTGTGGTATTCTGCGCCTCGTCCAAAATAATATAAGCATTGTCAAGTGTCCTGCCGCGCATATAAGCAAGCGGTGCCACCTCAATCAACCCTTTTTCC
Organism: Lachnospiraceae bacterium; assembly: GCA_047602645.1. Lineage (GTDB taxonomy): Bacteria > Bacillota > Clostridia > Lachnospirales > Lachnospiraceae > JAEYFP01. Next base: position 10,546 of record JASGGU010000029.1, on the reverse strand, counting down.
ATATTCTTCTGGAAACTTTCCGCACCCATAATCTGATACAGCGCATCATAAAGCGGGCGCAGGTACGGGTCGACCTTACTCTGCAAATCTCCCGGAAGGAAGCCAAGCTTCTCTCCTGCCTCAATCGCAGGACGTGTCAGGATAATCCGTCCAACCTCATCATTTTTGAAAGCAGTGATGGCCATTGCCATTGCCAGATAAGTCTTTCCTGTCCCAGCCGGCCCTATTCCGAAAACAATCATTTTTTTACGAATCGCATCTACATACTCTTTTTGTCCAAGCGTCTTTGGCTTTATCGGCTTTCCGTTTGTTGTATGACAAATGAAATCCCTGTCGATTTCCAGCACGGCATCCTGCTTTTCATCCATCAGCATCGCGATTGTATAGTCCACATTCTGCTCATTTATGAGATTTCCCCGTCTGGACAGCTCCTGCAATTGCATAAGAACCGTCGCCGCACGATCTGCCTGTTCTTTTGTTCCGATAATTTTGATTCCTTCATTTCGATCGACAATCGTTACCTGAAATGCCTTTTCTATTTTCTTTAGATATGCATCAACTGCGCCATAAATATTTTTCGCATGCTCCGGCTCGATTGCGAGTACTCGCTCTGTAATGCCCTCTATCATTGTTGGATTTCCTGCTTTCCCTCGTTTTTTATAAGCATACGCAGCGTGCCCGATGCCGTTCCCGCTGCCTTCGTAATTTTTATTGTAACATTATTTTCTATAATTTGAACCCCTTTTTCCTGTAAATCCTTAATAAATTTTGACAGTCCGTCTTTTAGGAGCTGAGAAGTTTCCTTCTCGGAATAATAGTCTTCCTCAAATGTGCTTTCTTTATAAAGATCAGACGCATACCAGAAATCTTTCTGGAACAGTGCGGCGATTTTGCTTCTTTTCCATTCCGTAAGCCGGTCACAGCTCTCATAATTGGTGAAAACAGGAAATGCTGCCGCACGCACTCCAAAACGGTACTCATAACTCTTTGTTTCCTCTCCGGTATAGCTTTTTTTTACATAAGAGCGTTCCATGATATCATGGTAATCGGTAACTGTTTCAATGATAATATCTGCATCGGGTGTCACATAATCGATGCCTTGCACTTCTCCCGCATCATTTAACAGCGTAATTTCTCCCAAAACGAGCAAATCACCCTTCTTTACTTCAGCATTCGGCATTACAAGAGGGGTTCCGCTTCTTGTGATAATCTGGCGCACGACACCGTCATACTCGCTGACAAGATGATATTTTGAGACGGCTGTATCCTTCTCCTCATTCTTCCCGTCAAAAAAAACGGCATTTTCATTAATCTCAATAATAAGCCTGACACCGTCAATTTTAGCGGATACCCATGTTATTTGCGGATAGGCGCCGCGAATGCTTTTCTCAATTTTCTCGCAATCGATCCGGCTTTTTCTGATACCGGTCAGCACCTGCTGTTCGGCCAGAAAATCATTGAGATTGTCATCTGTCACCATATTGTTGCCGGTCAGCCTAATATCCCAGATATAACACGAGGCAATCCAAAGGGTCATTAGGCATACAAACAATCCCAACTGAAAAAAGCGGTGTTTTTTATATCTATGCATGAAAAAAGGAAAGCCCCTCTTTTCCAACACACGGACTTTAGTTCCTGTTTTTCTGACAATTGGTCTTAAGCAAAAGAAGCCCTTGACCGTCATATACATTTCATACCCGGCAGATGTCCGTTTCACCTTCCAAAGCAGCAGATTCTGGTTTGTACACAGATTCATAAACCGCTCGGGAGAAAATCCACTGACAGAAATTCTCACATATCCCTTCAAATACCGCAACAAGCAAAGTAACAATACGACAGCCTACCTTTCAAAATTTAGACAATGAATTTCTCCGCATATTTTCATTTCTTCGCTCGTATAATATTCGATCTGTAAACAGCAGCCCTTGATCCTGATCTGGCATGTCTTTGTGGAAAGCACAATCTCACAGTCCGTATATTCGAGAATTCCACGGTAATTCTCTACATAAACCTCTTGATAGCCTGTAATTGAAACAATGGCAGAACCCAGAATTAAATCTTTTGGAAAATTCAAGGATTCCGCCACGTTATATTTGATATTCTGTTTTTTCTCCGATAAACGGCGTGGCTCTGCTTTTCTTCTCATGTGTAATGTATATGAAAAGCAAACAAGTCCTATTCCCGCCTGTTTTTACAGCTATTTAATTATTTTTTTTATAAATACAGATCGTTCAACCGGTTTTTCCACGATTGTATAAGCACCCAGCAGACGTCTTTCAGCCTCCCTAAGCTTTCGTTCGTCATTCGCATAAAGAACAGCCAGCGTCTCACCTTTCAAAATGGGATCTCCGACCTTTTTCTTAAGCAGAACGCCAACAGAAAGATCGATGACGTCCTCCTTGCTCCTCCTGCCTCCGCCAAGGAGCAGCGATGCCGTTCCGACATCCTCACTGAAGATTTTCCCGATATAGCCTGACTGCACCGATAAAAGTTCATAAACAATCGATGCCCGCTGCAGCTTATCCGTGTTATAGACTTCCTCTGCCGTTCCGCCCTGTGCCTCGACAAATTCAGCAAATTTCTTAAGTGCACTTCCATCTGCAATCGTCTCTCTCAAAAGTGCCTCCGCCTCCTCTTCTTTTTTTGCAACACCTGCACAGAGCAGCATCTGAGAGCCAAGCACAAGGCATAACTCAAGCAAGTCCTCAGGGCCTCTCCCCTTCAGCGTATCGATTGCCTCCTTTACCTCTAATGCATTGCCTACCGCAAAGCCCAGCGGCTGATCCATGTCGGAAACGACAGCGACTATCCTTCTTCCGGCCATGCTACCGATTGCGGTCATTTTCTCCGCAAGCAGAAAGGCATCTGCTTCTGTTTTCATAAACGCACCACTGCCGCATTTAACATCCAGTACGATTGCATCGGCACCAGCCGCCAGTTTTTTGCTCATAATCGAGCTTGCAATCAGCGACATATTGTCCACCGTGGCCGTCACATCACGCAAAGCATAAAGTAATTTATCCGCAGGGGCAAGATCTGCCGTCTGTCCCATAATCGCAATTTTAATTGTATTGACATTTTTTAAGAATTGTTCCTCCGTGATAGACGTATGAAATCCATGAATGCTCTCAAGCTTATCAATTGTACCGCCTGTGTGTCCGAGCCCTCTTCCGCTCATTTTTGCAACAGGAACACCAAGACTGGCTACCATCGGAGTCAGCACAAGAGAAGTTTTGTCTCCGACGCCGCCGGTGCTGTGCTTGTCCACCTTCACACCCTCAATTCCTGATAAATCAAGCACATCTCCGCTGTTCATCATCGCCATTGTAAGCTGTACGGTTTCTTCATCGTTCATTCCCCGAAAAAAAATCGCCATCATCATCGCTGAAATCTGATAATCGGGAATCCGACCTTTCGTATAACCCTCGATCATAAAATTAATCTCTTCTTTATTAAGCGCATGACCGTCTCTTTTCTTTTTAATCAGATCTACCATTAACATGCCGTACAACCTCCTTTTCCTTTTTCTTATTTGTGATAAGGCTCATGATGGATAATGCGATAGCTTCTATATAGCTGTTCTAACAAGATTACTCGCATGAGCTGATGGGGAAACGTCATTTTCGAAAAGCTCAAATGCCTGTCCGCTCGTGCCGTGACTGATGCATGAAGCCCCAGAGAGCCCCCAATAATAAATTGAATATCGCTGATACCGCTGACTCCCATTTTTTCAATTTCTCGGGCAAGTTCCACAGAATCAAGCTGTTTTCCTTTTATTTCAAGCGTAATGACGAAAGCCCCCTGCTTACTGTACTTTAATATCCTGTCAGCCTCTGTCTGTCTGATTTTTTCATCCAGTGCCGGACTCTGCCTATCCGGTGTCTTCTCATCCGCCACCTCAATGAGGCTGAGTCTGCAATACTTTGAAAGCCTTTTTTCATACTCCTGTATGGCAGCCTTTAAATAATCCTCTTTTATTTTTCCGACACAAATTATATCAATGTTCATAAAGCTCCGTATATAAATCCTCTATATTATTTTCAAGAAAGGAGGCTTCCAGCTCACCAAACTTCTCACTGATGAGTTTTCTCATAATTTCGGTTCTCATATAATACTTCATTTCCTCCGTTGCCCCATCAAACTCTAAGATGCCGGCTTTTTCATCCAGCAGTTCTTTTGTATGCTGTTCTAAAAACCAGGAACGCAGGTCATCCATTGATTGCTCCTCCTCTTTGGATCGTTCTTCATATTTCTTTGCATCCGACAGCGCTTTGCATCCCATCACAACAAAAACCGCAAACAAAAAGGTCATTGTAATAAAAGAAAGCACACGTATATTAGGAGCAATCGATATCGAAATTACACCGATCATAATTAAGATCATAAAGATCAGCCCAAGAAATCCGACAGACAAAAGTGCAAATGCAGAGGACCGATAATTTGCTGCTTTATCCGAAGCCTTTACAAACGGCGCACCAGTTTTTTCCTCCTTCAGTTCCTCCGTTACCTCAGAATTGTCATATTCCTTTTTATGTGTTTTATCCCGTTCCTTATAAAAAACAGAAGTCAGCCTTCTTGCCAAAGCTTCCTCATTCTGATCAATTTCAATATAATATGCTTCATTTTCTTCGGCCCCTTCCTCACATCGCAATATTACAGAGGATAAACCTCCATATTTCAAAAAATCTGAAAGCTGTTGCATTTCCTCTTTTTCTCCGAATACGAATTTTACCGCTACAGGTTCCCCCATCAAATTTCCTCCTCTGATTCGATTTTACGCAATCTGCGGTTAAATTTAAGGCACGTATCAAACGTGCCTTAATTCCATGCTTATTTATTTGTTAAATACTCATCAATACCTTTTGCAGCAGCCTTTCCTGCACCCATTGCAAGAATGACCGTGGCTGCTCCGGTTACGGCATCCCCACCTGCAAATACGCCCTCCTTAGAGGTTCTGCCAAGCTCTTCATCTGCGACGATGCATTGATACTTATTTGTTTCAAGGCCCTTTGTCGTCGAGGAAATCAACGGATTGGGCGAGGTGCCAAGTGACATGATGACTGTGTCCAGTTCCAACTCAAATTCAGAGCCATCTACTATTACCGGCCTTCTTCTGCCCGAGTCATCCGGCGCACCCAATTCCATTTTAACACATTTCATACCTCTTACCCAGCCATTTTCATTCACCAGGATTTCCGTAGGATTTGTCAACAGATGAAATTGAATTCCTTCCTCTTTTGCGTGATGTACTTCCTCAACTCTGGCAGGAAGTTCCTCCTCACTGCGCCTATACACGACAAACACCTCAGCTCCGAGCCTGAGTGCGGTTCTTGCGGCATCCATTGCCACATTTCCACCGCCGACAACCGCCACCCTTTTGCCCGGCCTGATCGGCGTATCATAAGACTTATCAAATGCTTTCATCAAATTACTTCTCGTCAAATATTCATTGGCGGAAAAAACACCATTCGCATTTTCACCCGGAATTCCCATGAACTTTGGAAGTCCTGCTCCCGAACCGATGAATACCGCTTCAAAGCCTTCCTCCTCCATCAGCTCATCGATCGTTGTCGACCGTCCAATCACCACATTTGTCTCAATTTTAACACCGAGCGATTTTACATTTTCAATTTCTTCTGCAACGACCTTCTGCTTTGGCAGACGAAATTCCGGAATTCCGTAAACTAATACGCCGCCCGGTTCATGCAGCGCTTCAAAAATTGTCACATCATAACCCATCTTTGCCAAGTCTCCAGCACAGGTCAAACCAGCCGGACCGGAACCGACTACCGCTACTTTGTGTCCGTTCTTCTCCTTTGCACCCTCCGGCTTAATATGATTTTCTCTCGCCCAGTCGGCTACAAAACGCTCAAGCTTGCCGATCGAAACCGGCTCCCCTTTAATGCCTCTGATACATCTGCCCTCACATTGACTCTCCTGCGGGCAGACACGTCCGCATACTGCGGGAAGTGCCGAGGATCTTCCTATCACCTTACTTGCTTCTTCAAAGTTTCCCTCAACAATTTCATGAATAAAAGCGGGGATGTCAATCGCTACCGGACATCCGGCGATGCACTTCGCATTTTTACAGTTGATACATCTTAAAGCCTCTTCTTTCGCTTCCTCTGCATTATATCCAAGGCACACCTCTTCAAAGTTTCTCGCCCTCTCCTTGGCATCCTGCTCTCTGACAGGTACCTTCTTCAATACATCCATTATTTGTCACCTCCGCAGTTTCCACATCCACCGTGGTGGGTGTCTCCCTCTTTTTCTTTCAGCATATCGCGTCCTTCTTCAGTCTTGTACAGAAGCTGGCGTTTCATTGCCTCATCAAAGTTAACTGCATGTCCGTCAAATTCCGGTCCGTCTACGCACGCAAACTTCACCTTGCCGTCTACAGTCACACGGCAGGCACCGCACATACCCGTACCATCCACCATAATTGGATTCAGACTGACGATTGTGGGAAGAGAAAATTCCTTTGTCAGCAGGCACACAAATTTCATCATGATCATCGGACCGATCGCGATGCACTTATCATATTTAATTCCCTGATTATGTACGAGATCCTTGATGACCTCCGTAACCATACCTTTTCTTTTATAGGAGCCGTCATCCGTTGTCACATAAAGATTTCCAGCAACGGATTCCATTTCTTTTTCTAAAATTAAAAGCTCTTTATTTTTGGCACCGACGATGACATCAGCATCAATTCCATGTTCATGCAGCCATTTCACCTGCGGATACACAGGTGCCGTACCGACACCGCCTGCAACAAACAACAGCTTTTTCTTCTTTAATTCTTCCAAATCCTCATGCACGAATTCCGACGGCTGTCCGAGCGGACCTGTCACATCCCGAAAGCCCTCTCCCTCCTGCAGCGCTGCCATTCGCTGCGTGGATGCACCTACTGTCTGAAACACGATCGTGACCGTGCCCTTTTCTCTGTCATAATCACAGATTGTAAGCGGAACGCGCTCCCCCTTTTCATCAATCTTCACGATTACAAACTGTCCCGGCAAACAGGCTTTTGCAATTCGTTTTGCTTCTACATCCATCAAATAAATGTTTTCCGCAAGCACTTGTGCTTTTAAAATTTTGTACATATACCGACTCCTCCTAGACTAAACCTACTTATTCTAATATAATTCATCAACATAAAAAAGGCAATCTCTTTTAATACAAAAATGAGAATTCATATTCTCCTTTTATGATATTGATATTCGCTTTATACAACTCCCCCGTCCTGACATCTACCGCAAAGATCCGGTCCGTTTTTTCTTTTTTACCGTTCTTCACCCGATATTCATCCACCAGATAGTAATTTCGGCTTCCCGCACCGTAGGCAGAGGTACATAGGTATTCGTTTTCGGCTGCAGTATCTCCCTTTGCCTGTAAAAAAAACTGAATTGCTGCCTCTGCAGCCGCTTTGTCCACAATTGTCGCGATTTGCAGAGTATAACTCGCCGTGATGATCTGACTTTCTAACCCATCCCTGCTGATATTTACGAATTTAAACTGACTCGTTCCAAGCGGCATTGGAATCGGAAGGCTGTAGACTTCGGAATCAGCCGTCGGAGCCGTACCATCCGTCGTATAATAAACAATACCCTCCTCAGGCTCCTCCAGCTTAATCAGCACCGGTGCCTCGTACTTGCCTCCTTTTGTGAGGAGTTCAGGCATATCCGGTATTTTAAGCTCTACCGTATAAGTTTTCTGAATCGGCTCACTGACGATCCCCTTTTCATTCACATAAACAGCCGATACAACAATCGTTCCCTGCTTCAATGAAAATGGCGTTTGATATCTTTGTGAGTTTTCATCCGGCATCGAACCGTCCAGCGTATAATAAATTGTTCCATTTCCGTTCGCTATCAGGCGCAGTGTTTCCGAGCCATAGTAAGTTCCCTCCTCCAGGCTGAATGCCGGAGGAACGGATAGATATACCCCGAATTTTTCCATAATCGCCGTATTTCCGCTGTTTCTTATTAACGCTCCGATTGCCTGATTATCGCCTTTGCTTTCATAATTAGCAACAAGCCGCTCATAAACAGTAAAATCTCCCGGAAATAGTTCAAGCATTCCCACCAGAACTGCGATCGCCTCGTCATATTTTTCAAGAGCATAATATCCGTCCGCCAAAAGCAACTTTGTTTTTTCATCTTCCTGATTGAGAGATATTGCATGCCGAGCCGTCGCGACGGATAATTCATAGCTGCCGCCTTCATATTCCTGACGAGCCTTTTTGTACTGGTACTCATAAGAATAATAATGGCTGATGCCAACACCGACAGCGATCATCACACACACCGCAATCAGACCCGCGGAAAAGAACAATAGTTCTTTTTTCCCCGGTCTCTGTTTCTTTTTTTTGATTGTATCCTGCTTCGGACTTATTTCTATTGCTTTGGGATCTGAAAGTTCTTCCGCCACACCGGAAAGAGTCAGATGCATCCGGTCTTCAATCTCCGGCTCAAAATCCGGAACAATCCGAATTTCTGCACCGCAATTTTCACAATATAGGTGGTCTTCTTTCAGTTCCGCATGACAATTAGGACATACCATAAGCTCTACCCGTTCCCGGCCGTTTAACGCAGCCGGTCCATCGCCTCTACGCAATTATTCATCAGCATTGCGATTGTCATCGGTCCGACACCGCCGGGTACCGGCGTGATCGCGCTGCATACAGACGCCACATCTTCATAATCGACATCTCCGCACAGCTTACCATCCTCCATACGATGAATCCCCACATCAATTACAACTGCGCCTTCCTTCACATATTCCCTTGTAATCATCTTTGGCTTTCCGACAGCGACAACAAGAATATCTGCACGTCTGCAAACCTCCGACAAATTTTTCGTCCTTGAATGGGCAACGGTAACCGTACCGTTTTCCCTGAGCAGCAACAGTGCCATAGGCTTGCCGACAATATTGCTTCTGCCGACAACGACGCACTCCTTTCCGGCAATTTCGACACCGGAGCGCTTTAACAGTTGAACAATGCCTGCCGGCGTACAGGAAACAAATCCTTTTTCCCCGATGCAAAGTGCACCCACAGACATCGGGTGAAAGCCGTCTACATCCTTTTTCGGGCTGATCCTTCTGATGATTGTATCCTCGTCAATCTGCTTCGGCACAGGGAGCTGTACAAGAATTCCTGTCACATTCTGATCCGCATTCAACTGATCAATCAGAGAAAGCAGTTCCTCCTGCGTCGTCGTCTTCGCCAGCTCATAGGAAAGAGAATCAATCCCAATATAGGCACATGCCTTTTTCTTGTTACCCACATAGACACTGGAAGCCGGATCATCACCGACTTGTATGACTGCAAGCGATGCCTGTTTCCCTTCGCTTTTCTTCTTCTCCACAAGCACCTTCAGCTCGTCCTTGATTTGCTGTGAAATGAGCTTTCCGTCAATGATCTTTATCATAATCGTTCTCCCTATTAAAATAAACCGGTAATTTTTCCCGAATTATCCACATCAATCCCATATGCGGCCGGCTGTCTGGAAAGTCCCGGCATCGTCATAATACTGCCTGTCACCGCAACAACAAAACCCGCACCTGCAGACACATACATTTCCCTAACCGTCATCTCAAAATCCCGGGGCCTGCCGAGCAGCTTCGGATCATCTGACAGGGAATACTGCGTTTTTGCCATACAGATCGGAAGCCGGTCAAAGCCGAACCTTGTCAGCTTTTCCATTTCTTCCTTTGCCTGTGCGGTAAAGCTGACGGAAGACGCACCATAAATTTCTTTTGCAATTTTTTCTATTTTATCCCTGATCGGAAGCTCTGCATTGTATAACGGATGAAAATCACTTTTTTTCTTATCCAAAGCAAATAGTACTTTTCGGGCCAGCTCTTCTCCGCCCTCACCGCCAAATTCCCATACCTTGGACAACGCAAATTCACTATGATGCTCTCTGCAGAATTCTTGGATGAAACCAATCTCCTCATCAGTGTCGGACACAAAGGAATTTAATGTCACAACAACGGGCACACCAAACTTCTGCAGATTTTCAATATGCTTCTCTAAATTTATAATTCCTGCTTTCAATGCGGGCATATTTTCTTCTGAAAGCCGATCCTTCGGCACACCCCCATTATATTTGAGCGCCCTGACCGTAGCGACAAGTACGGCTGCATCCGGCTTGAGCCCTGCTGTCCGGCATTTAATATCAAAGAATTTCTCTGCGCCAAGATCCGCTCCAAAGCCAGCCTCCGTGATCACATAATCCGCCATCTTGAGCGCCGCTTTTGTCGCGCGAACACTATTGCAGCCGTGTGCGATATTAGCAAACGGCCCTCCGTGCACAAGTGCCGGCGTATGTTCGAGCGTTTGGATCAAATTCGGCTTTATTGCATCCTTTAACAATGCAGACATTGAGCCTACCGCTTTTATATCGGCGGCCGTAACCGGTCTGCCGTCCAGATCATATGCCACAACCATCTTTGAAAGTCGATTCTTTAAATCGTGCATATCCTCAGCCAGACAGAGCACTGCCATGATTTCGGAGGCGACCGTAATGATAAAATGATC